>JAKEET010000175.1 GCA_022616435.1 Gemmataceae bacterium
CTTGGCTTTGTCATCGGGGGAGAGCGCGGCCGCCACCTCCTCCGGCTTGACCGGCATGACGGAGGCGTACTTCCCGGCGAGCGCCTTCTGAACATCGTTCCGCTGCTCGGCCGGCGTTTCCAGGGCCTGGCGTAATGCGGCCCGCCGAGCCTCCGCGACGGCCGCCAAACGGGCCACCCATAGCCGGTCGCGGCCGGCATGACGGATGGCCTCGATCTGCTCCTGAAGCCGCTTAGCTTCCTGATCCAGCTCCGCGTTGTGCTGCTCGATGGCCGATTTCTCCGTCGGCGAGATGGCGGGGAGCTGGCGCTGCTGCGGCTGAAGCCAACGGTCGGGATTCAGCGCCGGCTGAAACAGGGCCAGGAAGCTGTAGTAGTCGCGCTGCGGAATCGGCTCGTATTTGTGGCTATGGCATTTGGCACACTGAAGCGTCAGCCCCAGCAGGTTGTTGGCCACGCCTTCGGCGGTGCGCTGGAGCACGCCGTGGCGGATGTCGGGCGTGTTAAGCTCGTTTTCGTTGGTGTCGTCGGCGCTGGTGCGGAGGAAGCCGGTGGCGATCAGCAGCTCGGCGATCTGGGGCGTGAACGTCTCAGCCCGCCGCCAATCGACCAGCTCGTCGCCGGCGATCTGCTCGGTCAAGAACCGGCGATATGGCTTGTCGTTGTTCAGCGAGGCCACCACGTAGTCGCGATAACGCCACCTATTTTCGCCGAGCTTGATGATCGCCGCGTCGTTGTCGCCGCCATAGACGTCAGTGTAGCCGGCCCCGTCGAGCCAGTGCCGCCCCCAGCGCTCGCCGAAGTGTGGCGAGGCCAGCAGCCGATCCACCAACCGCTCGTACGCATCGGGGGCCGCATCGCGGACGAAGGCGGCGATCTCCTCGGGCGAAGGCGGCAATCCGAGGAGATCGAACGACAACCGGCGGATCAGCGCCGCGCGATCGGCGTCGGGAGCTGGCGCGAGACCTTTTGGCTCTAGCGGCGCGAGAATGAAGGCGTCGACTGCCGTCCGCAGCCGCTGTGCGTCGCGCACCCGCGGCGGACGCGGGTTGCCGAGCCGCTGGAATGCCCAGTGCCGTCGGCCATCTTCCAGCGTCCAGGATGCCGCAGCGGTGCCTGGCTCCAGCTTGGTGTCAGGTGCGGGAGCGCCGGCCGCGATCCACGTCTTCAAGACAGCCACCTGCTCGGCGGCCAGCTTAGGCTCGGGCGCCGGCGGCATCTCGCCGGCTGCGATCCGCCGCAAGAGCGGGCTTTTGTCGATCTCTCCTGGAACCAAGGCGGCGCCGCTCTCGCCGCCGCGAACCATCGCCGCGCGGGTGCGTAGATCGAGGCCGCCTTTGGCGCCCCCTTCGCCGTGACATTTCCAGCAGCGCGACTTGAGGATCGGCAGGACGTGCGTCTCGAAATCCGGACCATCCGCGGCTGCCGATCCATTGACGAGGGCACATGCCAGCAGCGCGCAAGCCAGCAGCGCTACACCCCGCCGCCGGCGGGCCGGCCGAACGCTCCGACGACGATGCTCGGTGCTCGTTGCCATCACCCGACTTTGCTCAAGCTCGAAATCCGAATATCGAAATCCGAAGCAAGCACGAAATCCGAAACTCGACAGCCGCAACGACTGTTTCGAGCTTTGGATTTCGAGCTTTGGATTTGTTTCGGATTTCGTGCTTCGAGATTCGGATTTCTGGCAAATCTCACCTAACCGCTCACCCGCTCACCTCACCTCACCGCAGCGCCGCCGCATATTCCGCCCGCGCCACGGTATCGGCGAACAGCAGCTCGGCGCAACCCTCCAGGTCGTAGCGGAACATGGCTTGCGTCGCCCGGTCGATGTCCACGTCGGCCACGACCAGCTCCTCGCGCTTCAGCTCCGACTGCGCGTGCACGCGGCCGTCCGGGGCGATGACCAGCGACCGGCAGTTCTGATGGTCCAGGCAGGCATTGCACGAGGCGAACCAGATCGTGTTCTCCGCCGCTCGCGTGGTGATCATCGCATGATGGATCGGGATCTTCCAGTCGTTGGGCCGCGTGGTGTTGTTCTGCGGATGGAAGACCAGGCGGGCCCCTTGCCGGACGCACTCGCGCGTCGTCTCGGGGAAGCGGAAGCCCTCGAAGCAAATCACCACGCCGACCGTCACGCCGCACAGCTCGAACGTCTCGATCGACGTGCCCGGCGAATAGGCGATAGCATCCAGCGGCGTCAGGCGCGTCTTGTGATGCACCCCCAGCACCCGCCCGGCTTCCGAAACGACGAGTGCGGAGTTGTAGGGCTTGCGGCCCGCGCCGGCGGGCACCTCGGTGCCCAGCACGCACGCCAAGCCCAGCTCGCCGCACCGCTGGGCGACGCGGCCGTGCAGCTCCTCGAGCTTCGCCGCCGGCACCGGCGCATCAGGCGTGGCGATGTCCACGCGGTAGCCGACTGTCTGAGTCTCCGGGAAACAGACGATCCGCGCGCCACACCGCGCGGCTTCATCGAGGTCGCGGAAGATGGTCCGCGCGTTGGTATCGAAGTCATCCGTCTGCCGGCATTGAGCCAGGGCGATCTTGAGCGACGACATCTGCCTCGTTCGATGTTGGACGTTGGACGTTGGACGTTGGATGTTCGACGTTCGGTCGCAACCCCGACCCCGGCCTCTCCTCAAGGAATTCTGCAACGCTTCTATCGCAGATCGAACAGCACCTTGGCCTCCCTGTCAAACGCCCGTTCGTCGATCGTCAGGCCGAAGCCCGGCGTGGCCGGCACCGTGCTGAGGCCGTCTTTTCGCTCGTAGCCTTCGGCCCGCAGCACGCGGGTTTCCAGCGGGTCGTGCTCGGCGCGGTAGAAGTTCTTGATCGCCCGGCCGACGTGCAACTGCATGTAGTAGCCGACCAGCGAGCCCCAGTTGTGCGGGGCCACGAGCAGGTCCTTTTCCCTGGCCCAGGCGGCCTCGGTGAGGATGCCCTCGAAGCCGAAGCGGTTCATGTCGGCCTGCAAGACGTCGATGGCCCGTGCCGCGATGAACGGCTTGAGCGGCCCCAGCTCGCTCTGCGTCTCGCCGTCGGCCAGCAGGGTCTTCCAGCCTCTTTCCTTCTTGAACTCCTTGAGCGCCAGGCAGTCTTCGACCTTTTCGGGGAAGAGCTCCTCGACGAAGGCCAGGTCGGCGTCGCCGGCCCGCTCGAGAAACCGCTTGGCGCCGGCCAGGTCATAGCCGTTGTTGGCATCGACGCCGATCAACAGGTCCTTGCCGGCATGCTCGCGGACGAGCTTGACCACGGCCACGTCGCGCGCGTCTCCCTCGTCGCGCTGCATCCA
>JAKEET010000176.1 GCA_022616435.1 Gemmataceae bacterium
ACGAACGACCTGTACAAGGAGTACGGCGTCGGGCGGGTGCAGAAGGTGCGCGGCGAGCATGCCAAGGTCGAGTTCAATCCGTCGGTCTTCATGACGCCGCCCTATCGGTCCGAGAACAAGATCCTGCCGCTTGGCGAGCTGGAAAAAGTCGATACGCCGCTCGACCGTGCCGCCCGCGGCCAGTGGGACACCGCCTGGCGTTTCGAGCTCAAGATGCTGGCCGCACGCCTCCTCACCGGCAACAAGGGCGGGCAGCTCTCCAACGCGCGGACCGAAATCCTGCCGCACCAGATCTTCACCGCTCATCGCGTCGTCTCCAGCCCGCGACGGCGATACTTGCTGGCCGACGAAGTCGGGTTGGGCAAGACCATCGAAGCAGGCATGATCTGGCAGGCGCTCCATCAGCGCGGGCAGGCCAAGCGGACGCTGATCATCACGCCGGCCGGGCTGACGACGCAATGGCAGGAGGAAATGAAGGACAAGTTCGGCGCCGACTTCGAGATTTTCGGCCGCGATTTCACCAGCTACAACCCGCGCATCTGGGAATACCGGGCCCAATCGATCGCCTCGCTCGATCGCTTGAAACGGAAGGAGAACAAGCGGCTGCTCCTGGAAAACCGCAAGTGGGACCTCATCATCTTCGACGAGGCGCACCGCTTGAGCGCCGTGAGCTACGGGACGAGCAAGACCGAAAAGACGCAGAACTACAAGCTGGCGGAAGACCTCAAGCTCCCGGATTACAGCGAAGCGTTCTTGCTGTTGACCGCGACGCCGCATCAGGGGGAAGAAAACCATAGCCGGTTCAAGAACCTGGTCAGGCTGCTCGACGACGACATCGACTTCAGCAGCCTGGAGGAGGATTTTCCGCTCTTGCCCGACGGCGGCGGCAGTAAGAAATTCACCGAGTTGGTCATCCGCACGCCGAAGAAGGACGTGACCGACGCCGAGGGCCGCAAGGTGTTCAAGGGCCGGCAAACGCATCGGCTGCCGGCGCAGATGTATTCAGATGAAAAGGTGTTCTACCTGGCGGTCGAAGAGTACATCCGCAACGGCTACAAGAAACTGGAGCGCGTGGGCGACGGGGCGCAGCAGCGCGCGGCGGGCTTCTTGCTGACGACGTTTCAGAAGCTCAATGCCAGCTCGACGGCGGCAATCAGGTCGGCCCTGCAAGGCCGGCTGATGCGGCTGCGCGGCGAGGTGTGCGACTTGCCCGATGAAGACGAAGATTTGCGCGACGACCGGTTCGAAGGCGAGTACGAAGAGGAGTATGCCCTCAGGAACGATCGCCAGATCATGGAGGAAGAGATCACGGCGCTCGAACAGTTGCTGGCAATGCCGGTCAAGCGCGACAAGAAGCTGACCGAGTTGCTCGGTCTCACGGATCACATCGCCAAGGAGAGCGGGCGCGGCGAACAAGAGAAGGTGCTGATCTTCACCGAATACCGCCACACCCAGCGCTATCTCGTGGCGGAATTGGAAGAGAAGTACGGCCAAGGGGCGGTCGTGGTCATCCACGGCGGCATGAAACTGGAGCGATTGGAGGAGATCCAGCGCGACATTGAGTCCCTCTATGCCCCTTTTGCCAAGGAAGGCGCTGTCGATACGGCAACGACGAAGCGAACCAGCCAGCGCCTGTTCCGCGACCATCCGCGCGTGCGTTTTCTCGTGTCAACGGAAGCCGGCGGCGAAGGCATCAACCTGCAGTTCTGCCACATCTGCATCAACTACGATCTTCCGTGGAACCCGATGCGCGTCGAGCAGCGCGTCGGCCGGGTCTATCGTTATGGCCAAGACAAGGTTGTGCAGGTCTACCACTTGTTCAACAAGGACACGGTCGAGGAGCAGGTGCAGGATTATTTCGAGAACCGCGTCGGCCATGCGGCCAAAGCGATCGCCAAGGTGACCGGCGAGGACCCCGAGGAGATCAAGGGGAGCCTCAATGGACAACTTGAGATCGAGATCGATCCGAAGGAGATCTACAAACGGGCCCTCGTCGAGGGGAACCTGAACAAGCAGACGCAGAAGGAAATCGACGATGCAGTCAAACGAGCCAAGCAGGCCTACGAGATCGCGACGCAGACTTTGTTCCGCGATTGCTCCAGTTATTCGTTCGACAAGTATCAACGGGAGCTGGCGACGGACCTGAGCCTCACGGACTTGCAGGAGTTCACGGAGAGATTCCTGGCCCAACATCGGCGGCAATTGCAGAAGAAGGAAGCGTTCTACGAGTTCATCGTGCCCGATGTGCTCGCCCGATGGAAGTTGCCGGAGCGCTATCGAAACACCACCTTCGACCGCGACCTGGCGATTCGACGCAATGATGCGGAGTTTATCGCGCTGGGTCATCCGCTGGTGGAGGCCATGCTGGAATACGCGGGCTCCTACGATTTCGGTGGCCTGACGGCGCTGCGGCGCATCGCCCATCCCAAGCTTGCCGGGAAGTCCGGTTGCTTGTTTCTGTTCGTCCAACGCGAGCGCATCGCGCGCGATACGACAGATGAGTGCTTGTTCCAGTTCCATCCCGTGTTTGTGGACACGGAAGGCCAGGTTGACCAGGAAGCGGCCGCGGCTGCGGTCGGGGCGACGGTCAAGGAAGACAAGGCGACTCATGTTCAAGTCGAACCGAAACCAATGTTCGATGCGGCACGAGAGCACCTTGAGCAAAAGCTCGGGGTATGGAGCTGGGACGATGATGTCGAGTTCCTGGGGATGAGCTGGGTGGAGTTTCGATAAGCTGCGCGGCGAGCACGCCAAGGTCGAGTTCAACCCGTCGGTCTTCATGACGCCGCCGAGTTCCAGCCGACCGCAGCGGCGAGAAAGGTGAACCGAGCGTGGGACGCAAGCCAGGATCGCGTCACCGTACGGATTCCCGTGAAGAATCGGCTTGATCGCAAGTCGGTCGAACGGTTCCGGCATTTTCGCGAGCGGCATGTTGACCTGATGAAAGGAGGCCGCCAACATGGCTACTAATCGCATCACCTACAAGCAATTCGATGAATTGCTCACGCATCTCGGTTTCGCGCGCAGGCGCGTCGAATCCAAGTGGCTTCGCTACGAACACAAGCCGTCGGAATTGGTGATCGTCGTGGCGGCGAAAGATCCGAGCGAGCTGGTCCGTGTGACGGACGCAGTCTCAGCGCGCCGCCATCTTGTGGAAAAAGGGGTCGTCAGCTCGAACGAACTCGACGAGCTTCTCTCGCGGGGTTCGCTTCCTGAACCGTCCGGCAAGAAGACATGAGCCACCAAGCGCAATCATTGTCGAGCGTCACGGCGCCAACCATCGCCGAAGGCGACCGGGTCCGCAGCACGAACGACCTGTACAAGGAGTACGGCGTCACTCGACCGGCACACGCGGCTGTGCCACGAGGTGTGCGACCTGCCGGATGAGGACCCGGATTTGCACGACGGGCGTTTCGAAGGCGAATACGAGGAAGAATACCCGCGACGCCTCGTCCAGATGAACATGAGTGAACTAGCCGACGCGGTCCTGGTTGATGAATTCCACGACGTGGAGCCGGTGCGACCGGGCGCCTGGCTGTGGCGGCGCGGCGAATCATGCTTGTTCTGGCTGCTGGTAATCGCTTGCCTGGTTCCCATCTGGTGCTTCACGTATGTGCCAACGCAGGACGGCCCGGCGCACCTCGCCGGCGCCACGATTCTCAAGGACTACGGCGGCGAAGGCACACGCTTCGCGGCTTCGCCGACATCCAGATCGACGGCGCGGACAATCGGCATGCGGGTCACCGGCGGATCTTGCGCCGGCAGCGGCGCCGCGATGGCGAACGTGATGACGAAACTGATGACGACCCTGCGCAACATTGCGACACCCTCCGGTTGGGGCGACAATGCTGGAATACCGAAATGTCGCGTCCAAGGCAGGATGGAAACGATACTGAACCAACGTGCGGCGAGAAACCGAATCCGGGCGAATTATCGAAAAGTGGAACGACGCGCCGGCCGGAATCGGGCACTACTAACGGACGCTGAACAACGCGCCGCTGAGGACCGTGTGAACATGGCTGACGATCCATGGCAACAATCGCGCCCAGATGCCGGGACGGCGCTGGCGCCGGCAACCGCCGCGCCGTCGGACGGGCAGCTTCTGACCGCGTACCTGGCGCACAAGGACCGAGCGGCGTTTGAGACGCTCGTCGACCGCCATGGTCCGCTGGTGTATGGGGTGTGCCATCGCATGCTCGGCAACGCCGAGGATGCGGCCGACGCCTTTCAGGCGGTGTTCCTGGTGCTGGTTCGCAAGGCCGCGTCGATCCGGCGTCCCGAGGTGGTGCGGACATGGCTCTATCAGACAGCGGTGCGCACCAGCATGAAGGCACGCGCCATTCGCCAACGGCGCCTGGCCCATGAAAGGGGAATGCACGTCATGCCGGAGCCTGCCGCTGCGACAGAGGTTGCCTGCCAAGAGGAGTTGGCGCTGCTCGACGAGGAACTCCGTGCCTTGCCGGAAAAATATCAACTGCCGCTCATCCTCTGCGAACTGGAGGGCCGCAGTCGCAAGGAGGCCGCCGGCATCTTGCACGTGGCCGAAGGGACGGTGTCGAGCCGCCTGGCGGCGGCGCGCAAGCGGCTGGCGGGACGGCTGCGCCGGCGCGGCGTGGTGGTGTCGCTGGCCGGCCTGGGCATGCTGCTGAAGCCGGGCGCGGCCGCCGCGACGATGCCGGCCACCTTGGCGGCCTCGACCGTCGAGGCGGCAACCCTGGTCGGCACAGGGCAGATCGCGACCGGCGTGGTCTCGGCCAAGGTCGCCGCGCTCGCCCAAGGCGTCATCAACAGCATGCTGGCGGCCAAGGTCAAGCTGGTGGCCGTCGTCGCTCTCGTGCTGGGCGTGTTGGCCGCCGGGGTCCAGGTGGGGTTGGCGCCCGAAGGCGTCCCGGAAGGCGACGTGGATTTCTACTACGACTTTCGCGGCAGCCGGCCCGTGCCCGCCGCCCTGGCGCTCTTCCCGCCCGATACCAAGGCGTCGATCACCCCGGAGGAAGGGGGTTTGCGCATCACGGCGGCCACCAAGGGCGGACAAACGTTCGGCTGGGGAGTTTCGACGCGTTTCGGTCTGGCGGGCGATTTCGAGTTCACCGTCACGTACGAGCTGATCACCCTCCAGCCGCCGACACGGGGCGGCGGCGCCGGCGTCGCGCTCAACCTCGCGCCCGACCACAACCGCCGCAAGTGGGCCAAGCTCGGCCGCACCTTCCTCGTCAAGGAGGGGAGCGGCTACACGGCCGCATTCTGGGACAAGGATGCCCCGCCAGTTCGCGCATGGGTCGTGGTGCCAGTCCCCGGGCAAGGGCCGAAGCAAACTCTCGTTCCCGGGGGCGTTGCGCCGCCGCAGCCGCCGGTCCGCGCCGGCGTGGCGCCCGATCAAGAACTGGTGCTCGCGGCGCCGATGCCCGCCCTCGAGCAATTCGTACCGAGCGACGCCCTCACCGGGCAACTCCGGCTGGCGCGCGAAGGATCGATCCTGCGCTATCTGGTGGCGGAGGGTGCGGCCAACGAATTCCGGGAAATCTATCGCAGGGAGTTCGGCACGGAGAACATCGGGCTGGTGCGTTTCGTGGTCAACAACAACACCAGCCCGACCACGGTGGACGCCCGTCTGGTGGACCTGAGGGTTCGCACGACCCGCAAGGCGACGGCGAGCAGCCCGGCAGCGCCCGAATCGGCCCCCACCGCGATTGTTCCCGATAGCAACGCGCCGGCGCGCACTCCCGCGCGCGAGCGCACCTGGTGGTGGTTGTTGACGCTGATCTCGTTGCTCGTGGCCCTTTTAAGCGTCGCCCTGGTGATTCGGAACGCCCGCCGGAAGCGCGGCGCCGCAATGCCCGCCGGAGACAAGATGCTCGGGGGCCAACATCCTGCTTCAGCAACGTTCGCCGAGTTCCCATGTCCGGCCTGCGGGAAAAGGCTCAAACGGCCGGGCAACCGGGCTGGGCACAAGCTGAAATGTCCCACCTGCCACGAGATCTTTGGCGCTTGAGGCGAGGCGGAGCTGCGGCGCTGGCCTGGCGCCGCGGGACGGATTCCGCCCGCCTCGTGGGCGGTCACTTTTTTTCGACATCCTCTTGTGGAGAGCCGTCCCCGGTCTTGCGGGCCGGCGAAATTGCACCTCAAGTGGCGCTCGGCGCCGGCCGTCCCGATAAAAATCCGGGCTCGTGACAGGTTCGCAGGCACCGCCTGTACTGCCGGAGGGGAGGCGCCCGACGAGGCGATGTCGTCGTCCTTTTCGAATTGGATCTTGATCATGAAAAAACTCCATGGCGCGGTGTTCGTGGGCGTGGTGGCGTTGCTGGCGCTGCACCGGTCGTGCCGGCCTCCGCAGGACGAACCTGCGCACGACGTGTGGCAGGAGATGATGGACGCGCTCGATGCCCAGGGGGCCGCCATCGATGAGAAGTTCGCCGGCTGGGGACGCTTCAAAGCGGTGCACGACAAGGTTGACCGCGCCATCATTCACGACGGCCTGCCGTTGTACGAGGCCGCGGCCACGCTCGTCGCGGCCGCCCATCGGCACTACCCTCAGTACCTGGACGCCGCGCACGCGTTCGCCGGCAACGGACTTTGCCGCGACGACTTCGCCAACGTCGCGCGGCTGCTTGTCCAGATCTATCGAGATGAGTTTCACCACCGCGGCAACCACGATGATCTTGACCCGAAGCTCCTCGAGCGCCTGGAACGGGAGTTCGCCGAAATGTCGATCGACGCAGCTCGGTAACCACGACACGGCAGGCCGATCGGCTGTCGCCGGCGGGTCCTGCGGCTCGCGCACCTTGCACGCCATCTCCAATCCGCCGATTTCCCACGTGACGCAGGCCGCGACGCCGTTTATGCTGTCTCTGCGTCACTGCCGCAAACCCTGTTGATTCCCCGCGAGGCCTGCGATGAAGTCTTCCTGCTCTCTCCTCGGACTGATCCTGTTCTGCGGCGCCGCTGCCGCCCGCGAGCCCATCCGGCTTCCCAACAACCCGGCCCTGTCGCCGGACGGCAAGCTGCTGGCGTTCGACTGGAACGGCGATATCTGGGTCGCCGCCTCGGCCGGCGGCGAGGCGCGGCAGCTCACGGCGCACTCCGGCAAGGACGCGCAGCCGAAGTTTTCGCCCGACGGCAAGGAGATCGCGTTCGTCAGCGACCGCGAAGGAGGCGCGCAGGTTTTCGTCGTGCCGGTGCAGGGAGGCGTGCCGCGGCAAGTGACGTTCCACACGGCCGGGCACGCGCTGCAGGAGTTCACGCCGGACGGCAATCTGCTGGTGAAGGCGACGCGCGACCATTTCTGGCGGCACGGCGAACGCTTCTTCACGGTGGCGCGCGAGGGCCGCGGTCCCCAGACGCTGCTGTTCGACGATTACGGCAGCGACGGGACGTTGTCGCCGGACGGCTCGAAGCTGCTGTTCACGCGCGAAGGCGAGCAGTGGTGGCGCAAGGGCTACACCGGCTCGCGCGTGACCCAGGTGTGGCTGCACGATCGCAAGGCGAACAAGTTCAGCAAGGTGCTGCACCAGGTCCACGGCTGCCGCTGGCCGCTGTGGAAGCCGGACGGGTCGGGGTTCTGGTTCGTCGGCGAGCACGGCAAGGGCTCGAACCTGTGCGAATATGATTTTCAGAGCAAGTACACCAAGCCGTTGACGACCTTCAAGGCCGATTCCGTGGTGTTCCCGTGCGCGGCCCGCGACGGCTCGCTGATCGTGTTCCGGCACCTGTTCGACCTGTACGCGCATGCCCCCGGCTCGAGCCTGGTCAAGAAGCTCGACCTCTGGCACAACGCCGACCGCGCGGTGAAGACGAAAGACCAGCGCCTGCTCGACAAGGCGAAGGCGGCGGCCTTCGCGTCGGACGGGCTGGAAATCGCCTTCATCGCCGGCGGCGACCTGTGGGTGATGGACACCGAGCTGCGCGAGCCGCGGCAGATCACGAAGACGGCGGACGAGGAATCGTCGCCCGTGTTCACGCAGGACAACCGGGCGATCCTGTTCGTCGCCGCCCACGGCGACAAGCACGCCATCTGGAAGGCGACGCGGCAGGACGCGAAACAATACTGGTGGCAGAACAGGAACTTTACGCTCACGAAGCTCGCCGAAAGCCAGGACGTGCCGTCGCGACTGACGCTGAGCCCCGACGGCAAGAAGCTGGCCTACGTCCGCGGCCGCGGCGATCTGTGGATCGCCGACAGCGACGGCAAGAAGCACGCCGTGCTGTTCACCGGCTGGAACGCGCCCGACTTCGACTGGTCCCCCGACGGCAAGTGGCTCGTCTACAGCGTGTACGACAACGATTTCAATCGCGACGTGTTCATCCGTGCGGCGGACGACTCAGGCACGCCGTACAACGTGTCGCGCCATCCGTTCACCGACGGCAACGTGGCCTGGTCGCCCGACGGCAAGATGATCGCGTTCTCCGGCCGGCGCTCGAGCGGCGACACGGGGGCCAACATCTCGATCGTTTACCTGCGGACCGAGGACGACGAAAAGACGCCGTACGATCGCAAGCTGGAGAAGGCGCTCGAGAAGATGAAAGGCCGCACGAGCCCGGCGAAGTCGCCGGCGGGCGGCGCCGGCAAGGGTGACGCGAAGGGGGAGGCGAAAGGCGACGCGAAGGGCGCGACGAAGCCGGCGGAAAAGAAGAAGGCCGATGTCGTCATCGATTTCGACGAACTGCACGAGCGCGTCAAGCGCGTCAACCTCGGCACGGGCTCGGCGACCGCGGTCTTCTGGTCGCCCGACTCCAAGAAGCTGGCGTTCACCGGCGTCCATGACAACAAGACCGGCACGTTCACGATCGAGATCGGCGACAAGTTGACCCCCAAAGAGCTGAGCTCGACGACCGGCAAGGACCCGGTGTGGTTGAGCCGCGGCAATCAGATTGTTTGGCTGGTGGGCGGCGTGCCGACGAGCACGCCGGCGACGGGAGGCGCCGCGCCCGCGTCGCCAACGCCTGCCGGCCCCACCATCCCCAAGAAAAAGGGCGCGCCGGTCCTGCCGAGGTTTCTCGGCGGCGCGGGGACGACGCCCGGCGGCGGGGGGAGCTACACGTTCTCGGTGCGCCAGGACATCGACGTTCCCGGCAAGCACGCCGCCGTGTTCGACGCGTGCTGGCGGATCATGCGCGACAACTGGTACGACGCCAAGCTCGGCAACAACGACTGGAACGCGGTCCGCGCCAAGTATCGGCCGGTCGCGGCGCAAGCGCCCGACCTGAGCGGCGTCGCCGTGTGCGTGCAGATGATGCTCGGCGAGCTGAACGGCTCGCACCTGGGTTTCTCGCTTGGCTTGATCGAGCCAGGCGCGGGCGCGCCGGAGAGGAAGGCGCCGCGCGACGTCACGCGGCACCTGGGCGTGCGTTTCGACCACGCCTTTGCCGGACCCGGCTTGAAGATTCGCGACGTGCTCCCGAGCGGCCCGGCCGACAAGAAACGCAGCCGGCTGCACGCCGGCGAGGTGATCTTGCGGATCGACGGCAAGGATGTCAGCCGCGATGTCGATCTGACGACCGTGCTGAACGGTCCCGCGGATCGCGACGTGTCGCTGAGCGTCAAGGGCGGCGACGGCCAGACGCGAACGGTGGCGCTCAAGCCGATCACCTATCCCGTCGCCCAGGGCTTGCTGTACCAGCATTGGCTGCGGCACAACCGCAAGCTGGTCGCGGAGGCTTCGCAGGGGAAGCTCGGCTACTTGCACATCAGCGCCATGAGCATGCCCACCTTCCGCAAGTTCGAGGAGGAGCTGGTCTCCGAAGGCGTCGGCAAGGACGGCCTGATCATCGACGTGCGCGAGAACCCGGGCGGCTCGACCGCGGACCACCTCCTCACCGCGTTGACCCAGCCGGTGCATGCCATCGCCGTCCCGCGCGGCGGCGGCCCAGGTTACCCGCAGGACCGCAAGGTGTACCAAACGTGGAACAAGCCGATCGTCGTCCTGTGCAATCAGAACTCGGGCAGCAACGCCGAAATCTTCAGCCACGCCGTCAAGACGCTCGGCCGCGGCCAGCTCGTCGGCATTTCCACTGCCGGGGCCGTCGTCAGCACCGGAGCGGTCGGCGTCATGGACGTAGGCATCTTGCGGCTGCCGTTCCGCGGCTGGTTCACCATCGGCGACGGCGAAGACATGGAGAAGCACGGGGCCGTGCCGCACCACGTGCTGTGGCCGGAACCGTGCGCTCTGCCGCAGGGCCGCGACGCGCAACTGGCCAAGGCGATCGAGGTGCTGCGCGCGGACGTGCAAGCCTGGGGCAAGCGGCCGCAGCCGAAGCTGCGGTTGTCGACGGAACGGTGAAATGGCGTACGTCAGCGGGATTTGTTACAGTGATGGAACAGCGGAGGAGAATCATGGCTACGGCGAACGCAGTGGAGATAGGCCGGCGTCCACGGACTTCCTGGAACGGCGAAGCCCTTTATGAGATCGTCGATGACAAGAAAGTGGAGGTGTATGTGGGCGTCCGCGAACTCGGTATTGCCACGCGTCTTGCGGTGCTCATTAGCGCAGCGCTCGGGCCGGCTCCAACGGGCGAACCGTTTATTGAAATGATCTTCCGGCTCAAGAAAGGATCGCGCAAGGCGCGCCGGCCAGACTTGGCGTTTGTGGCCTATGATCGCTGGCCCGACCGTAAGCTTCCCGACGACGAAGCCTGGGAAATCGTGCCGAATCTGCTGGTGGAGATCATCAGCAAGAACAACTCGGCCGAGGAGGTGCAGACAAAACTCAAGGAGTACTTCGAAGCGGGCGTCCAGGTCGTGTGGGTGATCTATCCGCGCCAGGAGCAGATCCTGGTCTACACGGGGATCAAGGAAGTCGCCGTGCTGGACCAAGACGATACGCTCCGCGGCGGACCGGTGCTGCCGACGTTCTCGGTGTCGGTCAAAGAACTGTTGGCTTGAGTTGCTGAGGTCCCGAAGGGCCCAGACCTTGGGCGCCAGTGCGCGGTCGGCCGAACGAATCGCTGGCGCGACGGCGACACCCGCGCGCCGTCATTCGCGAGCGGCCGGTCCAGGTCGTGAAACTCGCCGATGACCGCCGGCGGCTCGTCACGGTCGCGCACCCCAAAAGTCCGAGCTTTGGGGACTTCCGCCGACCTGCGTCAGTTTGCGCAATTCTTGACAAGCGCCAAGACCCTCGCCGAGGTCCGCGATCGCTTGACTTGATCCGCTCGCGCCGAAGGTTGGCACCTCCCGTCCCGCGCCCCTACAATGCTAAAATTCCTTCCGCTGCGCCGCGAACAAGTGGGCAGACAAGAACGCGGGCCTGCGCACCATGGCGATGCAACTCCTCTGCGGCAACTGCAACCGCACGCTCGATTACAGCGGCGAACGGCCGATGTTCTGCTCGTTCTGCGGCAATCCGCTGGGCGATTCCAAATCGAACACGCCCAGCAATCACGATCCCGACGCCGCCACCGTGGCCCCGTCCACGATGCCGGGCTCGGCGCCGGCGCGGAAGCCGCCCGCGCCGGCGGCCCTCGGCAGCTACAAGCTGCTGCGCGAGCTCGGCTCGGGCGGCATGGGCACCGTGTACGAGGCCCTGGACAGCGATTCCGGCCACCACGTCGCCCTCAAGCTCATCGGCGCCGCCTTCACCAGCTCGCCGGACGCCGTCGAGCGCTTCAAGCAAGAAGGCCTCCTCGCCAGCATGCTCACGCATCCGCGCTGCGTGTTCGTGCACAAGACCGATGACGAAGCGGGCCGGCCCTACATCGTCATGGAGCTGATGGAAGGCTCCAGCCTCAAGGACCTGGTCGAGCGCGACGGCCCGCTCACGCCCGACGACGCCATCGCCAAGATCCTCGACGTCATCGACGGCCTGCAAGCGGCCCACCGCCTCGATTTCATCCACCGCGACATGAAGCCGTCAAACTGCTTCCTCGAACCCGACGGCCGGGTCAAGGTCGGCGATTTCGGCCTGGCCAAGTCGCTCGTGAAAGAGTCGCATCTCACCAAGACCGGGGCCTTCGTCGGCACGCCGCACTTCGCCTCGCCCGAACAGGTGCGCGGCGAAAACATCGATCAGCAGACCGACGTGTACTCGGTCGCCGCCACGCTGTTCTATCTGCTCACGGGCAAGCCGCCGTTCTGGGGGTCCGACCCGACCGCCACCCTGGCCCGCATCGTCTCCGATCCGGTGCCGACCGTGCGCAGCCTGCGCCCCGACGTGCCGGCGGCGCTCGATCGCGTCGTGCTCCGCGGCCTGGAGCGCGATCGCGCGCGGCGCTGGGCAGACCTCGAATCCATGCGGCAAGCGTTGCTGAACCTGACGCCGGGCCGGCACACGACGCCGATCCTGGGCCAGCGGGCCGCCGCCTTCGTCTTCGATTGCGCCCTGCTGTGGCTGGTGGCGTTCGCCACGCTCGTCGCCGTCCCGT
This sequence comes from Gemmataceae bacterium, assembly GCA_022616435.1. Lineage (GTDB taxonomy): Bacteria > Planctomycetota > Planctomycetia > Gemmatales > Gemmataceae > JAKEET01. The sequence goes on from JAKEET010000176.1 coordinate 12,358, forward strand.
GGATCGAGCTCCGGCCGGCGATTCTGGTGCAGCAGGCCTCGGCGCTGTTCCTCGCGTACTTCGTCATCGCCGAAGCCGTCTGGGGATGTTCCGCCGGGAAGGCCTTGCTCGGCCTGCGCGTCTGCACCGAACGCTGGCTCGAGCCGCCGTTGTGGGGCAGGGTAGGGCTGCGCACGCTGGTGATGGTCGGGCTGTTCGGCGTCGGCGGGCTGATCGTGACATCGCTGGAATTCGTGACAAGCATTTCAGATTGGACCGCCGTCGCGATTGGCTGGGGCTGGTCGGCGGCCGGGCTCGCCGTCATGGCATCGACGATGCGCGAACGCAACCAGTGGCGCGGCCTGCACGAGATCGTGTCGAGAACACGCGTCGCTCCCGCCCCCCACGTCGCCCATCGGCAGGCGCTCGCGGGCAGCGGCGGCTGGCTCTTGTCGTTCCTCGGCGGCCGCCGTCTCCGGCCCGGCATGCCGCACGGCAGCACGCTTCCCGAAAAGATCGCCGGCTTCGCCGTCCGCGGCGCCCTCAAGTGGAGCGAGCGCGACAAGGTCCTGCTCGGCGAGGACGCCTCGCTCGGCCGCCGCGTGTTCCTGTGGATGCGCCTGCCGTCCGCGCCGCCGCTCGACGCCGCCCGCCGGGCCATCGGCCGGCGCACGCGGCTGCGCTGGCTGGCCGCCGGACGCCAGGGCGATTGGCAGTGGGACGCGATCCTGGCGCCGCAAGGCTGTCCGCTGCCGGAGTTCATCCACAGCGAAGGCACGCTCGAATGGTCGGAAGCCGCCAAGCTGCTGACCGACCTGGCCCGCGAGCTCAGCGCCGCCTGCGCCGACCGCACCTTGCCGCAATCGCTGTCGCCCGCGCTGGTCTGGGTCCAGCACGACGGCCGCGCCCAGCTTGCCGACCTGGCGCTGACCGTCGATACCGAAGACAGCCAGGTCACCGGCGGCCCCGACGAACACCGGGCCCTGATGCTCTTGCGTCAAGTCGCGGCCCTGGCGCTCGACGGCCGGGTGCTGCGCCTGCAAGAAACGCCGGCGCCGGTGCTCGCCAAGCTGCCGCCGGCCGCGAAGACGGTGCTGGATCGCCTGCTGGGCGTGGGGACGCCGTATGCGTCGGTGGAAGAATTCGGCAACGCCTTGCAGCAAGTGCCGACGGGCGAGCACTCCGGGTAGGCCGGCACATTTCAGCGACTTGCAACAGCCGAGAATGCCACTTTGCCAGCTCGCCTCGGTACGTGCGTCGGTGAATCCGAGGTCCCGCCATGACCACATTATTGCAACAGGCGTTCGCTGAAGCGAGGATCTGATTGTAGCGGCGCCCGAAGGGGCTTCGTCCCCACATACAACGTCGCGATCCCGAACGTCAGCGGGTGGAAATCGACGTCCGTCAGCCCGTGACGCCGCAGCCGCTCGGCCAGGGCGTCGCCGTCGGGAAACTCCTGCACGCTGGCCGGCAGATAGCGATAGGCGTTGTCGCGGCTGCGCGAAATGACCTGGCCGACCAGCGGCAGCACATTGCGAAAATAGAAGCGATAGAGCCCGCCGAACAGCCGGCCGCGCGGCTGCGAGAACTCGAGGATCGCCACCTTGCCGCCGGGCCGCGTGACCCGGACCATTTCCGCGAGGCCCTTGTCGGTGTCGGTCACGTTGCGCAAGCCGAACGCCACGGTCGTGATCTGGAATTCGTCGTCGGCGAAGGGCAGAAGTTGGGCGTCGGCCTCGACGAAGCGGATGCGCCCCGAGGCCCTGAGCCGGCTCGCCTTCTGTTCCGCCAGGCGGAGCATTTCCGGACAAGAATCGGCGCCGACGATCGGGGCCTGTCCCCGGGCCGCCCGGTCATAGGCCAGCGCCAGGTCGCCGGTGCCGGTGCACAGGTCGAGGATCGGCGCGGCGCCTTTCGGCGGGACGAGCTGCGTCGTCCTGCGGCGCCACCAGTGATCGATGTTCAAGCTCAGCAGATGATTCAGGAAGTCGTAGCTGGGCGCAATGCTGCCGAACATGCGGCGAATGCGCGCTTCGCGTTTATCAACCAGCGCGGTGGACACGGAAAGTTCCTCGACCGCCGCTTGCGGCTTGGCGTTCGCGCCGGCGCGTGGATGGCGCGAGCGCTAAGCCGCAAGCGGCGATATGGCAACCGCAATCGCGCCGCCTTCACAACTTTTTTACGGCCGGCGCGACGGAATCATGATATGCATACACCGTCGATCTAAATGACCGTTCGGGATTCTGCACCAACCCGACGCGTAAGCGAGGGAGTCCCTCGCTTACGCGTCGGGTTGGTGCAGCGGAATCGTGCACGCTCATTTAGAGGCTATCCAAGAAGGGGACTGACGCCATGGCGTCCGAGTTGCTCGATCTGCAGCGGTTCTTCATCAAGGAGCAGGTGGCGATGCTCCGGACCGTGGACATCTATGACATCTTCAACCCGGACACGCAGGAGCACATCGGCCAGGCCCGCGAGGAAGTCAGCGGCTTGCAGCAGGTGCTGCGCTGGTTCGTCAGCAAGCAGCTCATGTCCACGACCGTGGACGTGGTCGACGCCGACGACCGGCTCGTCTTCCAGATTCATCGTCCGTTCACGTTCTGGCGGGCCCAGGTCGACGTGCTCGATCACAAGGGTCGGCGGCTCGGCTACTTCAAGAGCAAGATCTTCAGCCTCGGCGGCGGTTTCTGGGTGTACAACGACGACGACGCCCAGTTCGCCGAAGTCAAGGGGGACTGGAAGGGCTGGAACTTCAAGTTCCTCACGCCCGACGGCACCGAGCTGGGCGAGGTCACCAAGAAATGGGCCGGGCTGGGCAAGGAGCTGTTCACCTCCGCCGACAACTACATCGTGTCCATCGACGACGACCTCGCCGACCAGCCGGTCGCCAAGTGCCTGCTCCTCGCCGCTGCCCTGGCGATTGACATCGTCTACAAGGAACACCGCTGACAGGTTCAACCATGCTCACCGCTGAAGGATGCCGGGCGCGTCGCCAGCGCCTCTGGGAAAGCCTCAATCCGCCGCCGGACGCGGACTATCTGCTGCTGAGCGACCCGATCCACCTGATGTACCTGGCGAACTTCTGGGTCGATCCGATCAGCCTCGGCGCCGGTTTTCCGGGTTACCTGCTGGTCCGCAACGACGGCCACGCCAAGCTCCTGCACGACAACCGCCTCCCCGCGTCGGTCGCCGACGCCCACGTCGACGAGCACCGCAAGATCATGTGGTACGACGGCCAGTCTCCCGGCCGCGGACCGCGCCAGCTCGCCTGCCTGGCCGACGTCAATCCGATGCGCGGCGGCCTGCACATCCACGACCGGCCGGGCGACCCTTACGCCGCGACCGTGATCCAGGCGCTCGCCAGGCTGCGCCGCCGGAAAGATCCCGATGAGGTGGAGCTACTGCGCCGCTGCATGCGCGCCACGGAAGCGGGCCACGCCTGGGCGCGCGCCAACATCGCTCCCGGCATGACCGAGCTGGAGGTCTACGGCGGCGTGCACGCCGCCTGCGTGAAGGCCGCGGGCAGACCAGTCGTCGTCTACGGCGACTTCGCCGTGTCGCCCGGCCCGGAGCGGCGCGGCGGGGCGCCCACCGATCGGGTGCTGCAAGCAGGCGACATGTTCATCCTCGATTACTCGGTGGTGATCGCTTGCTATCGCAGCGACTTCACCAACACCTTGGTCGTGGGCCGCGAGCCGACGCCGGACCAGCAACGGCTCTACGACGCCTGCATGGCGGCGATGGCCAGCGGCGAAGCGGCGCTGCGCGCCGACGCCGCCTGTCAAACGGTCTACGACGCGGTCTGCGCCGGCTTCGCCAGGTACGGCCTCGCCGAGCAATTCCCGCACCACGCCGGCCACGGTCTGGGACTGACGCACCCCGAGGCCCCGTTCATCGTCCGGCACTCCGACGAGACCCTGCTGGCCGGCGACGTGGTCACGCTCGAGCCGGGGCTGTACATCGCCGGCATCGGCGGCATCCGCATCGAGCACAACTACCTGGTCACGCCGTCGGGCTACGAACGCCTCAGCAATCACATCATCGCGCTGAAGTAGGTCCCGCGAGCCGAGCGGGACCTGGACCTGCCTGCCAAGAGCGGGACCTGCCCGCGACGTGAAACAGGTCCCGCCCGGCACGCGGGACCTACAGGCCAACTTTTTGGCACATTGCGCTTGACAACCCGGGCCGGACAGGTTAAAAATTTGGCATGTCGTCCGTCGCCGGGCGGAGCCACGATGGGGAAATCACGATGTCTGCCGAAGCCCTGAGCCGCCGCGAGCGGCAGATCATGGAGATCGTCTACCGCCGCGGCCAGGCCAGCGCCGCCGAGGTGGTGGCCGAGCTGCCCGACCCGCCCAGCAAGACCGCCGTGCGCACGCTGCTGCGGATCCTCGAAGACAAGGGGCATCTCAAGCACCGGCAAGAAGGGCTGGCGTACGTCTACGTCCCCGCCCGGTCGCGCAGCCAGGCCGCGAAGTCGGCCTTTCGCCGCGTGCTCGACACGTTTTTCGAAGGCTCGCTCGAAAAGGCCGTGGCGGCGCACCTGGGCGATGACGCCGCCGATCTGAGTCCCGACGAGCTCGCGCGCCTCGCCAACCTCATCCGCCAGGCCCGCAAGAAAGGAACCTAGCCATGTCCGCGCTTCCCGTGTTCCTCCTCGATGTGACGGTCAAGGCGACCGCCGTGCTCGTCGCCGCCATGGTCCTCGCGCTCCTGCTGCGCCGTGCGGCCGCGGCGACCCGCCATGCCGTCTGGACCCTCACCCTGGTCGGCCTGCTCCTCTTGCCGCCGCTCGCGCTGCTGCCCGGCTGGACGTTTCCATACAGCGTGACAGCGCCGTTCGCGGCTGAGGAAATCATCCTGCCGGCCGACGATCTGTCGCCGGCCGCGCTCCCCGCCGTCGCCCAGGCGCGGCCCGTGAGTGCCGAACCCGGCAAAGCCGACGCGCTGCCGGAGCGGCTGCCGCCGGCCGCCGATCACGGTCAGGTTTCGCATGCGCCCGCAAGCCATTCGCAGTCATCGGGAGCCGGCGCGACGACGCTGGAGGTCACGGCATCACGACTCTTGTTCGGCTGGGCGATCGGCGCCGGCTGTTTCCTCACGATGATTGTGCTGGCCTTCATCGGGCTCCACGGCCGCGTCCGCGGGGCCGCGACGATGGACGCGGGCGAGCTGCGCGATCTCATGTCCCAACTCGCCGCCGAGCTGGGGATTCGCCGGCGGATTCGCTTGCTCGAAGGGGGCCAACGCGCCATGCCGATGACGTGGGGCGTCTTCCGGCCCAGCCTGCTGTTGCCCGCCGATGCCGCGACCTGGTCCGCCGAGCGCCGCCGCGTGGTGCTGCTGCATGAGCTGGGCCACGTCGCTCGCTGGGATTGCCTGACTCATCTGCTCGGCCACGTGGCGCGGTGCGTGTACTGGTTCCACCCGCTGGCCTGGTGGGCCCTCGCCAGGCAGCGCCAGGAACAGGAAAAGGCGTGCGACGATCTTGTCGTCACGCGCGGCACGGCGGCCCAGGACTACGCCGAGCATCTGCTGTCGATCACCGCCCAGTTGCCTCCAGGTTATTTCGCGCCGGCGCTGGCGCTCGGCATGGCGCGCTCGTCGCGGTTGCACGGCCGGCTCGTCGCCCTCCTCGACGCCGCCCGCAGCCGCCGGCCGTTGCGCGGCCGGATGCTCGCGGCGCTGGCGCTTCTGGCGCTGGGCCTGTTGGCGCCGGCGGCGTCGGCGCGATGGTTGCTGCCGCCGCCGCCGGCCGCGGAACTACCCATCGCGGCCCTCGACGGCGAGCAACCGATGCCGCCGGAGCTGTCGAAGAGGATTGAAGAAATCCGCAAGAAGCTGCGCGAGCACTACGTCGGCCCGCTCGACGAGCGGCAGCTCAGCGACGCCGCCATCAAGGGCTTGTTGCAGGGCGTCAAGGATCCGTACACGGACTACATCCCCGCCGAGCAGCTGCGGACGTGGGAGAACCAGGTACAAGGCCGCCTTGTCGGCATCGGCGCCCAGCTCAGGTCGGAGGACGGCCGCATCATCATCGTGACGCCGATTGACAACTCGCCGGCCTTGAAGGCCGGCCTGCGCGCCGGCGATCAGATCGAGATGATCGACGGCCAGCCGGCGCGCGGGCTCGACGTGCAGGAGGCGGTCAAGCGCATCGTCGGCAAGGAAGGCACGGTCGTGAAACTGAAGGTCGTCCACGCCGACGGTGAAGTCAAGGAGCTGGCGATCACGCGGGGGCCGATCCGCATTCCATCGGTGCAGGGATTGGAGCGCAACCGCGACGGCACGTGGCGGCACATGCTCGACAATGAGAACAAGACCGGGTACGTCCACATCAGCCAGTTCAGCAGCCAGACCGCCAAGGAGACGCGGGCCGCCATCGAAGGCTTGAAGAAAGACGGCCTCAAGGGGTTGATCCTGGACCTGCGCTTCTGCCCGGGCGGGCTGCTCGATCAGTCGCTGCAGGTCTGCAAGCTGTTCGTCGCCGAGGGGCTGCTGCTGACCATCAAGGGCGCCGACAAGAAGGAGTCCGCCTTCCGCGCCGACGGCAAGGACACCGTCGGCGCCTTCCCGATCGTGGTCCTCGTCAACGACAAGACCGCGTCGGCCGCCGAGATCCTTGCCGGCGTGCTGCACGATCACAACCGCGCGATCGTGCTGGGGACGCGGACGTTCGGCAAAGGTTCGGTGCAGTCGCTCTTCAAGCTCGACGACGGCGCCGCCATCCGCGTGACCACGGCGTACTACTACCTGCCGAACGGCCGCACCATCCACAAGCGTCCCGGCGCGGCCCGGTGGGGCGTGGACCCCGACGAAGGCTACTATCTCCCGCTCAGCAAGGCGCAAGTGGAGGAGCTTCAGAAGAACCAGGCGACGCGGTACATCATCGGCAACGGCCGGCCCAAAGCGCCGGACCGGCTGACGCCAAAGATTCTCGAAGAGGGCTACGCCGACCCGCAACTGGCGGCGGCACAGCGGACGCTGGTCGCGAAGCTGACCGGCGGCGAGTTCCTGAAGGTGGGCCAGGCGAATCCGATTTACGACAGTCCCGCACGGCTGGACGCGCTCCAGCGACAGCGCGAAGTGCTCCTGAAAGACTTGTTGAAACTCGAGCTGGAAATCGACGCCGCCCGAAGAGGCGGCGCCGACAAGAAGTGACGCCGCTTGCGGCTTCGAAGCGAACGCTAAGCCGCAAGCGGCGACGTCCGTCAATCCATCATCTTGATCTTGATGTTCTTGAAATGGATGCGGGCCCCTTCGGATTGGAAGCCGATCGGGCCCTCGGTCAGCTCGCTCTTGCCCTGGTTGACCAGCGTGCCGTTGATCTTCACGGTGATCGAGCCGTCGGCCTTGCAGGTCACTTCCGTGGTGTTCCATTCGTAGCTCGGCTTCAGGGCCTTCTGCTGGGCCGCCTCGTCGAACTTCTGCTCGGTCTTCGAATCCTTGCCGAAGCCGATGAAGAAGAACTTGCCGTGGTCCTTGTAGCGGACCTGCGGCTCGACGCTCTTGGGCCAGACCTTGTGCGGCGGCTGGATGTGCACCAGGCAGCCGCTGTTCATCGTCGTCTTGGCCGGCTGGTCCTTGGGATAGGTCCAGTCGTAGGTGAGCACGTAGTTCTTGTAGCTCTTGTCGGTGTAGAAATAGCCGTTGGGGAAGCCCGGCACCTGGATCTCGCCGTCCTTGACGATGAACGATTTGGCCGGATCGGCGTCCTTCGCGTTCAGGAAGAACTTCCAGCCCTTCAGGTTCTTGCCGTTGAACAGGTCCTTCCAGCCTTCGCCGCCGCCGGCAGCCACGGCGGCTCGCGCGGCCACCGCGGGTTGCGCCGCGATTCTCACCTTCACCGCGGCGACGGCATTCCGCACCTGGACTTCGCCCTTCTTGTCCGACGGCGCCGAGTCGGGCAGCGCCTTGATGCGGATGTTCTTGAAGTGCAGCTCGGTACCTTCCGACTGGAAGCCGAACGGCCCGTCGGTCAAGTTGCCCTTGCCGGTGCTGATCTCGATGCCGTTGATCTTGCTGGTGAGCGCGCCGTCCTTGCTGACGACCTCCGTCGTGTTCCAGTCGCCGATCTTGATGGCTTTTTTCTGGTTTTCCTTGCTCACCGTGAACTTGCCGCTGGCGCCGCCGATCGCGAAGATGCGGCCGTGATCGGACTGCTGGCCTTGCACTTCGACGCTCTTGGGCCAGACCTTGTGCGGGGCTTGGATGTGGACGAGCAGGCCGCTGTTGCCGCTCTTGATGAACTTCCAGTCGAAGCGGAGGATGTAATTCTTGTAGCTCTTGCCGGTGTAGAAGTAACCGGCGGGCTTGCCCGCCACCACGATCACGCCCTCCTTGACCGTGAACGGCTCGCCCGTTTCCGGCACGGTCTTCCAGCCGCTCAGGTCCTTGCCGTTGAAGAGCGGCACGAAGCCAAGCTCCTTCGGCGCGATCAGCTCTTGCTTCGGCGCCGGCTTCACCTCCGGCTTCTTCTCCTCGATCGGTTTCTTGCCCGCGGGTTTCTTCCCGGCTTCCTTGCTCGGCTGCTTTTCCCCCTTCGGCATCGGTTTGGACGGAACCTGGGTCTTCACTTCCTTCTTCGACCGCAAGTCAAGGGTGGCGGTCTTGCCGGCCTCGAGCGTTACTTTCTTGGACACCTTGACTTCTTTGCCGCCCTCGGTCCAGGTCGCTTCGACCTGGTACGAGTACGTCCCAGGCTCGAGCGCCGGCGACACGAAGCGCCGCTCCGTGCCCTTCTGCGTTGTCTTTTCGCCGCCGACCGTGACGACGGCGTCGGCCGGGACCCTGACGATGACGGTTCCCGACCTGGTTTGCGCCAGCGCCGCCCCGGCGACGGCCGCAAGGGCCAGCACGGCGCATGGAATGAATCGTTGCATAAGCTGTTTCCCCCATGACAGTGACTTGAGTGTTTTCCCTGGTCGCGGACGACAGCTGCGACCCGCTTCGGCAACGACTGATATATGAACCCCCATCAAAAAGTTTAGCCGCAGCGCGTTCGGCCCCGGGGAGGCGGCGCCGAACGCCCTGCGGCACGATGGTCCGGTCCGGGTGGGTCCCGAAGACTCCACCCACCTGCAGGAATCGGTTACAGGTCCTTGTAGGAGAACGAGCGCTGCACCTTGTCGGCCGGGTAGGCCGCGCCGTTTACCTCGACGTAGGGGTAGATGAAGAAGTTCAGGGCGGGGCCGTCCTGGCGCGGCACGAGGTCGATGTCGCGTCCGGTGGTGAACTGGACGCGATCCTCGGTCAGGTTGCCGAAGTAGTACTCGCGCATCTCGGGGAACCGGTTGGCCTCGGAGATGTCGACCGGCACCCAGCCCTTGCCGTCGGGGAGGAACCAGGCCCAGCAGTGGTAGCCGCCGACGACGCCGTCGCCGCGCTTGGGCGGGATGGGGAAGCCCATCTCGAACTTCGACGGGATCTTGTGGCCGCGGGCCATGCTGATGAACAGGCTGTGGAAATCGGTGCAGTTGCCGAACTTGCTGTCGCAGGCCCACACCGAGTCGCCCTGGCCCCAGCCCTTGCCTTCCTTGCTGTACTTCATGTGGGTGTTGACCACGTCGTACAGCACCTTGGCCGCCGCGTACTGTTCGCCGGGGAGCTTCTTCCCTTTCAGGTTCTCCTTGAGCAGGTCGAGCGGCTTGCCCGCGATCGGCACCTTGGCGTCGGGCTGCAGGAAACGCATCAGTTTCGCTTCCGCCTCCTTGGCCTTGAGCACCAGATTGGCCTGGACGTCGGTCTTCACTTCCCGACGCGTCACCTTGTACGTGATCTTGAACGGGACCTCGCCCTTGGCGTCGGCCTTCCCCTGCACGAACAGGATGGCGTTGCCGTACTGGCTGTCCTTGCCGATCTGCTCGGTGCCGGGCAGCTCCTTCTTGTCGATGGCGATCGATTGCTCGGCGGTGTCCACCGGCACCGGCAGCCAGATCTTGGCCGCCTGGCCGGGCTTGAGGCCGGTCACCGCGCCGCCGTAGGTGAACAGGAACGTGCGCGACTTGCCGGTCTTGAGCGCGGGGGCCGGGCTGGTCTTCGGCTCGACCTTCGCGGTCTTCGGCTCGGTCTTGGGCTGCACCTTCGCGGTCTTGGGCGCCGTCTTGGGTTGGGTCTTGGGCTCGGTCTTCGGCTGCGCGGCGACTTGGCCGGCCGTAAGCTCGACCGTCGTCGTTTGACCCGCGGCGAACTGGACCTTGCGCGACGCTTTCACTTCCTGGCCGCCTTCGGTCCAGCGCGCCTCGATGACGTAGGAGTACGTGAAACCCGGAACCAGCTCGGGCGTGGTGTAGCGGCGCTCGACGCCGGCCTGCGCCGTTTTTTCACCGCCGATGGTCACCGAGGCATCGGCGGGAACGCGGACCACGATCGTGGCGGTGCGGCCGCCGGCCTGGGCGCCGGCCTGGGCCAGGGCCAAGCCCGCCATCGCGGCGCACGCCAACGTGGCACACACCGTGGCAAGGACATGCATACGCTTCATCGAAGTCTCTCCAGGTTATTGAGCAACAGATTGTGGCCGGCAACGTCGCGCGGCCGTGTCAAACACGGATCGCCGTGAGGACGGAAGAGCGAGAAGAGCCAAGCGCGGTCACGCCGAAGCGATGGGGTTACCGTCAGGAGAATCCGCGCTGGTAGGAAAGGGAGGGCAGGGCGGCGGCAGGCGCGAAGCAAAGTCGGAAGTGAAGCCGCGGCCGGATCATGATGCGTCTCAGGGATGCGTTTTGGCAGCGTTGGCATGGTAGGCGCCGTCCGCGGAAAAGCAAGAGGGCCGCGAAAATGCCGAGATTTCGAGGGCAACCGGAAAGGCGCATCGCAACTTCCTCTATCGGACGGTGTTAGAATGAAACGACTCGCGGCGCGTGGTCGATGGCTGCGCAGCCCTAACGCCTTTCGTGGAGGATTGGTCGATGGCTCGAATCTACCTCGCAACCGTCTCACTGCTGCTCGCGGCCGCCGCCCTGACCTTCGGGCAGGACGGCGTCCGGGAGCGCAAGAAGGAGTTCAAGAAGAAGTTCGACCCGGCACAAATGCTCAAGCAGTTCGACAAGAACAACGACGGCGTGCTGGAGGCGAATGAGCTGCCCGACCGCATGCGTGAGCGCTTCGCGCAGATGGACGCCAACGGCGACGGCAAGCTCAACCGCGCCGAGCTGGAAAAGCTCGCCGGCCGCTTCGGGCAACCGGGCGCCGCTGCGACGCCCGGCGACGCCTTGTTCCGGCTGCTCGACGCCAACGGCGACGGCAAGCTGTCCAAAGACGAGCGGAACAACGCCGCCAAGGCCCTCGAGAAGGCCCTGGAGCGGCTCGATCGCAACAAGGACGGCATGATCGACCGCGACGAGCTGTCGCCGCCGCCCAAGAAGAAAGGCGGCCGTCCCGGCGAGGTCATCACGCCGGCAGCGAAGGGCGAGCGCATCGCCGACAAGCTCAAGGTCGGCGACCCGGCCCCGGACTTCACCCTGCCGCTGGTCAACGGCAAAGGCGAGGTGAAGCTGTCGAGCTTCCAGGGCAAGAAGCCGGTGGTGCTGATCTTCGCCAGCTACACCTGACCGCCGTTCCGTCGCCAGTCTGGCGACCTCGAGAAGCTCTACCAGGCTTACAAGCAGCAAGCCGAGTTCGTGCTGGTCTACATTCGTGAAGCCCACCCGGATTCGGTCCTGTTCATTCCGGAGTCGGGGAAGGAGGTCCTCAAGAAAATCACGCAGACCGATTCGCTCGACCACCGCGTCGAGAACGCCGAGATCTGCCTGACCGCCCTGAAGCTGTCGGTGCCGACCGTGATCGACCGCGAAGACAACAAGGCCAACCTGGCGTATGCCGGCTGGCCCGATCGCATGTTCGTCGTCGGCGTCGACGGCCGCATCGCCTATCGCGGCGGCCCCGGCCCGGGCGGGTTCAGGCCGCAGGAAGTGGACGAGTGGTTGAAGACGAACCTGGGCGAGAGGAAATTGGGCGAGCGAACCACACCAAGACTTCCGAAGTGAAGGATGTCACCATGAGCGAGCGTGAACGGTGCGGGTTCGGTTCAAGCGACCTGGCCTTGCCCGACGACCTGCGCGGGCCGCTGAAGGCGCACCTGCGTCATTTGCGTGAGTGCTACGTCAAGCGCGGCTGGGCCGGCCGCGCCGGCTTCGGGACGAAACCCGCGGTCATCGTGATCGACCTGGCCGCGTACTGGCTCGATCCCAAGAAGCAGATCGGCAGCAACCTCGACGCGGTCGTCAACGCCACCTGCCGGGTGCTGCAAGCGGCCCGCCAGGCGCAGGTCCCGGTGTTCTTCACGAGCTTCGCCCACGACCCGGCCCATCCGCCCAGCCCGCACGACCTGAAGCTGAAGATGGACCTGCCGGCCGATCCGGGCGCGTTCTTCCAGCTCGACCCGCGTCTGGGCCGGCGTCCGACCGAAAAGCTGATCATGAAGCGCTACGCCTCGGCCTTCAAAGGGACCAACCTCTCCGACATGCTCACGGCCCTGGGCATCGACACCTTGATCGTCACCGGCGTGAGCACCAGCCACTGCGTCTACGCCACCTGCCGCGACGCCACCGACAGCTTTCGCGTCATCGTGCCGCGCGAAGCAGTCGGCGAACGCTGCGAGTTGATGCACGAGGTATTCTTGCTCGACATCGACATCGACCTGGCGGACGTGACGCCGGTGGCGGAGGTGGTGAGGCATCTGGAGGGACGGAAGGCGGATTGAACACATCCAGTCTATCTAGAATGGCATGGCTTGCCACTTTGAATCCCGTCCTCGTTATGATAGATTGTGATCTTCTCCCAGGGCCGGCGAGTTGGGTGCACGATGATTGCCGACGACGTGCAGCAGGGGATCACGTATTTCAAGCGTTTCCGGATGGAGGCGGACCTGCTGGCGTCGGTCCCAACCGTGCCGGAGCTGCCGCTCGGGTTCGCATGGCTGCCGTGGCGGGAGGACCTGCTGGAGCAGCACGCCCGCGCCAAGCAACAGAGCTTCCATAACGAAGTGGACGGCGTGATCTTCCCCAACCTGAGCAACTACGAAGGCTGCCTGCGGCTGATGCGCGACATCTGGCGCCGCCCCGGTTTCTGCGCGGCGGCGACCTGGCTGATCATTCACGACGGCGTCCCGTGCGGGACCATCCAGGGAATCAGCGATCGGCTGGGCGCGGGGGTCGTTCAGAACCTGGGGGTGATTCCGGCGTATCGCGGCCGCGGCATCGGCACGGCCCTCATGCTCAAGGCGATGGTCGGTTTCCGGCAGGCGGGCCTGGGCCGGGCGGCGCTCGAAGTCACCGCCCAGAACGGCGCCGCCGTACGGCTGTATCGCCGGCTCGGGTTTCGCTGCCGCCGCACGCTGTACAAGGCGGTCGACGCCCTCGCCGCGGCGGCGGCAACGCCGGAAATCGACTGGTGGTTGTGAGTATAATGGAATACTCCCGAAGGCAGGCGAAAACCACATCATGCTCACCGCAACCCGACGGCAAGCCCGACGGCAGGTCAAGATCGGCCCGAACGACCATGGGCGCAAGATGTCGCTCAAGGCGTTCGAGTTCGCCGACACGGTCGCAGGCTACCATTATGAGTTGTCGCGGGGGTACATCACCGTGTCGGAAGTCGCCAACTACCTCCATGCACTCGTTGTGGCCGCCATTCGTGATGTTCTGAGTGCCTACAAGACCACCCATCCCGGTCGGATCCATTTGATTCTCAGCAGCATGGAGTGCAAGCTCCTTATGCCTGCATGGGAAAGTGAGCGTCACCCCGACCTGGCCGCCTATTTCACCAAGCCGAAAGGGCCGAAGAACCGTGCGCTGTGGCGGACCTGGATTCCGGAGTTCGTCATCGAAGTCGTCTCGGAGCGCTCCGCCGATCGCGACTACATCGAGAAGCGTGTCGAATATTGGACCTTGGGAGTCAAGGAATACTGGATTGTCGATCCGAAGCGGGAACAGGTCCTGCTGCTGACGCGCGGCAAGTCGGATTGGTCCGAAAAGCGTGTTGGTCCCGGCGGCAACTGCACGACCAAGCTGCTCCCCGGTTTCAAGCTTCCGTATCAAGTCATCGCCGACGCGGTGGCTGAAGCCGAGGATGACACCGAGGGATTCTGAAAGCGACACCATGTCCCAACAGATTTATCACCATACCTTCGACAACGGCCTGACGCTCCTGGCCGAGCGCATGGACCACGTCCGCTCGGCGGCGCTCAACTTTCTCGTGCCGGCGGGTTGTGTGTACGATCCGGACAACGAAGTCGGCGTGGCGTCGGTCCTGTCCGAGATGATCACGCGCGGCGCCGGCGAGCGCGACAGCCGGGCGCTGAGCCTTGCCCTGGACAACCTCGGCGTCGATCGCGACGAGAGCGTCGGCCAGCTGCACCAGCGCTTCTGGGGCGCTACCCTGGCCAGCAACATCCCGGCCGCGCTGGAGATCTACGCCGACATCCTGCGCCGGCCGCACCTGCCCAAGGACGAGCTCGAGCCGGTGCGGGCCCTGGCGCTGCAGGATTTGCAGGCCCTGCAAGACGACTACAAGTCGATGGTCATGGTCGAGCTGCGGCGGCGGCACTGGCCGTTGCCGCTGGGCCGCGATCGCCGCGGCACGCCGCAGACCCTGAAACGGATCACGCCGGCCTCGGTCCGCAAGCACTACGAACGCACGTTCGGCCCGCAGGGCATGATCGTGTCGGTGGCCGGGAACATCGACTGGCCCAGGCTCAAGGACCAGATCGAGCGCCTGTTCGGCGACTGGCAGGCGCCGGCCTCGCCGGCACTCAAGCTGACGAAGGCCGTCAACGGCCGCGGCCACGTGGCGAAGGACACGGCGCAAACGCAGATCGCCATCGCCTATCCGAGCGTGCCGTTCGGCCATCCGGATTACTACGCCGCCCAGGGCGCGGTGCAGGTGCTGTCCGGCGGCATGGGCTCGCGGCTGTTCACCGAGGTGCGCGAGAAGCGGAACCTGTGCTACGCCGTGTGGGCCAGCTACCAGACATTCAAGGATCGCGCGTGCGTGCTGGCCTATGCCGGGACCACGAACGAACGCGCCCAGGAGACGCTCGACGTGACCGTGGTCGAGCTGAAGCGCCTGGCCAAGGGCGTGACCGCCGAGGAAGTCGAGCGTGTGCGGGCCGGCCTGAAGTCGTCCGTCATCATGCAAGAGGAATCGACCTCGGCACGGGCCGGCGCCCTGGCGTCGGACTGGTACTACCTCGGCCGGGTGCGGCCAGTCGAGGAGGTTCAGGCGGCGATCGACGGGCTGACTCCGGAGCAGATCGTTTCCTACGTCAAGAAACATCCGCCGCGGGACATGACCGTGGTCACCCTGGGTCCAACAGCGCTGAAGTAGGAGAGTTCACGGCCAAAAGTCATTTAGCCGGCGAGCTTGCTCGCCGTGGACAGGTCATCACCTCGGGAGATCGCACGTGTCTTTCCAGCAGCACACGCTCGACAATGGACTCAACGTGATTGGCGAGATCAGCCCGTCGGCGCGGTCGGTGGCGCTGGGGTTCTTCGTGCGCACCGGGGCGCGCGACGAAGCGCCGGACGTCTCCGGCGTGTCGCATTTCCTCGAGCACATGGTGTTCAAGGGGACGCCGCGGCGCACGTCGTTCGACGTCAACTGCGACTTCGACCGGATCGGCGCCAACTACAACGCCTTCACCAGCGAAGAGAACACGGTCTTCTACGCCGCCGTGCTGCCGGAGTACGTGCCGCAGGCCGTGGACATCCTGGCCGACATCCTGCGGCCCAGCCTGCGCGGCGAGGACTTCGACGGCGAGAAGAAGGTGATCCTGGAAGAGATCGCCATGTACGAAGATCAGCCGATGTGGTGCGCCTACGATCACGCCAAGAAGGCCTATTTCGCCGATCATCCGCTGGGCAACAGCGTGCTCGGCAGCGTGGCCAGCATCCAGGGGCTGACGCGCGACCAGATGCAGGCGTACTACGATCGGCGCTACATCGGACCAAACATCACGGTCGCGGCGGCGGGGAACTTCGACTGGCCCGAGCTGGTGAACTTGATCCAGCAGCACTGCGGCGCCTGGCCCAGCGGCAAGGCCCCGCGCAAGGGGATCCGTCCCGCCCCGGGCCATGAGTCATTTCGCGTGGTGCCCAAGGACAAGGTGCAGCAGGAGCACGTGTTTCTGATCTCGCCGGCGCCGGCCGCGAACGCCCCGTTGCGGCACGCGGCCGATGTGCTCGCCATGATCCTCGGCGACGACACGGGCAGCCGCCTGCACTGGGCCCTGGTCGATCCGGGACTGGCGGATTCGGCGGACGTGTCGTTCCACGATTACGAGGGGACCGGCTCGTTCTTCACGTCGCTGAGCTGCGCCCCCGAGCAGACGCAGAAGAACCTGAGCATCCTCCGCGGCATCTTCCGGCAAATCCAGGCGGACGGCGTCAGCGCCGCCGAGCTGGCCCAGGCCAAGAGCAAGGTGCTGTCGCGCATCGTCCGGGCCAGTGAACGGCCCATGGGGCGCATGCAGGCGCTGGGCATGGCGTGGACGTATCTCGGCGAGTACCGCAGCATGGATGATGAGTTGAAGGCGTTTGAAGCAGTCACGGCGAAGAAGCTCCGCCAGGTGCTCGATCGCTATCCGTTCACGGAGATGGCGACGCTGGCGCTGGGGCCGCTGACGAAGCTGCGCAAGCCGCGGTGAGGCGGGTGGGATTCTGTCGCTGAAGTCCTGGTGCGAACGCGAAACGGCAAGCCAAGATCTCTTACGCGTCCTTCTTGCGGATGACGTGGAACGGCAGCGTCTTGGGGCCGCGGGGTTCCTCCGGGCCGTCGATGCGGAGCGTCTTCGTCCCGTGTTGCCGCAGGCGGCGCTTGGGGCCCGGGAAGCGCAGGATGACGGGTTCATCACCGACGGTGGCATAGCGATCGTTCGCTTGGTTCTGGGCGGCGTGCAACACATCGAATTGATGCCGGATCCACAGATCGCGGAAGCGCCGGTCGCGCGGATGGCGGAACAGCGCCGCCCGCAGCAGTTGCTTGGCTTCACCAGCCCGGCCGGCTTGCCGCAATCCGTCGACGACCCGGCTCAAGATCGCGGGCTCATCGGGCGCCAGCCTCGCGGCGCGGCGCAACGCGGTCACGCCGGCGCGCGTCTTGCCGTTGCGGATCGCATACAGGCCGTAATCGCATTGATAATCGGCATGGTCCGGATCGAGACGCAGGGCGCGGCGGTAGTGGACGGCCGCCCGCTTCGGATCGCCATTCGGATCGTCCTCCACCGCGACCGCCAGCAAGTAATGGTAGTGCGGGCAATCGGGATCGTGCGCCAGCGCCACGGTCAGGTGGCGGCGCGCTTGCTTGGGCCGGTCGTGGTGCAGGTGAATCTCCGCCAGGCGGACGTGGGCCTCCTGGGCGATGTCGCGCGGCACATCGCCCAGGGCGGTCAACCGGGTCAGGACCTTGGCGGCGGCCTGGTGCTGGCCGTGCTCATGCAGATTGCGGGCGGAGTGGAGCAGGTGATCGACGAGATTGAGCGTCATGCTCGTGAGCGTCGTGCTCATGGGACTTGCCTCCCTGCAACAGGATGTCGATTCGGAAGCGTTGGGCAGGGAAGATTATAAGCAGCTGTGCGGATTGCACAAGAGCAATGCAGCTGGAAGCCGGCGAGCGTCGCGGCGGAAGCCCGACGTGTCCGCCTCCCTCGCTTTGGCCAGTATCCGCCATCCGCGCCCCCCCCCCGTCCACGTCGGGCTGACGCCCCGACGCGCGCCCCCCACACGTCCACGTCGGGCTGACGCCCCGACGCTCGTCCCTCACGATCCCTCGGTCGCCGGGGTTTCCCAGACCATGGCGACGACCAGGAACACC
>JAKEET010000177.1 GCA_022616435.1 Gemmataceae bacterium
AACGGCGCCGCGAACTCCTTGTCGAACACCTCCTGGAAGATGTCCTTGAAGCGGCCGTCATAGGTCTTGAGGATGGTGTTCTTGGTCGACAGATAGACCGGCCAGCCCAGCGTCAGCCCGAAGTTCAGGCAGGCGCGGGCAAACCCGCGGATCGAATCGTCGAGGTTGTACATGCCGAGCGCCACGCCGGCGCCGGGGAAATCGAACACCTCGTGCTCGATCGCCTGGCCGCCGCCCGCCGGCTGGAAACGAATCGCCAGCTTGCCGGGGCCGGGGATGATCATATCGGTCGCCCGGTACTGGTCGCCGAAGGCGTGGCGGCCGATGACGATCGGCTGCGTCCAGCCGGGCACCAGCCGCGGCACGTTCTTGCAGATGATCGGCTGCCGGAAGACGGTGCCGTCGAGGATGTTGCGGATCGTGCCGTTCGGCGACTTCCACATCTTCTTGAGGTTGAATTCCTTCACCCGCGCCTCGTCGGGCGTGATCGTCGCGCACTTCACGCCGACGCCGAACTTCTTGATGGCGTTGGCGGCGTCGATCGTGATCCTGTCCTCCGTGGCATCGCGGCTCGCGATGCCCAGGTCGTAGTATTTCAGATCAACATCGAGGTAGGGCAGGATCAGCTTTTCCTTGATGAAGGCCCAGATAATCCGCGTCATCTCGTCGCCGTCGAGTTCGACGATCGGATGGACCACCTTGATCTTCGTCATGAGGTTGCTCTTTCCGCAGGGCTGGATGGGGGACCGGCGCGCGAACATATCATCGTTCGGCAGCCGTGCAAGACCGCCGGAACTACTTGAGGAAGTCGATCTCCGCCTCGCTCTTCACCCGCCAGTCCCGATACATGTAGTGGCGATCCCAGCTGTAGGCGGCTTCGTCCCGGCCCTTCATGAACAGGATGTGCACCAGCTCCAGATTGGTGCGGAAGGTGTTGGTGATGCCCGACAGATACATGGTCCAGATCCGGCGGAACCGCTCGGTGAACACCGCAGGATCGATTGTCTGGATGTTCGCCCAGTCGCGATCGAGCGTGCGGAGCCAGCAGCGTGCCGTCCGCGCGTAGTGCGGCCACAGGTTCTCGATGTCGAGGACGGTCAGGCCGCAATCGCGCATGATGCCCAAGGTGCGGGGCAGGCTCGGGACGCGGCCGCCGGGGAAGACGTATTTGAGCGTCAGGTAGTCGGTCATCTCCTCGCGCATCTTGGCGGTGGTCGAGATCAGCCCGAGTCCGCCGGGTTTCAGCGTCGCGACGATGCTCTCGATCCAGTCGCGGCAGCCGTCCTTGCCGGCATGCTCGTAGACGCCGATGGAGACGTAGCGGTCATAGGCGTTCGGCTCCCCCGCCAGCTCGCGGTGGTCCTTCTCGACGATGCGGATCGAGTCGCCGAAGCCGTGGCGCGCGAAGCGCTTGTGCATGTAGCCGTTCTGGACGGGTATCGGATTGTACACCGTTACCTCGGCGCCGTAGTCGCGCGCCATCAAAAGAGGCAGGTACCCCCAGCCGGCGCCGACCTCGACGACCTTGTGGCCGCGTTCGATGTGCAGCTTGCGGGCGATATGATCGTACAGATTGTGCTTGGCCTGGTTCAGGGTTTCCGTCCCTGCCGGCCAATAGCCCTCGGAATAGCCGACGGTGTCGCCGAGCAGGCGTTCGTAGAATGCCGGCGCTAGGCCGTAGTGGTGGATGGCGTTCTGCTTGGCCTGGGCAAAACTGTTGTTGTTCTGGCGCCGCTCCTGCATGCGCTGTCTCGCCCACACGATCGGGTTCTTGCCGAAGATCGCGGCGGCGCGGCCGCGGCGCCCGGTCGGATTCTCGAGGATCACGTCGGCGATCTCGACCAGCTTGCGGAAGGGCTGCTCGCCGAGGATATCCACTTCCTCGTCGATATAGGCTTCGATCAGGCCCTGGTAGAATTGCACCACCGCCCGCCGCTCGGCGCGCGCGGTCTTGAAGACGATGTGGATATCGGGCTCGCCGCCGCCGTCGTAGAAGCTGCGGCTGCTGCCGTCGGCGTACGTCACCCGCATTCGGTACGTTCCGGCGCGGCTGACGAAATACCCAACGATGGCGGAGAAGATCCGGCGGAACATGACCACCGGCGATCCTTGCAATTGGCGCCGACATCGTCAATAGGAGGGAACGTCCGGTGTCGACGGCAGGGAAGGGCATGGAGACCCACAAGGCGAACGTGGCGGCGCTCGTCGGCCAGCTGCGCGCCGGCGGGGGCGGGTCGCTGCGTCTCCGCAAGGACACGTCGAATCTGTTCCGAGACCGGGCACCGCACACGGCCGGGCGTATCGACGTCCGCCGGCTCAACCGGGTCCTCGATGTCGACAGCGCCGCCGGCGTCGTCGATGCCGAAGGCATGACCAGCTATGGCACGCTCGCGGCGGCGACCTTCGCCAAGGGCGTGCTTCCCGGCGCCGTGCCGCAGCTCAAGGCGATCACCATCGGCGGCGCCGTTTCCGGCCTCGGCATCGAGGCGTCGTCCTTCAAATTCGGCCTCGTGCACGACACCGTCGAGGAGCTGGAGGTGCTGCTGGCCGGCGGCGACGTCGTGACGTGCACGCCGACCAATGCCCACAGCGACCTCTTCTTCGGCTTCCCCAATTCCTACGGCACGCTCGGCTACGCCCTGCGGGTCAAGGCCAGGGTCTTCCCGGCCAAGCCCTACGTCGCGCTCACCCACGTCCGTCATCGCGAGCCCCGGGCGTTCTTTCTGGACCTCGCGAGGTGGTGCGCCGATCCGGTCGACTTCGTCGACGGCGTCGTCTTCGCGCCCGACGAGATGTACCTGTCGATCGGCCGGTTCGTGGACGAAGCGCCCTACGCCAGCGACTACACCTTCATGAACATCTACTACCGCTCGATCCGCGAGCGCGAGCAGGATTGCCTGAAGACGCTCGACTACATCTGGAGGTGGGACACCGACTGGTTCTGGTGCTCGAGCGTCTTCCTCGTCCAGAACCCGACGGTGCGCCGGCTGGTCGGCCGCCGCCGGCTCAACTCCGACACCTATATGAAGCTGCTGCGCCTCAATCGCCGCTGGCGCTTGAGCAACAAGCTCGATCGGCTGACGGGAATCCATGCCGAGCAGGTGATCCAGGACGTCGACCTGCCGATCGACCGCGCGCCGGATTTCCTGGATTTCTTCCAGCGCGAGATCCGTATCAAGCCGGTTTGGATCTGCCCCTTCCGCGCTCCCGATCCCGCCCGGCCCTACAGCCTGTGGCCGATCGACCGCAACGCGCTCTACGTCAATTTCGGCTTCTGGAGCGAGGTGCGCGGCCGCACGGTCCATCCGCGCGGCCACTTCAACCGTCTGATCGAGCGCAAGCTCGCCGGGCTCGGCGGCCTCAAGTCGCTGTACTCCGATTCGTTTTACGAACCGGACGAGTTCTGGACCGTGTTCGACAGGCCGACATATGACCGGCTCAAGGTGAAATACGACCCCCAGGGCCGCCTCAGCGACCTCTACCGCAAGTGCGTGCTGCGGGAGTAGGGGAGGGACCTACAGCCGCTCCACCGGCGTTGCCACCGCAACGGTCGGCTCATGAATCAACATCGGAATCACGTCCTCGACGCGTGTTGCCATGGCGAACAACCGGCGACCGGATTCGGCCACGAAGCCTTCGCGGATGAAGTGGTCGACGAGCTGGTCGAGGGGGTCCCAGTAGCCGTCCATGTTGAGGAACAGGATCGGCTTGTCGTGCATTCCCAGCTGCCGCCAGGTCATCATCTCGAAGGCTTCGTCGAGCGTGCCGAAGCCGCCCGGCAGGATGACGAAGGCGTCCGAGAGTTCGAACATCAGGTTCTTGCGCTCGTGCATGCTGGCGACGACGCACAGCTCGGTGATGCCGCGGTGACCCTTCTCCCGCTTCTGCAGCAGATCCGGAATCACGCCGATCGCCTGCCCGCCCGCGGCCATGACGGCATCGGCCACCTCGCCCATCAGGCCGATTCCGCCGCCGCCGAAGATCAGCCGGATGCCATGCGCGGCCAGCGCGCGGCCGAGGGCCCGGGCGACCTCCCGATAGCGCGGACTCGCACCCATCGACGACCCGCAATAGACGCAGACGGAACCGATCGCGGCCATGAAATATTCACCATCCCTGGGCTGTTGTTAACGTTCGGGCATGCTATGTCAATCGTCGGGGCTTCGACATTGGCGCAATCTGAGACCGGCATACCCTGCCTTCGCAAGGGGAACGCACGTCAGCACTGGAACAATGGAGAGGCAACGCATGAGCTGCAGCCGTAAGATCATTCTCGTCGCGGGATCCGCGGTCGTCGCAACGCTTGTCGGCATGGGCGGATACGCCGTGGTCGCCGCCGGCGACGCAGCCACCGTCCAGACCGCCCAAATGAGTCCGGCCGACACCATCAAGGAGCGTCAGGAGCTGATGAAGGGGCAGGGCAAGGCCGCCAAGGCGATCAGCGAGTTCGTCGAGTCCGGCACCGGCACGGCGGAGGATGTCGGCAAGCACGCCGCGGACCTGAAGACGTCCGCGGGCCAGATCGCCGAGTTGTTCCCGGCCGGCACCAGCATCGACGACAACGTCGCGAAGACGGCGGCGAAGAAGGAGATCTGGGACGATTTCGACGGCTTCAAGGCCTCCGCCGACAAGCTCGGCGAGCTCGCCGGCGCGCTCGAGGAAGCCGCCGGCGGCGGCGACAAGCAGCAGATCGCCGATGCGTTCGGCGCGATGGGCAAGGACGGCTGCGGCGGCTGTCACTCCAAGTTCCGCCAGAAGCAGGAGTAGGCAGGACATTGCGACCGGCGGGCCGCCTGCGCCTCACGGCTCTCGCGCCCGCGGTCGCGCTCGTCTGTTGGGCGACGCCCGGCCATGCCGATCAGGCGCAGATCGATCGCGGCGCCTACATCTTCACGGCGGCCGACTGCGGCAGCTGCCACACGAACGTGAAGGCGAAGGGGCCGCCCTTGGCTGGCGGGCGGCCCCTGGCGACGCCGTTCGGCACCTTCTACAGTCCCAACATCACCGCCGACCCGGAAACCGGCATCGGCCGCTGGACCGACGCCGATTTCATCCGCGCCCTGCGTGAAGGCGTGTCGCCCGAGGACGACCACTATTTCCCCGCCTTCCCCTATCCGTCCTTCACCAAGATGACGGACCAGGACATCCTCGACCTCAAGGCCTACATCTTCTCGCTGCCGCCGGTGGCGCAGGCGGACCGCGAGCACGAGATCGATTTCCCCTTCGGCTGGCGCTTCTCGGTCTGGTTCTGGAAACAGCTCAACTTCACCGAAGGCGCGTTCGCGCCCGATCCGGCGAAAAGCGCGGATTGGAACCGCGGCGCCTACCTCGTCGAGGCGCTGGCCCATTGCGGCGAATGCCATACGCCGCGCGGCTGGCTCGGCGGCTCGGACACGTCCGCGGCGTACTCCGGCACCCCCGATGGGCCGGAGGGCGAAAAGGTCCCGAACATCACGCCGGATACCGACACCGGCATCGGCACCTGGTCGTCGGCGGACGTGCTCCGCGTGCTGCGCACCGGGCAGCTTCCCGACGGCGATTTCGTCGGCTCGGTCATGGGGGAAGTGGTGGAGACCAGCACCAGCAAGCTGACCGATGCCGACCGCCAGGCCATCGCCGCCTACCTCGCCACCCTGCCGCCGGTCGCCAACCCGGAGGCGAAGGCGGTCAAGGCGGAATAACGCAATCGCCGTTGCCGAACCGCTCCCCGACCCTCGCGGGCGGACGGATAAGTCGTTGAATCCAGAGGCTTCACGTATTAC
>JAKEET010000178.1 GCA_022616435.1 Gemmataceae bacterium
CATCTCTTCGACGCGCCGCTTCAAGTCGGCGTCCCCGGCGCACGCCTGCTCCACGTAAGCGCGGCGCTCGGCGTCGCCGCCGATCTCGACGGCGGCGGCGAAGAAGTGGCCGCGCGTCTCGAACTGCTGGTCGCCTCGGACATGAATCAGAGCATACCGCCCGCGGCAGGCGTTCGCAATGCGCCGCGTTGCGTGTGGGATAGAACTCCGATTCTGTCCGGCTTGGCGGAATCGGTCGGACAGGATCGGCGTTCTACCCACGTTCACCGGAAGTGCTCCACCGCGTTGCGGAACAAACGCAGGCCGTCGCCTTCCGGCGCCAGACCGTGGCGCGTCCACTGCGGATGCTGCGTCGGCAGCAC
This sequence comes from Gemmataceae bacterium, assembly GCA_022616435.1. Classification (GTDB taxonomy): domain Bacteria; phylum Planctomycetota; class Planctomycetia; order Gemmatales; family Gemmataceae; genus JAKEET01. Next base: position 363 of record JAKEET010000178.1, read on the forward strand.
GTGCCGCTCGGGGTGCGGCATCAAGCCCAGCACCCGCCCCGACGGATCGCACACGCCCGCGACGTCGCCCTGCGAGCCGTTGGGATTGATCGGGAACGGCCCCGGCTTGCCTTCCGAATCGACGTAGCGCAGCACGATCTGCCCGGCCTGCTCCAGCCCCTTCAGGATCCATTCCTGCCGGCACACGAAGTTGCCCTCGCCATGCGCGATCGGCAGGTGCAGGCGCTGATAGCCCTTCAGGAACACGCAGCGCCCCGCCGTGGCCTGCATGAAAATCCAGCGGTCCTCGAAGCGGCCGTGGGCGTTGTGCGCCAGCGTGGCCAGCGGCCCATCGTCATCGGGCGGCATGATCATGCCGGCCTTGAGCAACACCTGGAAGCCGTTGCAGATGCCGAGGATGAGCTTCTCCCTGTCGCGGAAACGGCGCAACGCGTCGCCGAGGAAATGCTGCAACTGATTGGCGAGAATCTTGCCCGCGGCCACGTCGTCGCCGTACGCGAACCCGCCGGGGATGACGAGGATTTGATACTGGTGCAGCAGCTTGGGATTCTCGCGCAGCCGGTTGATGTGCAGGCGCTCGGCCAGGCCGCCGGCTTGCTCGAAGGCGAATTGCGCTTCGACGTCGCAATTGGCGCCGGGGGCGCGGAGGATAAGGACGCGTGGTTGCGGCATGGGGATGTCCCTGGTCGCTGGCGAGCGTCGGAGCGTCAACGGCGAGCGTCGGAGCGTAAGCCCGACGTGCCGTGATCCACAATTCCTTATCGATTTTGTATGAAGGAAGCGACACGCGGGCGGCACGTGCGTCCCAGGGTTCTTAGAATGATGACAACACCCGCTCCAATGTGAGGCCGTCATGAGCACGTCGCCGTTTGTATTCGAAGTGACCGAGAAGGACTTCGACACGAAGGTCCTGCAACAATCCAAGGACACCCCGGTGGTCGTCGATTTCTGGGCGCCGTGGTGCGGGCCGTGCCGGATGCTGGCGCCGGTGCTGGAGAAGCTGGTCGACGAACGCCGGGGCGCCGTGCTGTTGGCGAAGGTCAACACCGACGAGGAGCAACGCCTCGCCGCCCAGTATTTCATCGAATCGTTGCCCACCGTCATCGCCTTCCGCGACGGCAAGCCGGCCCTCGATTTTGTCGGGCTCGTCGACGAGCTCGACATCCGCGCCTTTCTGGATCGGCTGGCGCCGACCGAAGCGGAGAAGAGCGCGGGCGCCGCGGCCAAGCTCGAGCAGTCCGACCCGGCGAAGGCGGAGCAACTCTATCGCCAGGCGCTCAAGGACGATCCGCGCCAGGAAGCGGCGTTGCTCGGGCTGGCGCGGGTGCTCATCGGCCGCGATCAAGATGCCGAGGCGGCCGAGTTGATCGAGAACGTCGGCGCCGGCGGCGAGCACGGCGCCGAGGCGGAGCGGCTCGGCGCCCTGATCTGGCTCAAGCGCAAGGCGGCGGAGTGCAAAGACGAGGACGCGCTGCGCACCCGCATGGACGCCGAGCCCAGCAACGCTCCAGCGCGCTATGAATTGGGGCTGCGCCGCGCGGTGCGGGGAGAGTATCGGCCGGCCCTCGATCTGTTGCTGTCGGCCGGCGAGCTCGACCGCAACCTGGCCGGCGGCCCGGTGCGCGAGGCGATGGTCAAGATCTTCCACGTCGTCGGCGTCCGCGACCCGCTGGCCGACGAGTACCGCGCGAAACTGTCGGCGTTGCTGTATTGATTCATCGCTGTGGCAAAGGACGTCGACCGCGATGTCGGTCTGCGTGCGCTAAACGGCAAGCCACACGCTGCATACGGGATGATTATGATGATTCGCGTCTCCATGATCTGTCTGTGCGCGTTCTCCCAGACCGCCTGGGCGCAGCCGCTGCCGCAACGGTTGGCGGCCGTGAAGCCCGTTATCGAACAACGGTTGGACGCCGAGCTTCCCGATCTGGTCGCGCTCTACAAGCACTTCCACAGCCATGCCGAGCTGTCTCTGCAGGAAGAGCAGACCGGCCTCCGGCTCGCCAAGGAACTGCGCCGCGCCGGGTTCGAGGTCACCGAGCGTTTTGGCGGCCATGGCGTTGTCGGCGTGCTCAAGAACGGAGCGGGGCCGACCATCCTCGTGCGGGCCGACATGGACGCGCTGCCGATCGTCGAGGAAACCGGCCTCGCCTACGCCAGCAAGGTGCGGACCCGCGACGCCGACGGCCGCGAGGTCGGCGTCATGCACGCGTGCGGCCATGACGTCAACGTGGCCTGCCTGGTGGGCACGGCGCGGATGCTGTCCGGCCTGGACAAGCACTGGCGGGGCACGCTGGTGTTCATCGGCCAGCCGGCGGAGGAGATCGGCGCCGGCGCCCGGGCGATGCTCGATGCGGGGTTGTTCACCAAGTTTCCGCGGCCCGAGTACGGCCTGGCCCTGCACTGCGACGGCCGTTATCCGCACGGCACGGTGAACTGGCGCGCCGGCAGATGCAGGCGAACGTCGATTCGGTGGACATCATCGTCCGCGGCAAGGGGGGCCACGGCGCCGCGCCGCACGTCACGATCGATCCGATCGTGATCGCAGCCCGCATCATCCTCGATCTGCAGACCATTGTCAGCCGGGAACGCAATCCGACGGAGCCGGCCGTGGTCACCGTCGGTTCGATCCACGGCGGCACGAAGCACAATATCATCCCCGAAGAAGTCAGGATGCAACTGACCGTCCGCACCATGAACGACAGATTTCGCAAGGAGGTGCTGGAAGCCATCGTGCGGATCGCCAAGGCCGGCGCCCTGTCCGCCAAGGCGCCCGAACCGATCATCCGCCACGATCCGGAGCGCTACACGCCGGCCCTGGTGAACGATGCGGAGATGACCAAGCGCTTCGTCAGGTTGTTTCGCGGCGCCCTGGGGCCCGACCGCGTGCTGGAGCGCGGCATGTCGATGGGCGGCGAGGATTTCAGCCGGTTCCATCGGGCCGGGCTGAAGACCTTCTACTGGCATCTCGGCTCGGTGGCGCCGGAGCGGTACGAGGAAGCCCATAGCGGCGGCAAGCCGCTGCCGTCCACCCATTCGCCGCACTACTGGCCGGCGCCGGCGCCGACGATCCGGACCGGCGTCCTGACGATGACGCTGGCGGTCCTGGACCTGGCCGGAAAGGAGTGATGCGTGATCCGCGCTTTTTTGCTTGCGTCCGGGGCGGCGGCGTCTGACAATGCAGGTGCGTCGAACCAGTTTCCAGTCCATTCGTTGCCCATTCGGGAGCACGCCCCATGTTGCGCATCACCTTCGCTGCCGTGGCGGCAGCCGCGTTCGCTGTCGCCCAGGCGCCGGCCCAGGACAAGGACAAGGTGGCCGAGAAAAAGCCCGCCCTCGTCGAAAAGACCCTGACCAAGACCAGTCCCGCCGTCAAGCCGGCGCCGGCCCCCGGCATTCCCGGCGAGGTGGAAGTCAGCTTCCTCAACGGCAGCAACGTGCGGATGATCTTGCAGTCCAACAAGGTCGACGTGGCCACGCCGTACGGCCAGCTGTCGGTCCCCAGCCACGAGATTCGCGCCATCGAGTTCGGCCTCCACTTCCCGGACGGCTACGATGCCAGGATCCGGCAGGCCATCAAGAGCCTGGGCGGCGACAATTTCCGCGAGCGCGACCAGGGGGGCAAGACGCTCCTGGAACTGGGGCCGTATTCCTATCCCGCGGTCTTCGAAGCCAGCCTGACCAAGGAGCTGGAAACGTCGCGCCGTGCCAAGGAGCTGCTCAAGCAGCTTCAGGCCAAGCATCCGAAGAAAGATCTGAAGACCTCTCCCGACGACCGGGTCATCACGCCGAGTTTCACCATCGTCGGCCGCATCCTGAACACGTCGATCAAGGCCAACGCCGAGCTGTTCGGCCAGGTAGACCTGCCGGTGTCGAGGCTCCGGATGATGCGCTCGCTGGCCGGCGGCGGGGACATCGAAGTGAGCGTCGACGCCGCCAGGTACGGCAACCAGGGGCAATGGCTCGAAACCGAGTACACGGTGGACGGCATCAACGGCATCTCGATCACGGCCAACGGCATGGTCGATGTGTGGCCGCAACAGGGAGGGAACTACGTGGTCGGGGCCAACGGCCTGCAAGGGCGGAACATGGGCATGGCGTTCAACGCGGCCATGATGCGGGCCGGCGTCAAGCTGCGCAATCCCATCAACAAGCAGATTTACGGCGGCGCCCTGATCGGCAAGATCGGCGAGGACGGCGAGATGTTCCTGATCGGCGAGCGCTATGAAGGCACGCCGGACCAGCAAGGCAAGCTGTTTTTGCACATCGGCGAAAGCCCATGGAACAACCAGCAGAGCGGGACGTATGAAGTGAAGATTGCGCGGAAGAATTGATGGTGGGAATTTCCCCCTTTACGAATCCCCACGAATGCGTTATCCTCGCCCACAAAGAGCGCACGCGTTGACGATCCGTCTAGCCGACAGCAAGGGGCGAATCTTTCTGGGGAGCCAGTTCGCCAACGCCACGTTCATCATCGACGACGCCGATCCCGATCAGGTCATTCTCAAGCCCGCCGTCGCAATTCCGGCCAAGGAGGCGTGGCTCTACAAGAATGAAAAGGCGCTCGACTTGGTGCGCAAGGGCCTCGCTGAGCGAAGAAACGCCGGTTCAGCAAGTCGCCCCCCGATTTGGACGCAGCCGCCAAGCTGGTGAAACGGCTGGAGGGTTGAAGTGTTCACCCTCAAGTGGCTCGCCATCGCGCAAGCAACCTTTGCCGTGCTGCGAAAAGTCCGAACAGCCTTGTTCGGCAGAGCGCCATCCGAATTGCTCCAACAAGAAAACGGCGACCATCGCGGTCGCCGTTTGCACTTCATGAATCAATCCTTCGCTACGCCAGGATCCCCTGCACCACGTCCCCTTGCACCAGCTCGCGCGGCTGGTTCAGGTGGTTGTACATGAGCTGATGCGGATTGATGCCCAGCGAGTGGTAGATCGTCGCCAGCAGATCGCGCGGGTGGACCGGGTTGTCGAGCGGGGCGCTGGCGGTGGCGTCGGAGCGGCCGTGCACGTAGGCCCGCTTCACGCCGGCGCCGGCGATCAGGCCGGTGTAGCAGTACGGCCAGTGGTCGCGGCCGCTGGCGTCGTTGCTGTTGCCGGACGTGCTCACGCCCATCAGCGGGCTGCGGCCGAACTCGCCGACGGCGATGACGAGCGTTTCGGACAACAGGCCGCGGTCATCGAGATCGCTGACCAGGGCTGACAAGCCGGCGTCGAGCATCGGCGCCGATTGCCGGCGCATGCGGTCGGGCAGGCCGACGTGAACGTCCCACGAATGGTTGTCGCTGTTGGCGACCTTAGGCCAGTTCACCTCGACCACGCGCGTCCCGGCTTCCACCAGGCGGCGGGCCAGGAGGCAGCACTGGCCGAACGTGTTGCGGCCGTAACGCTGGCGAAGCCGGTCCGGCTCCTGCGACAGATTGAACGCGTCCCGAGCCCGGCCCGAAAGGACGAGGTTGAGCGCCGTCGCATAATAGGTGGGCAAGTCGTACCGGGCCGTGGCGCGTTCCAACTCCGGCATGGACGCGGAGATGCGCTCCCGCAGCTGGCCGCGGCGGGCCAGGCGATTGGCCGACACTTCCGGCCGAAGCTGCAAGTCATCGACGGACACGCGGTCCATCTTGTTCATGTCCATGTCGTCGCCGGCCGGGAACAGGTAGTAGGGATCGTAGGCCCGGCCGAGGAAGCCGGCGGTGCCGCCCTTGTTCACCACGTTGCTTTCCTGCAATGGCCGCGGCATCATCACGAACGGCAAGGTCGGCTCGGTCGGCGGCCGCAGCCGCGAGATGTTGCAGCCGAAGTTCGGGAAGTCCTTCGGCGTCGGCGGTTCCAGCTGACCCGACGGACTGACGGCGTCGGCCTGGTAGCCGGTCATCATCTGATAGATGGCGGCGGTGTGATTGAACAGGCCGATCGGCGTGTAGCTCATGGTGCGGATGAGCGTGGTCTTGTCGAGGACCGTGGCCAGGCGCGGCATCAGTTCGGTGACGCGCGTGCCGGTCAGGCACGTGTTGATGGCGCTGAAGGTGCTGCGGACCCGCTCCGGGCAGTTGTCCTTCGGGTCCCACAGGTCGAGGTGGCTCGGACCGCCCTGCAAGTAGCACAGGATAACGCTCTTGGCCCGGCCGAAGCCGGGGCCCTGGCTGCGCGCCGGCGCCGCCGGCTCGGTCGCGCGAGCGCGCTGCTGGACGTTGAGGATGTCGGCGAGCGACAGGCCGAGCAGGGCCGAGCCGCCCACGCGCATCAGTTCGCGCCGGGTCATGCCGTCGCAGGTCGCTCTACCACCTTGACCGGGAATGACGAGCATCGTGAAGCCTCCGAAGGGGGCAAAATCGCATGCACCTAGTATAGGGGTCTCAGGCTAGTCTACGACAAAATCCGTCATGCGGATCTTGATTGCAGGCGGGACTCACACATCCGAGTTCTTCGAGACCCGGCGGTCGGGATGCGGGGAACTTACCGTATCAACTATAACCTCGTCATTCGTTCAGCGTCAATGAAGAAATTCCCGAAAAATTGCCCATACAATAACGGTGCCCATCCCGCGAATGATCTATAGGGAGTGGCGGCAGCATGGCTCAGCTCAAAACCGTCGTCGAGCCGTTCGGCGAAGTCAACGTCTATCCGCAGGCCGACGCTTCGGTGCGCGTGACGGCGACCATCCTCATGGAACCGCGCCGCGAAGGGACGCAGACCGGCATCGCCCTCGACGGCTCCGGCTCGATGTCGGCCCTTTACGCCACCGAAGCGGGCGGGTTCTTTTCCAGCTTCTTCGGCAAGAAGAAAACGCAGACGAACGAGATCACGCCTGTCGCGCAAAAGGTGTGCGCCTACCTGGCCCGGAAGCTCGACGCCGATGGCGGCACCACCTGCACCTACTGGGCCACCGGACCCGGCGGCAGCCAGGTGGAAGTCATCGGCGACCTGACCGGCGAGCAGGCCGAGACGCATTTTTTCGGGCCGCCCCGGAATTTCGGCACCGGCACCCAGCTGCTGCCGGCCGTGCGTTACTTCGTCGACCGCTTCAAGGACGCGCCGTGGGGCTTCTACGTGTTCATCACCGATGGCGAGCTGCACGACCTGGAATCGGTGAAGCGTTACAGCGTCCAGCTCGCCAAGGACGTGGCGTCGGGGAAACGCAGGCCGCTGAAGTTCGTGCTGATCGGCGTTGGCGACAATATCAACGAAGGCCAGATGGAGCAGCTCGACGACCTCGACACCGGCACGGACATTGACTTGTGGGACCACAAGCTGGCGGCCCACCTGCGCGTGCTGCAGGACATCTTCGCCGAGGTCGTGGACAAGAACGCTCGCGTCGCCGACAAGGGGAAGATTCTCGACGCCGCCGACCGCGTGGTGAAGAACTACAGCGACACGGGTGTGCCCGCCTTCCTGGAATTCACCATGCCGGCGGGTTCGCCGTTCTTCACCCTGGAGGTGGAAGGCCAGCGCGTGCGGCAGGAGTTGAAGTGACATGGGCCTATGCGACCTATCAGTCCCATAGGTCCCATGAGGCTCCATGATTGTCCTAGGAGTGCGACCATGGCTCAGCTCAAAAGAGTCGTCGAACCCTTCGGCGAAGTGAACGTCTTTCCGGCGCCCGGCGGCGGCACGCGCGTCACGGCGACCATCCTCATGGAGCCGCGCCGCGAAGGCACCCAGACCGGCATCGCCCTCGACGGCTCCGGCTCGATGCGCAAGCTGTTCGGCCAGAGCACGGGCGGCGGCGTGGTGTCGTCGATCTTCGCGAAGCCGAAGGTCGAAAACGTCATCGCCCCCGTCGCTCAGAAAGTCTGCGCCTACCTGGCGCGCACCATCGATGCCGACAAGGGGACGACTTGCATCTACTGGGCGGTCGGCCCCAACGGCGCCCAGGTCGAAGTCATCGGCGACCTGACGGCCGAGCAAGCGGAGATCCACCCGTTCAGCGGCCCACAGGATTTCGGCACCGGCACGCAGCTCTTGCCGGCGGTGCGCTACTTCGTCGAGCGCTTCAAGGACGCGCCCTGGGGCTTCTACGTGTTCATCACCGACGGCGAGCTGTTTGACCTGGAGGAAGTCAAGCAATACAGCGCTCGGCTGGCGCGGGACATCTCCGCCGGCCGGCGCCGCCCGGTGAAGTGCGTGCTGATCGGCCTCGGTCCGGACGTGAACGAACGGCAAATGGAAGAGCTGGACGATCTCGAAACCGGCACGGCCATCGACGTGTGGGACCACAAGCTGGCCGCGGAGATGCGCCAGCTTGCCGACATCTTCGCCGAGGTGGTGGACCGCAACGCCCGCGTCGCCGACAACGGCAAGATCCTCGACCCGCAGGGGCGGGTGGTGCACAACTACTCGGACACCGGCCTGCCCGCGCTCTTGCAGTTCGAGATGCCCAGGGGCGCCTTGTACTTCACGCTGGAAGTGAACGGGCAGCGCATTCAGCAGCCGCTGGCGGACGACGTGGCGACGCCGGCGTCGGCGGTGGAAGAAGTGCCGTACGCCGAGGAAGTGCCGCCGCCGGTGACGCCGGCGCCACGGCCCGCCCCGCCGGTGGTGAGGCTGGCGCAGCCGCCAGCGCCGCCCCCCGCGCTGCCGGTCCAGCCGGCGCCCGCGGCCGTCCAACCCGCGCCGGCGCCTCCAGCCGCTCAACCGGCGCCGGCGCCAACACCCCCGCCAGCGCCGCCCGCTGCGCCGCCGGCGCCGCAACCCGCCGCCACGGAAAAGACGGGCTGGGACGCGGAACCCAAGGAGCTCGACCTGGATCTGACCGAGATCATCGATCTGGAATTCGAGAAGCCGCAGGGCGGCGACGATCTCGACATGGAAAAACACAAGGATGATTGACCGCAACCCATATGGACCACTCATGTTGACCCACCACTCATCTAGCCGGCGAGCTTGCTCGCCGCGGACGGAAAAGCGCCGCAGACATCCATCCGCCAGTCGCGGATGATGAACACCGTTGCGGCTCGGGATCACGTCCGCGGCGAGCAAGCTCGCCGGCTACATGAGTGCGGGCACACCGCCCCATCCAGTCCGCCCCTAATTCACCTTCCTCCCCACCGTGCGGATCACCTCCGCCGGGTTCGCTTCGATCCGCTGGCCCGCCAGCTCGCCGGCGATCATGCGGACCATCAGCTTCTCCAGATGCTCGACGTGGTAGTACGGGATTTTTGGCTCGGCATGGCTGGCTCCCACGCCGGAGTCATCGGTCAAGAACAAGAACTGCCCGCCGGTGAGCATGGCAGCCGAGCGCATCGTCAACTCACAGCCGTCGTCGTAGCCGCTGCACGCCATGGGGTAGATGGTGATCCCTTGCTTGCGGAGCGCGCCGGCCGCCGCCATCGTGCGGTTCATGTGCTGGGCGTGCGGCGGGGCGTCGGCAACCCAGAACAGCACGCGGGCCGTATCCTGCGAACGCCACGTCAATTGGTTGGCGTCTTCGAGACCGCGGTGGACGGCCTCCGGGAAATCGCCGCCGCCGCCGGAGCGCTGGGCCGACAGGTTCTGATGGAACGCCTCCAGCGACTTGAAGTCGAAGATGCGCGATACGTAGTCGTCACGGTCGTCGCGGTAGACGACGAGGGCGAACCGCTGCTGCACCTCGGGAAAGCGGTCGTGGATCACCTTCGAGATGCCGCGAATCTCCCCCTTCAGGAAGTCCAGCTCGTCGCCCATGCTGCCGGTGGTGTCGAGGACGATCGCCAGGTCGAGGTTCCGGGGCAGCCGGGCCTGCGCGGCCGGCAGGGTGATTTCCCAGCGCGGCGCCCCGGCGTCGATCTTCTCGGTGACCGCGGCGCCGCCGTCCGGCGGCGTCACGCTGGCCGTCAGGGCGGCGTCGGCCGGCAGGTTGTCGAACGATGTCATGAACACCGCCCGGCCGTCGGTGCGCGTGATCAACTCCGCCGCCTGGCCTGTCTGGGCGATGAGCTGAACCCTGGCGCCGCCGACCGGCTTGCCGGCGCTGTCCTTCACATGGATCATCAGTCGCTGCCCCTGCATCTTGGCGGGCACGTCTTGCAAGCCATGCTGCCGGTTCAGCCTCTTGAGGAACGACAGGAACGCGCGCGGATCGATGTTGTCGTCGAAGCTGCCGGCGGTCAACACGCCGGCGGGGAGAGCCGGCTCTTGCGATTTCTTGACGCGGCGCTCGGCGCCGGTGACCGGATCGGCGATCGCGGCGGCCGACATGGGCGAGGCATCGGTGTGCGCGGGTTCCGACTTCTTTGCCGGTCCAGCCGCCTTGTCCAATGTCCCGGATGGAGTCACACCGGAGACGACGCCCGGCGCTGGCGACATGGGCGCTGGCGACATGGGCGCTGGCGGACGCGCCTTGTCCGTTGTGCCCGATGTTCCCGCCGACGCAACCCAATCGCTCTCCGATGTTGCACCGCTCCGCTCGCTCTCGGCGGTTTTCAAGTTCTCAGCGGCATTGCTAAATGTCGGCGCCTTTTCGCCGCCGCAGCCCAGCGTCGAAATCACGAGGACACCTGCCAGCATCAGAAATGTCAACACGCGCATGATCGGTTCCTTTCGAAATGAGGCTGGGAAAATCGACTCGCCTACTCCTTGCCAAGCGCCGGCTCCAGCTCGACCGCCGTCTTCCGGTCCGCGGCGGCCTGGGCCGTGTTGCCGAGGCTGTCGTGGGCGATGCCGCGGTTGTAGTACGCTTTCGCGAACTTGGGTTCGAGCTTGATTGCCGCGCTGAAGTCGGCGACCGCGCTCGTGTACCGCTTCTGCCGCAGATTCAACAGTCCGCGGTTGTTCCAGGCGGCGGTCAACCGCGGGTCGAGCCGCAGTGCTTCGTTGAAATCGGCCAGCGCCTTGGCCTGCTCGTCCTGGTCGAGATAGGCGTAGCCGCGATTGTTGAAGGCGCGGGCGAAGCGTGGATCGAGCTGCACCGCCTCGGTGTAGTCGGCGATGGCGCGAGCGATGTCGCCGCGGTTGAAATGGGCGACGCCGCGGTTGTGCCAGGCCACCGTGAACCGCGGATCGAGCCGCAGCGCCGCGTCGAAGTCCGCGAGCGCCTTGTCCAGCTCGCCCTTGTGGTGGTAAATCAGGCCGCGATTGTTGAACCACAAGGCCGTGCGCGGATCGAGCCGCAGCGCTTCGGTGTAGGCGGCCGCCGCCCGGGCGAGCTGGCCCTGGGCGCGAAAGGCGTCGCCGCGGCCGGCGTGCACCAGCGGATTGTCCGGCTCGGCGTCCAGCGCCTGGTTGAAGCGCGCCAGCGCCGCGGCCGCATCGCTGCCAACCAGGGCGTGGCCCTGCCGCAGCAGCCGATCCACCGCCACGCTCCGCGACGCCAGATACCGGCCGGCCTTGAGCGCGTCCACCAGGTCGGGAAACGAATCGACGAAGACCTGACGCTGCACCGTGCCGCCTTCGGTCCGCAGCGGCCCCAGCGCCTTCGCCAGCGCCGGATGGCGGTCGAGCGTTTGCTGCATCTCGGCCGGCGTGATCCCCGCCTCCGCGGCAGCCAGCCGCAGATCGAGCTCGGCCTCGAACCGGGCCGCCAGCGCCGCGATCGGCTCGGTGGTGCTCAACGGCGCCCCGGTCTTCGCCACCGCCTCCTGGAAACGCTGGGCGTCGGCCCGCATCAGCTCGTTCATCTTTTCCTGCGGCGGATAGAGGGCCAGGATCGCGCCCACCGCCGTCGGCGTGAACGCCGCCGCGTTGTTCTTGACGTGCGGCCGCACCTGGTCGGCCTTGACGATGATGCCGCGCTGATGGCACGACATGCACGACAAGCCGTTCTCGACGGCGCGGTCCGGCCGCCGCGGATCGCTGACGATGGCGGTCGGCCCCTTGTCGATGCGCCGGCCCTTGTCGTCGGCCAGGAAAAACGCTTGCAGGCCGTTGGGAAGCGTGAAGATGATCTCGCCGCCGTCATGCGTGAATGAGCCGGGGTTGGTTCCCGGGCCGAGTGGATGGGAAAAGAGGTTCTGCCGCCCGGTGTTCCCCGCGAAGTCGTAGCTCTTCCAGTAGACGGTTGCGCCGGTCTCGTGCCGTTCGATCAGCCGGTTGTTGCGCGACACGCCGGAGCTGTTGAAGCCGGCGCGGGCGACGCGTTCCTGGCGGATGTTCTCCAGCACGTCGACGCGCAGCAGCCGTTCCAGCTCGCGCTCGCTCGCGGGTAGTTCGAGGATCTCGTGATAGAGCGGCGGCCGGGCCGCGACGGCGACGAACCAGTCGCCGCGCACATAGGGCAGGTCGCAGCCGGCGGCGTCGCGGCAGGCCTGGGCCGATTCGTGATCGTAGCGCACGCCGTACGGGTTGCGGGCGACGACCTTGTCCCAGGTGCGTTCGCTCCACTGGTAATCGCGCAAGTCGATCCGCAGGATGGTTTCGCCCGCGTCGATGACCTTCGGCACGACAATGTGCTTGGCCCACGACAGGCTGTTCACCAGTTTCGACAGGCCGTGGCGAAAACTGGCGAGCTCGTCGTTCGACAGGCCGGCGTTGTGCAGATGGGTCAGCGTGAAGTAGCGCAGGAAGGCCCGGTCGCGCGGGTTGGCCCGGTCGAGGTCGGCGCGGATCGTTTGCACCATGTCGCCCGCGGTGAGTTGACGCGGCGGCGCGGCGGCATCGCCGTGCGGAGCGCCGGCTTCGATCCACGCCCGGATCGTCGCGATGTCGGCCGCGCTGGGGCGTTGCTTTTCCTCGGCCGGCGGCATCGGATCGTCGGCGTCGAGCATCCGCTTCAGGAGCCGCGACTTGGCCGGGTTGCCGGGCATCACCTTGCGGCGGCCAACGAGCTGCTGGAGATCGGCCACGTAGTTCAAGCCGCCCTCGTTGGCGCCGTTCTGGCCGTGGCAGCGGTAACAATGAGTCTTGAAAACTCCGCGAGCGTTGTCGGCGAGAGCTTGCGGCGCCGGCTGGGCCGTGGCCGGGCCCACGCCGATCGAAGTGAATAGACAAGCGACGCCGATGCCCTGCCACATGGAATCCATGGCATCCCCCATCGACGCACGAGATCCTTGACGTCGGCGCACGACATGCATGGCGCCGCCCGATCCGCCCGCAGACCTGAAGCTGCCTTACGGTAGATGCAGCGAGGGCGATCTTATTCCCTTAGACGGTACGAAATCGCGACCGGATTGGTTCGCAAGCGGGCCGCGGACGACAAGCGCGGATGAGGCCCATGTTTCGCCTTCACAATTGTTCGTTTCCAGCCGCTGGCTTATACTGGGTCGAGCCTCTCGACCCCCGAAGGCGCCATCCTTCGAGGAGTTGAGCCGACGTCTCGAAGGGTTCCGCGTTGCGAAGTCTCATTGAAGAACTCCGCCGGCAAGCCGCCGACATCCGCGAAGGCGGCGGCGCGCAGGCCATCCAGCGTCAGCACGGCAAGGGCCGGCTCACCGACCGCGAACGAGTCGCCCGGCTGCTTGACTCGGGAACCGAACTATTCGAACTCGGCCTCTGGGCCGCCTGGAACATGTACGCCGACTGGGGCGGCGCCCCCGCCGCCGGCGTGGTCACCGGCATCGGCACGGTCGAACGCCGGCAGGTCATGGTCATCGCCAACGACGCCACCGTGAAGGCCGGCGCTTTTTTCCCGATGACAGTCAAGAAAGTCTTGCGCGCCCAGCGCATCGCGCTGGAGAATCGCCTGCCGCTCATCTATCTCGTGGATAGCGCCGGCGTCTTCCTGCCGCTGCAGGATGAAATCTTCCCCGACGAGGACGACTTCGGCCGCATCTTCCGCAACAACGCCGTCATCTCCGCCGCCGGCATCCCGCAACTGGCGGCCATCATGGGCAACTGCGTCGCCGGCGGCGGCTACCTGCCGGTCATGTGCGACAAGCTGCTGATGACCGAAGGAAGCGGTCTGTATCTCGCCGGTCCGGCGCTCGTGAAGGCGGCCATCGGGCAAACCGTGAGCCACGAAGACCTCGGCGGCGCCCACATGCATGCAGCCCTGAGCGGCACCATCGACTTCCGTGAACCGGACGACCCGAGCTGCCTCGAACGCTTGCGCCGCCTGGCGGCGTTGTGGCCCGCGGATGCGGTGAAGGTGCAATCGCAAATCCCCGCCGGGCGCCCTCCTGCGGACATCCTGCGCCATTTCGCCTCGGAGCCGCGGCAAGAATACGATGTGCGCGAATTGCTGCCGTCGATCCTCGACGCCGGCCCGTTCGACGAATACAAGGCCGAGTTCGGGCAGACGCTGGTGTGCGGCTACGGTCGGCTGGGCGGCGCGGCGGTCGGCGTCGTCGCCAATCAGAAGAAGCGCTGCAAGAGCTCGACGGGCGAGCTCCAGTTCGGCGGCGTCATCTACGTCGATGCCGCCGACAAGGCCGCCCGCTTCATCATGGATTGCAACCAGAGCCGCATCCCGCTGATCTTCTTGCAAGACGTGAATGGCTTCATGGTCGGCCGCGATTCGGAGCAGGCCGGCATCATTCGCTCTGGGGCCAAGCTGGTCAATGTCATCGCCAACAGCGTGGTCCCCAAGCTCACGGTCATCCTCGGCGGCTCGTACGGGGCCGGCAACTACGCCCTGTGCGGCAAGGCGTTCGACCCGCGGTTCCTCTTCGCCTGGCCCACCGCCCGGTACGCCGTCATGGGGGGCGAGCAGGCGGCCGGCACGCTGCTGGACATCACCATCGGCGGCCTGCGCCGCGCCGGCCACGAGCCCGACGCCGCCGAGCTGGAGGAGCTGCGCGCCAGGATCACCGCCAGCTACGACGAGCAGACCGACGTTCGCTACGCCGCCGCGCGGCTGTGGGTGGACGCCATCATCGAGCCGGAAGAGACGCGGGCAGCATTGATGATGGCATTGGCGGCGGCGCTGCGGTACGATCCGGGGAAGGCATTTTCGACCGGAGTCTTGCAAGTCTAAGGTATCGAGTCATGCCCCAACCTCCCGGCAGCTACACCACGTTCGCCGTCATGAACTTCATCATCGGCGGGATCATGCTGATCTGCTCGGTGTGCAGCGGCATTCAAGTGCCCGTGAACACCGTCAACAACCAGGACGTGACGCACCAGATGATCCAGTTCCTGAACGCCAACGTGCCGGGCTACACCGAGCTGAAGATCGCCGGCGCCATCGCCGGCTTCCTGTTCGCCGCCGGGCTGATCGTGGGCGGCATCGGCCTCTTGCAAAACTCGACGTGGGGCCGGACCCTGGCGATCCTGTTCAGCATGTCGTCGGCCTTGCACCACGCCTTCTCGATCATCTTCCAGGTGTTCTGGGTGAACCCCGCGGTCGACCGGTTCTTCGCGGGCATACCGTTCGTCAGCTTCTTCCCGAAGATGCTCGCCTTCGGTTTCATCGTCTTCTGGTCCATGGCTACCGTCTACTACCTGATCGAGTGCATCATGCTGGCCGTGACGCCGCCGACGCCGCGCGGCTATGGTGACGACCGCGGTCCGCGCCGCGACGATGACGTCGATGACTACGACCGCCCGCGCCGCCGCGGTCCGTCGCGCGACGACGACTACGACGATGAGCCGAGGTCGCGGCGGCGGTGGGACGATGACGAGCCGCGGCGGCGACGGCGGTAACTGTGGGTCCCGCCTGCCGGGCGGGACCTTGGCCTCGCGGGATTTTCATTCAAGGTCCCGCTCGGCAGGCGGGACCTACAGTCCAAGGTCCCGCTCGGCAAGCGGGACCTACAGTCGCCTGTTTTCTCAGCCGGGGTCTTGCCGTCCCCGTCCCTAGCCGCCAAGCTATGTCCATCGCCCGCCGGCTAGGAGCCGCTCCATGTCGTCGCCGACCGCGCCGCCGCCTCATCAGCAGTACGTGCCGGACGAGCAACGCATCCCGGAATTCACATTCCCGGCAGTGTTCGTGGGCGCGGTGCTCGGCATCATCTTCGGGGCGTCGTCGCTGTACCTTGTCTTGAAGGTCGGCATGACCGTGTCGGCGTCCGTGCCCATCGCGGTGCTGTCCATCACCCTCTTCCGCGGCCTCTCCAACCTGTTCGGCGTCCGCCGCGCGACCATCCTCGAAAACAACATCGTCCAGACCACCGGCTCGGCGGGCGAATCCATCGCGTTCGGCGTCGGCGTGACCATGCCGGCCCTCTTGCTGCTCGGCTGGGAGATGGACGTCATCCGCGTGATGACCGTCGCGGTGCTCGGCGGCCTGCTCGGCATTCTGATGATGATCCCGCTGCGCCGCGCCTTCATCGTCAAGCAGCATGGCTCGCTGCCGTATCCCGAAGGCACGGCGTGCGCCGAAGTCCTGGTGGCCGGCGAAAAAGGCGGCGCCACCGCGCGCATGGTCTTCGTCGGCTTCGGCGTGGCGCTGGCCCACAAGTTCCTGACCGCCGCCACGAGGCTGTGGCCCAGCGAGCCGAGCGAGCATCTCTATACCCAGGCGCCTGACGGCACGAAGAGCGGGCTGAAAGGGGCGGAAATCAGCGGCGAGCTGTCGCCCGAGCTGCTCGGCGTCGGTTACCTGATCGGCCCGCGCATCGCGTGCTTGATGATGGGCGGCGCGCTGTTGTCGTACTTCGTGATCGGCCCGCTCATCGCCAACTTCGGCGATCAACTGAACGTGCCGGTGCCGCCGGCCGTGTCCCAGGTCGATCCCGAGACCAAGAAAGACGCGGGGCTGATCGGCAACATGGGACCCGGCGAGATCAAGGGGAACTATCTGCGCTACATCGGCGCCGGCGCGGTCGCCGCCGGCGGCATCATCAGCATGTGCCGGGCGCTGCCGTTGATCTTGAGCTCGATCGTCTCGGGGATGCGCGATCTGCGGGCCCGCCGCGAAGGCAAAAGCGCCGCGCGCACCGAGCAAGACCTGTCGATGGGCACCGTGGTCCTGGGCAGCCTCGGCCTGGTCGCGGTCATGGCCGCCATCCCGGCGCTCGGCCTGGGGTTGAGCCTGCAAGGAATCCTCGGGGCGTTCCTGGTCCTGCTGTTCGGCTTCCTATTCGTCACCGTCTCGTCGCGCTTGACCGGCGAAGTCGGCTCGTCGTCCAACCCCATCTCCGGCATGACCATCGCCACGCTGTTGTTGACCTGCGTCATCTTCTACGCCATCGGCTACCGGATCACCGCGGACAACCCGACCGTGACCTTGACGGTCCTGTCCATCGCGGCCGTGGTGTGCATCGCGTCGTCCAACGGCGGCACCACGTCGCAAGACCTGAAGACCGGCTTTCTCGTCGGCGCCACGCCGCGCAAGCAGCAGCTGGCGATCCTGGTCGGGGCGCTCACGTCGGCGCTGGTCATCGGCGGCACCATGCTCCTCCTCGACAAGGCCGGCACCCACTACACGAACAAGAACCTGCCCGAGCGCAAGCTCACCGTGCCGCCCGACGCACCAACGCAGAAGGTCGGCAGGCCCTACGAGGACAAGGACGACAGCACCTACCGCGTCGTTCATGTGCGCCGCGAGGAAGCGGACAAGTATCCCGACGTGAAGCCGGGCCGCTATCTCGTCGATGATCAGGGCCACATCAAGTACAAGACCGACACGCCGATCTCCCAGGAACTGAAAACGATGGACAACGGCGCCGACGCCCCCAAGGGCTTCACCGCGCCGCAGCCGCAGTTGTTCGAATCGATCATCCGCGGCATCCTCGGCGGCACGCTGGAATGGAGCCTGTTCATCGTCGGCATCCTGATCGCCGTCACCATGGAGCTGGCCGGTGTGCGTGCCCTGCCCTTCGCGGTCGGCATGTACATTCCCCTGGGCGCCACGACGCCGATCTTCATCGGCGGCCTGCTGCGCTGGATCACCGACTGGATTCGCGGGGCTTCTCGCTCCGATGTCGAAACCGAGACCAGCCCGGGAGTCTTGTTGTCGAGCGGCTACATCGCCGGCGGCACGCTGTGCGGGCTGATCATCGCCTTCTTCACGTTCTTGCCGGACAACTTCAACCGCTCGATCAATCTCGGCGCCGGCCTGGGCGCCAATCGGGTCGATCAAGCCGAATTGGAGAAGAACCTCGTCAATGCCGTCAATGATGAGGAACGAGCCGAGATCCGCACGTCGGCCGCGAGCGGCGCCTGGCTGGCATCCAACGACGCCAAGATCGCCGCGCTCCTGGCGTTCGGGGCGCTGGCGGCGTTGCTCTTGATCGTCGGCGTCCGCAAGAACCCGGAGCTTGAGGAAACCCCGCCACCATCGCCCCCGACGCCCGTGCCGGACGCGCGCGTCAAACGGGCTCAGTGACCGTCTATCCTTGAAAGGACGTGTGTATGTTTCGCAAAACGTCGATCTTCGTCACCGCACTGATTGGGTTCGCCATGATTCCCCTTGGACTGTTCGCCGATGAAGGCATGTGGCTGTTCAACAACCCGCCCAAGAAGCTCCTCAAGGAGCGCTACGGCTTCGACGCGCCGGCGTCGTGGTACGACCACGTGCAACGGGCCTCGGTCCGCTTCAACAGCGGCGGCTCCGGCTCGTTCGTGTCGGCCGACGGCCTGGTCATGACCAACCACCATGTCGGCCTGGGCGCTCTGCAGAAGCTCAGCACCAAGGAGAAGGACTTCGTCAAGGACGGCTTCTTCGCCAAGACGCTCGACGAGGAGTTCAAGGCCGTCGATGAAGAGCTGAACGTGCTCCATGAGATTGTCGATGTCACCGATCAGGTGAAAAGCGCCGTCAAGGGCGACCTCAGTGCGACCGAATCCGCCGAGGCGCGGCGGGCGGTGATGGCGAAGATCGCCGCCGAGTCCGAGAAGCAGACCGGGCTGCGCAGCAACGTCATCGAGCTGTATCAGGGCGGGCAGTATCATCTCTATCGCTTCAAGCGCTACACCGACGTGCGGCTGGTGTTCGCGCCGGAGCAGCAGATCGCGTTCTTCGGCGGCGACGCCGACAACTTCGCCTACCCGCGCTACGACCTCGACATGTGCTTCTTCCGCGTCTACGAGGACGGCAAGCCGGCCAAGATCGAGCACTACCTGAAATGGAGCAAGAGCGGCCCCAAGGACGGCGAGCTGGTGTTCGTCTCCGGCCATCCGGGGCACACCGACCGGCTCAACACCGTCGCCGAGCTCGAATACCTGCGCGATTTCGGCTACCCGTTCATCATGCAGCGGCTCAATCGGCTGGAGGTGATGCTGATCGTCTACAGCGGCCAGGGCCAGGAGCAGGAGCGCCGGGCCAAGGACATGCTGTTCGGCGTCGCCAACAGCCGCAAGGCGCGGCTCGGCGGCCTGGAGGGCTTGCAGGACCCGGCGATGATGGCCCGCAAACGCGCCCAGGAAAAAACCTTTCGCGCGGCTGTCGCCAACGATCCGAGCCTCAAGGACGTGGCCGGCGCCTGGGACACCATCGCCAAGGTGCAGACCGTCCGCAAGAACAACATCAAGCGCTACCAGATGCTCGAGGGGGGCAGCGCCTTCAACACCACGCTGTTCGGCATCGCCCGCACGCTGGTCCGGGCCGCCGAGGAATACGCCAAGCCCAACGAGAAACGGCTCGATGAGTTCGGCGACGCCGAGAAGAAATCGCTGGAGCTGCGGCTGTTCTCGAGGCGGCCGCTCTACGAGGATTTCGAGCTGCACAAGCTGACCGATTCGCTCGGCTGGATGTGCGAGATCCTGGGCTACAACGACAAGCTCGTCCAGCGGGTGCTGGCCGGCAAGGCGCCGCGGGAACGCGCCGCGGAATTGATGGCCGGGACCAAGCTCTGGGACGTGGCCGAGCGCAAGAAGTTGTACGATGGCGGCGCCGAGGCGATCAACGCGTCGCAGGACTCGCTGATCCTGCTTGCCAAGCTCGTGGACAAGGACGCGCGGGCGGTGCGCAAGATCCTCGAGACGCAGCTGGAAGAGCCCAAGAAGCAGGCCTACGACAAGATCGCGCGGGCCAAGTTCGCCGTCGAGGGGACCAACACCTATCCGGACGCCACGTTCACCCTGCGGCTGGCGTTCGGCACGGTGAAGGGCTACACCGAATCCGGCAAGCAGGTCCCGTTCGAGACCACGTTTGCCGGCCTCTATGACAAGGCCAAGGACAAGAACCACAAGCCGCCGTTCGACCTGCCGCACCGCTGGATCGAGCGCAAGAGCAAGCTGAACCTGAACACGTCCTTCAACTTCGTTGCCACCCCCGACATCATCGGCGGCAACTCCGGCAGCCCCGTGATCAACAAGGATGCCGAGGTCGTCGGCCTGATTTTCGACGGCAACATCCAGTCGCTGGTGTGGGACTTCGCCTACACCGACGACGAGGCCCGGGCGGTGTCGGTCAGCTCGCCGTCGATCCCCGAGTCGCTGCGGGCGGTGTACGACGCCGGCGGCCTGGCGGATGAGATCGTGAGTGGACGGCGGAAATAGCTACTGCTTGCCGACCAACGACACCACGCTCGTCGCGAAGCCCGCGGCGTCGCGCTGCTTGGGCCATTGCTTCTGCCAGGCGGCGAACAGCGACCGCTGCCGCACCAGACGTTTGTCGTGGAAGCCGCGCAGGTGCTCGATGCCGGGGCGGACGCGCCTGGCGGCGGCCGGCGGCAGGTACGCCAGCGCGGCGCGCATGTCTTCCAGGTAGCCGGAGGCGACGTGGCTGTCATTGGCGGCGCCGAGAATGTCCTGCATGTTCTCGACCACCGGATAAAACGTGTCGCGGAAGTTCGCCCGAAAACAGCCGGCAAAAATCTCCATGGCGTAGCGGAGCCGCTTGCCGGCGATGCGGACCTGGTGGAGCTGCCCGTAATCGTCGAGATTGCCGGCCATGTCGCGTTCGAGCTGCCGGAGCAGATCAGCGATCAACGCCTGGGCCAGCTCGCCCAGGGCTCGGGGCGCGCCGCCGTCAGTGGCCGCGGCCAGCACTTCGTTTTGCAGCCGCTCGAAGCGGGCCGGGTAGTCATGATCGAGCCTTTGAAGGCCCTGGTGGGCGGCGCGGCGCTGGGCGAGGGCGTAACCGAGGATGAACTCTCGCCCCGGCACTTGCGGCGCCGACCAGCGCAGCCGCGCTCTGGCCACGAAGGTGATGAACACGTCCCAGTCTCGGGCGGCGCCGGCGGCGCGGCGGATCCTGCGGAGCTGTTTCTTGGTCGCGGCGTAGGTGTCGTCGGGCACACAGCTCGCGAACATGTCGAGCGCCGCCCGCGCCCGCCGCGTGGCCACCCGCAGCCGGTGCACGTGCTCGACGTCCTCGCTCGCCTGGTGCAGCGCCGGCGGCAAGCAGTGGCGGACCAGCCCCAGACGCACCTCCAGGACCCGCCGCGCCGCCTTCAAGAGCGGCGTGCCGGCGGTCAGGCCGTCAATCCACTTGCCGTCCTTCATGGCGGTTGGTGTCCGAACTCCCAAGAAAATCACGGAAAGTCCAAGCGAACTTAGGGTTGCGCCGAGTTGAAGTCAAGAGCGCCGCCCGGAGCGTGGCGCCCTGTACAACAACCTCATGGGAAGCGATGCCAGGCCGCGGGTTGTCTCCTTGATCGCCAGCGCGACCGAGATTGTCTGCGCCCTGGGTCTCGAAGAGCAGCTGGTGGGGCGGTCGCACGAGTGCGATTTTCCGCAATCGATCCGCCGCCTCCCGGTCTGTACCGAGCCGCGCTTCAACGTCGAGGGGACCAGCCGCGAGATCGACGAGCGTGTGAAACAAACGTTGCAAGACGAGATTTCGGTGTATCGCGTGTTCGAGGATCGGCTGCGGGAGCTGCGTCCCGACGTGATCGTCACGCAGTCGCACTGCGCGGTGTGTGCGGTCAGCGAAACCGACGTCGAACGTGCTCTGGGCGCCTGGCCGGGAACCGGGACGGGAATCAAGCCGCGGGTCATTTCGCTGGCGCCGCAGGGGCTCGACGACGTGTGGGCCAGCATCGAAGCGGTCGCGGACGCCCTCGACGTCAGCGAGCGCGGCCAGGCGCTGGTGGCCCGGCTGCGCGGCCGAATCCGGGCCATCGCCGAGCGGGCGGCGCCGCTTGCCAGGCCGACGGTTGCCTGTCTCGAATGGCTCGATCCGCTCATGGCCGGCGGCAACTGGGTGCCGGAGCTGGTCGAAGCCGCCGGCGGCATCAACCTGTTCGGCAGCGCCGGCCGGCACTCGCCGTGGATGAGCTGGGATGAGCTGGAAACCCGTGATCCCGATGTCATCATCGCCCTGCCCTGCGGTTTCGATCTCGAGCGGACCACGGCGGAGATGTGTTGCCTCACGTCAAATCCCCGCTGGCCGACGCTGCGCGCCGTCCGCTCCGGCAACGTCGTCGCGACCGACGGCAACCAGTATTTCAACCGGCCCGGCCCGCGGCTCGTCGAATCGCTGGAGATTCTCGCGGAGATCCTGCATCCCGGGGAGTTTCAGTTCGGCCATCGCGGCACGGGCTGGATGCTGCTCCACCAACCCGAAGCGTAAGCGAGGGATTTCGCTTCCTCCCCTCGCTCCTCCTCTCGCTGACGCTTCGGGTTGGTGCAGCGGAATGGCGCACACCAACCCGAAGCGTAAGCGAGGGATTTCGCTTCCTCCCCTCGCTCCTCCCCTCGCTGACGCTTCGCGTTGGTGCAGCGGAATGGCGCACGCTCAAATCGACACCTTCTCTTGATGTTTCGCCGCCGGCCCGCCAGACTGAAGGCATCTCTTCGCGAAGGAGCTGGATGAGCGTCCCGACCGACAAGGGCCAGCCGCCCGCCGCTGACGAACACGCTGAACCGACCGTGGTGGACGTTGGTCGCGGCGCGGCTGCGCCCGGCGATTCATCGGCCGAGCATGAGTTCTCGCTGGACGAATCGGCTGGGGGTGCATCCGCGTCGGAAACGCCGGCCCTGGGGCCGCTCTCGCGGATCGGCGACTACGAGCTGGTGCGCGAGATCGGCCGCGGCGGCATGGGCGTCGTTTTTCAAGCCCGCCACGTGCGCCTCGGCCGGACGGTCGCCTTGAAGATGATCCTGGGCGGGTCGCTGGCAGCGGCCGAAGACTTGCAGCGCTTCGACACCGAGGTCGCGGCCGCGGCCCAGCTCCAGCATCCCAACATCGTCGCGCTGTACGAGGTCAGCGCGCACGCCCAGCAACCGTACTTCAGCATGGAGTTCATCAGCGGCGCCAACCTGGCCAAGCGGCTGGGGTCGGGGCCGATGTCGAATCGCCGCGCCGCCGCCTACCTCGAAGCGGTGGCCCGCGCGGTCCATCACGCCCACGAACGCGGCATCATCCATCGCGACTTGAAGCCGGCCAACATCCTCCTGGACGACCACGATCAGCCGAAGGTAACCGATTTCGGCCTGGCCAAGGTGCTGAGCACCGACTCCGGCCAGACGCGGACCGGCGCCGTGCTCGGCACGCCCAGCTACATGGCGCCCGAGCAAGCCGCCGGGCAACGGACCATCGGTCCCTCGTGCGACATCTGGAGCCTGGGCGCGATCCTGTACGAGATGCTGACGGGCCGGCCGCCGTTTCGCGGCGAGACCGCCATGGCCACGCTGCAACAGGTCGCCAATCAAGACCCGATTCCGCCGCGGATGTTCGACCCGGCGCTCAATCCGGATCTCGAGACGATTTGCCTGAAGTGCCTGGAGAAAGAGCCGGGCCGGCGCTATGCCACCGCCGAGGCGCTGGCCGACGACCTGCGCCGCTACCTGGACGAGGAAGCGATCGCCGCCCGGCGGCACGGAGTGGTCGATCAAGCGCTCAAGTGGTCCCGTCGCAAGCCCGGCCAGGCGGCGGCCGTGGCGATCGGACTGGCGAGCGTGGTCGCGTTCACGGTCTTCATGATCGTCACCCACGCCGAGGAACGACGGCTGCGCAACCAGGCCGAGCAAGCCCAGCGGCTGGCCCAGGTCCGCGAAGAGGCGATGCGGCACTTGCTGTATCTCGCGGAGATGCGGCGGGCGCAGCAGGCGCTCGAGGACGCCGACTTCGACCGCGTGCAGCAGTTGCTGAGGCGCCACGACCGTCGGCCCGGACAGCGCGACCTGCGCGATTGGGAGTGGCACTTCCTCATGGCGCGCAGCCAGGCGCCGAACACCATGGTGGCCCATCCGTATCAGGCCAAGGCTGTCGCGTGGCGGCCGGACGGCGCCCAGTTCGCCTCGGCAGGCGGCGAGCCGGGTAAGCCGGGCGAGATCAAGATCTGGGACGCCGCCACCGGCAAGGTGGTCGCAACGCTCACGGGTCATGCGCTGGCCGTCACCAGCCTGGCCTGGCGCCCGCACACGGACCAGCTGGCCTCGGCCGGCTTCGACCGGACCGTGCGCCTGTGGGACACGAGTCAAGCGAAAGAGCTCGTCCGGCTCCGCGGCCATCGTTTCGAAGTCCAATGCGTGGCCTTTTCGCCGGCCGGCGATGTCCTTGTTTCCGGCAGCCGCGACAAGACCATTCGCTGGTGGCGCGTTGATGAAGTGCTCGCCGGCAAGACCGACGCGCGGACGATCACCGGCCATGACGGCGACGTCACGGCCGTGGCGTTCGCGGCGGACGGTGGAACGCTGGCGTCCGCGAGCGCCGACAAGACGGTGCGCTTGTGGGACACGAAGAACCTCCAGCAGCGGCTCGTTCTCACGGGGCACGACGGGCCGGTGCAGTGCCTGGCGTTTCATCCCCGCGGCGCCTTCCTGGCCAGCGGCGGCGGCCAGGGCTTCCGCCGCGGCGAAGTGCGCCTCTGGAATCCGGACAACGGCCAGGCGCTTGCTTCGCGCTTCGGACTTTCGGAGCGGATCAGTGCCCTGTCATGCAACGCCGCCGGCCTGCTGGCCGCCGGAAGCATGGATGGCCTTGTCCACGTCTGGGACCAGGCCAAGTCGAGCGAGGGGCTGACGTTTCGGGCCGACAAGCAGGTCCTCGGCCTCGCCTTCCATCCCGACGGCGGCCGCATTGCCGTGGCCGGCGGCAGCGGCCGCATCAGCATGTTCAACAGCTCGGCGAGTCTCGAGTCGAAGCTCGTACCGGCCGGCGCCCTCGTCGAGGCGATCGCCTTCGACCCGGCCGGGAAGTTCGTGATCGCGGGCGGGCGCGGCGGCTCGCTGCGGCAATGGCGCCTGGACCAGGCGTCGCCGCCGGTTGACTTTGCGGGACACGCCGCCACGATCATGTCCATCGCCGTGTCGCCGGACGGCCGCCTCCTCGCCGCCGGCGACGAAGACGGAACGATCTTGCTGCACGACCTGCAAGCGCCCGCAACGCCGCCGCGCCAGCTCGGCGGCCACGACCGGCCCGTGCGGGCGCTCGCGTTCGGGGCCGTATTCGGGGCCCATGGCTCGTTCCTCGCCAGCGCCGGCGACGACGACACCGTGCGGTTGTGGGATCCGCGCGCCGGCAAGTCCACTCAGACTCTGACCCACGGCAACAGCGTGCGGGCGCTCGCGGTCAGTCGGGACGGCCGCTGGTTGGCGTCGGCCGGCGTGGACAAGTTCGTTCACCTGTGGGACATGACTACGGGGACGTCCACGAAGCTCGCCGGGCACACCGCGACCGTGAACGCGCTCGCCTTCAGTCCCGACGGGCAGCGGCTGATTTCCGGCGGCAGCGATCGCACCATCCGCCTGTGGAACGTGTCCGACAAGGCGTCGGAGCCGGGCCTGGAAGGACTGTCGGCGCCGGTGCTGGCGCTCGCGTTCCATCCCGACGGCCGGCGGTTCGCGAGCCTGGGCCAGGACAAGATCATCCGGCTGTGGGACGTCATCACGCGGCAAGAAATCCTGGAGCTGGAGGACTCATCCGGCTGGCCGCGGACCCTGGCCTTCAGCTGCGACGGCCGCTGGCTCGCCGCCGGAAGCGGCGCGGCGCTGCGGTTGTGGGATTCGGGAAGATCGTCCAATGAGTGAGTGATCAGTGGTGAGTGGTGAGTGGTGAGTGGTGAGTGGTGAGTGGTGAGTGGTGAGTGGTGAAGACGCGGATTTTCGCCGACGTTTTCCCGGCGGCGCTCGTCTTCCTCATAAGAAGCATCGTATGCTTGAACGGTGCCACCACGCTGATCTCCCCTCTCCCCATTCGAGTAGGGGGAGAGGGGCTGAGGGGTTTCGTTGAAGCCGACACACGAACACGGGAGACAACGATTCATGAAGCACACTGTCGCCGTCGCTTGGATGATGTTCGCGCTGTCGCTCGGCAGCCACGGTGCCGGCGGGGGAAACGACATCAAGCTCATTCACCTGGACAAGGTGAACACCGACGCCGATGAAGACGATCCATACGTCTCTCCCAGCGGGTTGACGCTCATCTACGCTTCCAACAAGGCCGGCACCTATGACATCTTGACGTCCAGGCGGAACGGGGCGGCGTTTCCCGCGGGCAAACCCTATCTCGCGAGCCCCGAAGACGACGAACGCAGTCCGTTCATGTACCAGGGCGTCAACCTCGACCTGTATTTCTCCATCAACCACGTGCCGGATGAAAAACTCAAGGACCTCAAGAACTTCGACATCGTCCGCAAGACCGGCGAACGCGCGTATCTGCCGCTTCTGGGCGTCAGCGAACGCGAGGACGAGCTGCACCCGTGGATCACGCCCGGCGGCAGGGAATTCTACTTCAGCCGGAAACTGAAAGACGGTTGGACGATGTTCGTCACCACGGGCGTGGTGCCGGGGCCAGGGTTGGCCAAGGACGTGGGCTTTCCGCCCGGCTTTTGCCGCGCCACCCTCAGCCAGTCCGGCTTGACGATGTACCTGCAGGGACCGCTTGACGACGGCCGCACCGGCATCTACCGGTCGAAGCGCTCGAGAATCGGCGGCGCCTGGTCCAAGCCCGAGCCGGTTCCGGCGCTGGATCATCCCGAGGCGAAGCGCGGCGTCATGTCGCCGTGTGTCAGCGGCGACCGCCTGTATTTCGCCTCGGATCGGCCCGGCGGCAAGGGCGGGCTGGACTTGTGGGCGGTGGCGATTTCGCAGCTCAAGTAGGTTGAATGAACATGGGAGCGATGGGACCGATACTCCTCTGTCCCATGCGTCGGCCTGAGCACCATGCCCTGCGGCAAAAGAGCCGTGGCAGATGGCAGATCACCAAACTAGAATCCAAGGAAAAGGTGTCGGACCGGAAGAAGAAAAAAGCGTCGTAACCGTTCACCCCAAAAATCTCAGCAAACTGGCGCAGCTGCGATGCCGTCAACCGCAAGACCGAGCACATCGATCCGCTCGGCGACAAGGTGACGCAGCCAAACGGATGGCGGCGCCGGATGGCGGCGCCATTGACCGGCAGATGGACTTCCGTACGATCCACACGGCAACAGGATCGATCTTACGATGCGGACGGGGCTGGCGGCGGCGGGGGGCGCTTCTCGGCCACGATCAACCAGCCCGGCCACCGGACGACGATCCTGTATGACAACTACGGCCGGCAGGAAGCGATCCAGTGATCCATTGGGGAATCGCGTCACGACGGTCTACGACACCTACGGACGAGTCGCCGCGACCGTCGATCCGCTCGATCACCGCACGAGATTCGTCTACGACGCGCTGAGCCGCCAGGAGGCCGTCGTCGATGCCCTGGGTGGCCGGACGACGTGTGGTTGTCGGGTGGAATCTGACGTGTGCGTCCGGCCAACACCGTTCTTGACGGCCATGGTCTAATCTCCGCCAAAGGAGGTGGGCTATGTCCACACGCAAAGAGCGGAGTGCGATCAAGGA
>JAKEET010000027.1 GCA_022616435.1 Gemmataceae bacterium
CTACGGTTTTCGAACCTTCCGCGCTGCAGAAACCGCGTTATTTCACAAGCTGGGTGCCTTGCCTGAATCCGAACTCACCCACAGATTCGTGTGACGAGGCGTTTTTCAAAGGGATACGAGCCGACGTTTGAATTGGGAATCTGGTTTGGCTTTGGATCATTCTTGTGAAGGCAGTCGAGGTAAAGCAAACCCCGCATTGCGAAGAATAGATCGCGGAATAACTCCCGCAACTCACTGGCGCGCGGCTCGCGTGACATGTGGCGTGCAGCGGTATCATCCTTCAATTGCTTTGCCGCCAGCGATGCGAGCAAATCGATGCAACCATCATCCTCAGGCGGTGAAATCAGGTCGGGCGCGTCGAGGTAGCGGGCCAAACGGGTCTTCGGCGCGTCGTCCGGTGCGCCAATGCGAGACGTAGAACCCCAAGTCCCTTCGACAGTTTCGTCTTTGCCCGAATCACGCGTAAGCCATGAAATGTACTGGCAAAGCAGCCGATAAAACGCGTTCGCTTGCCGCCCCGG
This sequence comes from Gemmataceae bacterium, assembly GCA_022616435.1. Taxonomy (GTDB): domain Bacteria; phylum Planctomycetota; class Planctomycetia; order Gemmatales; family Gemmataceae; genus JAKEET01. The sequence continues at coordinate 522 of JAKEET010000027.1, forward strand.
CTCGTCATGTTTGGATTTTATCAACTGGATCTCATCTTCCAGCGTGTGCCCGAATGGGGAATGAGTCACGTCGTGGAGCAGCCCCATCAATCGTGCGGCCGCGTGTCGTCGTCGGAGGTAATTTGCCATCTCGAAAGTGGTCACACTTATCGTGCTACCGTTGTTGTGGAAGGGTAAGGCGCGTTCAGGATGTCCTTCGAGGTTCCGAGTGATCGCTGCAATTAGATTGTCCACCTGTTGAAGCACGCCGACCACATGATGGAGCCGGGAATGCGACGCGTCGATGAAAACGCGATCGGCAAGTCCGAGTTGGTGAAGATCGTAAAGCCGCTGCAGTGCAGGTGTGTGTAGGAGATCGAGTTCGGTCGCTTCGATTTTTTGGTCGTCATACAAAATCGTTCGGATGCGTCGGTTTTTGCCCACGGTCGTATCTCCCGGGTTGAGACACGGTTATTATACGTCCTGGCCGAGGCGAGGGAACTGAACTGCACGATGCCTCGCGGGGGAATACCAGATCTTCTCGACGAGCTTCTTGCTGCCGGGCGAGTCGAGCCGTGGGCCGATGCGCGAGGCCGGGTCGGACGGGTTCTTGTATTCGATCAGCACGCGGCTGTACAGGGAATCGATGCGCCCCTTGGCGACCGTGAACTCGTGCTTGCCCTTGAAGCTCTCGAACTCGACGCCCGCTTCCTTCTTGATGAAGGCAAGCTGCGTCTCCACCTCGATGCGGATTTCCTCTTCTTTGTCGGCCATGGCCGCCGTGTGCCGGACTTGATCGGCGAACTCGGCGGCTTTCTTGCCGATCAACTCATCCAGCGACTGGGCCTTGGCCATGGTCCGGCTTCCTGCGAGATGGCTCTAGGTTACCGGATGAGGGCGGAAGTTCAAGAATGAAGATGCTCGGGACCAGAAGCTCGTGCACGGTCCAACGACGTGCGCTGGAAGGCGACCGCGGCGCAATGGGCGCTATTCTATCAAGGTCGTAGGCCCAGGTCTTTACGCTTGACCCATTCGTCGTTCGGTCCTGAATCCCTCGCTCGATCCTCGGGCCTCTACGCCTGTCTCGCCGCCAATCCCATGTGCGACTTTCACCGGCGGCAGGGCGACGCGATGTACACGAGCTATGCGATCTACTCCCCGGATGTGCCCGTGATCCGCTCGGACGAAGGCACGTTGCTGGCCAAGCCGTATCTGTGTTCGTTCATCACGCCACGCGGTTGGTCAGCCGGCCAATCCCGCTGATGTCGATGTGGATGATGTCCCCCACCGCCAGCGTGAAGTCGTCCGGCGGCACCACGCCGGTGCCGGTCAAGAGCACCGCGCCGTGCGGGAAGCTGGTTTCCTTGCCGAGCCACTGGATCAGCTCGTCGAAGGTTCGCTTCATGGCGCTGACCTTCGTGCCGCCGTCGAACACGGTCTGGCCGCCGCGGTCGATCTGCAGGCGGATCGCGACCTGGTCGGGCGGCGGCAGGGCGTCGGCCAGCGTGATGGCCGGGCCCAGGGCGCAGGCGTGGTCGTAGAACTTCGCTTGCGGCAGGTACAGCGGGTTCTCGCCCTCGATGTCGCGCGAGCTCATGTCGTTGCCGATGGTGAAGCCGATGAGTTTCAGGCGCGGCGAGATGACGAGGGCCAGTTCCGGCTCGGGCACGCTCCATGTGCTGTCTTTACGGATGTGGACGCGCTCGCCGGGGCCGGCGACGCGCCAGGCCGGGGCCTTGAAGAACAACTCGGGCCGCGGGGCCGAATAGACGAGGTCGTAGAACCGGGCGGCGCCGACCGATTCGCGCTCGCGCGCCTCCTGGCTGCGCTTGTAGGTGACGCCGGCCGCCCAGACTTCCTGCTGATCGACCGGGGCCAGGAAATCGACGTCGCCCGGGGCGAGCTTGTCATCGGCCATCAGGTCGCGGGCCAGGGAGCGCGGATTGTCGGCGTGCAGGAGGTCGCTCAGGACATGGCGGCCGGCGCCGTCCACCGGCATCAGCCGCACGTGGCCGTCCACGAGCGCCGCGGCCCGGATCTCCCCGGTTTCCAGTTGGACTTTGCAAAGCTGCATGGTCGTGGGCCCTGTTGATGAGTTGAGGACAGTGTATGCGAGGTGAGGGCCAGCAGTCAGGAGTCAGGGGTCACGAGTGAGCGGTCAGGGGTCAGTGTCCGGCACAGGAACCGCAGAGAACGCTGAGATTCGCAGAGCAAACGACTCCTGACCCCTGACTCCTTTCATCGGTTCCTCATCTTGAGGAAAATCGCGCTCGGGCGTTTCACGAATGACCTGGAAACGGCATAATATCCTGGGTGCCCCCGGAGTGATTCATGGCGCTGCTCTTCTCGAATGGGACGATCGTTCTGCCCAACCGGCTCTTGGAGCACGGCCAGGTTGAAGTGGGCAACGGGCGGATCAAGCTGATCGGGCCTGCGTCGACCGCCGTCACGGTCCCGCACAACCTGCGCGTGGTCGATCTGGCCGACGGCTATCTCGTGCCGGGCTACGTCGATCTGCACGTGCACGGCGGGGCGGGCCACGATTTCATGGACGGCACCGAAGAGGCCTTTCGGGCCGTGTGTCTGGCCCACGCGCGGCACGGGACCACGAGCCTCTTGCCGACCAGCACGGTCGCCCGTCACGCGCAACTGCTGGCGTTCCTGCGCGTCTGCCAGCAAATGATGCAAGCGGGCACGGGCGGCGCGCGGATCCTGGGCGCTCATCTGTACGGTCCGTACTTCGCGAAGGACGCCCGCGGCTGCCATCCCGGCGAGCCGGTGCGGCCGCCCAAGCCGGAGGAATATCTCGAATACCTCGCGTTCACCGGCTGCATCAACCGGGCGACGGTGGCGCCGGAGCTGCCGGGCGCCGAGGTCTTCGTGCGGGCCTGCGGGGCGCTCAACATCGGCGTCAACGTCGGCCATTCGCACGCCACGTTCGCGCAGCTGGAAGCCGCCCGATCCTGGGGCGCCTCGCACGTCGATCATCTGTTCTGCGCGATGTCCGACCGCGCCCGGCTGCGGCACGAGCAGACCTATCCGATGCGCGGCGGCGTTCTGGAAGCCACGCTGTACTTCGACGACTTGACCACCGAGGTCATCGCCGACGGCAAGCACCTGGCGGCCGAGCTGCTCAAGCTGGCATACAAGGTGAAAGGCCCCGACCGGCTCGCGCTGGTGACCGATTGCAACCGGGCCCTGGACATGCCGGACGGCAATTACATCTTCGGCCCGCTCGACGGCGGCGAGCCAATCCTGCGGGCCGGCGACGTCGGCGTCATGCCGGACGGCAAGTCGCTGGCCTCGGGGGTGTTCGGCATGGACCACGGCGTGCGCACGTTCCTGGCGTTGACGGGGGCGCCGCTGGTGGAGGTGGTGCGGATGGCCAGCCTGACGCCGGCCCGCATCGCCGGCCGCGACCGGGACATCGGCAGCATCGAACCGGACAAACAGGCGGACCTGGTGGTGCTCAACCGCGACCTGCACGTGCGCGAAGTGTACGTGGCGGGGGAGAAGGTTTGACCAGTTTCCGAAACGTTCACCTTCGTTGCGTCCATTTCTCCTCAGCCGAGCTCGGCCGCAGGTAGAGCGGCTGCAAAGCCATCGGGTCGTCGCCCTCGCCGCGCTGCCAGCGCTCCCAGCCGAGCGCCACCAAACCGGCGGCGCGCGGATGGCGTTCGGCGGCGGGCGCCAACTGGATTGACGCCGGCAATCGATGGCCGTGTTGCGCCAATCCCGGGCCCGTCACCCATGCGCCCGGCGTCAACTCGGCCGCCCAATCGGCGAACGGCATGATCCGGAGCGGCGTCGCCGGCTGACGGCCGGGCGCGCTCTGATAGCGTTGCACATACAGCTTGTCCTGCTGGGCGTCGGCAATCACGTCGACAACCTCCGCTTCGGAAGGCGCCTGGCGGGCGATGGCCGCAAACGTCTCGACGGCGAGCAGCCGGCAGCCGGTTGCATGGGCCAGGGTCTTGGCCGACATGACGCCGACGCGCAAGCCCGTGTAGCTTCCCGGACCGAGGCTGACGACGACGCCGTCGAGCTGCCGGGCTCGCCAGCCTTGTTCCGCGAGGAGGGCGGCGACCGCCGGCGCCAGATCGCGCGCATGTTGCCGGGCCGCGTCCAGGGGCCGCTCGCCCAGGATGTGGTCGCCGGCGGCCAGCGCGACGACGCCGGGCTGGTGCGAGGTCTCCACGATCACGAGGCGCGGGTTGGACATGGTACAAATCCGAAGCGCGAAACCGCCAGATGTTTTTCTATAATCTCCCCATGACCGATGCCGCCCCCTGGACGATCTACACCGACGGCGCCTCCCGCGCCAATCCCGGTCCCGCTGCGTTCGCGTACGTCATCGAGCGTCCGGGCCAGGGCGTCGTCGAGGAAAACGGCTGCCTCGGCGAGACCACGAACAACATCGCCGAGTATACGGCCCTGGTCCGCGCCCTCGAGCACGCCCAGCGCCTCGGCGGGCGGCGGCTCGTGATCAACAGCGACAGCGAGCTGATGGTCAAGCAGTTGAACGGCGAGTACCGGGTCAAGCATGCGGGGTTGCAGCCGCTGTTTCAGCAGGCCAAGGCGCTGGCGCGGCACTTCGACAACGTGGTGTTTCGCCACATCCGCCGCGAAGACAACAAACGGGCCGACCAGTTGTGCAACCAGGCGCTCGACGGCGTCGCCCGCGGCAGCGGCGGCGCCGAGCCGGATCGGGCCAGGCCGTCGCGTCCGAAGAAGCCGAGCGTGGCGACCCGCGCCGCCAAGGCGGAAGCGGTGCGCGACCAGGCCGTGGAATGCCTGCGCAGCGCCGCCGCCGCCTGGGCCCGGGGCAATCCCAATCAACCGCCGCCCGACGCCGTCTGGGAACAGCTCTGGGACATCCTCCTCCAGGAGGGCGTGCTGGCGTGAGCCCGCGGCGTTGCTGGCGCGAGCGTTGCTGGCGCGAGCGCGAAACGGCAAGCCAAGATCTCTCGATCGAACAACCAATGTCATCACCCCGTCAGCCTATCACCCCGTCGTCTTGTCACCCAGTCACCGTGTCGCCTTGCCACCCTCCGATCCTCCCCGGCCAAACCGTCGGCATCCTGGGCGGCGGCCAGCTGGGGCGGATGTTCGCCATCGCGGCGCGGCGTCTGGGTTACCGCGTCCATTCGTTCGATCCGGCGCGTGACGCGCCCGCCGGGCAGGTGGCCGACGTCGAAGTCATCGCCGCCTACGACGATCTCGACGCCGCCCGCCGCTTCGCTGACGCCGTCGATGTCGTCACCTTCGAGTTCGAGAACATTCCGGCCGAGACGCTCGCCGCCATCGCCGAGATCAAGCCGGTGCACCCGTCCGCCGAGGTGCTGCACGTATGCCGGCATCGGCTGCGTGAGAAGGAGTTTCTCAAGAGCCAGGGTTTCCCGGTCGCGGCCTATCGCGCGGTCCACAGCGGCGCCGATCTGCGGCAAGCGGTGCAGGAACTGGGCACGCCGGCGATTTTGAAGACGGCCGACTTTGGCTACGACGGCAAAGGCCAGACCCGCATCGACCGCCCGGACGCCGTGGAGGACGCCTGGCGGCAACTGGGGCGGCCGGCGGGCGTCGTCGAAGCCTTTGTGCCGTTTACTCAGGAGATGTCGGTCATCTGCGCCCGCGCCGCCGACGGCGCCGAGCGCTGTTTTGGACCCGTCGACAACGTGCATGTCCGGCACATTCTCGACGTCACGACCGTCCCCGCCCAGCTTCCCGCGGCGACGGCCCAGGCGGCCCTCGACCTGGCGCGGGCCATCACGGAAAGTCTGCACGTTGTCGGACTTCTCGCCGTGGAGATGTTCGTGGTCGGCGATCAAATCCTGGTCAATGAGCTGGCCCCCCGGCCCCACAATTCGGGGCATTATTCCATCGACGCCTGCGTGACCAACCAGTTCGAGCAGCAGCTGCGGGCGGTGTGCGGGCTGCCGCTCGGCGACGTGCGGCTCCTGAGGCCGGCGGCGATGGCGAACCTGCTCGGCGATCTGTGGCAATCTGGCGAGCCGAACTGGCCGGCGGCGCTGGCCTTTCCGGACGTGAAACTGCACCTGTACGGCAAGGCGGAGCCGCGGCCCGGCCGGAAGATGGGCCATCTGACCGCCCTGGCCGAGACCGCCGAGCAAGCCCGCGCGGTGGTCCTCGCCGCCCGCGCCGCCTTGCCCGCGCCGCCTTTGAAAGCGCGCTGACCTCAAAAAATGTTGTCGTGCGGCAAAAGATCCGGTTTCGCAACATTTTCCAGGGCGCCCAGGCGTCAGGACCGGAAAAAACAGCCGCCACCGTCCCAATATTCCGACAAGTCACGCGCGGAAAATTTGTCATTGCCGAATCATGAGGTATACTCGACCTGTGGGAAACTCGTGATTTCCCTCAAGTTCCATCCTCACTCCCCAGCCCGCCAACCCGAGGTGTCTCCCTCCATGACTCAAACCGCTCCCTCCAACTTCTGCGTCACCGACCAGCGCCGCAACGACCGTCGCAAACGCACCATCCCGGTCGCCATCGAGCGCCGCAGCGGCAAGGACCGCCGCGACCAGGGCGAACGCCGCCGCCAGATCGATCCCACGACCTGCGAGCGCGACTACAACAACGACGAAATCGACTTCATGAAGGCGATGGACCAGTACAAGCGCGACAACCGCCGGCCGTTCCCGACGTGGAGCGAGGTGCTGGAAGTGCTTCGCGCCATGGGCTATCGCAAGGTCGCCGAGCCCAGCCCGATGCCGGGCCTGGGCAACGCCATGCCGCCCTCGTCGTAACCGATCAAGGCGTCAGCAACGAAGCGCGGACTCGCCGAGGGGGATTCCGCGCTTGCGTCTCGCTTGCGTCTCGCTTGCGTCGCTGATGGCCAAACCGCCCTTGCGTGGCCGCGGCAAAAGACTCACAATACCGTCGCTCGTTGACCAGGTTGTGCTCTCACGGCACGGATGCCATGCGGATCTTCTTCAGCGCCGGCGAACCCTCGGGCGACATCCACGCCTCGAACCTCATTCGCGCCTTGGCGCGTTTGCGGCCCGGCATCGACTGCGTCGGCTTCGGCGGCGACCGCATGCAGGCCGCCGGCTGCCGGCTCGACTACCCACTCTGCCGCCACGCCGTGATGGGCGTCAGCCGCGTGGTTGCTCAAGCGGCGACGTTCGTGAGGCTCATCCGCCAGGCCGGCCGCTGCTTCCGCGACCACCGCCCCGACGCGGTCGTCCTCATTGACTATCCCGGCTTCAACTGGTGGATCGCCCGGAAGGCGCACGCCCTGGGCATTCCCGTCTTCTACTTCGTGCCGCCGCAGCTCTGGGCCTGGGCCGGCTGGCGCGTCAAGAAGATGCGCCGCCATGTCGATCACGTCCTGTGCACGCTGCCGTTCGAACTGCCCTGGTATCGCGAGCGCGGCGTCCTGGCTCACTACATCGGCCATCCGTTCTTCGACGAGCTGAGCCGGCAGCGGCTCGACCCCGAGTTTGCCGCAGGCGCGACGGGTCGAGCGGCGCACGGCCCCGCTCGGCTCGCGGGGCCTACCGTCGCCCTGCTGCCCGGGTCGCGCGACCAGGAAGTCGAGCGCAACTGGTCGATGCTGTATCGCTCCGCCGCACGCATCCATCAGGCGCGGCCCGACGCACGCTTCCTGGTCGCCTGCTTCCAGCCGCATCAACAGCGACGGATCGAAGACTACCTCGCCGGCCACGCCCCGTTGCCGCTCGCCACCCACGTCGGCAAGACGCCGGAGATCATCAACGCGGCGACGGCGTGCATCAGCGTGTCCGGCTCGGTGTCGCTGGAGCTGCTGTGGCGGGCCAAGCCGAGCGTCATCGTCTACCGCATGGGGGCGGTCGGCTTGAAAGCCGCTCGCTGGCTGGTGAAGGTCCCGTACATGTGCCTGGTGAATCTGCTGGCTGAAAAAGAGCTGTACCCGGAATTCGCCACCCATCGGTGCGCAAGCGCCGCCGTGGCCGAGCGCGTGCTCCGCTGGCTGAACGATCCGGCCGTCTACGCCGGCCTGTGCCAGGAATTGACGTCGTTGCGCGACCGCGTCGCCGGGCCGGGCGCCTGCGATCGCGCGGCCGGTTTCATCCTCGACGCACTCGCGCAACCTCGCGCCGTCGGCGCCGCGTGAGCCGCGTGCTCCGTGAGCCACCTGATCCGTGAGCCGCCTGCCCCGTGAGCCGCCTGATCCGTGAGCCGGTTTGGCGCTTTGCAAGGCAATTCGCGGATGATATCCTCCAACCATGGTTTCGCCGCGATGTCACCCGCTCATCGCGCGTCATTCTTGATCGCCGTGCGCGATTCTGCTGCACCAGCCCGAAGCGTCAGCGAGGGATGTCGCCTGCCCCCCTCGCTTACGCTTCGGGTTGGTGGGGCGGAATCACGCACGCTCATGTTGGGGGAGCATCATGAACAGCAATCTCACACGCCGCAACTTCCTGCGCACCGGCGCCGCCGGCCTGGCGTTCGGCGCCGTCGCGCAACCAGTCATTGCCGGCCAGGCGCAGCCGCAAGGGCAGCCGCAGCCCAACAATCAGCCCCGCAATCCGCCCACGCGCTTCCAGGTCGCATGCATGACGCTGCCGTATTCGCAATTCACGCTGGAGCGCGCCCTCAGCGGCATCCGCGGCGCCGGCTATCGCTACGTCGCCTGGGGCACGACCCACCGCGAAGGCGGCAAGAGCATCCCCGTCCTCGCGGCCAATGCGCCGCCGGCCCGCGCCCGGGAGCTGGCCGCGCGGTGCCGCGATCAGGGCCTGGAACCCCTGATGATGTTCTCGGGGATCTATCCGGAAGCGAAGAACGGCCTCGAAGTGCTGCGCCAGCGCCTCCAGCAAGCGGGCGCCGCCAAGCTGCCCCAGGTGCTCACCTTCGGCCACACGCGCGGCGGCAACGAGAAGCTCTGGGTCGAACGCTTCAAGCAGCTCGCCCCGGTCGCCCAGGACAACGGCGTGATCCTGGTGGTCAAGCAGCACGGCGGCGAAACCGGCACCGGCGCCGCCTGCGCCAAGATCACCCGCGAGGTGAACCATGCCCACATCAAGGTGAACTACGACGCCGGCAACGTGCTCGATTACTTGCGCGGCAAGGTCAACCCGCTGACCGACCTCGACGCCTGCGCCGACGAGATTCGCAGCTTCTGCATCAAGGACCACCGCTTCTTCCCGGCCGACCAGGACTGCGGCCCCGGCCTCGGCGAGATCGACCACTACCGGCTCTTGCACCGCGTCGCCTTCACGGGCCGCGCCATGCCGCTGTGCTGCGAGAACATCTTCGCCCCCGGCATCCCGCGGCCGACGATGCCGGAAGGCGTGGACGCGCTGGCCCGGCGGGCTCGGGAGTTTCTGGAACTAGTGATTGAGGGGATACAACGCCGCTAAAGGATCTGAATCTCGTGGGCGGTGATCCAGATGTCGATCTGCTGGAAACGTTGCTTGAGGATCTCTTTGTACGATCGGAGGTACGCCACAGCATTGGCATTCATCCGAATCGATGCGCATCCGCAGGAGTTCGTCTCGATACCGGACGCCGCCATATTTCCAGGTTCCCGTGGCGCGAAGAATATCTTGCGTGATGCCACCGAACCGATCGCAAAGTTCATCCACTACTTGAGCGAATTTCTCGGGCTCGATGCGGGCGCCGTCGTTAAAACTCAACGGAAGGAGGATTTCGAAGCGTGTCAGTCGAGCCGTTCGGCTCAGGAATCGGAAGAACCGTGTAACGTAGTTGGTGATCATCCAAGAGCTTTCGATCGCGCTTGGCGATTTCAAAGATTCTGCCGCGCAGCACTCTGACAACGGTATTCGTAGCCAGCAAATAGTTGCCGTCAATGTGGTCCTTCTCTGTATCAAACTTGATTCGGATCATTGCTCACCTCCCATCCTCAACATACAACAAGACGCCGCTTGCCGAAAGACAATCTGGTTGCTCGTAGCGGCAGCGCCAGTCGTCAATCCCACCGCGACGCCGATCGACCGATCATCCTCGCTCCAATCTCTGTTCCCCAACGAAACCGAACCCGCGTCCGTCGCACTCGATGATCGATTGTCCGCGCGCCGCTTGGCTTGACCGGACGAATGGATCGTCGTGGCACGCCGGTGCCTCAGTCGGCGGCGGCGGTCGCCCGCCGCGGCAGAGCGCGCAAGCGCCCGCTGGCTCGCGCGTTTACGTTATGAGAGGGAACGACGACGGTGAACGCGTCCATCGACCGGCGTCACGCGGAACGGAAGTTCATCCGCATCGTGATCAACGTACCGGAACAGCAGAAGGAGATCGTCATGCGCTCCACACTATTGTCCATCGCATTGGGACTCGGCGCCCTGGGAGTCTTGCCGGGCGCTGAAGCGCAGGCGCAGCCGCGCCGCGGCGGCGCCGGCGTGCAGTTCTCGACGCCGCGCGGCTCGGCCCGCGGCTACATCGACTACGGGCCGCGCAGGTATTACGATTCGCCGCGCAGGTCTTATTACGATTCGCCCCGGCGGTACTACTCCGACCGGTACTACGACTCGTCGCCGCGGCGCTACTCGTATTCCTACGGTCCGTCGTGGTCCTATTCCTACGCCCCGTCGCGATACCACTACTACTGGTCCGGCGGTTATTACATTCGCTTCGACCGCCACACCGGCGCCTACTGGTATCAGCAGGCTGGATGGTGGTATCGGTGGTATTGATCGTCCGCCGCTTGCGGCTTGGCGTTCGTCAGCGACGTTCGGATGTAGCATCCCCGTGTCCGCGAACGCCAAGCCGCCAGCGGCCCCCAGGAATTCGCGAGAATTCCGCGGCCCCGGATGCTATGCTGCCAATTCTTCCGGAGACGCCGCTTCATGGAACCATCCGCCAAAGTCCCGCTCCGCGCCTGGGTCGTCACCTTCGCCGGCACCGCGGTCAACCTGTGCCTGGGCATCCTCTACGCCTGGAGCGTGTGGAAGGCGCAGCTCATCGCCAGCGACCCGATCCAGCCCGGCGCCGCCATGACCGGCATGAACGAAGGTTGGACGTACCTCAGCAAGGCCGAGGCGACCTGGGCCTATGCCATCTGCGGGTTCGTCTTTGCCGCGTTCATGATCCCGGGCGGCCGCTTGCAGGACAGGTACGGCCCCAAGCTCGGCGCCACGCTCGGCGGACTGTTCCTGGCCGGCGGCTGCATCGTGGCCGGCTTGATGAAAAGCTATCTTGGCCTGATCATCGGCTTCGGACTGATGGGCGGCATCGGCATGGGGCTTGGCTACGCGGCGGCGACTCCCGCCGCCGTCAAATGGTTTGGCCCACATCAGCGCGGCTTGATCGTCGGCCTCGTCGTCGGCGGCTATGGCGGCGCCGCCATCTACATCGCACCTCTGGCCACCTCTCTCATCGACAACTACGGCCTCTCCGGCAGCTTCATCGGCCTGGGCATCCTCTTCGCGGTCGTGGTGATCGTCGCCGGGCAGCTCTTGTCGTGGCCGCCCGCCGGCTACGTCCCGCCCGCGCCTGCCGCGGAAATGACCAAGAAATCGATGACCACGACCGACTGGCCGGCCGCCGACATGATCAAGACGGGGCAGTTCTACGGACTCGTGTTTCTGTTCATCGGCTCGGCGCAGTCCGGACTGCTGGTGATCGCCAACGCGACGCCAATGCTCAACCGGATCGCCACGCCGGAATTCCTGGCCGCGTTCGGCTGGCTGCTGGCGTCGTTCGGCGGGCTCGTCAACGCCGTCGGCCGCGTCGGCACCGGACTGTATTCCGACAAGCTGGGCCGGGCCAACGCCTACCTCATCAACGGCTTCCTGGCCGCGGCCTGCGTGCTGGCGATCCCGTGGATCATGGCCCACAAGAGCGTGCCGCTGTTGTTCATCGCGGTCGGCGTCGTCTACTGGCAATACGGCGGCGGCCTGGCGCTGTTGCCGGCGTTCACCGCCGACTACTTCGGCTCGAAAAACCTCGGCTTCAACTACGGCCTGGTGTTTCTCGGCTGGGGCATCGCCTTTTTCATCCCGCAGCTCGCCGGTTATCTCGAAGATTACTACCACACGCTCGATTACGCCTTCTACCTTTCCGGCGGCCTGCTGATCGCCGCCGTGCTCGTCTGCCGGTTGTTGACGCGGCCTGGTGAATCGTAGGACGGGCGGCTCGCCTGCCCGGACGGATGACGAGAGAATCCATGACGACTACATCAATGAATCAACGGGCAGGCGAGCCGCCTACCCTGCGGTGAAAGGGGACAACGATGATTCAATCCGTGTTGTTGTTCGCTCAAGACAGTCCTTGGTCCGGCGTGATGGGCGGAGCCTTGCGCGGCGCGCTGATCGGCGCCGGGATCGGCGCGGCTGTCGCCGTCTTGCTGTATTTCCTCAAGAACAAGAAGTGACCGCCGGCTACCTCTTCTTCGGCAACGCCGGAAACTGCAGGATGCTCAGCCCTTCCCCGGTCAGGTAATGGTCGAGCAGATCGAGCCGGCCGGCGTCCTGCATCCGCGCGAACAGCCGCGTCATGTCGTCGAGCCATAGGGTGTTGAGATAATCCGGATTGGCGCGGCTCAGCAGGCGATACTGCTCGAGACGTTTCGAGAAGTTCTCCGCTTCGACACGGGCTTGCAACTCCTGAGAGCGGGCATACGAGGCGGTCAAGCGCTCGATGCGAAACACGTCGGCCTCGGCGACGCGCAGCTTCTGCTGGGCAACCTCGTGGGCGGCGTTCACCTGCGTGAGGATGCCGGTCTGGGCCTGGGCGACGCGATCGAACGCGTCCTTCACCTCCTCCGGCGGATTGAGGCGCGTGATGCTCGCTTCCTCCACCCGCACCCCCAGGTCGTAGCCGCGCAGCCGTTCCTGAACCTGCTCGACCAGCTCCGCCGGCAACAGGGCCTTGCCGCGCAACAGCACTTCGTCCACGGTGCGGCCGGCGATCCATTCGGCCAGGGCCGCCTCGGCGGCGCGGGCGACCAGCGTGTCGGCGCGGTCGGCTTGCAGGAAGTACTTCTCGACTTCCCCCTCGACGACCGAGTAGTGAATCTCCGCCTGCACGTTGACCAGGTTATGATCGCCGGTCAGGAGCTGCCCCGCCGGCGTCAGCTCGTCGTCATCCTTGCCGGTGAAGCCGACTTCGACTCGCCGCACGCGCCCCACCGGCACGCGCTCGACCTGGTCGATGCCCCACGGCCAGCCGACGTACAGGCCCGGCCCCGGCTTGTCGGGGAGGATGCGGCCGAAACGACGCACCACGGCGCGCTCCCCCGGCTGCACCTGCGTCAGCGCCGTCGCCGCGGTGTACAGAAGGAAGATGCCGGCCAACAGGGCCAGAAGCAGCCGGATCATTCTTTGCCGTCCTTCGTGTCTTGCTTCAGCGACTTCTCCATCGGCGCCGCCTGCGGCCGCGGCGGCTGGAACAGCCGTTCGAACAGCGGCCGATGCGTGGACAAAAGCAGCATGGTTTTGTTGTCGCCGAGGATGCTGGTCAATTGCTCCATCTGTTTCAGGAACGCGTAGAACTCCGGGTCCTGGCTCTGGGCCTGGTTGCGGATGCGGAGCGCTTCCGTGTCGGCCTGGCCCTTGAGCCGCTCCTCGTCGAACCTGGCCTTGGCGAGCAGGTCGCGCACCTTTTCCTCGGCGGCGCTCTCGATGTTCCGCGCCTGCCGTTCGCCTTCGCTCTGGTACGCCGTCACCTTCTTGAAGCGCTCGCTGCGGATGCGCTTGAAGATCTCCTCGCGCACCTGGCCGGGATAGGTGATGCGCCGCAGCCGGATGTCCACGATCTCGACGCCGTACTCGTCGCGGACGCGCTCCTGCAAGCCGGCCAGCAGGCGGGCTTGCAGCCGATCGAGCGTGTCGTCCACGCGGGTACGGCCCGGCTGCTGGCCCGCGTCCGTGCTCACCAGGTCATCCATGCGCAATTGGGCGATGGCGGCGCCCAGCTGGCTGTTGATCCGCGGACCCAGGAACGACCGGGCCCGCTCCGGCGTCCCCAGGCTGCGCACGAAGCGGTCCACGAAGTCACGGCCGGCGATCCGCCACAACACGTACGCCTCCACCATCATCATCTTGTCGATGGTCTTGCCGTCCGGATCGTGGGTCAAGAGCTCGGTGGCGGGCAGATCAAATTGCTGCAGCCTGCGGTCGAGGCGTTGCACCGCTTGAATCGGCCACGGCCAGCCGACGTGGAGGCCGGCGCCGGTTTCGCCGTCGGCGCCGTCGTGCGTGGCGACCGGCTCGCCCAGCACCGTGACGTAGGCGTATTCGGCCGCGTCCACGGTGTAGAACGACCAGCGCACGAGCACCAGGACGATGACGACGATCAGTGTGTATCGAAACCAACGCATGGTGCACTCTCCTGTTGAAGATTCTTCTGGCTTGCCGCTTAGCGTTCGGTCGCGGTTGCGATAACGCGAGCGCTAAGCCGCAAGCGGCGACGGCCTACGGTTCGCGATCCTGCCCCGGCGCTTGCAGCGGCCCGCGCGGCGGCAGATTGCGGTCCTGCGGCAGGAACATCGGCACCGGCACCCGGAGTTGCTCCGGGTCGAACAGCATCAGTTGCCGCCGGCCGAGCAGCTTGTCCGCGTCGATCAGGATCAGTTCGCGGCCCGACAAGGCCTGGGCGACGCTGTCCCAGTAGCGGCGGAAATCGGTCAACGTCGCTTGCACGGCCAGCATCCGGGCGCGCCGCTCCTGCGTCGCCTTTTGCACTTGTTCCAGCGGCGCGCCCTGCAAGACCGCCTCGATGCCGTCCATCGCCAGCAGCAGCTCCTGGTTGTAGGTCAACTCGCGCCGCGCCTGGCTGTGTTGCAGGAAGCGCGTCGTTTCGCCCTGGGCGCGCAGCACCTTCTCGTTCTTGGCGGCGCGGGCCTGGGCCACGATCTTCTCGGCCTCGGCGTCGGCCTCCTTGAGCTTGGCCGTCGCACGTTCCTCCGCCTGATTGATGCGCCGATCGCGCTCTTCCATCGCTTGCGCCACCTTGTAATAGGCGTCGGCCACGTCCTGCGGCGGGTGCAGATCGACCAGCGACACCCCGTCGAGCGCGATGCCCAGGCCGTGCGAGCCGTAGGCCGCCAGCTTCGCTTCCAGCCTCGCCAGCACATCGTCTTGCAGCTCGGCGCGGCGAATCGTGAGCAGTTCATGAAACTTCTGCCCGGCGACCAGCCCGCGCAGCACCGATTCGGTCGCGGCCCGGATGATCTCGTCCGCATCGCCGATCTCGAACAGGTAGACGCGCGGCCGCACCACCCGGTAGCGGACAGTGGCCAGGATGTCGACGAGGTTGCCGTCGCCGGTGATCATCAGCGATTCCTCGGCGAGGCGGTTCTCGCGGCGATGGGCGCTGGTCCAGGTCAGGGCGGCGGCCGGCGCCTTGTCGGTCGATTCGCGAAAGCCGACCGCCACGGCCCGGAGCCGTTGGGAAACGCGGACCACGTCCTCGACCGGCCACGGCGCGCGCCAGTGACAGCCGGGCCCCAGATCGGCGACCGGCCGGCCGAACCGCCGCGCGACCGCGACCTCGTCGGGCGCCACGACCGTGAAGCCGCTGGCGAGGTAGAGCGCGACGGCGAACACCGCCGCGCCCATCGTCAACGCCCGGCCTCGTTCGTACATCCAGTGCGACCAGTCGTGCAGGTCGAGCCGTTTCTCGAGCCACAGGTCCGCCTGGCGCAGCCGGCCCGTCACGCCGCGCCAGAAGGGGCTGGTCTCGGCGCGTTCGAACCACAACAGCCGCATCGAATTCAGCAGCACCGCCAAGGAGCCGATCTGGTGGTAGATCACGGCGGCGAGCGGCGATTGCTGGACCCAGCCCGCCGGCGCGAACATGGGCCACAGCCAGGCCGTGACCACGATGCCGATCGCGTTGACCACGAACGCGAACCAGATGATGTTCTGGTGGATGATGCGCACCGTTTGCCGCGACAGTTTCACGAGCAACGGCAACGGCCGCAAGGGGGCGCCCATGAGGACGATGTCGCCGGCCTCGGCGGCGATGTCGGCGCCGGTCCCGCCCAGCGCCAGGCCGACGTCGGCGCGGGCCAGCGCGGGAGCGTCGTTGATGCCGTCGCCGACCATGGCGACCTTGACTGTCGGCGTCGTGGGGGGAGCAAGCCAGCGAAGTGGCGACAGCGGTTGCGGCCGGCCCGACACGTCCACGACGATCGTGCGGTGTAGCTTGGTCAGCAGGTCGGCCTTCTGCTCGGGCAGCAGCTCGGCATGGATTTCGGTGAAGGGCAGATCGGCGGCAACGGCACTCGCCGCGGGACTGCGATCGCCGGTCAAGAGCACGATCGGCGCGATCCCCAGCTCGCGCAGCTCTTCCAGCACGCCATGGGCTTCCGGGCGGACGCGATCACGGGCCCCCACGGCGCCGACGATGGCCCCGTCTTTCGCCACCAAGAGCGCCGTTTGCCCGGTGGCATCGAGCCTTGCGAGAAAGCCGGCGACTTCCTCAGAGATGATCGGCCCCTGTTCTTCCAGCAGCCGGCGCGTACCGACGATCACGGCGCCGGCAGCCGTCTGCGCGGCCACGCCGGCGCCCGGATGGGCGTGAAACTCGTGAACCGCATCCAGGGGCAGGCCGCGCTGCCGCGCTTCGTCGAGGATCACCCGTGCCAGCGGATGTTCGCTGCGCTGCTCGGCGCTGGCGGCCCAGCGCAGCAGGTCCTCCGGCGCGACGCCGTTCACCGCAAAGATGTCGCCCAGTTCCAACCGGCCTTCGGTGATGGTGCCGGTCTTGTCGAACGCGAACGCCGAAACCTGGGCGAGACGTTCGAGCGCCGAGCCGCCTTTGATGAGCACGCCCGTCCCCGCGAGCCGGCCCAGGGCCGCGAGGATCGCGGCCGGCGTCGCCAGGATCAATGCACACGGACACGCGACCACCAGGACGGAAAGCGTCGGATAGATGCTGCGCGTCACCAGGGAACGGAAGGATGCGGGCGCCGCGTCGGGCCTGCCCAGCGACGCCAGGCCGTAGACAACCAGACCGCCCAGAAACGTCAACGCTGCGATGCCGAGCACCGCCGGCAGAAAGTAACGCGCCAGGCGGTCGGCCGTGCGCTCCAGGTTGGCCTTGTCCTTGATGGCTCGCGACGTCAGTTCGATGACGCGCCCGGCCACGGTCTGCTCGGCCACCTTCTTCGCCTCGATCGTCAGCGCCCCGAACTGGTTGACGCCGCCCGCCAGCACCTCGTCGCCCGGACCCTTGTCGACCGGCACGCTCTCGCCGGTGAGCGCGGCCAGGTCCACCGCCGACCGGCCGTCGCGCACCACGCCGTCCACCGGGATCTTGGCGCCGGGCTTGACGACCACGCAATCGCCGGCGCGCACCTCGCTGGTCAAGACGCGCACTTCCTGACCGTCTTTGAGGAGCCAGCAGCGGCGCGGGAAGACCTCGACGATCTTGCGAATGGCTCGCTGGGCGCGGGCGTACGTGAGCGCTTCGAGACATTCGCCGACCAGGCCGATGAACACGACCTCGGCCGCGACCAGCGGCTCGTTGATGAGGATGGCGGCGATGGCGGCGATGGCCAGCGCCAGGTCGGCGCCCAGCTTGCCTTCGAGGAGGCTTTGCAGCGACGTGTACAGAACGCGGGCCCCGCCCAGGACCGCGGCGATCATGGCGAAGCCGACAGGCCGGTCGAAGTAGGGAAGGCGAAGTTCCTGCGGCCAGCCGGTAAACGCCGTCCACCCGGCCCAGGTGCCGAGCTTGGGGAGCAGATCGACTGCGAGCAGGATCCCAAGCAGGCCGGTGAACAGATACAGGGCGAGCGGGCTCTCTTCGGAGAAGGCCGAGTCGCCGTGGGAAACCTCGCGATGCATAGGTCGGCAAACTGGAATTGGGTGCGCGACTGGGCGGGGCTGGGTGCAATCGGTGACCCCATCCTACGGCGGGGCGAGGGGGGAGTCAAGTTGTCAGGAGCGCCGGAATGACGTCAAACATCCGACCGGACCTTCCGCCACCGGCGCTGTCATCAAGAGCAGAGCCCAGGGCGGCGAGACCACTTCTATTTCACCTCCCAGCCGAACCCCAACTCCTCGAACCGCTGGCGCGATTCCTCGGTTTGCAGCGCCAGCCACAACCGCCGCGCCAATTGAGGATAGCGGCAATTCCGGCGGATGGCGATCGGCTGCTCCGGGGCGGCGCAGGGAATGCCCGTGACCGGAACCGCGTCGATGTCCTTGGCGTACGGGGTCACGTTGCTCTGGTAGGCGACCACGGCGTCGAGCGAGCCGCCGCGCAGTTGCACCACCAGCAGGTCGCCCGACGGGGCTTGCACGGCGACGTTTTTCCGGACGGCGGCGTACGTGCCGCTCTGGAGGAATGTCTCGCGGGTGATGGCGCCCAGGGCGCATTGCTGCTCGTGGCCGACGCCGACCCTGAGCCCCGGCTTGCCGAGATCTTTCAGCGTCTTCAGGTTGTGCTCGTTGCCCTTCGGGACGGCGATGACCAGCTGGTTCTTGGAGATCACGGTCGGCTCGTCGAAGCGATCGCGGACCATGTGCAGGAATTGCGGATCGCACGCGAAATAAAGGTCGGGCTTCGCCCCCGTTTTCATCTGGCCAACGAGGATGCCGCAGCCGTTGTAGGTTGTCGTAATCGGCACGCCCTCGCGTTTCTGAAACTCGTCGAGCGTCTTCTCGATGGCGGGGCGCAGCATTGACCCGGCAAAGACGATGAGGTGCGGCCGTTCGTCCCACGCGTCGGCGTTGGGCGTCACCTCGAAGCCCTGCTTTTTCAGGTGCAACAGGCCGCGATCCTTGGCGGCGATGTAGCGGGCCAGCCGCAGCGCCTGCGTCGGCTGCGTGGAGTTCTTGGCGACGGCAATCTGCACCTGGGCCTTGACGTCCTTCAGCTCCGGCACGGCCATCCGGCTGATCCTGGGGAAGCTGGCCGCGACTGCGTCCCACATCACGCCGACGTCGATGCTGCCGATCTGGGCCGCGTTGCCAACCTGGTTGACGGTGCCGAGCATGGCCGGGTTGGCTCTCTCCACCGCGTCCCAGCGGCCCTGTTGGCGGAGGTGGTCGCGCAGCAGTTTGCCGATCGCCGCGGCATCCGGATTGGCCAGGCCCAGCTTCACCCCGGGGGCCAGCACGTCATCCCACGACTTGATCGGCCGCTCGAAACCGGGCCGGGCGACGATCACGGCCCGCATCGACGCCAGCGGCAGCAGCTCCGCGACCAGGTCCTTCTTCCTGGCCAGCTCGATGTAACTGTCGTCGGCCGGCAAGAACAGGTCGCCCTGCTTGGTCGTGATGCTGAGCTGCGTGAGGATGTCTTGCGAAGTGCCGTAGCGCACCTCGACCGGCTGGTTGGTTTCTTTTTCGAATTCGAGCTTGACAGCGTCGAGCGGGACGCGAAACGATTCGGCGCTCAGGATGACAATCGGCGCCCCGACCTGGTTGCGGTCGCCGGAGGTCTGCCAGTAAAGCAGGCCGACGAGGCCGGCGAGCAGCGCCAGGGACGCGATGAAGGCAGTCTTGGCGACGTTCATGAGGGACTACTTGCGTTGCAGGAAAACCCAGAGGCCGGTGACGAGCACGAGGATGCCGGCGCCGCCGATGGCCGGGAACAGCCGCGAGCGCGACACGAGATTACTGATGAGGCAGCCCTCGCAGTCCGCGACTTGCGCGACTTGCGCGACTTCCTCCACCGGAACGCTCGGCGGGACCACGACGTTCGGCTCGGACTCCGTGGCGGGCGCCGCGGCGATGAGCGTATCGGCGCCGTTGGCCTCCGAAGTCTGCGGCGCCGGCGGTGCGCTGTCCGGCGGCGTGCTGGACGATGGGTTCGCGGCGCTGGCCAGCGGGTCTTTCGTCGTCGCCGGAATCGCCGGCGGGCCCGATTTCGCCAGGATTCCCGGCCAGTCGGCCGCGATCAGCAAATCGACGCCGGGATTCAGCTCCTTCACCTGGCACGAGCATTCGCCGCACACGAAGCGGACCACGTTGGCGAGCTGGTCGCGAGTCAAGTCCTGGCCGAACAGGCTGCACAACAACCGGCCGCGGCCGAACACCGGGAACACGATTGGTCCGCGCACCTTGTTCAAGTCCGGTTCGGAGTTGAGAAGGCCTTGGATGAAGGCGCGCTCGGCCGGGTCGTCGCGCTTCAGCTTCAGGCCGACAAAGTCGATCTTGAGCGGCACGCCGAAGCGGAGCTGATCTTCGGCGCGGAGCTCGGGCAGCCGCGCGATCTTCGCGAGGCGGGCCAGCTCCTTGTCGAGCAGCGCGCCGGCCTTGGCGTTGGCGTCGTCGTCGTCCCCGGGCACGAGCAGGAAGACGGTCGTCGCGCCCTGGCTCAAATGCTTGACGAGCCGCTGCCGCATCGGCGAATCGAGGACGCGGCCCAGGTTCGCCTCGGTGAACGGACCGGCCCAGGCGTCGGGGAGACTGGCGGCCGTTTCCGGCAGCCGGGCCGACAGCCACGGCAGCGTCTTGGCCTTGGTTTGCAGCGCCCATTGCTTGGCGTACTCGGGCGCCACCTCGCCCTGCAGGTCGACGCGCACGACGGTGATGTTGGCCGCGGACGAACCGGCTTCCAGGACCTTCAGCGCCTTGTCCAGGTCCGGCGGCAAGACCCGCTCGTAGAAGACGGCGATCTCGTACTTGGACAGTTCCCAGCGCTCGAGGGCGTAGCGGAACACCGGAATCGAACAGGCCCGGCCAAGGGTCGGAGCCAGCAAGAGGAGGACGATCGACCAGGCGAGATGTTTCATCGGGATGCCAGCCGAGGGTCGGAGTTCCTTGAGAGGCTATCCGAAAAGGGGTCAGACCCCTTACGAGTCCGCGTCAGGACTGCCCACATCGGCGAAAAGTAGGGGGACTGACCCCTTTTCGGATAGCCTCTGAGTTGAAGTTATTGAATCGTGCCGCGCCACCCACGTCAACGAAAAACGGATTATTCACTTCGTCGCGTGGATCACTTAGTCACGTGCGGATCGAGCCATACCGGGTGCGAGCCGCGCACATCGCCGGCGGCGGTCGCTTCGATCTTCAGCTCGTTGACGTCGGTCACCGCGACTTCGCACTGCTGGGCATGTCCCTGGTGAATCAGCTCTTGCGAGCGCCACAAGAGCTTGCCGTCGCCGTAGACCGCGAAGGTCACCGGCGACGGGACGTGCGGCGAGGAGTCGTTCAAGGATACTTGTGCCGCGAAGCGGCGGTACTGGCCGTTGAGCTGAAAGGTCAAGCTGGCGGGTTCGTCGAACGGCGGCGCGGGATGCATGATGATGCCGCTGGGGTACAGCCGCCCCTGCACGAATGCCGGCCCGAGCAGCTCCTTGGGCATGCCTTTGCCGTCCTTGGTCTTGTGGAAGGGCCAGTTCACCGCCCGGTGCTTTTTCAGGTCCGACAAGAATACGCGCTGTTCGCCGGCGCCGGCCGGATCCAGCAGCGAAACGGCGCCGATCACGGCAAAGACGGCCGCGGCCAGCAAGAGCGGGGCCAGCAACATGCTTCGCCAATGCCGCGCCAGGAAGTGCGGCGTGCGCCGCCCCAACGCGGCGTCGCCGGCGAGGACGGGGATGCGCTCCGTGGGGTCCGGCCCGGCGCTGTCCCGCGCGGCGTTGTCCGGGTGAATGTGCCGCGGCTCCCGAAGGGAACGCTGCAGGCGCAGCAACCGCTCCGCAACCTCCTCGGCCGATTCGGGGCGCTGTTCGGGCTTCTTCGACAGCAAATCCGTCACGAGCTGGGCCAGCGGTCGCGGCACCGCCGGATTGAGATCGACCAACGGCGTCGGCTCGTCCGCGGCCAACGCCGCCAGCTGGTCCAGGGTGTTCTCCGCGGGAAACGGCAACTTGCCCGTGCAGACGCGATACAGCACGCAACCGAGGCTGAACAGGTCGCTGCGGCCGTCGACCGGCTTGCCGCGGGCCTGCTCCGGCGACAGGTACGCCGGGGTGCCGATCAGGATGCCGACCTCGGTCAATTGCCGGTTCTCGTGGGCGGCGCGAGCGAGGCCGAAGTCGAGGATCTTGATGCGGCCGTTGGGCGCTTCCATCCACAGGTTCATCGGCTTGATGTCGCGATGGATCAGGCCGCGGCGATGGATCGCGTCCAGGCCGCGGGCGATTTCCAGGCCGACGCGGACGATGTCGCCGGGCAGGGGCCGGCCGACGCGCTCGCACCACGATTCCAGCGTTTCCCCCTCGAGCAGCTCCATGGCGACGTAGATGTTGCCGTCTTCCTCGCCGACCTGGTAGACCGTGACGATGTGATCGTGTTTGATGGCGGCCATGGCTCGCGCTTCGCGCAGGAAGCGCGCGGAGGCCTCGCCCGTGGCGAAGTCCGCGTTCGGCTTCACGACTTTGAGGGCAACCGGGCGGTGCAGCGTCAGGTCTTCGGCGTGAAACACCAGCCCCATGCCGCCGTAGCCCAGCAGCCGGAGCACGCGATAGTTGCCCAGCCGGCCCAGTTCGGTGTCGTCTTCAGGCGGACGCAGGAACGCGTAAGGAGAGACGTTGGGAAGTGCGGTCGCATCGAAGGCCTCGACGACCTTCGTGGCAAAGGCGTCGTTGACTCGCGTGAGAAACTGCTGGCTCGGGGGATCGTGCCGTTCCATTGCCGGGGCCTGCCGTTGTCGTGTGACCCGCGAGTCGCCCACTCCAGTATGGCCTTTGGGCCGCGGAAAGTCCAGGGCCGGACGAAGCGCGCGCTCAAGCGGACGCGCTCAAGCGTAACGGTGGGCATCGACGAGCTCCGCGACCGTTTGCCGCAGGAGCGCCTCGCCCCCGAAGGTCATGCCCAGGCGGCGGATCTTCTCGGTCGCGATCTGGTGCTTCGGGCCTTTGTTCCGGTCGGCGATGGCGCTCGCGCTCCCGGTCAGCTCCTTGGCGACGCGCGCGACTTCCTGCTCCGCGATGTAGCGGTCGTAACAGTTGTACGCCTGGCCCGCGATGGTCTTGCCATCGGCGCGCAGCAGCAGCTCCACCGCGTTCGCCACGTCGGCGGCGTGCACTTCCTTGCCGCCCGCGGCGCTCTCGATCGGCTCGCCGCGCAACACCCGGCCGACCAGCTCGAACCAGCGGCTGTTGTTTGGTGGATGCGCCAGCCCGTAGATGCCGGTGGGCCGCAGCGCGCAGATCGGCCAGCCGTGCCCGAAGCCGTAGCTGTGCACGAACTTCTCCAGGGCCGCCTTGTGGGCGCCGTAGTGGCTCGTCGGCCACAGCGGGTGCGCTTCGTCGAGCGGCCGGTCGCCGAGGATCACTTCATGAACGGCGCAGGTGGAGATGTGGACGAAGCGCGGCACGCCGGCCGCGAACGCCGCCTGGAAGAGCTGCAGCGAACCGACCAGGTTGTGTTGAATGAACGGATCGACCTGCTCGCGCTGCCGGTTGCGCGGCCCCGCCCAATCGACTGCGCTGTGGACCACGGCGTCGGCGCCGCGGATCAAGGCCGCCGCGGCGTCGGCGTCGCCGAGCTGCCCCGGCAGCCATTCGGCTTGGCGCACGTCGTCGAAGCCGCCGCGATCGCTCGAAGGTCGATGCCAGCACCGCAAGCGGTGGCCGGCTTTCGCGAGATAACGAATGATGTAGCGGCCCAGGAAGCCGGTGCCGCCGGTGATGGCGATGAGCATGGGGGTCTTTCCGCCGCTTGCGGCTTAGCGCTCGGAATGCTCTCGGCGAACGCTAAGCCGCCAGCGGCCGTGTCGAGCCGCAAGCGGATTATCTGGCCGGCGAGATCCGCCCTTCCATCGGACTGGACGCCTGGGCGTACAGCTTCTTCGGAATGCGGCCCGCGAGGTACGACAGCCGCCCCGCCTCGCACGCGTACTTCATCGCGAACGCCATGCGCAGCGGGTCCTGGGCGTGGGCGATGGCGGTGTTGAGCAGTACGCCGTCGCAGCCCAGCTCCATCGCCACCGACACGTCGCTGGCGGCGCCGACGCCGGCATCGACGATCACTGGATAATCCGGATCGCCCTCCTTGAGGTATTCCAGGATGATGCGGATCGCGTTTGGATTCAGAATCCCCTGGCCGCTGCCGATCGGGCTGCCGGCGGGCATGACGCTGGCGGCGCCGGCGTTCTTCAGTCGCCGCGCCGTGATCGGATCGTCGGTCGTGTACACCAGCACCTGGAAGCCTTCCTTGACGAGCTGCTCGGTCGCCGTCAGCGTGTCGATCGGATCGGGCAGCAGCGTTTTCGGGTCGCCCAGGCATTCGAGCTTCACCCAGTCTGCGCCCGGATTGCCGAGGTTGCCGAGCAGCTCGCGAGCCAAGCGGGCATGGCGGATGGCGTCCTCGGCGCTGAAACAACCGGCCGTGTTCGGTAGGATGGTCAGCTTCTTCAGATCGAGGTAGTCGAGGATGCTCCGGCCTTCCTTGTCCACCAGCCGTTCGCGGCGGACGGCGACCGTGGTCGTCTCGCAGCCGCTGGCAACCAGGCAATCGCGCATGAGATCGTAGCTCGCGTACTTGCCGGTGCCGGTGATGAGCCGGCTGTGGAAGCGGAACTTGCCGATGACGAGAGGTTTGTCTTCCGGAACCCCGGCCCCGCCGCCGACGAGCGTGACAATCTCCACGGCGTCGCCCGCTTGCAACTGGTGCTCGGCGTGGCGGATGCTGGGCACGACTTCTTGGTTCACTTCGACCGCCACCCGGCGCGGCTGGTAGCCCAGGTGCCGCACCAGGTCGGCGACGGTCAACGTCTGCGGCAGCGATTTGCGTTCGCCATTGAGGGTGATGTCGATCATGCAGTCATCATAGTTCGCAACACCGTCATCCGTAAGCCCCAGGATGAGCCTGCGGCGTCGGCGCAGCGATTCCTGCGGGTGGACGGTCTCGCATAGTCACGCGCCGCCCCAAGATGTAAAGTAGACAGAAGCCGTCACGAACAACACCGATGCCGGATCGCGACCCCCGAGCGAGTCGAACCATGTCCTCGCATTACTTGCCGCACACCAAGATTCCAACCCTGGTGTTTCCCACGAGCGCCCAGGCGTCGCGGCACGTGGCCCTCATGATCGAGAGCCTGATCCGTCAGAACAACTCGGCCAACCGCCCCACGGTGCTCGGCCTGGCCACCGGCTCGACCCCCGTCGGCCTGTATCGCGAGCTGATCCGGCTGCATGAGCAGGCCAACCTCGACCTGTCGCGGGTCATCACCTTCAACCTCGACGAATACTACCCGATGGAGCCCGACGACGACCACAGCTACCATCGCTGGATGCAGGAGACGTTCTTCAACCACGTCAACCTCCAACCGCAGAACATCCACATCCCCGACGGCCTGATCGCCGCGAAGGAGGCCGACGACTACTGCGCCCGCTACGAGCAGCTGATTCGCCGCGCCGGCGGCATCGACCTGCAAATCCTGGGCATCGGCCGCAGCGGCCACATCGGCTTCAACGAGCCCGGCTCGACCCGCCATAGCCGGACGCGGGTGGTGACGCTCGACCCGGTGACCCGCCGCGACGCCGCCGGCGATTTCTTCGGCGAGGAAAACGTGCCGCACCAGGCCATCACCATGGGCGTCGGCACGATCCTCGAAGCCCGCAAGGTCGTGATCATGGCCTTCGGCGAGCACAAGGCCCCGATCGTCCGCCGGGCGGTCGAAGAGGAGCAGACCGACGCCGTCAGCGCCAGCTTCCTGCAGAAGCACCCGGACACGACCTTCATCCTCGACCAGCCCGCGGCCGGACATCTCACGCCGATCCGCATGCCCTGGGTCGTCGGTTCGGTTCAGTGGACGCCGGCGCTCATTCGCCGCGCCGTTATCTGGCTGAGCCTGACCGTCAAGAAGGGCCTTCTGCAGCTCTCCGACGACGACTTCCGCGAACACGAGCTGTACGAATTGCTCCGCGAGCACGGCCCCGCCCATCGCATCGGCCGCCGGGTGTTCGATGAAATGATGGGGACGATTTGCACGGACCCGGGACGGGGCGTCAGGAATCAGGAATCAGGGGTCAGGGGCCAGGAGGGAGAGGCAAGCCCCAGGATGAGCGCAGCGATTCCTGGGGGTGGGGGCCCAGCCGCGCCCACCATCCTCGTCTTCAGCCCACACCCCGATGACGACGTCATCAGCATGGGCGGCACCATCATCCGCATGGTCGAGCAGGGGCACAAGGTCCACATCGCCTACATGACCAGCGGCAACATCGCCGTCTTCGATCACGACGCCTGGCGGTTCACCGATTACGCCTGTTCCTTCAACGAGATGTTCGGCATCGACAAGGAGCACTCGCAGCAGGTCAAGGAGCGCGTGCAGCACTTCCTTTTGACGAAGAAGCCGGGCCAGCTCGACTCGGAAGACCTGCTGTACATCAAGAAGCTCATCCGGGCCACCGAAGCCCGGGCCGCGGCCCTGGCCGCCGGGGTGCCGCCGGAGCAGCTGGAGTTCATGGACCTGCGCTTCTACCGCACCGGCACCATCGCCAAGGCCCCGATCCATCCCCAGGACATCCAGGACATCGTCGATCTGTTCAAGCGCCTGCAGCCGCGGCAGATCTACGTCGCCGGCGAGATGTCCGACCCGCACGGCACGCACCGCATGTGCGCCAGCGCCATCTTCGACGCGGTGCGCCGGGTCCGGGCCGAGGGCCGGCACTTCGAAGTCTGGCTGTACCGCGGCGCCTGGGAAGAGTGGGAGCCGCACGAGATCGAGCGGGTCGTGCCGCTGACGCCGTGCGACCTGGAGCGGAAGAAGAGCGCCATCTTCCGTCATCAGTCACAGAAGGACAAGGCCATGTTCCCCGGCGGCCACGACCGCCGCGAGTTCTGGCAACGCGCCGAGGACCGCAATCTGCACACGGCCAAGGTGTATGATCAGCTCGGCTTGCCGGAGTTCTACGCGCTGGAAGGATTCGTGCAGTGGCACGGGGAATGAACGTGGCGGAACACGCCGCCACGCATCATCGGGAGTCCAGCATGGCGACCGCAACGAAAAGAGCAAGGCGAAGGAGCTGTCACCTGATCCAGGGGACTGTCTCGTCGAATACGTGATACCCGGCGCCGGCTCGTGGTCTTGGAACAGTAGTCTCTTGACCCCGCACCCCTGTCTCCTGCCCCCTTACCCTTCGCCCCCGACGTCGATCCAGAAATGCTCGCAATCCTCGGCGATCTTGCTGAGCTTGCTGGGCGCCTCCTCGGTCTCCTCAATGAGCCATTTGGCCAGGGCATCGGAATGAATTGCCGACAGCTCTTCCCTGACGAAGCCTCGGAGCAGATGGGACATTTGCCGACTCCCACTAGGTACATTGGATCCCGGATTACCAGGACATGGTTGCTGGCCGGCCGACTGCCGGCCGACGATAAGATGAATCGGAAAAACCGAGGGACAAAATCCCGTGGAAGCCTTGAGAGCGCGGAAAACACTCAAGTCGGGCCGCGGCGCGACCGCTGCCAGGTCTCCGCCTTTGCTGACAGGCAAGGGTTTCTTGGCTTATGAATGTGAGGCTGCGAAAGGTGTGCCGGTTGCGGGTCCTCTGCGGCTCGGCGGATCTGGGAAGAGGAACAGAAACGACGATGCCGCGGGAAGGGTGAGGGCCGGCCGGGGCTTCCTTTGCGGTAAGGACCCGCCGGCCGCCTTCTACCGTCACGGTTGCATCCCTTGGCGCTCGCCATGCCCAGCGCGAACGCACCTTTTCCGTCTCACTTTTTCTTATCCTTCCGGCCCTTCTCGCTTGCCTTGAGTGCCCCCTGGAACACCTTCGTCAATTCGTCGGTCTTCTTGCCGACCGGTCCGACTTGCGTTTTGACCTTCTTGGCGGCGGCGTCGGCGGCGCCGGCGAGGTTACCCAGCGCGCCCGAGGCCGCGAGGAACGTCTGGTAGCACTCGAAGTGTTGCGCCTTGATCGTGCCTCCAGTCGGGTCGGGAAACGTTTCGGCGAGCTTGAAGAAAACGTCGCGGATCTCCAGCGTGGCTTTGCTTCCTTTAGCCGCGCTGGCGCCGACTTCGTCCAGAGACTTGCCAAGCTTTTCCGCCTTGTCGGCGAACTCGATCCTCGAGAGCTGGATGACAAGGAACTCTTTGGCGGCTTTATCACGCTCCTTGTCGGACCCTTCCAGTTGCTTGATGATCTTGGGAAAGTCCTTCCACTCGAGGCCTTTTTCAGGCTCGCCGATCCCCTTCGAGGCAATCTCCCTGAGCGTCTTGGAAAGGTCCTCCAGGCGCCTCAATTCCGCCCGCACCTCCTTGGATTGCTCGTAGGGCTGCTGCCCACCTGCCGCGCGCTGGGCCGGATCGTAGTGTTTCTCCAACGATTTCAACTTCCCGATGCCGCTGAGGACCTCTTTCAGCCAAGTAAAAGCCAATGCCTCCGTCATGATCGATCCCTCCAGGTTAGAACGGCGTCCGTCAAGATCTGTGTAAGAATGAAAAGGCCGATCCTGGGCGCGCAGACCAGGCGCCCGGGGCGGCTCCAAGGCCGGTAAGGGATCTGCTTGGCGGCAACTCCTTACCGGCCGCTTTTTTCTTGTCCGCTTGCTGTCACGGCATGCCTACAAGATGCTGAAATCGACCTCAAATACTAGCTTCTTGTCGGCCTGGACGGGATCGGTCGTACCCATGAGCTTGACCTTGTTCAAGTGTTTCGCCTTCTCTCCCGCAAGCGGCAGCTTGCTGAACTTCGTCGTTGCGCCGGTCTTGACCTTGAACTTGTTTGCATTGCCGTTGAACGTGAAGGTGCCTTCGACCGTTATGTCCTTCGGCTCCTTGAGTTTTGCCGTCACGTCGACGGTTTTTGCCAACTTGCCAAGCAGTGGCGTCTCCTTTTCGCCGTCGAAGGTAAACTCCCCCTTCTTGTTCGTTTTGACGGGATAGGCATTCGCCGGTACGATGAGGCGCTCCGACCTCCGACCGCCCTTCACGCCAGACTTCGTTGTCCTTCGCCTGACGCTGACCCGCCCGTGCGCCTGTGTTCGTTC
>JAKEET010000179.1 GCA_022616435.1 Gemmataceae bacterium
ACGCCGTACTGCAGGGGCAGGATCTTCAGCGCTTCGGGAATATCCTTGTTGACGCGGCCGCTGATCGGCTGGGTGAACGTGGCCTTGCCGTTCTCGTCGAGGATGCTCATTTCCACCTTGAGATCGGGCTGCTTGTCTTTCTTGTTGCGCCCGAAATTGACCGCCGCGAAGTTGACATACAGCGTGCTGCCGACCACGCCCACCGGCGGGGCCGGGACTTTGCCGTCGGCATCCGCGTACGTTCCAATCCGGATCAGCCCGAAGTCGGGGGCCAGCACTTGGCCCTGGCCCTTGAGCGACGTGCTCTGTTTCGACAACCGATCTTCAATCGTGACCGTCCACGAGTACATGCCCGGCTTGGCGGTGAGCGGGACTTCGACGTGAGCGCTGCACGGCAGGGAGGCGCCGCCGAAGAAGTTCTGGGCGACGGAGTTGTGCGGCGCCTGCTTGTAGAAGATCTCGCCGTCGCCGTCGCGCACCTCGATGGCGATGCTGTACGAGGCCTGGCCCTTGGCGTCGTGCTTCAGGTTGTTGATGTCGAAGGTGAAATGGGCCACGTCCCCGGGGAGGATGCCCTTGGACTTGGGCCGCACGGCGCCGAGGTGGCCATAGGTGCCGCGCGGATTCGAGATTTCCAGCTTGCCTTCTTGACCGGCGCCGGCGCCGAGGAGGCCGCACAACAGGTACGATGCCAACATGGAACGGGTCCTCACGAGATAGACTTCGAAGTCACTTGACTTTCCACGGATCGGTCCGCGGCGGGTTGTAGCGCACCTGGAAACCGGCGGCGGCCTGGGCGGACGTCGTGTAGGCCACGAACATGTCGTGCAGCGCCTGATAGTAGGCGGTGTCGCCGGGGTTGGCCGGGGCGAACGACAGGCCGCTCTTGACCATGTTCTCGGCCAGCTCCGGGACCGTGTTGCCCTTGGCCGCGTAGCTGCCGTCGAGGAAGCGCTGGCTGGTCGGCGACCGCAGCGCCTGCACCGATTGCGTCAGGCTGTCGAGAAAGCGGCGGGCCTCGAGAAACTCGCCGCCGTCGATTTCTTCCTTGTGAAACTTCTTGCGGAGCTCTTCATTGATCACATTGAGCTGGCTGGTCACTTCACGGTAGAGCTTGGCGTCGACGGCGCCCATGCCCGCCTGCGACACCAGGTTCGGAATGAGGGCCGCGATCTTCTGCTGCTTGGGGCCTTGCAGCGCCAGCGGCCAATCGAGCTTGGAACCGCCGTCGCTGAGCATGCCGATGGTGGCGCCCCCCTTGCCGATGGTGACGTTGATGTGCCGCAGCATGTCCTGGCTGAGCGGAATGACCGGGCCCTGCGTCCCCTTCATCGCCAGCGAGACAATCATGGGCGTCATGGCGTTCAGGGTCTTGCCGGCGGTGATCTCGGCGGGCATCGGCGAGGTGATCAGCCGCTGGGTGCTCAGCCCCGCCTCGTACTGGAGGTTTTCCGTCAAGGTCGGCGTGTTGGCCTTTTCGTACATCATCTCTTCGAACGACTTGCGTTTCGTCTCCAGCTTGGCCTGGTTCGCCTTTTCGCGCTCCTGGCGCGCCTGCTCCGTCTGAATGGTGAGCTCGCCCTGGGCACGCACCAGGTCGGCCGCCCCATAGTACGCGCCGCCGACCCGGCCGGGATAGAAGCCGCCGGGATAGCCCGGGTAGTAGGCCGGACCGACCGGCCGCGCACCATAGGGGTTCGTTTGCCCCAGCGCAATCCCGTTGCCGGCGACTCCGTCTCCCGCCAGCACGATGGCGGCCAGAAACAGGACCCGACGGAGGCGAATGGACATGTTCATGACGATCACCAAGTAAGGATTTCCAAGGATCATGATTGGGGTTTCTTCAACGACTTCAGCCGCGGCGGCAGCTCGCCGGCTGGGATCAGCTTGCGCCAGCGCTCCGCGGCTTTCTGCCGGTCCTCGTCGGCAGCGCCGGCATCGAAGGCGATGTCGCGCCCCGCCGGCGCCAGCCGCACCAGGTGCCAGTGCGCCAGCTCGCGCACCGCCACGCTCTTGTGATCCAGCAGGTGCAGCAGCAATTCGTAAATCACCGGCCGATCGCGCTCCTGCTCGTCGAAGCCGAACAGCAGGTGCATGGTCATCTTCATCTGCGCCAGCGGATATTGTTGCTTGAGCATGCTGACCCGCAGCGGCTTCAGTTGCCCGGACGAGCGGCCCATCCAGGCGCGGAGCACGAGGACGGCTTGCTCACGGACGTCCTTGTGGTGCGGATCGCCGAGGGCCGCCAGCAAGTGCGGCACGTCGTCGACGGCGCCCAGGGCCGTGACCCCGACCAGCCGCTCGAGCGCATCGTCGGACTTGACCATGGAGGCGGCGACCGCCGTGGGGTTCTTGCCGTTGAACGCTGCCGCCGCGGCGCAGATCTTGGCGAACTGCTGTTTCTCCTTGTCGTTCCGCACCAGCTCCTCGGGAAACGTTTCCAGGGCGGCGACCTCGGCTTGCCTGGTCACGCTGTCCCACCGAATCAGCGCCGGCCCGGGCGGCGCCATCAACGTGTAGGTGTGCGCCTTCGTCACCGCCACGGCTTCGCCCTTGCCGACCAGGAAGAAGACAAACGTCGTCGGATCATCCTTCAGGATGTTCGTCAAGCCGCCGGGATGGCGGCCGTGCAGTTCGATGCCGACCTTGGCGCCAGGGGTCTTGAGGGTGATGTGCACGTCCTCGCCCCGCATCTTCAGGAGCACCTTGGCCGCGCCCTGGTCCTTCGTGTTGGTCAAGACGACCACGCCGCGCTCCAGCGCCAGCGCCGCGTCGTCCTTGTCGGCATCGAGGATTCGGACGGCGGCATCGAGCACGGAGAGCGGGCCGAACTGACCAATGTCGCCGAGCAGCTTGATCGCGACGCCCTGGCTCTTGAGGTCGGCCTCGAACAAGGAGACGAGCGTTGTGCCCGCCGCCACCGAATCGCCGGCCTTGACGTGTCGCCAGCCGCCCCCCGCGCGCGTGAGGAGGGTTCCGTTCACCGCCGTGCACTGGACTTCCTGGGCCGGCAACGGCGCGGATCCGACGAAGCATCCGACCAACGCCAACGCCAGCCACCGCGAAGGACCTGACAACCCAGGGGAAATGCCCATTGGCCGCTCCAGCTCAGAAGGGTGTATGGAGAATGTTGTAAGGCGTCGCCGCACTCTTTTCCAGGAAAAATCAGGAATCTGCGCCGCGAACCGGCCGGCTATTCGCGCAATGCCGCCTCGATCGCCTTGGCCACGCGCTCGGCCAAGGCCGCCGAACCGCTCGGCGTGAAGTGCACGTTCACCGGCTGCTGGATCGTCTTCAAGCGCGGCAAGGCGAACACATACAGGTCATTGATCGCGACGCCGTTGTCGTCCATGATCTTCTTGGCGACGAGGTTGTAGCTCACCACGTCGGCGTTGCGGCGCACCGGCTTCACGTCCCCCTCCGGCACGGGCGTCGTGCTGGCCCAGATCAGCTTCGCCTTGGTCGCCTTCATGATCCGCACCAGCTCGAGCGAACCCAAGACAATCAGCATGATCAAGCTGCGCATGGTGATACTTCTCCTGAATCGAAGGGGTTTCGTCACGATGGCTTGTGCATTCCCATTCTATTCTGCTGTGATTCGAATTGGCCGGCGAGAATGCCAAAACGCCACTAACGCCACTATGCCACGGTTTACCCGACGGGAAATCCGGTCCGGCGAGCAGAACGTCCTGGCGACCGATGACTTGTGACAACGTCGCGCCTTGAGGCACAACCGACCTACCACTTCAATAGGGAACATTGGTACACTATTCCAGCAGTTCCCGAACGCCGACCTGCCGAAGAAGGGCCGGGAGAAGATCGATATCACCATCGTGGTCGATATGCTCCTCACCGGCTTCGACTCGAAGTTCCTCAATGCGCTCTACGTCGATAAGAACCTCAAGCATCACGGTCTGATTCAGGCGTTCTCCCGCACCAACCGCGTGCTCAACGGCGCCAAGCCGTACGGCAACGTCCTCGACTTCCGCGGCCAGCAGGACGCCGTCGATGCCGCCATCGCCCTCTTTTCCGGCGCGAAGGCGGACAAGGCCCGCGAAATCTGGCTGGTGGACAAGGCCCCGCAGGTCATCGAGAAGCTCAAGACCGCCGTCACCGAGCTGAACAACTTCATGGCGTCGCAGAAGCTCGAACCGAAGCCCGAGGCCGTCCCCAACCTCAAGGGGGACGACGCCCGCGCGGCCTTCATCAACAAGTTCAAGGAAGTGCAACGGCTGCAGACCCAGCTCGACCAGTACACCGACCTCACGCCGGAGAACAAGACGGCCATCGAAAGCATTCTCTCCAAGGAGAAGCTCAAGGGGTTCCGCGGAGCGTACATCGAAACCGCCCAGCGGCTGACCAAGCTGCTCAAGGATGGTAGCATCGATACCGTGATCGGCCTGCCGACGAACCTGTTCTACTCGACGGGCATTCCCGTCTGCATCCTCGTGCTGAAGAAGTGCAAGAAGCCGGACGACGTGCTGTTCATCAACGCCGCTGAGCACTTCGAGAAGGGAAAGCGCCAGAACCAACTGACGGAAGAACACATCGGCAAGATCATCGACACCTACCAGCACCGCAAGGAGGAGCCGCGATATTCCCGCCGCGTGGAGATGACGGAAATCGAGAAGAACGATTTCAACCTGAACATCTCCCGCTACGTCAGCACCGCCGAGGCCGAGGAAGACATCGACCTGGCGGCGACGCACGGCGAGTTGGTGAAGTTCGAGAAGGGGATTCAAGCCGCCCGGGATCGGCACAACAAGTATCTGAAGGAACTCGGCCTGCCGCCGCTGCCATAACCCAATGGACGCTCATCTCGGCCTGCTCTGGGCTCATGTATTCCAGCGTGCCGACCATGGTGCCGTACTGCGTGAACAGGGTCCGCTCGGTCAGCTTTTGCTCGGTCGCCTTGGCCACGCCGAAGTCGATCACCTTGGGCAC
>JAKEET010000028.1 GCA_022616435.1 Gemmataceae bacterium
CTCGGCGTCCAGCGGCCCAGCACGATCGCGAGGACGCGCTGTTCATCGAGTCCCGCCTTCTCGGCAAGCTGTTGATGGTTCATCTGCGCCTGCAGGCACAATTCATCGACGGTCTTCTGCGCTTCCATCGTCACCTCCGCATCACGGCGTGCGCCCGAATTGCGGGCCGTGTCCGTATAAATGCTGCACCGTCGCCCGATGCCCCCAGGCGATCTGCTCGCGCGTCAGGCCAAATACCGCGGCGATCTTGTCGCGTTCCTGCGGGCTCGGCGTCCAGCGGCCTTCGAGAATCGCCAGGACGCGCTTGTCGTCCAGCTTGGCCTTCTCAGCCAACGCGCCGGCCGTCAACTTGTGCCGTTCACACAGTTCCGTGAGTGCTTCCATATACCACCAAACACCACTCACCACTCACCACTCACCAAACACTCCCCCACCTACACATACGCCTGCGACACCGGCTTGATGATCAACTCCGGAATCGACACGTGCGGCGGTTGACTCGCCACGTACAGCACGCCGCGGGCGATGTCCTCGGGCTTCAGAATCCGCTGGCGATGCTCGTCGGTCACCGGCGTCGGCCGAAACTCGAGGATCGGCGTGTCCACCTCGCCGGGATAGATGTTGGTAACGCGGATGCCGCTGTCCTTCTCCTCGGCGCCCAGGCCGATGCCGAGAGCGGTCATGCCGAACTTCGAGGCCGCGTACGCCAGGCCGCCAAGCGGCGTGGCCCGTTTACCGGCGATGCTGTTGATGTTGATGATCAGGCCGTTCGTCCGCGCCAGCATGCCGGGGAACGCGGCGTGGATACAGTAGAACGCGCCGTCGAGGTTGGTCCGGATCAGCTTCTGCCAAATCTCCGGCGTCAACTGGCGAAAGCTGCGATCCTTGATGTTGGTGCCGGCATTGTTGACGAGGATGTCGATCTTGCCGAACTTCGTCTCGACCGCCTGCACCATGCGCGTGGCCTGGTCGGGGTCGGCGACGTCGGCGGCGAACGACACGATCCGCTCGCCGCCGCCGAGTCGCCGGGCGCTGTCGTCGAGCTTCTTCTGGTCGCGGCCGGCGATGGCGACCGTGGCGCCGGCCTCCAGAAACAGCTTCGCGCAGGCCAGGCCGATGCCGCTGCCGCCGCCGGTGATGAGGACGTGAGTGCCGGTGAACTGGGCCATGGGTCTTTCCAATTGCGCGAACGTTAGGCCGCACGCGGCTGTCGTTAACCTAAAGCGCCGTCCGCAGTCGAGCAAGCGTCCTTGTCCGAACCGGCGCGTTTTTGTTATAAAGAGGGTAACGATGTCGAACCGCTCCGTGCGCGTTCGACCCAACCTCACTCAGGATCATGTCAAATGAACAGCGAACTCCGCCGGCGCATGGACGAGGTGTTGGGCCGTCTTACCCAGCTGCGGGACAGTCTTTGACATCGCGGGCAAAAAGCACCAACGGCAGCAACTCACGGCCCTGATGGAGTCGCCCAGCTTCTGGGACAACCAGGAAAAAGCCCGACAGATCATCGCTCAGGTGAAGCCGCTCAACGGCCTGCTCAATCCCTACGACGAGCTGACGAAGAGCGCGGGCGACCTGATGGCCCTCGCCGAGCTGTGCGATGAAGATCCGTCGCTCGAAGCCGAGCTCGATCAAGAATTGGCGAGCGTGCAGAAACGGCTCGATGATTTCGCGCTGCGCGCCATGCTCGCCGGCCCGCAGGACGCGTCGAGCGCCTTCGTCAAGATTCAAGCCGGCGGCGGCGGCACCGAGGCCTGCGACTGGGCCCAGATGCTCGTCCGCATGTACACGCGCTGGGCCGAGCGGCACGGCTACACCGCCGAGCTGATCGACGAGTTGCGCAACGAGGAAGCCGGCATCCGCAGCGCCACCTTGCACATCCAGGGGGACTACGCTTACGGCTACCTGCAGGGCGAGACGGGCGTGCACCGGCTGGTGCGGATCAGCCCGTTCGACGCCAACAAGCGCCGGCACACCTCGCTGGTGGCCGTCGATGTCACGCCCGACATCGAGGGGACGATCAACATCGAGATTCGCGACGACGACCTGGAACGCGAGACGTTCCGCAGCGGCGGCCCGGGCGGCCAGCATCAGAACAAGACCGAGTCCGGCGTCCGCTTTCGCCACCTCCCGACCGGCATCACCGCGGAAAGCCGCAACGAGCGCAGCCAGCACAAGAACGCCGCGGTGGCCCTGTCGTTGCTCAAGGCCAAGCTCTACATGATCGAAGAGCAGAAGCAACGCGCCCAGGTGGAGAAGGCCTACGACGAGAAGGGCGAGGTGTCCTTCGGCTACCAGAGCCGCAACTACGTGCTCCAGCCGTACACGCTGGTGAAGGACGTCCGCACCGACATGCAGACGCCGCAGGCCCAAGCGGTGCTCGACGGCGAGATCGACGACTTCATCCAGGCGTATCTGCGGCACAAGACGGAGAAGGAGCACAGGAAGTAGCACCGCGTGCGGCATGGGGTTCGCTCGCTCGCGCGGGTCGCGGCGAACGCTAAACGGCAAGCCATCGTTCGCTTACCTGGCGAGGAAGCGCACGCACACGGGCATCGGCACGTCCACCGGTTCGCCGGCCGGCGTCAAGGCGCCGGTCTGCTGATCGATCGAAAACACCGAGATGCTGTTGCCGCCTTGATTGCCGACGAGCAAGTAGCGCCCGGTCGGTTCGATGGCGAAGTTGCGCGGCGTCTTGATCTTGTAGCCCTGGTGGCCGGCCGCCTTCAGCGCGCCGGATCCAGCAATTGTGAAGATGGCGATGGTGTTGTGGCCGCGGTTGGAGCCGTACAGGAACTTTCCCGACGGATGCACGACCACTTCCGCCGTGGACATGCCTTTGCGGTCCTTGACGCCGTCGGGAAGCGTGGTGATCGTTTGCCGATTATTCAGGATTCCTTTCGCCGCGTCGTAGTCAAAGGCGGTAACGGTGAGGTCCATCTCGTTGATCACATAGGCGTACTTGCCGCTGGGATGAAACGCGAAATGGCGCGGGCCGGCGCCGGGCGCCACCAAGGCGGCGTCGGGATCGTTCGGCGTGATCGATCCCTTGGCCGCATCGAAACGGTAGACCAGCACCTTGTCGAGTCCCAGGTCGGCGACGAACGCGAAGCGGTTGTTCTTGTCGAGATTGATCGAATGGGCGTGCGGCGCCTCCTGCCGGCTCTTGTTGACGCTCTTGCCCTTGTGCTGAACGAACGACGACGGTTCACCGAGGCTGCCGTCCGCCTGGATCGGCAACACGGCCG
Source organism: Gemmataceae bacterium (assembly GCA_022616435.1). Classification (GTDB taxonomy): domain Bacteria; phylum Planctomycetota; class Planctomycetia; order Gemmatales; family Gemmataceae; genus JAKEET01. The sequence continues at coordinate 3,249 of JAKEET010000028.1, forward strand.
CGCTGCCGCCGGTGTAGTTGGCGACCAGCGCGTTCTTGCCGGCCTTGTCGACGACGATATGGCAGGGGGCGGCGCCCATCGACGGCTGCTGATTGAGGAGCTTCAGCTCGCCGGACTTGCGGTCGAGCGCGAACGCGGACACGGCGCCGCTTTTCTGCTTCTGGAAGCTCGCGGTTTCGCCGACCGCGTACAGGAACTTGCCGGTCGGGTGGATCGCGAGGAACGACGGGCTGGTCGTTTC
>JAKEET010000180.1 GCA_022616435.1 Gemmataceae bacterium
GTCTATGAGCAATCGTCGCGTCGGCATCTGGCTCGTCGGCGCCTTGGGCGGCGTCGGCTCGACCGCTGCCCTCGGCCTGGTCGCCCTGCGCCGCAACTTGATCGACACTACCAGTCTCGTCACCGCCACGCCGCTGTTCGACCGGCTCGATCTCGACGGCTTCGACCAGTTCGTGCTCGGCGGCCACGACATCCGCCGCGGCAGCCTGTTGCAGACCGCCCGCGAATTGCACCAGCGGGCCAACGTGTTCGACGAATCCACTCTGTCGGCCTGCGCTGCCGATCTCGAGGCGTGGACCGGCAACGTGCGGCCAGGGACCATCTTCGGCTCCGGGGCGACGATCAGCAAGCTTGCCGACCTGCCGGAGGTTGACAAGGTCGCCACCCCGAGGGCGGCGGTCGAACGGGTGCAGAGCGACCTGCGCGACTTTCAAGCGAAGCACAAATTGGACCAGGTGCTGGTGGCCAACGTCGCCTCCACCGAGGCGCCGTGCGATCTGGACGAGCGCTTCGCCTCGATCGCCGGGTTTCGCGCGGCCCTCGATAAGAAGGAACCGATTCCGGCCAGCGCCCTCTATGGCTGGGCCGCGCTGGATCTCGGCTTTCCCTACGTGAACTTCACGCCGTCGCTGGGGTCCTCGTTCCCGGCGGCGCTGGAGCTGGCCCAGGAACGCCGAACGGTGGTGTGCGGCAAGGACGGCAAGACCGGCGAGACGCTCATGAAGACGGTGCTCGCCCCGATGTTCGCGGCCCGCAATTTTCACATCCTGAGCTGGGTCGGGCACAACATCTTCGGCAATCGCGACGGCGTCGTCCTCGACGATCCCGCCAACAAGGAATCGAAGCTGCGCACCAAGGACCAGGTGGTCTCCTCCATCGTCGGCTACAAACCGCAGACGCATGTATCGATCGAGTACATCCAATCGCTCGACGACTGGAAGACGGCCTGGAACCACATCCACTACAAGGGCTTTCTGAACACGAAGATGATCCTGCAGTTCATCTGGCAGGGCTGCGATTCGATCCTGGCGGCGCCGTTGCTCATCGATATTCTGCGGCTGACCGCGTTGTCGCAACGCCGTGGCGAGACTGGCATCCTCAAGCATCTGGCGTGTTTCTTCAAAAGCCCGATGGGCGTGGACGAGCACGATTTCTTCAAGCAGATGATGATGCTGGAGGAGTACGTGCGGTCCATATCATAATCCCATAATCCCTGGACCCGTCCGCCGCTTGCGGCTTAGCGTTCGCACGGCGCCGCGCGAACGCTAAGCCGCAAGCGGCGATGTGATTCACACATGAAACTCGCGTTCAGCACCAACGCATACTTGAACTTCTCCTTCGCCGAAGCCGTCACGCGCCTCGCCAGGATCGGCTACGCCGGCGTCGAGATCATGGCCGACGTGCCGCACGCCTGGCCGGCGTACATGCTGCCTGAGCAAAAGCAAGCGATCAAGAAGGCGCTGGCCGACAACAAGCTCGCCATCTCGAATATCAACTCGTTCATGATGCACGCGGTCAACGATCCGCGGCAGAAGTACTGGCACCCCTCCTGGATCGAGCCGGACCGGCACTATCGGCAGATTCGCATCGATCACACGATGCGGGCGCTGACGCTGGCGAAGGAGCTCGGCGCGCCGTGCATCACCACGGAGCCGGGCGGGCCGGTCGAGCCGGGGCAGTCGTGGAAGGAGGCGCTGCGGCTGTTCGTCGAGATGATCAAGCCGGTCGCCGAACACGCCGAGAAGGAAGGCGTCTTGCTGCTGGTCGAGCCGGAGCCGGGATTGTTGATCGAGACCGTCGATCAATTCGCCGAGTTCATGCAACACCTGCAATCGCCGGCGGTCGGCATGAACTTCGACATCGGCCATGCGTATTGCGTGAAGGACGACCCGGCGACGACGATCCCGCGCGTCGCTCAGTACATCCGCCATTTCCACCTGGAAGACATCGCCGCCACGCGCGTGCACCATCACTTGATCCCCGGCGACGGCGCCATCGACTTCGCGGCCGCCCTCCGGGCGATCCGCGCGATGAACTACCAGGGCTGGATCACGATCGAGCTGTATCCATATATTGATGATCCGGACGTGGCCGCGCGCACCGCCCTGACTCGTGTGCAGAAGATCCTCCAGCAAGCATGAACCGCTTCCTCGCCTACGCGCAACTGGTGCGCTTGCCGAACGCCTTCACCGCCATGGCGGACATCTGCCTCGCCGGGCTGGCCATCGGCGCCTTTCCCGGCCACTGGCACGTGTTCACCTGCCTGTTGTTGGCGTCGGTCTCGCTCTACTCGGGCGGCATGGTCTGGAACGACTACTTCGACATCGAACAAGACCTGCGCGAGCGGCCTTTTCGTCCGCTGCCCTCCGGCCGGGTGACCAGATCGGCTGCGTTCTGGCTTGGGGTGGCGCTCCTTGGAGCCGGCTTGCTGTTCGCCGGCGTGGCGGACGCGCTGGCGAGGGCCGACCGGCAGCGCGCGTCCATCATCGCCGGGTTGCTCGTGGCCGCGATCTTGCTGTACGATGGCGGTCTGAAGCGGACGGCGATGGGCCCGATCGCCATGGGATCGTGCCGGTTCCTGAACATCTTGCTGGGGCTGACGGCAACGGGACAGGCGATTCCGACATGGGGTTGGCTGCTGGCACTCGCGATCGGGACGTACATTGCCGGGGTCACGTGGTTCGCCCGCACCGAGGCGCATACCAGCAACCAGAACGCGCTGATGCTCGCCGCCGGCGTGATGCTGCTGGGCGTGCTGTTTGCCCTTGGAGTGCCGGCGCTGGCGCAAGCGAACGAACATCCGATGGCCACCTTCCCCGGGTTTCCGTATTTGCTGGTGGCGTTTGTCGGATACCTGGCGCTGGCCATCCTGCCGGCGATCGCGAAGCCGCTGCCGCAGCGCGTGCAGCCGGCGGTGAAGCGTGCGGTGCTGGGGCTGGTGTTGCTCGACGCAATCGTCGCGACGAGCCTTGTCGGCCTGTCCGGTTTGGCGCTGGCTCTGCTTCTAGCGCCGGCGATGTGGCTGGGGAAGTGGATTTATTCGACGTAGATGATGCAGACACCTTTCACGAGCACGATCGCCTTCCCTCAGCCACTGCAAGTCGGTGCGTTGCGGTTGGCGTCGCGCTATTTGCTGTCGCCGCTGGCGGGCTACACCAACCTGCCGTTTCGTTTGGCGGTGCGCGAGCTGGGCGGCCTCGGCCTGGCGACGACCGAGCTCGTCAATGCCCGCGCCCTGCTCATGAACAGCAAGAAGACAAAGGACTACATCGACACCTGCCCCGGCGACCAGCCGTTTGCCGTGCAGATCTTCGGCGCGGATGACCGCGAAATGGCCGCGGCCGCCCAGTGGCTCGAGAACTACGGCGCCAGCGCCATCGACATCAACATGGGCTGCCCAGTACACAAGGTGGTTCGCGGCGGCGCCGGCTCGGCCCTCATGTGCAACGCGGGGGCCGCGTCCGATCTGGTGCGCGCCGTCGTGGAAGCGGTCAAAATCCCGGTCACCGTCAAGATGCGGCTGGGCTGGGACGACGCCAACCATTCCGCGCCGCAGTTTGCCCGCGAGTTCGAAGCCGCAGGCGTCGCCGCGGTCATCATCCATGGCCGGACGCGCGCGCAAGGCTTCGGCGGCAGCGTCAATCACGCCGGCATCCGCGCCGTGGTCGAAGCCGTCGAGCGCATTCCGGTGATCGGCAACGGCGACGTCCGCAACGTCGCCGAGGCGCAGCGCATGTTCGACATGACGGGTTGCGCCGGCATCTCGATCGGCCGCGGCGCGCTTCTGAACCCTTGGATTTTCGCGCAGTTGTGCCGCTGGGAAACGACCGGGGATCCAGGGCCAAGTCATGGCTACGGCGCTCGACTCGACTTCATGGCCCGGCACTTTCATTTGTTGCTCGATCAGCGCGGCGAGAAGTACGCCTGTCTCACGTTCCGCAAAGTCGCCAACTGGCACTGCCGGGTGCTGCGGCCGGGAAAAGAGATTCAGCAGCGCCTGGTGATGATCGCTTCGTCCGCCGATTTCGACGCGATCGTGCGACATCTCCGGGACAAGGGCCCGCCGCCGCGCTGGCACGAACAGGCGTTGCCGGAGCTGGCAGTTCCCAAAGGACCACAATCCCACTGGTGACGCTCATTTAGCCGGCGAGCTTGCTCGCCGCGGGCGTCGTGCTGGCAGTAGAATTCATCCCACGTACACCAAGTCCGCGCCGAGCAAGCTCGGCGGCCAAATGATCTGTCCAGCTTACCCCGCCTACCTGGCCGGCGTGTCGATTGCACTTGGCAGCGCCAAATCAGTTGCTATAGTCCGCTCCCCCGCCTTGACCCACGGAGAAGGAGCGCACGTGGCCAAAGCACGAATAGTGCCGGCGTACACCACGCGCTTGGGGCGCGCGTTCCTCGGCGACGCCCTCGACATCCTGAAGACCGTCCCCGATGAAACCGTTGCCCTGGCGTTCACGTCGCCGCCGTTCGCGCTGCGCCGGCAGAAGGCGTATGGCAACCTGCCCGCCACCGAGTACATCGCCTGGTTCTGGCCGATCGCCGAGCAAATCCATCGCGTGCTGCGACCCGATGGCAGTTTCGTCATGGAATTGGGCGGCGCCTGGAATCCTGGCAGCGGCACGCGTTCACTATTCACGTACGAGCTGCTGCTGAAGCTCGGCACGATCTTCCACCTCGCCCAGGATTTTTACTGGCACAACCCGTCGCGCCTGCCGACGCCCGCCGAATGGGTGACGATCCGCCGCACGCGCGTCAAAGAAGCGGTCACGCAGATCTGGTGGCTGTCGAAATCGACCGAGCCGCAGGCGGACAATCGTCGCGTGCTGATTCCGTACTCGAAGTCGATGAAGCGACTGCTCAAGGACGGCTATCAACCGGCGATGAGGCCGTCACAGCACGAGATCGGCCCGCACTTCCAGAAGGACAATGGCGGCGCGATCCCGCCGAACATCCTGACGGTGCCGAACTCGCGCTCGTATGATCAGTACCTGTTTCGTTGCCGCCGGGCCGGGCTGCCGATTCACCCCGCGCGGTTTCCGCCGGAGCTGCCGAGCTTCTTCATTCGCTTTCTGACGGAACCTGGGCAGACGGTGCTCGACCCGTTCGCGGGGAGCAATGTCACCGGGCAAGAGGCGGAGCGGCTGAACCGGAAATGGTTGAGCGTCGAGTTGAATCCCGACTACGTGGCGGGATCGCGGTTGCGATTCACCGGCGACGATGTGGCCGCATGAAGATGGCGCCGCATGAAGCCAGGGTGCGGCTTGCCGTTTCGCGCTCGCTGGACGATTCATTCACTGAATCCTCCGGCGAACGCGAAACGGCAAGCGCATTCCCTATCGTCTCCCGGCCCGGCTGCGGAGCAGATTCAGATGGCGGTCGAACCGGTCCTCCATCCACTTGTGGATGTTGGTCAGCACGCGCACGTCGCCGGCAGTGAGGACGCGGCTGCTGGAGAGCTCGGCATCGTTGTCAGCCAGGGCCCGATCCAGCTCCGAGAGCTGGCTGTGCACCTGGCTCAGGCGGCCGTCGAGGGCGTCGCCCTTGCTGTTTTCGGTGATGCCCCAGAACCGGCAGGCATCGGCAAAGGTCAGGTCGCCTTTGCGGTTTTCTTCGAACTTCTGAACGGCGCTGGAATCGAGCAGGTTTTGCACGAACTTTTCCTGCTCGCGGCTCAGCCGCTGCAGGCTGCCGTCCAAGGCGGGCTCGTCTTCCTGAAGCGTCACCTTGCGGATGATGTGCCGGCCCTCGCGCGTCAAGGCGTAGAGCTTTTGCCCCATCTTGATGAGCCAGCCGCGCCGCGCCAGACCCTTCTCGCCCATAATGCTGGACAGAACCTTGTTCGAGTCGGGATAAAGCTCGGCGTAGCCTTTCAGGCCGAAGGTCTTCGGGAATTTTTGCCACGAGGCGACGATGAGCGCCTCCGCGCTGAAGGGCGATTGCCCTCCTTTGTCCAGGTGATCCGCGGCAACCAGGATCTTTTCCGGGACAGTGAAGTCGTCAACGTTGGCAGTCACGCTGGTCCCCCAATGGTCAAGGTTTTTGGAACAGAATCGTCGAACCTCCTTTGCGATTCGATCCCCCAGGCCACAGATTATTCACAAACGCCCCCCTCGTCGTCAAATGGATTTTTCATGATCTCGCGCAACAGCACCGTCGCGTAGCTGCCCGCAGGCAAGGTGAACGCCAACCGCACGCCTTCGGCGACCTTTTCCCAGGCGAGTTCGTCGACGTAAACCAGATTGTGGCGCCGTGTGCCTTGCATGAGTTTGCCGAAGCCGGCGAACTGAGACGCCGACAGCCCGCAGGCCGCCAGCGTGGCGGCTTCGCGCTCGGCGGCCACGCCGGCCGCGGGAAAGGTCTTGCGGCCAACGATGGGGCCCGCGCTGACGATGTCGCGGGCCTCGAAACGCGCCTGTTCGCGCGGCAGGTCTTCGGCGATGAACATGCCGCCGAATGGAACCTTGGCCATGACGTCGCCTGGCAGCACCGTGCGCAGCAGGCCGTCCGTAAGCCGTTGTCCCAGGTAATGGTTGAAGAGCGCCGACTGGGCCGCCGACAGGGCCAGCTTTTTGAGGAACGGATTGCGGACCTTGCGTTCGGGTGTTTCCCCGCGCAACAGGGCCAGGCCCAGATGGAGCGTCTCGCCGGCGCGGCCGAAGCGCTGGGCGCCGTAGAAATTCGGCAAGCCGTGCTGTTTCAGCCGCTCGATGATCGCATTCAGGTCCACGTCCTTGGCGGCGTCCACGTCACGCACCAGAATTCGGAAGCGGTTGCCGTGCAAATGACCGGGCCGCAGCTTGTTGGTGTGCCGGCTGACGCGCAGGACGCGAATGCCGTCGCCGTCGAGCTGATTCAGATTCGGCTCGGCGGCGGCCGGCACGGAGACCCATTGCCGCGTGACGGCCCGGCGATCCTTCAGACCTGCCGTGCCGATTTCGCCAGGGGAAATGCCGAGCCGTTTGGCCACCTGCCGCGCGAAGAACTCGGCCCCCAGGTCGCGCTTTTCGAGCCAGAGATACAGAAAGTCGCCGCTGCCGCACGGTTCGTAAGCGGCGATTTCCTCGACCTCGAAGTCTTCCGGCTCGACCTTGATCTTGCCGCCGATGCCGGGGAGGTCGACGCTGACGAGCGGCGGATCAACCATGAAGTTTTCGGACATGGAGTTGTTCTCGCGCCGGGACGATTAGGTATAATCCAGGCTATCCAGCTGCAACGAGGAGTCTGTCAATGGCTGTCGGGGTCGTCACGGATTCGCCGGTCGACGTAGTCAACGGCGACACGCATTGCGAGGTCGTACACGGTCAACGACGGGAACTGCCGCCGCTTGGCGCCTTTGAAAACAGTCTGGCGAAGATCTTGCTGGTGGCCCTCGACACCCACGGAATCAACAACGGTTTGGGCGAAGCATACTCCGAAATGTTATTCCTTCTGGATGCGGCCGCCGACCTGCAACGCCGGCCTGACGTGGCCTTCGTGTCCTACATGCGCTGGCCGCGAGGCCAACAGGTGCCGCGCACGGCGGCATGGAACGTGGTCCCGGATCTGGCGGTTGAGGTCGTCAGCCGCAGCCACACCTGGGACGAGATCCTCGAGAAGATTCGCGATTACTTCCGCAGCGGAGTCAGGCGAGTCTGGATCGTCAGTCCGATCGTCGAACAAGTCTACGTTTACACGGCACTCGACAAGAACGACATCCTCAATCGCGACGACGCACTCAGCGGCGAGGACGTGGCGCCGGGGTTCACGTTCTCTTTGGCCGAACTGTTCGGCGGCAAAGCGACATGACTTCAATGGACCTCGACGCCAAAATCTGCTACTGCTTCCACGTCAGCCGCCGCAAGCTCGTGAACTTCGTGCGGCAGACCGGGCCCAAGGTGCCCAGCCAGCTGTCGCAATGCGGCGGCGCGGGGACCGGCTGCGGCTGGTGCATTCCATTCCTCAAGCAGATCTTCCAGCAAACGACCAGCGGCGGCGCCGCCCCGGACCTGGAAGCGCTCACGCCGGAGGAATATGCCCGCCGCCGCGCCGCCTACGTCCGCGCCGGCAAGGGGACGCCCCCGCCCGGGGCCACCCCGCTCCCCCAGGATTCGAACCATCCAGGAGATGTCCCATGAGATTCACTGTGCTTGCGTTTGGCGCGATCATCTTCGCTTGCAGTGCCACGATCCATGCGGAAACCTGCCTGTCCCCGTTCGTCAAGCGCCTCGATCGGCCGGAGAAGTTCCTCTACGTCTGGTGCGTCGATGCCGATGCCAAGGACAACGACTTCCTGGCCGTGATCGACGTGGACAAGCAATCGCCCAGCTACAGCAAGATCATCCACCGGCTTGACGTCGGTTCGAAGGGGAATGAAACGCATCACTTCGGCTACACCGACGACCGCGCGCACATCTGGGGCCTGACGCTCTTTTCCAGCCGGGTGTTCCTGATCGACGTCGCCAGCGATCCGGCCAAGCCGAAGCTGGTCAAGGTTCTCGATAACCCCGGCGCCAAGGCCGGGTTCGCGTCGCCGCACACGCCGTATGCCTTGCCCGGCCGGATGCTCATCAGCTTCCTGAGCGCCAGGGACGGCGGCCTGCCGACGGGCTTGGCCGAGTTCACCAACGACGGCCAGTTCATCCGCAGGATCGGCCTCCCCAAGGACGCACCCTACGGCTACGACGTGGCGATCAGGCCGGACATCAATCGCATGGTGACCTCGCAGTTCACGTATTACGACAACTACAAGAAGCCGCTGGCCGAGATGGATTTCAAGTCCTTCGGCAGCGACATCCTTGTCTGGGATTTCCGCGAGCGCAAGGTGCTGCAGAAGCTGAAGACCGGCGGTTCTCCGCTCGAATGCCGGTGGTCGCGGAAGGAAGGCGCCAACCACGGCTTCACGAACTGCCTGCTCGAGAGCTCGCTGTGGGTCTGGGAAGGCCAGAAGGATGGCTCGTGCACCACCCGCAAGCTGTGCGACACCGGCAAGCTGCCGGTCGACCTGCGGCAATCGCCGGACGATCGCTACCTGTTTGTCAGTTGCTTCGGGTCCGACGAGATCCAGCAGTGGGACGTGAGCGACCTGAAGAACCCGAAGCTCTTCAGCACGCTCAAGCCGGGGGTGCATCCGAACATGATGCACGTGACCGGCGACGGCAAGCGGATGTACATTTCGAACTCGCTGCTCAGCACCGCCGACCGCACCCAGGATTTCTGGATCAAGCTGGCCCACGTGACGCCGGAAGGGATGAAGCTCGACGCGAATTTTGGCGTGGACTTGACGAAACTGAAGACCGGGCCGGCTCGGGGGCATGACATGCTGCTGAACTAGGCAAACTGGCAAATCTTGGGCAGCCTCTGGTCCGGCTTGTTCGCCGAATCGCGACTGTGGTACAAATCGCTGCCAACCTTTCCTGAACGGATGCTGGAAAGCCGGACGCCATGAAGAACTTCCTGCGGGCGTGCAAGTACGCCTGGCCATATCGCTATCGCGTGCTCGTGTCGGTGGCCTGCGCCCTTTTGGCCGCCGTCTTGTGGGGCCTCAATTTCACCGCCATCTATCCGCTGCTCAAGATTCTCGGCGGCGAAGAGAACCTCCAGTCCTGGGTTGACGACAGCATCCTCAAGCTGGAAACCGAAATCATCCCACCCCTCGAAGACAAGATCGAGGACCTCAGGGCCAAGAAAGCCGAACGCGAAAAAGAGCCCGACAGCCCGCAACGCGATGTCGGCCTGCGCAAGGTCTCCGGCTACCTGGCCGACGCGGAGAGCAAGCTCGAGAACGCCCGGCACGACCTGTACCGCTACCGGGTCGCCAAGCGCTTTATCGACGCGTTCCTGCCGCACGGCGGCTTCCAAACCCTGGCCGTGATCATGGCCGTGCTCATCATCGCGGTCGCGATCAAGGGCCTGTTCGAATTCGCCCAGGAAACGCTGGTCGGCAACGTCGTCAACCGTTCGCTGTTCGATCTGCGCAACGTCTTCTTCCGCCGCGCGATTCACCTCGACGTGGCCAGCTTCAACACCAGCGGCAGCCACGAGCTGATGTCGCGCTGCACCAACGACATGGAGACGCTGGGCACCGGCATGAAAACGGTGCTCGGCAAGATCATCGCCGAGCCGCTGCGCGCGCTCGCTTGCATCGTGGTCGCCTGCTTCATCAACTGGCAGCTCACGCTGCTGTTCTTGATCCTGGTGCCGGTCTCGCTGTACGTGCTGACGCGCATCGGCCGCAACATGAAACGGGCGACGCGCAAGGTGCTCGACCGCATGTCGAGCATCTTGAAGATCCTGCAAGAGACGTTTGCCGGCATCCGCATCGTCAAGGCGTTTGCCCGCGAGGCCCACGAGCGGCGCCGGTTCCGGGCGGCCACCAAGGACTACTACCAGAAGGCCATGTGGGTGGTGACGCTCGACGCCCTGTCGGGGCCGATCATCGAGTTTTTCAGCGTCACGGTCATCGCCTGCGCCTTGCTGGCGGGCGCCTACATCGTCCTGGAGAAGCCGGAGCGGCTGTGGTTCATGAGCACGACCCACATGGACATGGAGTCGCTCTTGCAGCTGTACGCGCTGTTGGCCGCCATCGCCGACCCGGTCCGCAAGCTGTCGAGCGTGTACACGCGCATCCAGGCCGGCTGGGCCGCGGCCGACCGCATCTTCAACTTCATGGATCGCGAGCCGGAAATCCGCGGCAACGCCGCCGGCCCGAGCCTGGCGCCCCACGCCAGGTCGATCGAGTTTCACAACGTGTGCTTCTCCTACGACCCCGGCCATCCGATCCTCACCGGCGTGTCGCTGTGCGTCCGGCACGGCGAAGTGATCGCGCTCGTCGGCAAGAACGGCTGCGGCAAGACGACGCTCCTGAACCTGCTGCCGCGCTTCTACGATCCGGACCACGGCGCCATCCTGCTCGACGGCATCGACATCCGCACCGCGCACTTGCGGTCGCTGCGCAAGCAGATCGGCGTGGTCACGCAGGACACCATCCTGTTCGACGACACGATCTACCACAACATCGCCTACGGCAAGCCGAACGCCACCAAGGAACAGGTCGAGGAAGCTGCCCGGCACGCCAAGGCGCACGACTACATCGTGAAGCTGCCCAGGGGTTATGAGACCCGCGTCGGCGAGGCGGGGACAAAACTGTCCGGCGGGCAGAAGCAGCGGCTCAGCCTGGCGCGGGCGATCCTGAGCGACCCGAGCATCCTGATCCTGGACGAGTTCACCAGCCAGGCGGACGCCGAGACCGAGATCGAAGTGCACCGCATCGTCCGCGAGTTCATGAAGGGGCGGACGACGTTCATCATCACGCACCGGTTCCACACGCTGGAGAGCGCCGACCGGATCGTGGTGCTCGACGCGGGCCACGTGATCGCCGAGGGGACACACGCCGAGCTGCTGAAGACGTGCCCGCTCTACCAGCGCTTGCATGAAGCGCATGGGCAGCGGTTGGTGGCGTGATGTCGATCGTCGCCCGGATTATCCATCGGCCTTCAGATTTGAAGGGCGCGATGTTGGAGGGTGGCATGCTTTCGCCGATCGCTCGCCACACGTGAAGCATCCGGACCATCACGGCGACAGCATGCTGGCCGCGACACCCCGCATGCTTTCGCGGTGCTGGTCCAGAAAATCTCTGCGTCGCGTGGGTGCCGCGAAAGCATGCCACCCAGCCGCCGTGCCAGGATGCCGCCCGCGGCGAGCCAAGCTCGAAAGTCGAAACCGCATGACGCGCTATTGTTCAGCGCTGCTGGATCCACTTGCACTTCCTGGCGACCGCGGCGCGGCGGGAGTCCGCCTGGTTCTCGCGATTGCGGCGCTGTACTTGCTGACCGCCGTGCTTTTTTTCCACCGCCTGGGCGACCGGGAGTTGACCAGCAGTCACGAGGCGCGGGCGGGGCAGAACGCCGCGGTCATCCTCGAGACCGGCCAGTGGAGGTTGCCGCGGCTGTTGGACGAGCAGATCGAGCTGCAGAAGCCGCCCCTGTATTACTGGCTGGTGGCGCTCACGGCGCTGGCGCGCGGCGCCGTCGACGCCTGGGCGATCCGGCTGCCGGCCGCGTTGTCGGCGTTCGGTTGCGTGCTCTTGCTGTTCGCGCTTCTGTGGCGCCAGGGGCGGCCCGGGGCCGGCTTCATCGCCGGCTGCATCCTTGCCACCTGCGCCCATTTCACCTGGCTGGCCCGCGTGGGCCGCATCGACATGCCGTTGACGTTCGCGGTCACGGCCGCGCTGGCGTGCTTCCATCTCGGCCGCGATTCCTGGACATGGCGCGCCGTCGGCTGCGTGGCGCTGGCGCTGGGCATCCTCTTGAAAGGGCCGATTGCGGCGGTCCTCGTCGCGGCGGTGGCGCTGGCGATGATGGTCGTGGACGCTGACGATCGGCGGCCCGGCACGCTTCTGCGAAGCGTGGCTAAACGAATTGGGAATCCTTCGTTCCTGGGCGGGGCCGGGTTGGTGTTGCTCATCGCGGCCCCGTGGTTCGTGTGGGCCAACCAGCAAACCGGCGGCCGGCTCTGGGATGTCTTTGTCATCCGCCACAACGTCGAGCGCGGTTTCGGTTCGGACACCCTCGCGGCCCATCCGTGGTGGTACTATGGCGCCCGCATCTGGGTCGACGCGCTGCCGTGGAGCCTGGCGCTGCCGGCGGCGGCGGTGCTCGTCTGGCGCGGACGGTGGTGGCGTGATGATCCTATCTGCCGTCTCGGGCTGGTGTGGTTCGTCGCGATGGTGGTCGTCCTGTCCTGCGTACGTTTCAAGCGGGCCGACTACCTGTTGCCGGCGATCCCCGGTCTGGCGCTGTTCCTGGCAGCGGCGGGCGAGCGTTGGTGGAACCGCGCGCGGCCGCGTTGGGGGCTGCCGGTTTTTGCGGCAACTGTGCTTGCAACTGTAGCGTTTTGGAGCACGTGGGTGAACGCCCAAGACGAAAACTGGCCCTATCGCGCGGCGGCGGAACGAATTCGCGCCCACGCTGGTCGAGACACGCCCGTCATTTTCTTCCGCGCCGAAGTGCATCCGCTGGCATTCCACCTGCGGCGGCCGATGGGAACCATCCTGGAATGGGAGAACCTCGACATCTGGGCTTATGAGCCGCGGGACGTGTATTTTGTGATGCCGAGCGACTGCGCTCGTGAATGGCCGGAGCACTTGCAGCGCGGTCAACTGGCGCCGGTGTTCGGGCTGGGCGACCTGCTCGATGCGAAGCGCGATCGTGACCTGGTCGTGATGCGGAATGTGGTTCGGCAGGGATCGGCGCCGGCGCGTGATTTCAAGACCAGCGGCATGAGATTCGCTGCGCGTTGAGGTTGGTTTTTGACCAACACGCCATGGCGTGCCGTGCTACGATTGATTACAATCCTACGTTCGCGTCGATGGCGTTTTACCGTCAGCTTGCCAGGGACGACAGCAAGCTGAGTTCTAGAAGGAATCTTGTATGTTCACGTCGCAGATGGCCCTGGTGCTCGGTCTGGCGCTGGCCCAGCCCGCCGTTCCGAGCGAGAAAACACTCGCCCTGAAGCAGGAATTGGTGCGCCTGCAGGGAGGCTGGCAACTCGAGGCCCTGGAGGAAAACGGGACCAAGACGGATGCCGCCGACTTGAAGGGCCGCACGGTCTTTTTCGGACGCGACACCTTCTTGTTTCGCCACGACGTCGCCGGGATGCAGATCGGCATGCTGAAGCTCGATCCGTCGAAGTCGCCCAAGACGGTCAACGCCACGATCATGCGCGGCCCGCAGAAGGGGGATGTGCTGCTCGGCATCTACACGCTCGAGGGGGACGCCCTCAAGCTGTGCTTCCATACGCCGGGCGAAAACCGGCCGAAGGACTTCACGGCGCCGGCCGGCTCGGCGCGGCTGCTGATGGTCGCCAAGCGGATTCGCCAGAAGGATGAACAACCCAACCTGGCCGGGGAGTATCGCTCGGTGTCCACGGAGATCGACGGCAGCCGCCACGTGGCCCAGGCGGAGATCGAGCGCATGGGCGACGCCTACCTGGTGACCTACAAGCGCGGCGCCGGCGTGGCCTACATCGGCATCGGCTTGCGCAAGGGCAACGTCTTCTGCCTGTCGTGGATCAGCCAGGGCCAGGCGGGCATCACCCTGTACACCATCGAATCGGGCCATCGGCTGGTCGGCCACTACACGCAGCTCGGCGGGCCGGGGATCGTCAGCGAGGAAGTGTTGACGCGGATCGACTACAAGTAAGACGATTGCGAGAATTGCAGATTGCAGATTGCAGATTGAGGCCGACATTTGCAATCTGCAATTTGCAATCTGCAATTTGCAATCTGCAATTTGCAATCTGCAATTTGCAATCTGCAATTTGCAATCGTACAACAGCCGCATGCTTGCCGCAGTCCCCGAGCGCCCCAAGATCGCCGACGCTCCCTTAAGCGTGGTCTTGCTCGCGCCGGCGGCGGGCGATCGTCAAGCGGTGGTTCGCGATTGGCTCGCGTGGCTCGAGCAACGTGCGGGCGACGCGGAACTCCTCCTCATTCTCGACGGCGGGCGCGGCGACGAGATCCAGTCACATCCGCGCCTCCGCATCGTTCACCACGTTGAGCCCCCCGGCATCGGCCCTTCCCTGCAAACCGCCGTCTGGCTGGTTCGCTTTCCACTCATGCTCACGGCGCCGTGCGACCGGCAATTCCGGCCCGCCGACGTTCAAGGCCTCTTCGCACTGATCGACCAGGTGGATTTCGTCGCCGGTTGCCGGGTGGCCGCGCCGCCACCGGCCTGGCTACACGTATTGGGACTTGTCAAGCGGATCGTCACGCGCATCGTCCTGGGTTATGCCGACGAGCCGCGGGTTAGCTGGCTCGGCTGGCGGGGATTCTGGCGGCGCTTTCGGGCCAGGCACATCTTCGGCGTGAAGTTGCAGGACAGTGGCTGCCCATTGCGGCTGTATCGCTCCGAGGCGCTGCGGCAGTTTCCCATCCAGTCGCGGGGAACGTTCGCCTGGGTTGAAGTCGCCGCCAAGGCCAACGACCTGGGATGCTGGATGGCCGAGGCGGCGATCCCGTGGACGCCGCCGAACGAACCGCCAATCGAACCGGACGACCCGCACTGGCGCGCCGATGCCCGGCTGGTGCGGCGGGCGCCGGATTTTGGTTCGCCGGACTTTGAGCCGCGATCGTAACTGTCCGTGGTCGGCGCCAACGCTAAGCCGCAAGCGGCAAACTTGAAGTGCGGTTCGCGCTGGCGTCGGGCCGGGCAACCTGATAGCTTAGAATCCTAGCCGCCGGGCTCGCACGGCGTCGGTGGTGCTATGATGCAAACGATGTCGTGGACCAGAAACCTCGGCAGCCGCTTCGCCTGCCGACGTTTGGCGTGGGGCTGGGCGCTGTTGCTCGTCGCGGGCTGCGGGCCGCCGTCGACACCCGAGCTCGTCTGGGGCTCGCGCGGCGTGCAGGGCGGCCAGCTCGTCAAGCCGCGGGCCATCGCCATCGACAAGGACGACCGCCTGTACCTCGTCGATTGGACGGCCCGCATCCAGCGCTTCGACACCGACGGGACCTATCAGAAAAAGACCTGGATGCCGCCATCGTGGAACAACGGCCGGCCCAGCGGCCTGAGCATCCATCCCGACGGCAACCTGATCGTCGCCGATTCCCACTATTCCACCATCCGCATCTATTCGCCGGACGGCGACCTGCTCCGCTCTGTCGGCGGCAAGCAGGGCACGGCGCCTGGCGAATTGAGCTACATCAGCGACGTGGTCTGCGACGCCCAGGGCAACTTCTACGTGGCCGAGTTCGGCGAGAACCAGCGCATCACCAAGCTCGACGCGGACGGCAATTTCTTGACGTGCTGGGGCGAGCCAGGCACCGAGCCGGGCCAGTTCGCCCGCATCCGCGCCCTGGCGCTGGGGCCCGACGGCAACCTCTACGCCGCCGACGCCTGCAACCATCGCATCCAGGTGTTCACGACCGACGGCAAACTGGTGCGGATCTTCGGCGGTCCGGGCAACGGCCCGGGTGAATTGTCGTATCCCTATGACGTGGCCTTTCCGCCGGGACGAGCCGAGCATCTGTACGTCATAGAGTATGGCAACCATCGGGTGCAGAAGTTCACGCTGGAAGGGAAAACGCTGGGGACGTGGGGCCGCTCCGGCCGCGACCCCGGCGGCCTCTGCAGCCCCTGGGCCCTCGCCGTGGACCGCTTGGGGCGGGTCCACGTGGTGGATAGCGAGAATCACCGGGTGCAACGAGCTCGGTTTTAGAGCCACAGATGAAACACAGATCGAACACAGATAAGAATGCAAAGCCAGCGGCGTCAAGGAATCTGCTCGAATGCAAGCAAGGGTCATCCTGAAAATCCAGCAGAATCTGTTGTTTCATCGGTGTTCGATCTGTGGCTGATTGCTTTTTGCGGAGGAGAATCTGTGTTCGATCTGTGTTCGATCTGTGGCTGACCATGCTTTCCGAATTTCTCCAACAATACTGGTTCGCTCTGGCCATCGCGGCGCTGGCCCTCGCGTTGCTTGGCGGCGCCTTGCTCGCGCCGGCGCGGCGGATCGGGTTCTTGATCGCCGGGCTGGCGGTGGCGCTGTTCGCGGCCGGCGGACTCATACCGTTGGAACCGCCGGCCGGGCTCGTGGTTCTCGCCGTGGCCGGGGGAATCCTCGCCGCGCTCCTGGCCCTCGTCTTCTTCACCGGCTTCTGGACGCCGTGGTTCGGCTATCCGGTCGGCGCCGCCATCGCCTTCGGCTTGGGGGCCGTGACGGTCCGGCCGTTGACGATCGCGCTCAATGACCTTGGCCGGATCGTCACCAGCCTCGAACCGCTGGAGCCGTGGTGGCTCCTGCTGCTGCTGCTGGTGCCGTGGCTCATCTGGTACAGCTGGGGCCGGCTGGCGGCGCTCGGACCGGGGCGCCGCGTGATGGCCATCGCCTGGCGCTGTCTGCTGCTGATCCTGCTGGCGTTCGCGCTGGCCGAGATGCACGCCCGCAAGACCGAGGACCGGCTCACCGTGCTGTTCGTGTGGGACCGCTCACTCAGCGTGCCGCCGGAGTACGACGACCGCGGCGACAACGCCCGCGACCAGCGGATTCGCGACTTCATCAACGACGCCGTGGCCAAACGCGGGCCGGGCAAGGTCAACGACCGCGTGGGGCTGGTGGTGTTCGGCCGGCAGCCGCGCCTGGAGCTGCCGCCGGGCGCGGTGGACGAACTGCGGTTCCAGAGAATTCACAGCCGTCTCGACGACACCTACACCGACATCGCCGCCGCCATCAAGCTGGCGCTGGCCTCGTTCCCCGAGGGGTCCGGCAAGCGCATCGTCCTCATCAGCGACGGCAACGAGAACCTGGGCAACGCCGAGGAACAAGCCCGCATCGCCAAGCAGAACGGCGTGCAGATCGACGTCGTCCCCGTGGCCGGCGGCCATCGCAATTTGAACGAGGTGCTGGTCGAGCGCGTCGACGCGCCGGCGATCACCGAGAAGGACTCGCGGCTGCCGATGCGCGTCCTGGTCCGCAGCCACAACCCGCAGATCGTCGCCGGCAAGCTGCAGCTCTACAAGAACAGCCTGAACATGAAGCTCGCGGAGGACGCGAAGCACAACACCGTCTTCGAATCGAAGCTGCTCATGGAGAGCGACGTCAAGCTGCGCTACGGCCTGAACGCGTTCAACATCAGCCAGCCCGGCGCCGCCAAGGACGACGCCTACATCTACGAAGTGAAGTTCGTCCCCAGCCACGTCGAGAACGACCGCGGCCTGACCCTGCAGCGCGACTTCGCCGGCGACCGCGTCGAGAACAACCGGGCCAGCGTCAGCGTCATGGCCCGCGGCCAGCGGGCCGTGCTGCTCCTGGAGCCGGAGGCCGGCGATCACCAGCTGCTCGCCGACCGGCTGCGGCAGGTGAAGTCGAGCCTCAAGGTCGTCCCGATCAGCGCCGATCCGGAAAAGAGCCAGTTGCCGCGCAACGCCGAGGAGCTGGCCCTGGTGCTCAGCAAATTCGACGGCATCATCGTCGCCAACGTGCCGGCCGATTATCTGAACGATACGCAGCAGAAGGTGATCCGCAGCCTGGTCCACGACCAGGGCGTCGGCCTGATCGCGATCGGCGGCCCGCAAGCTTACGGCGCCGGCGGCTGGCAGAACACCGAGATCGAAAAGGCCCTGCCGGTGGTGTCCGAGCTGAAGTCGATGAAGATCGAAGGCAAGAGCGGCCTGGTGCTGATCATGCACGCCTCCGAGATGGCCGACGGCAACGCCTGGCAGCGCAAGATCGCCAAGCTCGCGATCGAGAAGCTGTCGCCGATGGACATGCTCGGCCAGCTCCACTTCGACCACACGACCGGCCGGCACGAATGGCACATCAGATTCCAGGATGTCGGCATGAACCGCGGACGGCTGATGAACCTGGTGGACACGATGGTCCCCGGCGACATGCCCGACGTCGATCCGGCGCTGATCAAGGCGTACAACGAGTTGACCAACAGGAACTACGCCCTGGGCACCAAGCACATCATCTTCATCTCCGACGGCGACCACTGGGATGCGAGCGTGGCGCTTCTGAACAAGATTCGCGCCGCCAAGATCACGATGACCACAATCTGCATCACGTCGCACGGTCAGGCCGAAGTTCGAAAGATGGGCTTCGTCGCCCAGCAGACCGGCGGCCGCGCGTATCATGTGAAGGACCCGTCGGAGCTGCCGGCGATCTACATCAAGGAAACGCGGCTCGTCAGCCAGGCGTTCACGCATGAGAAGTTGTTCCAGCCGCGGCTGCTCGACAAGTTTGGTCCGACCGAGGGGATCGCCGAGCTGGAGCCTTTGCACGGGTTCAATCGCACGTCGAAACGGTCGTCGCCGCTGGTCACCGTCGCGATCGAGACGCCCAAGATCGGCGAGTACAAGTTCCCGATCCTGGCGCACTGGCAATACGGCCTCGGCAAATCGATCGCCTTCATGAGCGACGCCCGCACGCAGCCCGGCGGCAAGGCCTACTGGGACCGCGACTGGGCCAACGCGCCCTTATACACGAAAATCTGGGAGCAATCGGTCGATTGGGTGCTGCGGGCCGTCGAGACCGGCAAGCACATGCAAATTCACACCGAGCACCGCGACGGCAAGATTCGCGTGACCATCGAGGCCCGCGACGCGACGAAGAGGCCGCTCACCGATCTGAAGTTCAAGTCGGCCATCACGTCGCCGTCGTTCCAGGGGCCGGAGGGTCAGAGGAAGGATCTGCGCTTCGAGCAGAAGAACAGCGGCGTTTACGAGGCCGAGTTCGGCGCCGACGAGGTCGGCTCGTACTTCATCAACGTCCTGGCCGAGTGGGAAGAGGACGGCAAGAAGATGTCGGACGGCATCCGCGCCGGCGTGACGATCCCGTATTCGCCCGAGTTCGGCGAGATGGAAGGCAACCCGATCCTGCTCGAGAAACTGCGGCAGATCACCGGCGGCAAGCAGTATGCCGAGGACGCGGCGTCCCTGACCCGCGCCGCCGAGCTGGGCGACGTGTTCCGCGCGCAGCCGCAAGCCCACCTCAGCCTGCAGCCCTTGTGGCACTGGCTGGTGGCGCTGGCGGCGCTGGCGCTGCTGTTCGACGTGGCCACGCGCCGCATCGCCTTCGAGCCGACGGTGGTCTGGCACAAGGGCGTCGCCCTCTGGGAACGGCTCCGCGGCCGGCAAGCCGTGGTCACGAAGGCCGACGCGTTCCTGGAGCGGCTCAAGAGCCGCAAGGCGGCGGTGGGCGAATCGATCGAGAAAGAAAAGGCGCAGAAGCGCTTCGAAGCGACGCCCGGCGCCGTGCCGGTCGCCGCCGACGCCGGCGCCACGGGCATGGTCCAGGATTCCGGCAAGCCCAAACCCCCGCCGCCGCCGAAACCCGCCGCCCAACCCAAGGAAGCCGACGACTACGCGACGCGCCTGTTGAAGGCGAAACGCCGCGCCCTCGAAGAGCGCGACAAGGAGAGCTAATTGGGTGGTTGGTGGTTGGTGGTTGGTGGTTGGTGGTTGGTGGTTAGTGGTTGGTGGTTAGTGTTAGTCGTAGGTGGTTGGTGAGTGGGGAGTGATGCACAAACACGAAGCTACCATTCACTAACCACCAACCACTAACCACCAACCACCAACCACTAGCCACCATCCGTGTTTCATCTGTGGCTCAACCAAGGACCCACCCCGCATGGCCGACACCCTCGAGTTCAACCAGCGTGCCCAGGATTTCCGCACCGAGTACGACGCCGTGTTCCGCGAGATCGGCAAGGTCATTGTCGGCAGCGCCGACATCGTCCACGGCGTCTTGACGTGCCTGTTCGTCGGCGGACATGCGCTGCTCGAAGGGGTGCCGGGCCTGGGCAAGACGCTGCTCGTCCGCACCCTCAGCCAGGTGCTGGACCTGAAATTCAATCGCATCCAGTTCACGCCGGACCTGATGCCGTCGGACATCATCGGCACGAACATCATCAACGAGACGGCCGAGGGCCAGCGGGTCTTCAGTTTTCAGCCGGGCCCGCTGTTCGCCCAGATCGTGCTCGCCGACGAGATCAACCGGGCCACGCCGAAGACGCAGTCGGCCCTGCTCGAAGCCATGCAGGAGCACAGCGTCACGGTCGGCGGCACGATCCATCGCCTTGAAGAGCCGTTCTTCGTGATGGCCACGCAAAACCCCATCGAGCAAGAGGGGACGTATCCGCTGCCGGAAGCGCAGCTCGACCGGTTCTTTTTCAAGCTGGTCGTGAACTACGCCACCCGCGAAGAGCTGTCGATCATCCTCGACCGCACCACGAAGGGCCACGACCCCAAGCCGGAAAGGGTGATGGACGGCGCCCGCATCCGCCACTGGCAGCAACTGGTGCGCGAGGTGCTGGTCGCCCCGCCGGTGCAGGACTACGCCATCCGGCTGACGCTGGCGACGCACCCGGGCGGGCCGTTCGTCGCCGCGGTCGCCAACAAGTACATCCGCTGCGGCGCCAGCCCACGGGCCGCCCAGGCCCTGGTCCTGGCCGCCAAGGTGCGGGCGCTCTTGCAAGGCCGGGTCAACGTCAGCTTCGACGACATCCGCACGGTGTACTATCCGGCGCTGCGGCATCGCATCTTGCTCAACTTCGAGGCGCAGGCCGAGAACATCCCGTCGGACAACGTGCTGGCGGATATCCTGAAAGAGGTGAAGGAGAAGGAAGCGGGGGCGGCGTAACGACCCTACGGTTCACCGGGCAGCGGCTTGCGAAACGAGAATCCTTTGTAGTCCAGCATCAGCTCGCTGGCCGCCTGAACGTGGGCGAGAGCGTGCAGCAGAAAACCAGCGACAATGTCCCCGGCGTTTTCGGCATCGAAGCGTTCCGGATGTTCGTAGAGCTTTGCCAGCTTCCGGAGGTCGGATTCCCAATCGGTCATGTGAAAAACGAACTCGCGAAGGGCCTGCCGCTGCCGAACGGGATCATCGAACTGCTGGTGTTGCCGAAATACCTGGTGAAGCAACTGGATGAGCCGCTTACTCTTGCGACTCGGTCTTGAGTTGTTCGTGAAATTCCGCGATACTCGACGCCCATTCAGCGGAGGTTTTCTTGCCGACACGCTGCACCATCGATTCCATGATTCCCAACCACGGAAAATTATAACCGCCCGTTGATCCACAAGCACAGGCGAAAGGAGTTGCTGCGATGCGACAAATCCCGGCTGGCACGACGCTCTGGTGCTGCCTCGTACTGACCGCAATCGGCTGCGGCAGGCAAGATGCGCCGAACACCACGGTCGCCGCGGCCAAGAAGGACGGCGACGCGTCTCCCAAGGCCGACAAGGCCCCGCTGCCGCCGCCGCCAGGCCTGACGCCGCAAGTCTTTCCGCCGCCGCCGCACTATGACATCCCAACCGCCAAAACGAAGCAGCCTGCCGTCACCAAGCCGAAGGTGCCGGTCGTGCCCGTCAAGAAGACCCGCGTCAAGCCGACCGCGACGGTGTCGTTGACGGCCGAGGCGTTCGGCGGCGAAATCCAGAAGGACGCGGAGGCCGCGGAGCGCAAGTACGAATCGGTCTTCGTGGAGCTGACGGGCACCGTGAACAACGTCGGCTCACGCGACCGGGAGCCGTTCGTCACGCTCGACGCCGGGCCGGAATCGCTGAGCATCCTCTGCCTGCTGGCCCAGGAAAAGGAGCCGTGGGCCAAGATCAGCAAGGGCCAGAAGATCAAGGTCCGCGGCCAGTGGCCGGATGTGTCGGTGCAGCCCACGCTGGAGGCGTGCGTGCTCGTCGACCTCGGCGCCAACCCGGCCAAGGAGATCAACGCCGAGACGCTGGCGGCGGAGTTCGCCAAGAACAAGGACGGCGTCCGCAAGCAGTACGCGGACAAGCCGCTGATCGTGACCGGCGTCATCGACACCGCCAGGCCGCGCAACGACCTGGGCGCCGTCAGCGTGTACTTGAAGGGGGCCGGCGCGGTCGTGGTCGATTGCGGCTTCAATGCCGTCGACCGCGCCGAAGCGTTCGCCCTCAAGCGCGGCGACGCGGTGCGCGTGGTCGGCGAGTTTTCGCTGTTCGAGTCCAGCGACGGCCCCGCCCTGCGCGGCTGCCGGGTGATCACGACCAAGTAAGCCGTGTCGCAATCGCCGAGTCAGGTGTCCCTCACACTCCCGACCAAAGGGCACTTGACTCCTTGTCGTAAGCCATGTCCGGATCGTGTGTTGTGATTGCCCACAAGTCAAGTTTCGGGCATGGTTTAAAGTCGAACGCCTGCAGGTAACACTGACTGTGAGTGTGTAGGCGGCGCAATGCAATTTATCAAGTCCATCACTCCGTAAGGGGTTGTGGAAAACGATTGATTGCAGCGCAATCCAATCTCATCCACGAGCTTGCAACCCAGCTTTGAACCATGCCAAGTGTTCCTTTTCATTTGTGGGGACCGACGCGGTTGCCGCGAAAGCATGCCACGCTGCCGGTTGGAAGGCACGAGTATCTCGAAAATCAAAAATCGAAAGTCAAAATGGCGATCACCACTCACTACGTACCACTCCGCACCGCACACGTCTCCGTGATCGCCGGCGACTTGAGCAGCGTCTGGTACACGACGCAGTAGCGCCTGGTTAGTTTCATCAGAGTCTCGACTTGCTCCGGCGTGGCGTCGGCGTCCAGCTCGAAGCTCAAGCGGATCGTCGTGAAGCCGACCGGCGCTTCCTTGTTGACGCCCAGCGTGCCGCGAAAATCGAGGTCCCCTTCCGCGCGAACCACGCCGCCGCGCAGCGGAATCCCCATGGCCGTCGCCACGGCCTGGAGCGTGACGCCGGCGCAACCGATGAGCGCCTGCAGCAGCATGTCGGCGCTGCAGGCATGGCTGCCGTCGCCGCCGGTCGATGGATGCAGCCCGGCGGGAACCTTCCCCAGGAACGAGCCGACGGAGCACACCAACTGGCCGCCGTCGAGCGAGCCCTCGGCCGTCAGCGTCTGCAGCGCACTGGCGGAATTGTCCTTGTACTTGGCTTTCCACGGCGCTTGCTTGGCGCGAAGTTCGTCGGCAGTCATGGTCATTCTCCCTTGGATCGAGCCCACGGATTTTTCGGCGGCGCTGGGCATGGCTTGCCGTTTCGCGCGCGCGTCGTCCGACGCTGACCCATCGTTTTTTCTATGCGCTTTCAGCGGTGAGCGGTCAGCTTTCAGCCAACGCAGGTGGATCGGCGTCGGTAATCTGGAAGCTCGGATAGCGCAGCGCCACGTGCAATTCCTCGTGCATCCGCCGGTTGCGAAGGCGCCGGTTCGCCTGCTCGTGCGGCGGCGTCGGCTGGTCCGGAGGCGGCGGCGTGAACCGCGGCGCCGGCGCGCCCAGGCGCCGCGCCAGCTCACTGTAGAAATCGCGCCGCCGCACCGGGTGATCGTCGCAGATGTTGTAGATGCGGCCCGGTTGGCCGCGCTCCTGCGCCGCCAGCACGGCCCGAGCGCCGTCCTCGACGTGAATCAGGTTCAGCCACTTGTCCGCGTCGCCGACAATCAGCTCGCCGGCCCGGATCGTCTTCTCACGCAGCAGCCGGCCGGGACCATACATGCCGGCGAAACGCAGCACGATCGCCCCCGGCCGGCGGCTATGCAACAGGCGTTCGGCCTCCAGCACGATCTTGCCGGACTCTTCCCGCGGCTCGGTGGGCGAATCTTCATCCACCCAGTCGCCGTCGGTCTGGCCGTAAACGCTGCTGCTGCTCACGTAGATGAACCGTGGCAGGGCCGGCAGGCGCGGCCCCGGTAAATGATCGAGCACGTTCGCCAGCCCGTCGACGTACACCGCCCGCATCGACGCCCCGGACGTGCGATCCAGACCGACGGCGTACAGCACCGTGTCGGCCGGCGCCAGCCCCCGCAGCGAATCGGGCCGCAACACGTCGGCGCGGATCGGCTCGACGCCGTCGTTTCGCAACTCCGCCGCCGCCTCCGCGCGGCGGGTGACGCCGGCCACATGGTGTCCTTGCGCCAGCCACAACCGCGCCACGCGCCGGCCCAGGTAGCCGCAGCCGAGGATGAGGTGGTTCATCTCGATCCAGCCGTGCACAGTTTGCGGCACCAACCCGAAGCGTAAGCGAGGGATTCGCGTCCTCCCTCGCTTACGCTTCGGGTTGGTGCATCGGAGTCACGCACCCTCAGGTAGTTCCAATACTCCCAAGGTCGGCATCCGGCACGGGGACCGCGAGTATTGAAACAGCCCCAATCCCTCCCTAAACTCGCACCATGCGCACCCTGATCACCGGCGCCAGCGGGTTCGTCGGCCGGCACATCGCCGAGGCCTGTTTGCGCCGCGAGTGGCCGCTCCATCTCCTGGCTCGAACCGCCAGCAAGCTCGACCAGCTCGAAGGACAGCCCGGCGTCACCGTGTTCCACGGCGAGCTGACCGACGCCCCTCTGGTCCGCCGCGCGCTCAACGACGTCGAGGCGGTCATTCACTGCGCCGCCAAGGTCGGCGACTGGGGGCCGGTGGACGACTATCGCCAGGCGAATGTCGAACCGCTGCGGACCCTGCTCGACGCGTCCAAGGGGCTGGCCCTGTCGCGGTTCATCCACATGAGCAGCCTGGGCGTGTACCCGCTCCGCCATCACCACGGCAGCGACGAGACCACGCCGCTCCCCGCCAAGCACCGCGACGGCTACACCCAGTCGAAAGTCGAGTCCGAGCAGCTGGCGATGCAGTACCATCGCGATTTCGGCGTCCCGGTCGTGGCCCTCCGCCCGGGCTTCGTCTACGGCCCCGGCGACCGCACCGTCATGCCGCGCATCATCGAGAACCTGCGCACCGGCTTCCTGCGCTACCCGGGCGGCGGCCGGCAAGCCATGAACACCATCTTCGTCCGCAACCTGGTGGACGCCGTGTTCCTGGCCCTGGAGCGCGACGCCGCCGTCGGCCAGGCCTTCAACCTCACCGACGGCGAACGCGTCACGAAGCGGCAGTTCATCGAGAAGATCTGCGACGCCCTGGACCTGCCCAGGCCGACGCGCACGCCGCCGTTGTGGTTTGCCTGGAGCGTGACCTGGTGCTACGAGAAGCTGTACCGGCTGGTCGGCGCGACAACGGCCCCGCCCTACAACTTCGCCCGGCTCAAGTTCATGGGCCTCAACCTCGATTTCAGCATCGACAAGGCCCGCGAACTGCTCGGCTACCGCCCGCGCGTCAGCTTCGACGACGGCATGGCGGAAACGATGGCGTGGTACAGGACGGAAAGGGCGTCAGGTTGTGGCGTCGGCTGAACTCAGCCGCGCTGGATCACGCGATAGCCGCCCCCGTTGGGGAAACGGATGACGACCTGGTGGCCGGACTTCCACTCGTAGACGGTCTTGCCGGCGCCGATGAGGGTGCGATGATGGCTGACGCACGGCACGTCGGTGCAGCAGGCCGGGATGCAGACCATGACCTCGTATTCGCAGTGGGTGCAGGGGTGGCACACCTTGAGGACGACGTGAATAGGCGGCGGCGGCGGGCACCGATCGCGACAGCGTCCGCTGGCATCCCCCGCCGCGGGGGACATCACGACAGCGCCGATCACCAGAAGCAACCCCGCCAAAGCCATGTGCATGCGCATGACGAATCTCCACTCAAAGGTGCGACGACAGGAAACCGCCACGCTGGGACGCGTGACATCGTCCTGTCAATCTTGGGATGCTGGGGGCGGTTCGTCAACCTGTCTTCGTCAACCTTGTCTACGGATTCCCAGCCGGCTTCGCCAGCCGCAACTGCCGCAACATCGACTGCTTCTTGTCCTGATGGGCTTCCATCCGCCGCAAGATGTCGTCCAGGGCCTGCACGGCGGCGAGGATGTGCGGGCCCTTGTTGAGCATGACGCACTCGGCCCGGTTGCTCATGGCGGCGTCCGTGATCTCGGCCCGCGACGGTTTCCCTTCCTTGGCCAGGTTCTCGAGCACCTGCGTCGCCCACACGACCGGGAAATGGGCGGCTTCGCAGATCCACAGGATCTCTTCCTGCACCTCGGCCAGCCGCTCGAAGCCGCACTCGACGGCCAGGTCGCCGCGGGCAATCATCACCCCGGCCCGCTCAAAGCGCATCGCGGCCAGCAGCAGGGCCGGCAGGTTCTCGAAGCCGCGCCGCGTCTCGATCTTCAGCACCGCTCCCAGGCGTTGCCCGCCCAGCCGCTCCCCGCCCAGTCGCTCCCCGCCCAGTCGCTCCCCGCCCAGTCGCTCCAGGTGCGCTTGCAAGCGCTCGACATCGGCCGGCTCGTTCACGAACGACAGGCCCACCAGGTCCGCGTGCCCAGCCACGAATTCCAGGTCGCGCAGGTCCTTGTCCGTCAGGGCGGGCAGCCGCAGCTCGCTCTGCGGCAAATTGATCCCCTTGTCGCCGCGCAGCCGGCCGCCGCGCGCCGGCGTCTGGGTGATGCGCACGTGCAGCGCGGCTTCCGTCGCCCGCTCGATCACGCCCCCGATCTGGCCGTCGTCGAGCCAGATGGATTCCCCCGGGCGGACGTCGGCAAAAATCTGCGGCAGCGTGCAGCCGATCTGCGCGGGCTGGGTCACGTTGCCGCCGGCGTCACGCGTTGCCGGCCGGCCAAGGGCGAGCTCGCGCGTCAGGACCAGCTCGTCGCCGGGGCTCAGCCGCAACGCCTGCTCCCGCGGCGCGAACGGTCCGATGATTGCCTCGTGACGATGACGATGCTGGCTCCCCTTGCGCTGCAGCACGACTCCCGGGGCAAAGTACACCGTTCGCTCGGTCTCCAGCCAGCAGCCACTGGCCGTCGCCTCCGCGACACAGAGCGTCCGCCTGGCCTCGCGCGTGTCCACGCAGGTCAGCCGGTCGCCGGTGCGCAGCTTCGCCAGCCAGACGCCGGACACCGGCAGCGTGGCGGCCGCAGGCGTGGGCGGCGGCGTGGGCCGGTCCTCGTCGGTCAGCCAGATCCGCGCCGCCGTCACGACCCGGCCAAACGGATCGCGCTCCGGTCGAACCTTGATGACCGGCGGCGCTGGCGCCACCGGTCCGGTGCGCAGCTTGGGGCCGCCCAGGTCCATCAGCACCCGGCAAGTCACGCCCAGGGCTTGCTCCGCCCGCCGCGCGTGCGCGATCATCCGACCCCACGCGCCGGCGTCGTCATGAGCGCAGTTGACGCGCATCACCGTCATGCCCTGGCGGATCAGGTTGTGGATCAAGCTGTAATCGTCGGCGGCTTCGCTGGGCATGGTGACCATGATGTGCACGTGCCGACTCGGGCTGGGCGGACCCAGAACGGCCTCGGTGTGGTCCGCCAGCAGCTGCTGACCGGTCGCGAAGTCCACCAGCGGCGCGGCGGAACTCGCGGCATCCCACGCCCGGCCGGCAAGTCCGTGCAGCACGCGCACCACCGCCTCGACAGTCGCCAGCACGTGCGACTCCGCCCGCCCCAGCGACGACAGTCCGAACGCCGCCAGCCGCTGCTGCAGCGGCCGCAAGTCGCGGTCGCGCAGCGCCAGGTAATGCAGCAAGTTGCGTGCGCTGGCCTGGAAGCTCGAATGCAACCGCTGGCCGGGATCGGCCAACGAAGCGGCCCGCTCGATCATGGCGACGCGCAAGTCGGTCAACTCGTCCAGCAGAAGCTCCACCTCGCGGAGCGCCTCCGCGGAAAACAGCGAGTTGGCGTCGCCGGCAACGGCTGGCGGCGCTTGGCCTGGATTGTCGAGAACTCGCGAAGTCGCCATGGTTGTTGTCGAGTGGAACCAAGTGAGAGGCAGTCCGGAAAAGTGATTGTAAGCGCCCCGTTCCCGGAAACCATGAAGGTCGCGTGAAGTTCGGGCCGGCGTCTTCACGTGGACGGCCCACTACATCCTTGTGCTCGAAGGCACGTCCCAGAACAGCGGACTGATTCGCGGCAACGTCAAGGGCTACGACGCCGACAGGAAGGAGCTAACCTTCACCGACGAGCTCAAGAAGGATTCGACGTACACGATGGGCAAAGCCATGGTGCGCTTCAACATGGAAGACGCCGTCATCGACAAC
>JAKEET010000181.1 GCA_022616435.1 Gemmataceae bacterium
AGACGATGTGCTGATTGCCGTCGGGCAACGTCTCGACCGTTTTGCGGCTCCAACTATTGTGGCCGTCGGCGAAACCACTGACCGCGTAGCTGAAGGTGTAAGTGCCCAGACCTCCCGAGCAGGCCGAGCAGCCGTCGCCTTGCACGATCTCCTTGGTCACCAGCTTGGCGTCGTTGTACTCGAGGTAGAGGTCTGCGTAGGGCGCGACCTGGCTGTCGCTGGCGGCGAAAGGATCGGCGAAGGCCGCCGCCAGCCGCCCGAACGACGCCGGACTGAACGCATACTTCAGGCCGCCCTGATAGCCGTTGGCCTGTCCTGCCGTGTAGTAGCGGTAGTAGAAGGTGTCGAGCACGTTGCCTGAGGCGTCCTTGATCTTGGCGGTCTTGAGGTCGCGCGCGTTGCCGTTGGCTTCGACGCCGTCGTAATGAGTGTAGTCGACCGTTCGGATCGTGTTCCAGGCCCCGCCGTTGACCTGGCGGCGCTGGACGACGCTGGAAATCTCGCCGGCGTTCGCGCCCGACGCGACGTAACTGAAAACGTACGACTCGGTCGTCGTGACGCCGCCGAACGTGCCGCTCCGCTGCACTTCCGCCGGTTTGTTGTCGGCACTATAGCTGGTCACATTGATCTCGTTGGCCGCCGGATCAACGAACTTCTTGAACTGACCCTGCTTGTTGGCCGGCAGGGAGAAATCGAAATTGTGGAAGTAAATCCGGTTGCCGCTGGTGTCGGTCAGCACGAACTCCTTGGCCAGCGTGTCCTCCGTGAGCGACTCGGTCAGGAAATAGCGCGGCTGATAGGATCCGGTGCCGAAATCGTAGTCGAAGAGGTAGGCGGTGCTGGCGCTGGTGATGGCGGCGATGGTGTTGCCGAGCTGGCGCAGGTATGGCAACTGGCTGATCACGGTGCCGCTGGGGCCGAGGCTGTTCTCCGAATAAGCAGCCTGGTTGCTCCAACTCCGCGTCACGCCCCAAGGCGTGCCAAAGCCGAACGACTCCAAGTCCGTGTGGCTCATCTGTAGGGTGCCGTCGAAATAGCGGACCGGGCCTTCCGAGGTTGGTTTAACGATTGGATTGCTGCCTGTTCGCGGGTCCTCTGCCACGACCGTGGCCTCGGCGCCGTTTCAGCCGCAGCCATCCGGTGGGACAACGGCGGGCGGGAAGCTAGGCGGGCCGGTTTCGTCGTCGGCGAATGGGATGGTGCCGCTGGCTGGGTTGCCGACCGTATAACCCGCGCCAGCCTGGAGAGTGAGTATCACGGTTTCCGTCCCCTCGATGAGCGCGTCGTCAATCGGCAGCACATCGACGTCTACGAACTGTTGGCCCGGCGGGAAGGTCGCGCTAGTGGGCAGGGTCTGGTAGTCGGTCCCGTTCGTGGCCGTGCCCGCGAGGCTGAAGAAGACGATGAGCGTTCCGCTTGTGTCCCCGTCCCGCAACAGTCCGAACACGCCCGGCCCATCTGGCTCGCTCGCGCCGTTGCCGTACGCAACCCTGACAGTTGCGTCGCTACTCAACGGCGAGAACGACCCGACTGCCTCGGCGGGACCGCCGACGAAGAGGCCGTCCCGGAAGCTCGTGCCGTAGGGCGACAGGCCGGCCACCAGCGATAGGTCTTGGCCGTCGAAGAGGCGGACCTGGTTGCCGAGCGGACCGGCGGCGGCAGCGATGTCGGCCTTGCCGTCGCGGTCCGCATCGAGCGTGGTCACGCGGACGCCGCCCGTGAAGGTGGCGTCGAAGGCGAGAAACTTCGCCAAATGGGCAGTGTCCGCCCCGTGGAAAGCGCGAACTTCGGGTGCATGACCCGCTCCCGGACCGACAATGATGTCGGCCTTGCCATCGCCAGTCGTGTCGCCGGCGGCCACATAGATGCCGCCGCGGTAGGCGTACTCATACGCGAAGAAGTTGTAGATCTCCGCCCGCGACGGACCGTCGAACATACAGACGCGCGGCAGGCCGCCGGGGCCTTCGCCGGTGATGATGTCGGCGATGCCGTCGCCGGTCACGTCGCCGGCGGCGACGCGCACGCCGCTGGTGCTGCGGTAGGAGCTGACGTTGAAACTTGCTATGAGCGCTCCACCCGCGCCGCTGAAGACCTTGACGAGCGGGGCAGCGCCGTCGTTCGTGCCCGTGATAATGTCGGGCACGCCGTCGCCGCTCACGTCGCCGGCGGCGACAAAGACGCCGTCGGTTTGGCCTGGCGCGTAGGCGTTGAAGCCGCCGAGCGTTCCGGCCAAGGGACGCCCGTTGGTGCCATTGAAAACGCGGACCTGCGAGCCGCCGCCGGGTCCGGGGCCGGTGAGGATGTCGAGCACGCCGTCGCCGGTGAAGTCGGCGGTGGCGACGCGGACGCCGCCGCTGAAGTTGCGGTTGTAGGCGAGGAAGCTCAGCTTTTCCTGGCGCGTGGCCACATCGAAGACTTTGACCAATGGCTGGCCGCCGGCGTCGGGGCCGACGACGAACGTGGGCGCGGTGATGGCGGTTGTGCTTGCGCCTTGGACTGCGGCGGGCGCAGTCGGCGTCGCGGATTCCGTCGGCGCCAC
>JAKEET010000029.1 GCA_022616435.1 Gemmataceae bacterium
CAGCGTAGCCGTGCTCGACACGTCGAAGCAAGCCTTGTCATTCTGAGCGCAGCGAAGAATCTCTCGCGGCACGGCCGAGACCCTTCGCTGCGCTCAGGGTGACAGAATGTGCAAGCCTCATGACTTGTCCCACCTTTGATCACATCACTGAGGCCGCAGCGGCGCTGCACGGGCGCGACGCCCACCGCCCAAAAGCGCGCAACGGTTTGCCCGCAGTTTTTGTTTGACTATTCGGGACACGACTCCTACACTGCTGGGGCATTTTCCAACTGCTCGCTTCTGAGTCATCCAGCGTAGTTCAGCCGAAGTCTGACGACTTCGGCTACGTCGGTCGGCGTTCGTCCGAACCATTTCCGCGCCCCGTTGTGGCGCGTCCAAAGTCATACCGTTTTCCCCGGAAGGAAGAGGCGAACCTTGCCCGCGCTGGCCGGCGCGGCGCTGCGGGCTGGGTTCCGGTCGGGGTGGCGCCGCGCCGTTGCCGGTCGGTTCGCGTGAGGACGCGCGGGGCGCCGGCTGCATGGCCGGTTCGGTCATGCACTCGTTTCCGCACTCGGCCAGGAAGGGCCCTCGACCGTCCATTCGGCAGGAGGACTCAATGTCTATCGCAACCGCCACCGTCACGCTGAACGCCGCCTTCTTCCAGGAGATCAAGGACGACAATCAGCGTTTGCAAGAGCTGCAGCGCGAGCTGCGGGAAATCTTCGCCGCCGACCGCCCGCTGGGCGTGAGCCGCTTCACGCTGATCGACCTGTTGGCCGAGCTGCGCGACCTGTTGGCCACGCACTTCGCCCTGGAGGAGGCCTTCGGCTACTTCGACGACCCGATCGACGTGGCCCCGCACCTTTGTGAGCGGGCCGAGTCGCTGCGGGCCGAGCACAGCGAGCTGTTCGTCGAGGTCTGCCATCTGGCCGACCGGGCGGCCGACCTCCTGGTGGAGCACGGCACACTGGCCGGATATCGCACGGTCGCCCGGCTGTTCCGAGAGTTCGACCAGCGCTTCAAGAAGCACGAGGCCGAGGAAACGGCGCTGATCATGCAGGCCTTCAACGCCGACATCGGGGCAGGGGATTAGGTGGTAGGCGTACTCCGTGTGCCGTCCACGTAGAACGGAATTCATTCCGTTCGGCAGGCCTCGGTAATCTCTGCGTCTTGAACGGAATGAATTCCGTTCTACGGCACACGGAGTGTGCCTGCTACTTGCCGATGCAATAGAGATACTTTTTCGACCGGGCCAGCAGTTGCCCGGCGTGCGGCGTGAGCGAGGCGCGGAAGTACTCGTCCTCCGCGGCGGCGAGCTTGCCCGCGGCGACCTGCTCGAACTTCGGCCCCGGCTTCAGCACGAACGTCTCGCCCGTCTCTGCGGAGAAGTACGCCAGGCCGCCGGCCGCGATCGGCGAGGAAGAAATCTTCGTCCCCAGCCGCTGCGTCCATAGCTCTTTGCCTTTGCCGGCATCATAGCAGGTGAGCATGCCGGCCATCGTGGTCACGAGCACGTAGTCGCCCACCACAATCGCCGAGGGCAGGTCGCGTCCGCCGCCGCGCTGGGCCGTCCAGGCGACGTGCGAGCTGGTGACATCGCCGCTGCCGCCGGGCCGCACGGCGTACATCGGCCCCTTGAGGCCGCAGACGTTGAACAAGAGGCCGCCGCCCGGCGTGACGGAGGGGTCGCCGCGGCCCGCGCCGTTGCGCGATTGCCATAGCTCCTTGCCGATGGCGGGATCATAGGCGATGAGCGCCGTGTGGCCGTTGACCGCCAGCTCGGTGCGGCCGCCGGCTTCGACGACGACCGGCGTGCTCCAGCCGCGGAAGGCGGGCCGCGGCGTGCGCCAGCGGACCTTGCCGGTGCGCTTATCGACGCCGACGATCGAGGCGTCCTTGTCGGCATCGCAATTCTGGATCACCAGGTCGCCGACGATCACCGGCGAAGCGGCCGTGCCCCAGGGGCCTTCGAACGTGCCCAGATCCAGCGACCACAGCGGCTCGCCATCCAGCGAAAAGCCGTGCAGCCCGCCGCGGCCGAAGAAAGCCGCGACCACGTCGCCGTCGGTGGCACAGGTGGCCGAGGCGAAAGAGTTCATGTTGTGCAGCTTCTCGGGCACGCCCTTCCACGGCGCCTCGCGCTCCCAGAGCAACTTGCCGCCGTCGCGCGACAGGCAGAACACGATCCGCTTCCGCCCGCCGTCTTCGGCCGTGGTCAGAAAGATGCGGTCGCCCCAGACGACCGGCGATGACTGGCCAAAGCCCTTGAGCGGCGTCTTCCAGACCACCGACGAATCGTCCCACGTCGTGGGAATCGCCGGGCCGGTGTAATGGCCGTCGTGCGTGGGGCCGCGGAAGCGGGGCCAGTTGTCGGCCGCGCGCGCGGCGTAACAGAAGGCGACGAGCAACAGGGCCGCTCGGGCGATGCTCTTCATGCAATCCTCAGTCGATCCAATGGTTAAACGGCATTCGACGCGGTCAGATTTGAACAGAAGGCAACGAAGGAAACGAAGGGATTTACTCTTCGTTTCCTTCGTTGCCTTCTGTTCAAAAGAAGCCCGACTTCTTGGAGAAGCCGGGCTTCTTGAATGTGTAGTATTCGGCACAACCTGGTGCCGCTCGGCTCGCGGCACCTACTGGGCTACGCCTTGCGGGCGACGTTCAAGTACGCGTGCACGTGCGGGGCGCCGCGGAAGTGGGAGCAGAGCGTGGGGCCTTCGAGCCGCCAGACGTCCCAGACGCCGTCGTCATCGAGGTCGCCGGTCTGGTAGAAGGCGATGTTGACCTTCTCGAAGCCGCCGCCGGCCTTGACGCACTCCATCACCTCGTCCACATCCTCCTTGCGATACGGGGCCAGGATGTCGGCCAGCACCTTTTGCACCAGCTCGAGCTGGTCCTTGGTTAGCTCGCTGCCGGCGATGCCCGGCAGGCTGGCGCCGGCTTCCTTCAGCTCGACGGCGTTCTCGCGCGGGGCGCGGGGCAGCAGGGCGGCCTTGCGCTGCTTTTCGTCCAGGGCGGCGAAGACCTCGTTGGCCCGCTTGGTCTGATAGGCGAAGAGGTTGCCGTCCGAGTTGCCCTTGGCGCCGTGGCCGTAGACGATCGGGCCGCCGAAGGCCGCGCCCGGCACCGTGTCGCCGTCGGCCCGCAGCGTGAGGTGCCGGCCGGTCAGCTCGAATTGGAA
>JAKEET010000030.1 GCA_022616435.1 Gemmataceae bacterium
AAACGCTGCATGGACGGCTGGGGCAACCAGTTCTTCGCCGTCACGCCGCGCGGGCGCGTCTTGCCCTGCCATGCGGCCGAGACGATCGCCGGCCTCAGCTTCTCGTCCGTGCGCGAGCGCCCGCTCGCCTGGATCTGGGAACACGACGGGACCTTCAACAAGTTCCGCGGCGTCGACTGGATGCAGGAGCCGTGCCGAAGCTGTGAGTTCCGGGAACGCGACCTCGGCGGCTGCCGCTGCCAGGCTTTCGCCTTGACCGGCGATGCCGCGGCGACCGACCCGGTGTGCGAGTTTTCGCCCCGGCACGGCGAGCTTAAGTCATTGGCCCAGGCCGATTCCCGGGCCGGGGAGCCGCAGTTCATTTATCGCCGATGAAATTTCTGAAAAGCATGGTAAAGTGCGCTGCCCTGTGCGGCGCCGATGGGTCTGAAAGTCGGCGGCGAGGTCTGACTCGTGCTTCGTGACGAACCTCGCGCGGCGCGGGGTTCGATGGGCGGCCGAGGCCCCGAGAGATTTGCAGTCCTTTGCTGATGCAGTCGGTGAAGCGATGCGGTTTCAAATTGATTGCAGGGTTCCGACAACGAAGGAGAATCAAATGAAGCAATGGAAACGTCCGGTGATCGTAGAGATTCAGGTCGGCATGGAGATCAATCTCTACGTTTGTGCCGAACTCTAGGGAGTGTCGAAAGCCTCTCGAACCGATAGGGGCGATGAGTCCGGGTCCGTTCGAGACCGGACCAGCAGGGGGCGACGGCCGTTGGGGTCGCCGGCGCGGGAGCCGGCGGGGCGGTCCGCATCAATCTGCCATACCCAAAAGCGTGCATAACGGCCAGGCTTAACGGCCCGGCACAAAAAAGTCGGCACACAAAAGCAGATCAGACGAGCCGCCCGCCACAGGGGGCGGTCTCCAGTCAAACAGGGAGGATCACGATGAAAATCTGCTCGCGCTTTATGCGAGGTGTCTTCGCAATGGCCGGCGGCGCAATGCTGTTGGCGGTCACGTCTCCCGTCGTCCAAGCTCAAGAGGGGCCGCTTTACGGCGACATGCTGACGGTCACCCAGGACATGATGAACCGTGCTGCGGGTGACGGGAACAACTTCCTTCACACCAACGGCAACTACGACCAGACGCGCTATCATCCGGCGCGCCAGATCAACACCTCCAACGTCCACAAGCTGCGTCCGGCCTGGATTTTCCAGACCGAGGTCGTGGAGACGATGGAGACGTCGCCGATCGTCGTCAACGGCGTCATGTATGTGACCACCGCGTTCAGCCACGTCTACGCTCTCGATGCCAAGACTGGCGCTCAGATCTGGCACTACAAGCACAACATGGGCCCGATCACGACCTTCTGCTGCGGTCCGAACAACCGCGGCGTCGCGGTCTACGGCGACATGGTCTATCTGGGCACCCTCGATGCCAAGCTGGTGGCGCTGGACGCCAAGACCGGCAAGGTGGTGTGGGAGCAGCAGATCGCCGATCCCGAGCTCGGCTACAGCGAGACCATGGCGCCGACCGCGGTCAACGGAAGGATCCTGATCGGCACCAACGGCGGCGAATATGGAATCCGTGGCTTCGTCAAGGCCTATGACGCCAAGTCCGGCGAGCTGTTGTGGACCTTCGACACGATCCCCGAGAATTCGGTTGGCGAGTGGGCGACCCACGACGCCACCGGCCGCGACATGCTGCGTGACATCGACGCCGAAAAGGCGGCGCTCAAGAAGATGGGCGATCCCTACAAGACCCTTGGCGGCGGCGTGTGGCAGAATCCGGCGGTCGACCTCGAGCTGAACCGCATCTTCTTCATGGTCGGCAACCCGTCGCCGGACCTCGACGGCTCGCTCAGGCCGGGCGACAACCTCTACACGGACTCCCTCGTCTCGGTCGATCTCGACACCGGCGAGTACCTTTGCCACTTCCAGTACATCGCCCACGACGTCTGGGACCTGGACGCGGTCAGTCCGCCGATCCTGACCGACGTGATGGACGACGACGGCAATTCGGTTCCCGGACTGCTGCACGGCGGCAAGACCGGGCACGTTTACGTGCACGACCGGAACAACTGTGAGCTGATCCGCTTCTCCGAGGCCATGGTGCCGCAGGAGAACATGTGGGTGCTGCCGACGGCGGAAGGCGCGCGCATGCTGCCGGGCGCCAACGGCGGCGTGGAATGGTCGCCGATGGCGATCGATCCGAACCAGCGGCTGGTCTACGCTATCAACCTCCATCAGCCGATGACCTATCACGTGGAAAGCACGCCCTATCCTGAAGGCAAGCTGTGGCTCGGCGGCGCTTTCAAGGTCATCTCGAGCGAAGAGCAGTGGGGCAACATCACCGCGGTCGACTACGACACCGGCAAGATCCGCTGGAAGGTCAAGACGCCGCAGCCGATGATCGGTGGCGTTCTCGCGACCGCCGGCGGCCTGGTCTTCACCGGCGAGGGCAACGGCCAGTTCAGGGCCTACGACGCAGCAACCGGCAGCGTGCTGTGGAGCTTCCAGGCGGGCGCCGGCGTGAACGCGCCGCCATCCTCCTATACCGTCGACGGCCAGCAGTACGTCGTCGTCGCGGCGGGCGGCAATACGCAGCTCAATTACAAGCGTGGCAACAACATCATTGCTTTCACCTTGGCGGACTGATGATATGTCGCGGGGCCGCCGCCAAGCGGCCCCGCCGCTTTTGTTGCCTCAATAGCCTCGGTGCTCACTGAACCGGTTGCGATTTCAAATGACCGCAGGATTTTCCGCGGCGGGCGCAGTCCGCCTTCTCATCTTGACGCTAGTGGTGCTCGTCGTAAGCCGGTCTTCGGCGGTCGAGGCAGAGGGCCTCGACGAGAAGATTGCATTCTGCACGTCGTGTCACGGCGAAGACGGCCGCCCGATCAAACCGGACATCCCGATCATTTGGGGCCAGGAGTTCTATTACCTCTACGTCCAGCTCAAGGACTTCAAGTCAGGTCTGCGCGCCAACGAGATCATGGGCCCGATCGCCGCCGAGCTCTCCAAGGACCAGATGCAGGCCCTGGCCAAGCACTTTTCCGAGAAGGAATGGCCGCGGATCGGATATCGCGCGGAGGACGCGGAAATCGCCGTCGCCGAAAGCGCCACGACCGCGGGCCTTTGTACGCAATGCCATCTGGGAAGCTATCTGGGCGACAGCCGGGTGCCGCGTCTGGCCGGACAGCAGCCGGACTATCTCGAGCGCACCATGCTCGATTTCAAGAACAAGGTCCGCCTCAACTCACCGGCCAAGGGCTCGCTCCTGGGCGCGTTCGACGATGCGGACATCGAAGCCATGGCCCACTATCTCGCCGGCCTTTGAGCACCAAACGCCGGTGAGGAGTTAACCGCCGCCGAGGGCCTGGCGGACCGCCGCTTCGGAGGCGAAGTCCAGGGCCGTGCGGCCATCGTTGTCCCTGGCCGCGGGGTCGGCTCCCGCGGCCAACAGGCGCGCCACGATCTCCGCGTGGCCGCGCTCGGCGGCGATCATCAGGGCGGTGCGGCCGCGGTCGTCGGCCAGATCGAACCGTGCGCCGCGCCCCAGCAACAGCTCCACCGTCTCGAGGCCCTCGCGGGCGGGAACGTCGTTGCTGTGCCCGGCGGCCCACATCAGCGCGGTCAACTGATTGCCGTAGCGGGCGTCGACCTCCACGCCGGCGTCCAACAGCATTTCCACGACTTTGGCGAAGCCCTTGGCCGCGGCATAGACGATCGCGGTCTTGCCGGTCGCGTCCGGCTCCTGTTGCTTTGCCCCGGCCTCGAGGAGCGTCGCAACCAGCCGCTCGTTGCCGTTGAAGGCGGCGGCGGTGAGCGGTGCGACGCCGCGCCTGTTCGCCCGGTTCGCGTCGGCGCCGGCATCCAGCAGGGCCTTGGCGGTGCCGCGCCGGTTCAAGGCGACGGCGCGCAGGAGCGCCGTGCTGCCGTCGAGATTCTGGTGATCGACATCGGCGCCCTTGTCTACCAGCCAGTTCACCACCTCGGTCTCGCCCATGTGTGCCGCCAGCAGCAGGCCGGTGTTGCCGAACCGGTCGCGCGCCTTGACCGAGGCGCCCAGCGCGAGCAGGCGCTCCACCAGATCGAGGCAGCCGCGTTCGGCGGCGTCGAAGAAGAGTTCGTTGACGGTCCGGCTGTTCAGGCGGGATTCTTCCACGACATAGCGTTGGTGAACCTCCTCGCACACCAGGGACGCCCCGCCAAGCTGTTGCGCGATCTGAGGCGCCGCCGCCGTTTCGGCCTGGCCAGGACACGGCGAAAGGCCGCAGACGATAGCCGCGGCGCCATGAAGGATGTTCGCCCGTCGGATCATGCCGGCTCTGCCTCGTCGCGGCCCGGTGCCCGCAGCGGAGCTAGTCCGGCACCGTGACCTCGATCTTGATGCTGGAATACCATGCAGCAAGGTTGTCGATGTCCTCGTCGCTGAGCTGTTGTGCGATCAGCGACATGATTTCGTGGGTGCGCTTGCCCGATCGAAACGCCTTAAGCTGGGTCACGAGGTAAAGCTCGCTCTCGCCTGCGATGTGCGGCGCGCTCGGGATTTTGGCCAGCCCGTCGATGCCGTGGCAGGTCTGGCACATCTTGGCCTTTTGCCTGCCGAGTTGCGCATCGCCGCCCAGGGCGCTTGGCGGGAACAGGGCGAGCATCAGCCCGACCGCCGGCGCGGCGAGCGAAATGGAAAAACCTCTATCGGCCATTGCGGTCGTCTGGTTCCGCGAAGAGCGGCCCCGGCGCTCGCGCCGGGGCCGTCAGGTCATGTGAGACAAGCGCCTTCAGTTTCCGTAGGAGATGCGATAGATCGCTCCCGCCAGATCGTCGGAGACGAGAAGCGAACCGTCACGCAGCTGAGCGATATCGACGGGACGACCGAGGTACTCTTGGTTCTCGTCGATCCAGCCGTCCGCGAAGACCATCGTCTCACCGACCGTGCCATCGTCGTTGACGGAGGTGAACATGACCCGCGCCCCGACGGGCGTGGTCCGGTTCCACGAACCGTGCTCGGCGGAGAAGATGCCGCCGCGATATTTGGCCGGGAACATCTTGCCCGTGTAAAAGGTCATGCCGAGATCGGCGGCATGCGCCTCCATTTCGACGGCCGGGAACACGATGTCCGCCGGCGGCTCGGAATCCTTGTACTCGTTGGTGCGGACGCTGCCGCCGCCATACCACGGGAAGCCGAAGTGCTGCCCGAACGCGGTCTGGCGGTTGAGCTCGCCCGGGGGAATATTGTCGCCCATGCCGTCGACCTGATTGTCGTTGAACCACAGCTCGCCGTTGGCCGGGTTGAAATCCATGCCGACCGAGTTGCGGACGCCGTAGGTGTAGACCTCCCGCTGGCTGCCGTCCCGGTTCATGCGGATGATCCCGCCGAGGCCGTGTTTTTGGTAGAGTTCGGCTTTCTCGGGCGCGGGAACGTTGAACGGCTGGCCGATCGTGATGTAGAGCTTGTCGTCCGGCCCGATGCGGCACACTCGGGCGGTGTGGTTGTAGCTTTCCTCATCGGCCGGAATGAGCTGTCCTTGCGGGACGATGGGGACAGCGACGACGTCCGGGCTCTCATAGAAGAACTCCGCCGCCGGATACATGAGCACGCGGTTCTGTTCGGCTATGAACAGGAAACCGTCCTTGGAGAAGCACGGGCCGTTGGGGATGGTCAGTTCGAGCGACTGGGCGAAGCGCTTCACCTCGTCCGCCACCCGGTCCTTGTTCCGGTCGGTCACGACCCACGCGTCGTTCTTGCGGGTGCCGACGAAGACCGCGATTCCCTGCGGCCCGACCGCCATGTGGCGGGCGTCCGGCACGATCGCGTAAAGCTCGATCTTGAAGCCGGCCGGCAATTTGACCCGCTTGAGAGTCTCGCGGATCGCCGCGGCGTTTTCGCCGCCCTGTTCAATAAAGGTGATTTCCTTGACGCCGGTCGTCTTGAACTGGCCCAGCGTTTCGAGGGTGGATTGCGCCGACGCCGCGCCGGCCGTTGCGACCGCCACCACAGCGCCAGCCAACAAATATTTCATCATCGTTGCCTCCCATTAACGTCTGTTGCTTCCGGTCTGTTCTTGTCATCGAAACTTCAATGCGGGTCCGCGTCGCAAACTTGGCCGTTGGGTCGCATCGCCGCACGACGTGGCTCGCAATGCTGTTCCTTCGGGGGAACCACTGTGATCGACCGGCTCTGAAATCCGGCCCCTGTGCCGACCCAACTATCCCTGACCGGACCTAAGTCAATTCCGGGTCAAGTCCGGCATTCAGATTTTGCGCCATT
>JAKEET010000182.1 GCA_022616435.1 Gemmataceae bacterium
ACGACGCGGACCCAGGGCGGCATGATCGCCGAGCTGTTCGCGATGCCCGACAAGGAGAGCGACCGCCT
This sequence comes from Gemmataceae bacterium, assembly GCA_022616435.1. GTDB lineage: Bacteria > Planctomycetota > Planctomycetia > Gemmatales > Gemmataceae > JAKEET01. The sequence goes on from JAKEET010000182.1 coordinate 69, forward strand.
GCTGGAGCGCGGCCTGGAGTATCCCAGCGAGGTATGCAAGATCCTGCGGGAGCGGGCTCTGAAGCGCGGCCAGGCGCCGTCAGCGCCGTCAGCAAACGGGCCAGGCGGCAAGCGGAAGAAGCATCGGCGGCGCTAGCCCTCACGCCGCAGCCGTCCCTACGCACTCAAGAACAGCACCCCGAAGGCCACCGCGTTGAACAGCCCGTGCAGCACGATGGCCGGCGCCAGGCTTTGCGTGCGATACGTCAGCCAGCCAAGGACCAGCCCGAGCGGGACCAACGCGACGGCGCTGGGCCACGCTTCGTGCATGAGCGCGAACATCGTCGCCGAGCCGACGATCGCCCAGCGGGCGTTGGCGTGCTTGAACGCTTCCCAGCGCGGGCCGCTCGGCAGCAAGAGCGGCGCCTGTCCTTCGATCGTGTCGATCGCCGCGGTGAACCCGACGTCGGGCGCGTCCGGCTCTTCGACGAAGTGGCGCAGGCCGCGCTGGAACACCGGCCACCACAGCCTTAGCACCCCGCCCACGTACACGGCGACCACCGCGCTGGCGAACACCAGCGATTCCCACAGCACCGGGGGCGCCGGCAGCAGGTCGAGGGCGGCCAGCTTGTCGAGCTCGTGCTCTTCGACGCCGAACGCCGCCAGCAACTGCTGATGCTCTGCTTGCTGGTGGACGGATTGCAGGAACGGCTGGCTGCCCGCCACGAGGGCCACGGCAGCGACCACCAGGTGACCCAAGGGCGACGCCCGCCGCAGCCAGCCCTGCAGCATGCCGCGGAACAGCCATTCTTCGACGAGCGCCGCCGCCACCATCGCCTGGAAGGCCAGCAGCGCCCATTCAAAGCCGAAGAGGTTCTCGCCGGCCAGCTCTTCGAAGCGGTGCGGGACATGATTGGTGAACTTCAGGGCCGCCACATACAGGATCAGCACGGCCGGCGTCGCCAGGCAGAAGGCAGCCAGCCCCAGCCGGACGTTGCCGCGCCAGCGCGCCGGCGTCAGCCCCACGTGCGCCGGGTAGGCGCCGCTGAAGCGATGGATCAGCCAGAACCACAGGGCGAACAGCAAGGGCAGCGTGAACGGCGCGATGGCGTTGAGCTGCCGCAGCGGCGTGACGTTCTGCCCGAAGATGCGAAAGAAGAAGCCGAGCTGGTCGAGCCCGCCGATCAGAAACACCGGCACGAACTGGTACAGCACGAAGCACAGGAGGACTTCCAAGCCCGTCCAGCGGCCCCGGCGCAGTCGCGGGATCGGCAGCCACGTTTCGCCGGCGCGTCCGACCGCGCGGCCCAGGGCCAGGATCCCGGCCGCCGCCGCCGCCGCCAGCACGGAGTACACGCCGAGGTTCAACAGCAGTTCGCGGCCGAGGTCCAAGGCGGGGTCCTTTTCTGGGATATGATAGAAACTCACGACCAGCGCATACTCCGGAAGTCGCTAAGGTCATGACCACGATCCTCGACGAGATTGTCGCCACGAAACGGCAGGAGCTCGCCGAGCGGCAGGCCCGCGTCCCGCCCGCCGAATTGACGCGGCGGCTGCCGGCCGCGGCGCCGGTGCGCGATTTTCACGCGGCCCTGGCGTCGGCGCCGGGGATCGGCATCATCGCCGAGGTGAAGAAGGCCTCGCCGTCGGCCGGCGTGCTCCGCGCCGATTTCGATCCGGTGGCGATCGCGCGGACGTATGCGGCGGCCGGCGCCGACTGCCTCAGCGTGCTGACCGACGCCCCGTATTTTCAGGGCGCCCTGGCGTACTTGACCGCCATCCGCGCCGCCGTCGCCCCGCCGGTGCTGCGCAAGGATTTCTTGCTCGATGCCTACCAAGTGCTCGAAGCCCGCGTCGCCGGCGCCGACGCCGTGCTGCTGATCGCGGAGATCCTGGATGACGCGCTGCTGCGGCGGCTGCTGCGCGAAACCGAGGGCCTGGGGATGCAGGCGCTCGTGGAGCTGTACGAGCCCACCAACGTCGAGCGCGTGCTCGACAGCGGCGCCACGCTGATCGGCATCAACAACCGCGACCTGCGCACCTTCGAGACGCGCCTGGAGCACACGCTGGAGCTGGCGCCGCGCTTCCCGCCCGGCTGCACGCTGGTCAGCGAGAGCGGCATCAAGACCCGCGCCGACATCGAACGCTTGCGAGTAGCGGGCGTCCGGGCGGTGCTGATCGGCGAGACGCTCATGCGCTCCGGGGACGCGGGGCTGACGCTGCGCGAGCTGCGCGGCTGACCGGGAACCGATGGCGAGCCGGGCCGGTCGCGGCTCGGCTGGCCAGGCAATCACCGATGTCCACACTTCTCGAACACGTCGCGGACTTCTTCCGCCGCCATGATCTGGCCGGGCGGCCGGGCGTGGTCGCGGTGTCCGGCGGGCCCGACAGCGTCGCGCTGGGCCATGTCTGCGCGACGCTGGCGAAGCAACAGCGGCTGGCCTCCGTCGTCGTCGCGCATCTGAACCATCAACTTCGCGGGGCCGACAGCGACGCCGACGAGGCCTTCGTGCGGAACCTGCCGCGGACGTGGGAATCACCGGAGTTATCCTGTCGGGTTCATCGTCTCGACGTGGCCCGGCTGGCGCGGGACACCGCCGACAACCTGGAGAACGCCGGCCGGCAGGCGCGCTACCGCTGGCTGACCGCCATCGCCCAGGAAACCGGCGCCGCCTGGGTCGCCACCGGCCACACCGCCGACGATCAGGCCGAAACCATCCTGCATCATCTGCTGCGCGGCAGCGGCGCGCAAGGCCTCGCCGGCATGCCGGCGCGGCGGCCGCTGGCGCCGGGGATCGACCTGGTCCGCCCGTTGCTGACCATCCGCCGCGCCACCGTCATGGACTATCTCGAGCAGCATCGCCTGGCCTATCGCCACGACGCGTCCAACGATGATCTCGCCTTCACGCGCAGCCGGCTGCGCCACGAGCTGCTGCCGCTGTTGGAGCGCGACTACAATCCCAGGCTGGTCGAGGTGCTCGGCCGCACGGCTCACCAGCTGCGCGAGGTCCAGGACGAGCTGACGCGGCAAGCGCATGAATTGCTAGCGCGGGTCGAGCTGCCGCGGGCAGGGACGATCGTGGTGCTGGCGCGCGAGCCGTTGCAAGCCGCCCCGCCGTTGCTGGTGCGTGAACTGATGCGGCTGACCTGGCAACGTGAAGGCTGGCCACAGAATGACATGGGTTTCGACGACTGGGACCGGGCCGCGGCGCTGGCGCGCGGCGCCAGCGCCGGCAACGATTTCCCGGACGGCGTGCGCGTCCGCGCCGTGGGGAGGGTGATTCAGGTCGAGCGGGGCGGCTCTAATGCTCGGCCAACGCCTTCCGAAACAACCGCACCGCCGCCGTTGTCCCCGGCAAGACGTGCGGCCCCAGATCGATGAGCGCCGCGTCGCCGCCCAGCCGGGTCCGCGTGGCCTCGCTCAGCAGGATCGGGCCGCCGAGCTCTTTGGTCATCTGTTCGATGCGCTGGCCGAGGTTGACGGTTTCGCCGACCGCGGAGAACTCGCGGCGGATGCGCTCGCGGCCGTCCCGGCCCGTCCAGGCGGCGCCGAAGCAGCCGACCAGCGCCGGCCCGGTGTGGATGCCGATGCCGACAACCAGCGGCGCCTGGCCGGCGCGCGTCAGCTCCTCGTTGAGGCCGCCGAGCCGTGCGATCAAGTCCACGGCGCAGCCCAGGGCGCGGTCGGCCTGACGGTCGTCGGGGTGCGTGGCGCCGAACAGGGCGAGCACGCCGTCGCCCAGGAACTTGTTGATGTAGCCGCCCTGCTCTTCGATCGCGGCGGCGGTCAGCGTCAGAAAGCGATTGAGCAGTGCGCCGATGCGCTCCGGGGCTTCGCCGGCCGAGCGCCGCGTGAAACCGCGGATGTCGGCGAACAGCACGGTGATCTCCTGCACCGCGACCTGCAAGCCGGGGTAGCGCTCCATGATCTGGTCGCGCACCTCGGGGCTGACGAATTGCCCGAAGGTCTCGCGGAGGGCCTGGCCGCGTCCCAGGGCGGCGGCCATGTCGTTGAAGTGATCGGTCAGCCGGCCCCACTCGTCGGGCCGCTGCTCCTCGACGCGGACGGCGAAGTTCTCGCGGGCCACGGCGGCCGTGGCGGCGGCGTGCACCGCGATCCAGTGGCCAATGTCGCTGCGGACCACGCCGAAGATCAGCAGGCCCGACAGCAACCCGGCCCCGGCCACGAGCACGGTCGGCCACTCCCGGCCCGGTTGCCCGTAGTAGGCGATGGCCGTCACCGCCGCCAGCGGCATGACGCCGACCGCCAGCCACAAGCCGGTCATGCGCACGCCGAACGGGATGCGGACCACGCCCTGGACCTGGCCCGGGCGGGAGTCGCGGAAGAAATCGGGGTACAGCACGGCGACCAGGAACCACTCCATCAGGAAGAACGTCTGCGCGGTCGCGTACACCGCGGAGATGACGAACGAGATGCCGAAGCGTTTCCAGATTTCGAAAGCCTCGTGGTTGCCGCCCAGGCCGCACACCAGGGCGGGAAAGCAGATCGCTCCCGGAATCCACCCCAGGAAATTGATGATGACCTGGATGAACGGGAAGTTGACGAGCCGGCGCCGGCAGAATTCCAGCTCCGCGTCCGGGATCGCGGCGCCAAGTTGTTGGCGGCGGCGGCAGCGCGCGAGCGGGAAGATCAAGGCGATCATCACGCCGAGGCACACGGGATACGCGATCAGGTTGTAGAGCGGCAAGGCGAGGTTGTTGAAGACGGCTTGCTGGCGGTCGTCCATCAGGCGGTTGACGATCAGCTCGATGTTGTAGACGATGTTGAAGACGCTGCCGGCGAGATTGGACACGACGACGACGACGAACCAGTAGATGAAGGGCCGGCGGCGGGCGAAGCCGTCGAACGGGACGCGCCGCCGCGCCCGCAGGATCGTGGCCAGCTCGGCGGTCGACGGGTCGGTGGACGACGGGTCGGCGGGCGGCGGGTCGGCGGTCGACGGGGAGGTCATAGAACGACTCTTTGGGGCTCTGACGGAACCCCCTCACCCCCGGCCCCTCTCTCCCTGTTCGATAGGGAGAGGGGAGTTCTCAGAGGGCAAAGAACACCATGAAGCTATTGATTCACCCGCCGGTGTCGGAACAACGTCTGGCGCAGATCATCCAGGCCGCGGCGCCGATGACGGTCGTCAACGCGGCCGGCGACGACCAGGCGCTGCGCGAGATCGCCGATGCGGACGCGCTGTTCGGCTACCTGACGCCGCCGCTTCTCAAGGCCGCCCGGAAACTGCGCTGGGTGCAGGCCCCCACCGCGAGCATGGAGAAGTTCCTGTACCCGGAGCTGGCCGCGGCGCCGGTGGTGGTCACCAACATGCGCGGCATCTTCAGCGACGTCATTGCCGATCACGTGTTCGGGTTCATCCTCTGCTTCGCCAAGAACTTCCATATCTACCTGCGCCAGCAGTTGCAAGAAAAGTGGCACATGCTCGGCCGCGACGCCGACGAATTGCCGGGCTACGGCGGGCCGGGCGAGGTGCACCCGTCGGACCGGGCGGCCATCACGCTCGGCGATTGCACGCTCGGCGTCATCGCACTGGGCGGCATCGGGGCGGAAGTGGCCCGGCGCGGGCTGGCGTTCGGCATGCGCGTGCTGGCGGTCGATCCCAAGATCCCGGAGGCGCCGCCGGGCGTGTGGCTGCGGCGGCCGGAGCAGCTGGATGACGTGCTCGGCGAGTGCGACTTCGTGGTGATCGCGGCCCCGCACACGCCGGAAACGTACAAGCTGTTCAACCGCGCCCGGATTCGACGGATGAAGAAGTCGGCCTACCTGATCAATGTCGGTCGCGGAGTGATCGTGGACCTGGCGGACTTGACGGCGGCGCTGCAAGTGGGGGAGATCGCCGGGGCTGGGCTGGACGTGTTCGAGACCGAGCCGCTGCCGGCGGGGCATCCGCTGTGGAAGATGGAGAACGTGATCATCACGCCGCACAGCGCCGCCGCGTCGCCGCGCGTGCCGGAGCGGCACCTGCAGACGCTGCTGGACAACGTACGGCGGTTCGCGGCGGGGGAACCAGTGAAGAACGTCGTGGATAAGGGAAGGTGGTTCTGAAGCTCGACAGGACCTATGGGACTCATACGACCGATAAGACCGATCATCGAAACGAAAAAACCCGAGGACCAGCCTCGGGCTTTTGCTGTGGGGACGGTTCACTGATCAGTTGCGGTAGATGAACTTGGGGCTCGCCAGGGGGATGGCGCCTTCGTAGTCCTTCTTCTCCATCTCTTCGTGGACAACGGGGTGCCAGGAGTGTGGGCGTTCGTTCTTGGGAACGTAGTTTTCCCGCGCCCACCTCCGCATCTTCAACTCTTCGATCATGTCCATCTCCAACACACCACTACTCATACGTACTCCCCTTCTTAACAGCAGCTGGTTCTGCGCCCGTTCAATCGGGCCGCGACAATTTAATATATCGCGGCCGATTCGCGCAGCAAGCAGATTTTCGTTTTTCATAACTGGTTTGACAGCCGTCATTTTCGGCAAACTTTGCCCGGTCGGCGGCGGCCGCGCCGGTCCCGCGAAAGTCGCATTCTCGATAGAATTCTCAGTTTTGATAAAGCCGGAAAGCCACGCCAGGTGTGACGAACGCCGGCCGACAAGGTGCGTTTTCGTGGCGGGCCGGGTCGAGTTGTGGGCTTGGTAAAGGGTAGCAACTGCTTGCAATCTCGTTGCGCCCCGATTACCTTGCCTCAAGGTGCGTCATGACCGAACCAGCTTCGGACAGCCAGGGTCGATATTCACTCGCCACGCTCAAACGCCTCGACGAGCTCTGTGCAGCCTACGAGACCGCCTGGAAGTCCAAGGCGAGTCCGCGCCTGGAAGAGTACGTCGCCAGGGCCGACGAGCCCGAGCGCATTCTGTGGCTTCGGGAGCTGTTGAAGCTCGACGTGGACCTGCGGACGAGCGCGGGCGAGAAGATCAGCGCCGCGGACTACTACGCGCGCTTTCCGGAGCATACCGCCTTGGGAGATTCTGCGGATCGGCAACCAGATTGCCGACGGCCTGGCGGCCGCCCACAAGAAGGGCCTGGTGCACCGCGACATCAAGCCGGCCAACATCCTGCTGGAAAACGGCGTCGAGCGCGTCAAGATCACCGACTTCGGCCTGGCCCGCGCCCAGCGTCACCCAGTCCGGCGTCATCACGGGTACGCCGATGTACATGGCCCCGGAGCAGGCCCGCGGCGAGCAGGTGGATCATCGCGCCGACCTGTTCAGCCTCGGCAGCGTGATCTACGCGATGTGCACCGGCCATTCGCCGTTCCGGGCCTCGGGCACACACGCGGTTCTGATGCGCGTGATCGAGGACACGCCGCGGCCCATCGGCGAAAGCAACCCGGAGCTGCCGGATTGGCTCAACGACATCATCCTGAAGCTGCTGGCGAAGAAGCCGGACGAGCGGTTTCAAACGGCGAAGGAAGTGGCGGAGCTGCTGGAGCAACATCTGGCCCACGTGCAGCAGCCACACGTGGCGCCCAGGCCGCCGGCAGTTACGGTGCCGGCGGCCGTCCAAGACTCTGTGACCATGCCGCCGGGCAAGCGCATGCCGCGCCTGCTTTGGTGGACCATCCATGTGGTTGTGCTGAGCCTCGCGCTGTACGGCTTGTACATGCTGCAGCACCAGTTGGTAATCCGCGGCATGCCCATGTCGGGGCATTCGCCGCGGTTGGCGCCATACTGGTTGGTGATCCTGGGCCTGACGGTCTACGCCTTGGGATGGACGGCATGGTTGGTCTGGCGGCGATGGGCTGGGGCGGTTCGGGCGGATGACCCGCAAATCAGAGAATCGTACGCCTCCAGGACACCGGTAACGACGCCGAGGCCGTTGCAAATCCTTGACGAGACAGACAGTTCGATCCGCATCGTGCAGAACATCGCCCTCGCGGCCGCGGTGATCTTGATTGCGCTGGGAACGGTGTTCGCCGTGCTCAACCCGGGCCGCTGGCAGGTTTACGCGATCCTGAACATGGGCGGCGGCATGGCTTGCGCCGCGATGGCGGTGGTCCGGCAGCGCTGGGAAGTGGAATACCGGGGCCACGCGATACGCTTCGAGAACAGCGGCTTCGGATCGGAACTGTTCATCGACAACGTCAAAGTCGCCAAGAGCGGCATGGGGCTGCGGCGCGAATTGCGCGGGGTCATCCCCAGGGGAGCCGCGGCCGGACACCAGGTCAAGGCGATTGTCGAGGCCGGGCGCGTTGAGCTACGCTGCAGAATCCTGGTGCAGCCCGACTCGGCTCCGGCGACGGCGCGGGATGACGACTGGACCAAGGAGGAAGGCGAACCGGTCCGCGCGCGACCCCGTATCGGCAAACGGCTGGCATGGATGTCCGCGTCGTACCTCGCCGTCTGCATCGTGCTGGCCATCTCCATCTCCGCCTACAGCGACATGGGCTGGTGGTCCACGCCGTGGATCGAATTCATTTCGGCGGCAGTGTTGTTGCTGCTGGCGGTTGGGCATCTGTTCGTGCGGCCGCGCTGGTTCGCGCCGCTGCCGGCGTGCCTGGGGTTGTTCGCGATCGCCCTGGGCACGGTGTTGTGGCCCTACAGCACGGGCCGGCATTTTGCGCGGCTGGCGGGCGAAGGGCGATTCGAAGAGGCGAACCGGCTGCTTGGTTCCGGTCCGTGGGACTACAAGAAGGGCGAGCTGGACATCCAGGTCATGATCAACGGTCCGGGGGTGACGTTGACGCGCGACGATTTCCCGCTGCAAAGCTGGGACAGCTCCTTCGATCATTTTGCCGGGCAGAATGACATCGACACGTTCCGCTTCTCGCTCACGTCCCGCGCGGTGCAGGACCGCCATTGCGAACTCAAGATGGCCGCTCGTTACGGCAAGGTCACGTGCGAGGGGGTTAGTTTCCACCGGACCGTGGGACTTGAAAGGCGGGCGATCGGGGCGCAGGAATTTGCCCGGCGGCACGAACTGGGTAACGGGGCGCCGGCCGAGCTGCCCACGACTGCCGACGAAGTCCTACCCGCCATGGTCGGCAACTGGCAGGTGGAGACGACCCACAAAATCATGAACGGCGTGAAGGTAGGCCTCCAGACCGCCGGCAAGGCGCACATCGAATTGGTGGCCGGCAAACGCTATCTGCGCATCCGCGCCCAAGCCGGCCCCGACGGCAAGAACTTTCTCATGAACTACGTGCAGATGTTCTCTTTCGATCCGAAGACGAGCGATTTCCGCAACACGACTTTCGACGCCAGCGGCTTGGTGATAGGGCCCACCACGTCGCGCTGGGACAGCCGCACGCATACGCTGACCGGCACGAGTCAGCCCGATGCCTCGGGGATCTTCATCAAGAACACGCGTTTCATCGACGCCAACACCATGGAATGGGAGGCGATCGTCCGCGATAAGACCGGCAAGACGGTTTTCGACACCTTCACGAAGATGACGCGCACCGCCGGACCGGCCAAGATCAGCGAAGAAGCGACGCTTTTGCCAGTCTCGCCGGAGATGGCCGTGCTTGATCGGCTCGTCGGCGACTGGAAGAACGAGAGCGTCGTGAAGACGCCGGACAATCCTGCCGGCGACAAGTTCAGCAGGCTTCTCAGGTCACGCAAGATCCTGGGCGGCCGCATGATCGCGTCGCAGGAATCCCGGCCGCCGGAACATGACGATTCCTACTGGCTCGCCACGTACGACACGGCGAAGAAGGCATATCGAACTTGGTACTGGGATTCGCAAGGCAACGACATCGAACTGGTCGGCCAGTGGGAGAATGCCGCACAGCTCCTGCGCTGGAACGGCGAGGCGCCGGGCGGCATCCGTTTCGAGGCCGTCTGGAAATGGAAAGGCCCCGATCGGCGCGAGTGGGACTTTGTGACGCGCGACGCGGACGGCAAGCCGCTGGCCGAGATACAGGGGACAAGCACGCGCGATGCCGCCGCCCCGGTCGCGAAGCTGCCTGCCGACGCCGCCGAGACGCGGAAGAAGAACGGCGATCCCAACGCGCCGGAGAATGTACTCTCCCGCTACATCGGCACCTGGAACGTCGCCAGCGAGATTCAATTCCCCGTTCCCAAGACGCCTGAAGAAGCCCGTTCGAGCGGCGTCATCACTTCCGAGCTGGTCGCGGACGGCAAGTTCCTGCGCAACTACGCCAGCCCGGACAGGAACGGCATCGAGGTCATGTCGGTGCAATCGTACGACGAGATGTCGCGAAGGTTCCTCGCCTGGCACTTCTTCTCGGACGGCGGCAGCCAGGGGCCGGCGGAGGGAACGTGGGACCCGGCCGGGCAAACGCTCACCTGGACCGAGAAAGTGTCCAGCGGCGAACTCCTGGTCCACAAGCACACGCTCTTCAACGCCGACACCATCCAATCGCACCTGACATCCAAGAAACCCGGCGGCGAAGTGACGTTCGAGCTGCGCAACACCTACACGCGAGTGAAGCAAACGCCCGCGCCCAAGTTGCTGCCGCTCGACCCGAAGCGGCCGCAGGTGCTCAAAAACCTTGATGCACTCACCGGCTTTTGGCGGAGCGACATGATCATGAAGAGGGTCCCGGAGCCCGACAAGCCGTTTCGCATGGTCACCGATCATCACTTTCGCCCCATTCTGGCGGGCCATTTCTTCGAGGCCCACGACGACGACAGCGACCGCATGGCCATGCGCAACTACTGGATCATGGGCAGCTCCGGCAGCGGCAAACACTACCGTTTCTGGCACTTCAACGTCGCCGGCGGCCACACCATCTACAACGGCGCCTGGGACGAGACCACAAAGAAGGTTCGCTGGATCGCCACGGACGGCTCCACCGACGGCTCCTGGACCATGAAGACCCCAACGGAGCGCGCCGTCGAGTTCACCGCCAACGACCCGCAAGGCAAGTTCTTGTTCCACGCCAAGGGCAATTCGAAGAAGCGGCAAACAACGATCCGGAAATCGTTCCGCCCCGACCACGAACTCTTGACCGCCGACGGCGTCACCCCCGACCGGGGCGGCTGGCGCATCGATTCGAAAGGTCCGGACACTATTCGCCTCTTCGAATTGCAATACCCCGGCGTGGACGATTGCATCGTGACGATGAAAGCCATCTACGGTTTTTTCTGCGCGAGCCAGCGCTTCCACGCCGCCGCGTCGTCGCCCAGGCGCTGCCCCGTGACCAGGGTTAGTTGCTCGACCACCTTGGCTCGCTCCGGCGGCGGCGCCTCGTCCAACAAACCCACCAGGTAGACGGGATCGCGCAGCAGGTCCAGGGCCGCGATGGTCTGGCTCACCTTCGGCGCGTCGGGATGAAGGGCCATGATCTTCTGCAGCCGTGCCGCCGCTTCCTGGGAAATCGAGCTGTCCTTGAGCCGTTCCTGGATGATGTCCTTGTAGATCTCGAAACGCTCGTTGAGCGCCTTGCTCGCCTTGTCGCGGATCGCAAACTTCTCGCTGTCCAGGTCGGCCAGGAGCTTCTTCCCATCCGCGAGGGTTGCCGGCGTCCGCGCCAGGAGCGCCAGCACCGCCTTCTTCATCGCCGGCGCCGACGGCGACGGAATCAGCCGGATCGACAGCGCTTGCAGCACCGGCAGCACGTGGCTGTCCATGAGCAGCCGCTCTTGCCGGTACATGGCCAGGAAGTTGTCGCCGTGGGCGGTGATCGATTTGCCGCCGATGAAGCCGGCCATGCGGAACGTCCCCTGCTTGGTCTGCTGGAGCAGCAGCAGGTCGTCATCTTGATTGGAGATCATCAGCCGCATGCTCCCCTGGCCGTCGTCGGACCATTCGAGCATCCGTTGCGGCGACTCGACCTCCTCCAGCTCCATGCGGACCTGGTCGCCGCTGGTGCGGAGTCGGCCGTTGAGCGCCCCGCCGGAAAAGTTGATCTCGCGATGACGGTTGCTGACGCTCATGCCGCTGCTGTTGACGCGGCCGGCGTCGGCGCGGATCTGGTTGAAGATGCTCTCGATCGGCGGCCCGCTGTTGAACGAATTGATGACCAGCTTGGGCGGTTTTTTCGGCGGATCGCCCCAGCTCCTACGGTCGAGCTTGAGCCGTGGCCCGTCGAACGTGAATTGAAAAATCTGCTCGAACTGCGGCGCCGCCTTGTTGAGGACGCCACGGTCCAAGAGCGCTGGCGCTTTGGCGGCCCGCTTGGCTTCCTGGGCCGACGCGGATGTCCGCGTCACCAACAATGCCAGCCCGAACAACGCCACAAGGATTGTGATTCGCGGCATCAGAGGCCCCCAAACGTTTAGCCCCGGTTCGAAGAACCGGGGCGAACAACATCCCCTGCGCTCAACACATCCCACCGCATCACCCGCACAGCTCGTCAATCGGCCGGCCGCTCGGCAGCACCGGGTGAGGCCGGCCGGTGTTGTCCAGATACGACTGCTGCACATCGACGCCCAGGTGGCGGTACACCGTCGCCAGCACGTCTTGCGGCGACTTCGGATTGGCTTTGGGGAACGCGCCTTTCGAATCCGATTCGCCCACGACCACGCCGCCGCGCACCGGGCCGCCGGCCAGGGCCGCGCTGAACACATTGGGATAATGATCGCGGCCGGCGTCGTTGTTGACCCGCGGCGTGCGGCCGAACTCGCCCCAGGCGAGCACCAGCGTCGATTCGAGCAGGCCGCGGGCTTCGAGGTCTTCGATCAGCGCCGGATACGCCTGGTCCCAGCGCGGCAAGAACCCGCGCCGCAGCGAATCAAAGCCGAGCACGTGCGTGTCCCACCAGCGCAGATCGACGGTGACGAGCCGCACGCCGGCCTCGACCAGCCGCCGCGCCAGCAGCATGCGCTGCGCCCAGTTCGGGGCGCCGCAACGGTTGGCCGCGCCCGGATTGAACGCCGGCTGAAAGCCGTAGCGCTCGCGGATGTGCCGCGGCTCGCTGTCGAGGTCGAAGGCGTCGCGGGCCCTGGGCGACGACAGGATGTCCCAGGCCTGCTGGTTGTAGCGATCGAGCGCCTCGATCTGGCCGCTTTGGTCCAGGTCGCGGCGCAGGCTGTCGAAGCTGCGCAACAGTCCGCGGCGGTCGCCGACTTGCTCCAAGGTCACTCCGGTCGGCAGCGAGAAGTTCGGCACGCGGAACGGGGCGCCGGCGTTGGCGGGGTCGGCCTGCGTTTCGAAAGGCTTGTGCGACACGCCGAGATACGCCGCGTTCGTGCCCGGCACCATGCGCGGGATCATCACGTAGGCCGGCAATTCCGGCGTCAGATGGCCGAGCTGGCGCGACACGATCGAGCCGCAGCTCGGATGGATGTTCTCATCGGGATTCCGGCCGCTGTTGTAGCCGGTGAAGCAGATCTGGTCGCCGGTGGAATGGCCGGCGTCGTGGTGGTGCAGGCTGCGGATGATCGACCACTTGTTCATGATCCGGGCGCAGCGCGGGATCATGTCGGACAGGAGCACGCCGGGCACGTTGGAGCGGATCGTGCCGAACTCGCCGCGGTACTCGACGGGGGCGTCGGGCTTGGGGTCCCACATGTCGATGTGGCTGGGCCCGCCGCGCATCCACAGGATGATCACCGACGGCCGTCGCGACGTCGTGGTGGTTGCCCGCGCTTCATGCCGCAGCAGCTCGCCCAGCGACAGGCCCGCCGCGCCCAGCACGCCGGCCTTGACAAAGCTGCGGCGGCTGGGGCCGACGGTTTGATGCATGTCCGCGCAGCCGCGCACGGTCGGTTTGAGCAACATCCAGAATCCCCCCATGAGCCCAGGCGCCGGCGAGGGCGGCCCAGGCACGCGAACCTGTTTCTATCGACAATCATACGAGATGTTCGTGATTGCTGCCAAGCGAATTCACTCCCCGTGTGACTGTCGGTCCGGGCTTCAAGAACTGCTTTGGACGGGAACTGGAACCATGGCGCGCAAGGGCTACTTCTTGCTCACCATCTGCATGATCGTCCGGTGTCCGGATTCCACGAATTCGCGGCGGACCAGGCGATGATGCTGATCAAACCATAGATCGACGGGAGCGCCGGCCCCCGTCACGCGAAAGTGATAGCAGGCGATGAGCTGACTGCCGACCGGCAGTTGCTTGGTTCCCAGGTATTGCAACTGGCCGGCGAGATCCGCGCCGCTGTCCACGGACAGCAGCGGCACTTGCTTGTTGTGGAAGCGCGCCTCGGGCAGCTTCCAGTAGCTGGTCGGCCAGACGTCCGGGTGGCACGGCCGTTCGGCGCCGTTGGCGCGGGACCGCAACTGGTTGTCGCGCAGGCCGACCATGACCTCGTTTTTCTTGCCGTTGTCGTTGGCGACCGCTTTCAGGCCGATCAGCTTGCCGGCTTTCCACCATTCCTGAGCGTCGATGGTGAACGAGTAGTTGACGACGAGGCCCTGGACCTGGACCTTGGCGGAGGCGCTGACGTAGACGCTGCCGTCGTCTTGCTGGACGATGGTCATCTGGGCCTGGCCGGCTTCGCGGCCGTCCACGAGGATGGCGAAATGGCGTTGCTCGGTGTGCGCTGCCCAGGCCGGGCCCGCGAGGCAAGCAAGGCAAGCGAGACAAACCAGCATGCCCACGGCAATCCAGCGGCATCCTGTCATGTCGGCCTCCTTGCCTCCCGGCCGCGCACTATAACCAGAATGTACGGGCGCGGCCAAGGCGAAAGTCGTCGTTGCTGCTGACTACGGACTACTGACTACCGACTACTGACTTCGACATGCGTCACAACCCTCTCCGCGAGCTTCTGAACGCCGGCCAGCCGAGCCTGGGCACGCACTTGCACATCTCGTATCCCGGCATCGTCGAGCTGGTCGGCCATTCCGGCATGTTCGATTACGTCGAGTTCCTGGGCGAGTACGCCCCTTACGATCTGTACGCCCTGGAAAACCTCGGCCGGGCCGTGGACCTGTTCCCGCACATGACGGCGATGATGAAGATCGAGCAAGAGCCGCGCATGTATCTGGCGATCCGGGCGCTCGGCTCTGGCATCCAGAACGTGCTGTTCGCCGATCCGCGGACGGCGGCCGACGTCGAAGCCTGCGTCAAGGCGGTCCGTGCCGAGGCGCCGGCCAGCGGCGGGTTGCATGGCGTCGGCATGCGCCGCGACGTGGGCTACGTGCTCGAATGCGGCACGCCGGCCTTCGTCAAGGCCCTCGACGACGCCGTGGTTGCAGTGATGATCGAGAAGGCGGCGGCGGTCGACAACCTCGACGCCTTGCTGTCGGTCAAGGGGCTGGACATGGTCCAGTTCGGCCCGGCGGACTACGCGATGAGCATCGGTCTGGCGGGACAGTGGAGCCATCCCAAGGTCCAGGAAGCGGAGCGTCACGTCATCGAGACCGCGCTCCGGAAGGGCATCGCGCCGCGGGCCGAGATCGCCTCGCCGGGCGATGCCCAAAGGTACCTCGACCTGGGCGTGAAGCATTTCTGCATCGGCTGGGACGTGAGCATCCTGTTCAACTGGTTCAAGGAGGCGGGCCAGGCCATGCGCGACATCCTGGGCCGTGCCGGCGACTCCGGCCGGACCAGCGCCGCCTACGGGGAGAGGTGAGGGGTTTGACAAAATGGCGGCGGATCAGGAAACCCCTCCCACGAAACCCCTGCCACGACACCGGCAGCCCCGCACATTTGATATAGCTCCTACTTCGCACCAACACTTTGGCTCAAAGCAGCTCTAGGAATGTGCCGCGTTTTTGCACAATGCCGATAATGGCAGAGGAAAGGCAATCGCCCATTGTGCTGGCAGGATAGGTTGTCTCGGCGATCTGCACGAACGGTTGAAGTGCCAAGGAGGGCACCATGCGTCGGATTCTCCCTTGCGCTCTGTGCCTTGTCGCCGCGTTCGCCGCGAGCGCGGCGGCGGACACCCAACCCCCAGCCTCCCAGCAACCGGCCGGGCCGGTCATGGAGCCGGTCGCCGCCGGGCCGACGAAAAAGGACCTCGCCGATGCCACGGCGGAGGCGATCCAGGCCCTCCTGCCGGCCCGCTTCGACCAGCCCGCGCAGGCTGATGCGGTGGCGGAACCGACGAGCCAACCGACGGGCCAGCCGGCCGGACAGCCGACCGGCCAGAAGGACCCGCCCAAGGATGACGTCAAGCCGTCGCCCATGAGCGAGGCGCCGAAGGTCAGCGATGCCGCCGCGGCTTGGCCGACGTACGAGCCGTGCGTCCACGTCTACGCCGATTACCTGCTGTGGTGGATTCGCCGCGGGCCCACGCCGGCCCTGCTCACGACGACTTCGGATCCCAACGGCAATGCAATTCTGGGGGAACCCGGCACGAGCATCCTGTTTGGCGAAGACGATCTGGATTTCGGCGCGTTTTCCGGCGTCCGGGCCGGCGGCGGCTGGAACTTCGGGGCCGAAGGCTTCTGGGGAGTGGAAGTCTCCGGTTTCATTCTGCAAACCAAGGACCGCGATTTCGCGGCCGGGCCCAGCGGCACCGGCATCCTCGTCCGGCCCTACCTGAGCGCCCTGGATACGACCGAAAGCGGCGTCGAATTCAATCTGCCGGGGTCGCTGGACGGCACGTTCACGATCAACGCGCAGACTCAGTTCTGGGGCTGGGACGCCAACCTTGTGTCCCACTCGATTCGCGAACCGGGTCGGCGCTTTGACCTGATGGCTGGATTCCGCGCGCTCGGCCTCGACGAGGAACTGGAGATGCAAGAGAACCTGACGCTCCGGCAGGAAGGCGCGTCCATCTTCCAGAGGCCGCCGCCCGGGCGGGTCGGCAGCCTCATCACCGATCTTCCGGCGGGGAGCCGCATCCGCGTTTTCGATGAGTTCACTACCCGCAATCGCTTCTACGGCGGCCAGGTCGGCGGCCGCTTCCTGTGGAACTGCGGCCGCCTCAACGTCGAGCTGCTCGGCAAGGTCGCGCTGGGCGCTACCCAGCAACGGACCACCATCTTCGGCGTGAGCGTGCTCGACAACCAGCGCAACGGCCACATCGAGACGCCCGGCGGCTTGCTGGCGCTGGCTTCCAACATCGGCACGTACAATCAAAGCCAGTTCGGCGTGGTCCCCGAGGTCGGCCTCAATGCCCATTTCGACATCACGCCGCGCATCCGGGCCCGCCTCGGCTACAGCGGTCTGTACTGGTCCGGCGTGACGCGCCCCGGCGACCAGATCGATCGGGTCATCAATCCGAAGCTGGCCCCCACCGACCAGGACTTCACGGTGACCGGCGACCCGAACCAGGACAACTTCAACGCCACGCGCGAGCAGGCTCGGCCGCGGTTCCTGAACCGCGACAACGGCTTTTGGGCCCACGGCCTCAACTTCGGCATTGAGTTTCGCTACTAGCTAGTTCACCGTGCGCGAATCGGCAATCCGAGCCTGAGCGCCAGCGAAGGCCCTTCGCTGGCGCTCAGGCTCGGATGCTGCACAATCACGCACGGTCATGTAGATAGCCGTGCGCCGTTATTTCCTGCGATGGCGGGCTTCCAGGACGCGCGTCAACGGGCCGATCGTGTCTTTCTCGATCGCATTGGGGGTCAGGCGGTTGCCAACGGCAAGCACGGCGGCCGGGTCCAACGTCAGCGTGGCCCGGACGAAGAACCTCCTCCGGTTGCCCGCCGGCGACACGCCCAGAACGACCGCTTCGCCTCCCGTCGCGATGGCGCGGACGATGAATTGCGATCCGAAGAACGTCCGCGGGGCGCCGGGGCTGGGATTGACCAGTTGCCAGCGGCCGAAGGCATCAACGGCGGCGCCCGCGAATTGCGGGATCGTCATGTCAATCGGGCCATCCCAGTTGCTGGCGAGAATGGTCGCGCCGAACTCGTTGACGGCGTCGAGGGCGCGCAGCCCAATTTGATTCACGCCGCCGAGATTCTGCACGCGCCGGAAGGGGACGATGATTCGCACAAACCCCCGCGGCGGAATCGCCCTGATCGTCACAAAGGGCGCCGACCGTCTCACCGAGAAGAAACGCAGCCTGGTCGCCTTCGGGTCACTCGCGTTGGGCCGGATGACTTCCGTCTTCCGCGGCAAGATGCGGAACGGCTCGGACACCAGGGTCACGGGCGTGCCATCGGGGTTCGTGAACGCCGCCTGAATGCGGTACAGCCGTGTGAACGACGACTGGTAGATCTTCAGGCCCGCAAAGGCCGCTTCGCCGCAATCGTCGGTCAGGACCATGACGTTGCCGGCGCCGTCCGGGGAACCGGGGACGGCGGAAACGTTGAAGATGGCGCTCTCGGCGAGCACGATGTTGGGCGCAATCATGTTGACTTTGACCGGGTCGAGCGTGACCTGGTCATTCGGGTGTTCGTTGTTGAATCGGACGATCGAGGCCGCCTCGTTCGCCGCGGTCACCTCCTGGTCGAACAGCGTGTAAACCAGGCCGACCTCGGCGTTGGGTGCGGACGCGAACCGGATGACGTCGCCCGAGCGCGTCGTCTGCGGCTCGCCGCTGGCGACGATCTTGGTGACGATCTGGTTGAACAGCTCCCACTCCTCGGCGCTGACCCAGTCGCCGCCGGCCCGCACCTTCAGATCGTAGGAGCTGCCGGCCGCCGATTCGGTGTCGTTGGCCTGAATGTTCGCGCTCACGGTCGCCTCGTTGGCCAGGTTCGGCGCGCCGATCACGACCGGCACATCGACACTGCCGGCGACGCCGGCCGTCGCGTCGGACGTGAAGGTGACTCGACCGCCTTCGATGGGCTCCACACCGACCGCGACCGCCCGGATCGTGGCGGTGAAGTCGATCGGCACGCAGACGTCGCCGCTCTCGGCCACGAAGGTGTGCTCGATGAGGGCGCGGTACTTGGTGTCGCCGGCCGGCGCGGGGACCGTCGGCGACACCAGGGTCACGATGAATCCGCGCGACTCGAAGGCGCCGATGTCCTTCCTGCCGGCGACGGGTTGCGGCCGGGCAATGCCGCGCTGGTCAGTCGCCAGGGCGAGCGCGTCAACGAGGACCGCGTCGAGAGCATCGCTGCCTGGCAGCAGGGCATGGTTGAGCGTCGTGCCGCCGTAGAGTGCGAGGTTCGCCAGCAAGGCATCCGCGTTCAGCAGATCGGACGCCGCCGCGCCCGTGACCGCGGCGTCCTCGAACAGGTTATGGCCGCCGCTGGTCACCGTGCCGGAGAAGTTCGTGCCGGTGTTCTCGGCAAAGAGCGACTGCGTGGCGTTGACCGTGCCCGCCGTCCGCGTGACGCCGGTTCCGGAGTTGCGGGCCACGGTGGCGTGGTTCAGGTTGGCCGTGCCGCCGAAAACGTGTACGCCGGCGCCGGAGTTCGAGGACACGGTGCTGTTGACGACATCGAGCGTGCCGCCGGTCTGCACGAGGCCGCCGCCGTTCCCGGTGGCCACGTTGCTGGCCACCGCGGAGTGCACCAGGCTGACCGTGCCGCCGCCGGCCAGGGCAAGGCCGCCGCCGTTGACCGCCGAGTTGCCGGCCAAGGCCGTGGCGCCGCCGATCGTGCTGTTCGTGATGGTCAGCGTGCTCGCGAAGGCCGCGGCGACGTTGACGCCGCCGCCGTCGCCCGTGCCGTTGATCTCCGCGTCGGCGGTGTTGCCGGCGATGGTGCTGTCCGTGATCACGTGGCTGAAGCCGCCTTCGATGTGGATGCCGCCGCCCGAGCCGTCGGCGCTGTTGTCGTTGACGGTCGAGCCGTCGGTCAACTCGAAGATCCCGCCGACAATCGCCGCGCCGCCGCCGTCGCCGTCGGCCGAGTTGCTGTCGATGTGTGAAGGATCGACATCGATTGTGCCGGCCGATTGATAGACGCCGCCGCCGTCCTGGGTCACGGTGTTGAAGGACACCGTGGCGTCTTGCAGCTTCAATGTCCCCGGGCTTTCCCAGGCGATGCCGCCGCCGTCCTGGGCGGTGTTGGCGTTGCCGGAGCCGCCGACGGCAGTGCCGTCCAGCGTGAGTGTTTCCGCCGCCGCAAAGGTCGCAGCAACATAGAGGGCGCCGCCGCGGCCCGTATCCGCGTGGTTGCGCTCTAGCGTGGGCGTTGTCCAGGTGGCGCTGACGCCGCCGGCGAGGTTGACGCCGCCGCCGTGGCGCGACGCGACGTTTTCCACGACGCTCGCCAGGTTGGTCAACGTCAAGGCGTTCGTGAACGTGCTGGCCACGCTGATGCCGCCGCCGTCGCGCGTCGCCGAGTTGAAGCTGATCGTCGAAGCGGCGCCGGCAAAGGCCAGGCCGCCGCCGGCGAGGTTGATGCCGCCGCCGTCCTGGCCGGCGGTGTTGCGGTCGGCCGGCGCCGCGCCGCCGATGGTGGCGCCATCCAGCGTCAGGTCGCCGGCCGCGACATGGATGCCGCCGCCGCTGCCGGCCGTGGCCGTATTGTCTGCGATCGTGCTGCTCGCGATCGAATGGCCCGTGCCGGCCGAAATGTGGATGCCGCCCCCGTCGACCGCGGCCGTATTGCCGCTGACGACCGTGCTCGTGAGCGACAGGGCTCCGGCGCTGGCGAAGGCGATGCCGCCGCCGGAACCCGCGGTCGACTCGTTGTCGGTCACGGTCGTGCCGGCGTTCAAGGTCAGGCTGCCGGCGATGACGTTGATGCCGGCGCCGTCCCCGGCGCCGTTGTTGGCGTCGATGGTCGTCGTGCCGATCGTCAGCGTGCCGCCGGCGGAGGAGTACAGGATGCCGCGAGCATTGCCGCCAAAGCTGCTCCCTGAGATGGTCCCGCTCAGGTCCGTCGCGTTCAAGCCGTTGGCCGAGTTGTCGGCGGCGGTGACGCCGGTCCAGGTGACTGCGGCCGAGAAGATGCTCAGGTTCATGCCGTCGCCGCCGTTGCTCGAATAGCTCCCGTTGGTGAACGTGCCGGACGTGCCGCCGTTCACAACGAGCAGGCCGTGGCTTTCGTTGCCGGTGACCGTCACCGATTGCACCGGCCCCGCCGAATCCTCGAACGTCATGCTGCCGGCGATGCTGTCCACGACAATGCCGCGTTCTTGATGATCGGCCGCGCCGCCCGTGTCGCTGTAGGAGCCGCCCTGGACCAGCAAGTCGCCGCCCATGGCCACGCCGAGCGTGAACCGGGCAATGATCACGCCGTCGCCCAGGTTGTTGTCGTTGAAATCGTTGTTTTCGGCCGTGGTTCGGACCAAGGTCACATTGCTCGTAACGTCCTCGATCCACAAGCCGGTCCGCGTGTTGTTCTGGTACGTGCCCGCGGTGTCGGAGAACGAGCCAATGACGTGGGCAAACACGCCGGCGC
>JAKEET010000183.1 GCA_022616435.1 Gemmataceae bacterium
AGTTCGCCGTCCTCCTCCTTGTAGTAGTCGAGGTGGCAGTGGCTATCGACCAGGATCATGACCGGCCGGCGGCTCCCTCGGCGATCTCGATATAGCGCGGGAAGAGGCCTTCGGGTGCCGGCAACGCCGTGCCCGGCCGCAGCATGTCGGCCGTGCCGAGCGCGGCAAAGGTCCGGCGGTCGCCGGGCACCGCCAGGAAATCGAGCAGCCGCGCACTGGCATGCGGCACGAAGGGCTGCGCCAGGATCGCCAGGTGGCGGACGACATCAGCCGCCACGTACAGAACCGTGTTCATCCGGGCCGGATCGGTCTTCTTCAGGCTCCAAGGCGTCTGTTCGTTGACGTAGCGGTCGCCGGCGCCGATCGCCTGCCACAGCGCATCGAGCGCCTTGTGAAAGGCCTGCTGCGCTATATCCTTGCGCAACGAATCAAGCAGGCCGCGGGCTGTCGCCAGAAGCGCGTCGTCCTCCAGCGTCAACGACCCAGGCTGCGGCACCTTCCCGTCGCAGCTGCTGTTGATCATCTTCAGGACGCGCTGCGCCAGGTTGCCGAAGCCGTTGGCGAGATCGCCGTTGATGCGGTTGACGATGGCGCGGTGCGAGAAGTCGCCGTCGTTGCCGAACGGCACTTCGCGCAGCAGGAAGTAGCGCACCTGGTCGAGCCCGTACTTGGCGACGAGGTCGTGCGGATCGATGACGTTGCCAAGCCGCTTCGAGATCTTCTGCCCCTCATTCGTCCACCAGCCGTGGGCGAACACCCGCTGCGGCGGTTCCAGACCCGCCGCCATCAGGAAGGCCGGCCAGTACACGGCGTGAAAGCGCAGGATGTCCTTGCCGACCATGTGCAGGCTGGCCGGCCAGAAGGTCCGATAGTCGGCGCTGTCGACGTCCGGATAGCCGGCGGCGGTGATGTAATTGGTCAAGGCGTCGAGCCAGACATACATCACATGCGCGGGATCGTCGGGCACGGGGATGCCCCACTTGAAGGTGGTGCGCGAGACCGACAGGTCCTTGAGCCCGCTCTTGACGAAGCTCACCACCTCGTTGCGGCGCGTCTCCGGCGCCACCGGACAGGGCGTGCGGTCGTAATACGCCAGCAGCCGGTCCTGCCACTCCGACAGCTTGAAGAAGTAGCTCGGCTCTTCCACCCACTCGCACTCGGCGCCGGACGGCGCGATCTTCTTGCCGCCGGGGCCGGGCGTCAGCTCGTCCTCGTCGTAGAAGGCCTCGTCGGCGACGGCGTACCAGCCGGCATAGCCGCCGAGATAGATCTGATCGTTCTCCTTCAGGCGCCGCCACAGCGCCTGGCAGGAGCGCACATGCCGCGCCTCCGTCGTGCGGATGAAATCGTCATTGCTGAAGTCCATCGCCTTCGCCAGGTCGCGGAAATTCTGCGACACCTTGTCGGTGAATTCCTGCGGCTCCATGCCCGCCGCGCGCGCCGATTTCTCGATCTTCTGGCCGTGCTCGTCGGTGCCGGTCAGGAACTTCACCTTGCGGCCGTCGAGCCGCATGAAGCGCGCGAGCACGTCGCAGGCCAGCGTCGTATAGGCATGGCCCACATGCGGCGAGTCGTTGACGTAGTAGATCGGCGTCGTGATGTAGTAGCTGTCGCGCAATCTGCTCTCCTGCGGTCCCGGCGCAAAGCGAGGCGTCAGGCCCGTCCGGCCGACCTGCGATACTAAAGCCAGAGACTAACGGCTTGCCAATCCTGCGATATCGAGCATGGCGCCAACCCAGACCTGCTTGCGGTCCAGATTGGCGGACTCGACGCGGGCAAACAGGCGGGTGATCTTCTCCCACAGCTCCAGCCACTGTTCAAGGCTGTGGCGCCCGAGCGAGAGTGCCGGTGCGCCCTCGCCGCCGATGGAGCCCGGAGATCCCTGCCCTGTTGCCGCCAGCCGGACCGCGCGGCCGAGCCAGCCGAGCAGGATCTCCGTCGCCAGGCGAAACAGATCCCCGGCGTCCCTGTGCCCCAATCGATCGCCGAGCGCATGCAAGGCGACGGCGTCGAACTTCGGCAGCTGGCGCAGCTGACCGGCGATGTCCCGATAGAGATCGAGGCCGCCGGTGCCGGCGATCTCGAGCGCGCGGCCGATCGATCCGTCCGCCAGCTGGATCAGCAGCCGGCGATCGGCATCGGCCAGCTGCGGGCAGGATGTCTGCAGAAACTCATCCATCGCCTGGGTGTCCAGCGGGGCCAGGGTCAGCCGCCGGCAGCGCGAGCGGATCGTCGGCAGGAGCCGTCCCGGCGCGTGACTGACGAGTAGCAGCAGCGCTTTCGCCGGCGGCTCCTCCAGCAGTTTCAGGAGCGCGTTGGCGGCACTGGGGTTCAGATCGTCGGCGCAGTCGACCACGACCACGCGCCAGCCGCCCGCCGCCGCCTTGAGATGCAGGAACGCGCCAAGCTCGCGGACGTCGTCGACGACGATTTCCGTCCGGAACCTGTCGCGCTTTTCGTCGTAGGCGCGCTCGATGGTCAGGAGATCGGGATGGCTGCCGGCGGCCACATGGCGAAACACGGGCGACTCCGCCGCCATTGCCAGCGTCGACGCCGGTTCGGCAAAGAGGCCTCGCTCCTCGCCGGCCAGCGCATGTCGCGCGAAGCGGAACGCCAGGGTGGCCTTGCCGACGCCGCGCGGCCCGCTGATCAGCCAGGCATGATGCAACCGGTTCGATTGCCATGCGCGCAACAGCGTCTGCTCCGCCGCCGGGTGGCCGATGAAGTTAGGATTGGCGCGCGGCGGTGGCGCTGCGCTTTCGCTCGAGTCACTCATTGGAGCCATGATATCCACGGACCAATTGTGGACACCGAGCCACAGTCCCTCACCCTAACCCTCTCCCGCTTCGCGGGAGAGGGGACTCGCTTGTGCCGTTCGCTCAGTGGAGTCCCCTCTCCCGCGAAGCGGGAGAGGGTTAGGGTGAGGGACCGCGGCTCGGTGCGCCACAAGAAACGCCCGTATCTTGAGCTTGTCGAAGGACGATCCCGGAAACTCATAACCCGAAACGTCGCTGGACTTCCGCGCGGATGGCCGCCTGAACCTCATCGACGCCCCGACTGGCGTCGATCACCGCGCAGCGCTTCGGCGCGCCGCGCGCGATGGTCAGGAACCCGGCGCGCAAGCGTTCATGAAAATCGATCGTCATCTGCTCGTAGCGGTTTTCGTGCCCGGCCCGCTGGGCCGCCCGGCGCAGGCCGTCGGCGACGGGGAGGTCCAGCATCAGCGTGAGATCCGGCGCCGCATCGGCGACGACGGCCGTGAACAGGGAACCGATGAACTCCAGGGAAATCCCATGACCGTAGCCCTGATAGGCCGCCGTGGAATCGGCGAAGCGATCGCAGACGATCCACTTGCCGGACGCGAGTCCGGGACGAATGACGCGGTCGAGATGATCGGCCCGAGCGGCATAGTGCAGCAGGGTTTCAGACAACGGCGTCCAGCGATCGGCGGCGCCTTGCACGAGCAACTCGCGGATGCGCTCCGCACCGGCGGCGCCGCCGGGCTCGCGCGTCTGAATGACGTCGATCGCGCGGTCGTGCAGCCAAGATACTAGCAGGTTCACCTGCGTCGACTTGCCCGCCCCTTCCCCGCCCTCCAGCGTGATGAACCGACCGCGCGATCCGGGCTTGGCTGTTGCCGGCATCAGGACGGCGGCGGTTCCGCCGCCTGGCCCTGCGGGAAGACGAGATATTTCAGCGTCGCGAAGATGTGGCCGAAGATGCCGACCCGCTCGACGGCAGCGCCGGCCACCAACGGCACCTCGGTCGTGCCGCTGGTCGAGGTGATGACCAGCTTGCCGATCTCCTGCTCGGCGGCAATCGGCGCCTGGATCGGGCCCTCGAAAACGGCCTTGGCCTGGATCTCCTCCTCGCTGCCCTTCGGCAGGGTGGCGAAGAGGTCCTTGGCGACCGTCAACGGCACGGTGCTGGAATCGCCGTACCAGACCGGCGCCTCTTCCAGCGTCGCCCCCTTGCTCGCCAGCTTGACGTTGCGGAAGCTCTGGAAGGCCCAGGCGACGAGGCGCGTCGCTTCCTCGGCGCGCTGCTTCATGCTCTCAAGCCCATGGACGACCATGAAGATGCGGCGGCCGTTCTGTTCGGCCGAGATCGCGACGCCGAAGCCCGACACGCTGAGATGTCCGGTCTTCAAGCCGTCGACACCGAGGTCCTTGCTGAGCAGCAGGTTGCGGTTCTGCTGGACGATGTCGTTGTAGGTGAAGTCCTTCTCCGCGAAGTAGTGGTAGTACTCGGGAAAGTCGGCCCAGATGCGCTCCGACAGCTTGACGATGTCGCGCGCCGTCATCAGGTGGTTGGGATCCTCGACGCCGTCGGAGTTGACGAAGTGGCTGTCGGTCAGGCCGAGCTCAACGGCCTTCTTGTTCATCAGCTTGGCGAAGGCCTCTTCGCTGCCGGCGATGCCCTCGGCCACGACCTTGCACGCGTCGTTGCCCGACTGGATGGCGATGCCGCGGATGAGATCCTCGATCCGGACGCTGGAATCGAGCGCCACGAACATGTTCGATTCGATGCTCTGGCCGCGGGCCCAGGCGTTCTCCGAAACCCGGAACGTGTCATCCAGCGCCAGCTTCTTCTCCTTCAGCTGATCGAACAGCAGATAGAGGGTCATCAGCTTGGTCATCGACGCCGGATGAACGGGGACGTCGGCGTCCTTCTCCAGCAAGATGGACCCGGTCTGGTAGTCGACGATCAGCGCCTGCTTGGCCGCCGTCTCCAGGCCGAGGCTGACGCCCGGAGCGAGTGCGAGGAGGGCCGCCACAAGCGGCAGCAGGAATCGGTGCTTGGGAAGATGGATGGTGACCATAGCCTTGCTCATCGTTGACGATGGGTAGCCCGGACGCGGCTGGAGGCGTCGTCCTTAGCAAGCGAGTGCGGCCATATCACGGCCGCCCATCGATGTTCAATCGACGATTATCCGGGCCTCCGGATGTCCGGCCGCGACGATGCGGGCGAGCATCGCATCGGCCTGGGTCAGGCTGGCGATCGGACCCACCCGCACACGATAGAACCTCTGGTTGCCGACCACCGCCGGAATCACCTGCGACCGGCCGAACGACGTCAGCCTGGTCCGCAGGCGGTTGGCGTTGGCGACATTGGCGAAGGCGCCGGCCTGAACGAACATCGCCGTCTTGCGCACCGGCACGACCGTGACCCTGCCGTCAG
>JAKEET010000184.1 GCA_022616435.1 Gemmataceae bacterium
CGTTCAACTTCGGCGAGCTGGCCAGCAACGGCAGCATCGGCGGCTCGGTCTACCTCGACCGGAACAACAACGGCATCCGGAACCGCCGCGAACGAGGAATCAGCGGCGTCGTGGTGACGCTCATCGGCGTCGACGTCACCGGCCAGCAAATCGTGCAGGAATTCATAGCCGGCGACGAGCCGCAGCCGCAGGGTCGCCGGGTAGCCGGCCGCCACGCTCGCCGCCAAGCTGTTCGGCTCGGCTGCCCATATGCTTGCTACTTCTTCACCGGCAAGTGCTTCTCGAACCACGCCGCCATCTCCGCGCGCATCTCCGGCAGATACTCGTGGCCGGTGTTCTCGTAGATCACGCTGCGGAAGTTGCCGGGCTTGCCGTGCAACTGATACAGCGGGATCAGCTTCTCCTCGAAGGTGATGATCCCGTCCGTCGGGGCGCCGCCGTCCTGGTCGCCACTCAGTTCGAGGTGCGGCCGCGGGGCGATGAGGGCGTGCAGGGCTTCCATGTTGAAGTGCTTGAAGACGCCGGGCACGAAGTAGTAGATGCCGTGCTTGCGCAGGTTGCCGTGCGCGATCAGCTCGGTGTAGCGCGTGAAGCAGGCCACGCCGACGACGGCCTTGATCCGATCGTCGATGGCCGCCAGCCACCAGGCGCGGGTGCAGCCCATGCTCATGCCCGTGGCGCCGATCCTGGTCTTGTCCACCTCGGGACGGGTTTCGAGGTAGTCGATCAGGCATTGCTCTTCGCGGAGCATCATCCCCCACAGGCAGCGGCCTTGCAGCAGGTAGAGCTTGAACAGGCTCATCTCCTGCGGGTAGGCCCCCTTGTCGAGCTTCGGCCCCGCGGGCCCCTTGCCGACTCGTTCGCCATTGAATGCGGCATCGATGGCGGCCACGACGTAGCCGCGCCTGGCGAGGATCGGGCCGACGCACTGCCCGTTCTTCAGATCGGTGCAGATGCTGGCCATGGAGCTGCCGTGGCCGTGCAGCCCGATGATCGCCGGCACGGCCCCCTTGCGGTCCCTGGGAATCAGCAGGATACCCGGTACGATCATGTCAACGCCATTGTGAAACTCGAAGCGTTCCAGCGTGTAATCGTCGTGCTCTTCCTTCGAAATGACTTTGACCTTGCGCGGATCGGGTCGCGGCGGCATGTCGCCCAGACATTGCAAGAGCGTCGCGCGCGTCCTGGCGCGATCGGCGTTGTTCCAGCGCTCCAGGTCGGTCGGCATCGGCCAGTCGGGGATCTTCAACGACTTGAACGAGTCGGGCACTTCCGCCCACGCTTGCCCCTGCTTGTGGCCGCCCTTGCTTGCTTTCGGCGTGACGCGGACCTGGGCGGGCAGCGATGATTCGCCCAGCAGCACCAAAGAGACCGAGACCAGCAGCACGATGATTCGACGGATCATGACCGTTCATCCTCCAGGTTGCGGCGACAGGAGTGCGCCCATCGTAACGTCTCAGCAGGAGGATGCAAGGCTTGGCCGCGAAGTGGGGCTGTCCACGGGGGAACGGAGGCGCCGATCCTTGGGAGACGATTGCAAGACTCGCAACGAGTCTCGACGTATCACGACTGAGGCGGGACAGGTCCGCTACACCTCGGCGTCCGAAGCGGGCAGCCGCGGCCGGGGTAGTGGCTGGCACTGTCAAGAGTGGAGCCGAGGGGGATCGAACCCCTAACCTCAGCATTGCGAACGCTGCGCTCTCCCAGTTGAGCTACGGCCCCGACGATTCTCGAATTTTACGGGCTCGGCGCGGAAGGTCAATCGCAGCTCGCGCGGCGCCGCGCGCCGCGGCACATTTCCGGTAGTTCGCTTGTCGCACCTGCGCCGAGCGCTTAAAGTGATTCGTATCGAAGAGGCATCCTTGGGGGCGATTCGCTCATGTCATCCCCGTTCATCTGCGCGGTCATCGGCCGAACGCGTCACAAGATGATGCAGATCGAGATTCAGGAGGCGGCCAAGCGCGGCGCCAAGATGATCGAGCTGCGCCTGGACTTCCTCAAGAAGGCGCCGGACTTCAAGCGGCTGCTCGCCAGGCGGCCGTGCCCATTGATCGCCACCTTTCGCCGGCCCAGCGACGGGGGCCGCTGGAGCGGTTCCGAGGAAGAGCGGCAGATGCTGATCCGCCAAGCCATCGTCGCCGGCTTCGACTACGTTGACCTGGAAGCCGACAC
Organism: Gemmataceae bacterium; assembly: GCA_022616435.1. Classification (GTDB taxonomy): domain Bacteria; phylum Planctomycetota; class Planctomycetia; order Gemmatales; family Gemmataceae; genus JAKEET01. Next base: position 2,173 of record JAKEET010000184.1, read on the forward strand.
GGCCGACCGCATTCCCCGCTTCGGCAAGGTCAAGCGCATCGTCAGCTATCACAACCTCGACGAAACTCCCGACGATCTGGAAAGCATCTACGAGCGGATGTGCCGGCAGGACGCCGACATCGTGAAGATCGCCGTGTCCGGGATGCAGACCGCCGACAACGTGCGCGTGTTGAAGCTGCTCCGCAACCCGCCGGTGCCGACGATTGCCCTGTGCATGGGCGATCTGGGAACGTGCACGCGCATCCTGGGCGCGAAGTTCGGCACGCCGTTCGCCTACGCCGCCTTCAACAAGGAGCGCAGCTTCGCCCCCGGCATGCTGTCGTTCCACGAGCTGCAAAAGGTTTACCAGTTCGAGCACATCAATGCCGAGACGCAGGTGTTCGGCATCGTCGGCGATCCGGTGGGCCACAGCTTGAGCCCGCTGATCCACAATCGCGCATTCCAGGAGCTTGGGATCAACGCGGTGTACGTGCCGTTCCGGGTGCCGCGCGGGGAGCTGCCGGCGTTCCTGGAACAGATGGAAGCGATTCCGGTGCAGGGTTACAGCGTGACGATCCCGCACAAGGAGCAGGCGGTGAAGCTCGCCGCCGAGCACGGCCTGGCGGTGGACGAGATCGGGGCGGCCAACACGCTGATCCGCATCGGCGACAACAAGTGGAAGGCCCACAACACCGACTTCGTCGCCGCCGTCGATTCGCTGCAGGCCAACCTGCCGACCCACGACGACGGCCGGCCGCCGGCGCTGGCCACCCGCACCGTGCTGGTGCTGGGCGCCGGCGGCGTGGCGCGGGCGATCGCGCACGGTCTCAAGCGCGAAGGCGCCGCCTTGACCATTTCCAACCGCAGCCACGACCGCGCGCTCAAGCTCGCCGAGGAAATCGGCTGCAAGGCGATCGAGTGGGAAGGCCGCCACAATATCCTGTGCGACACGCTGATCAACTGCACGTCGGTCGGCATGTTCCCGAACATGGACGATAGCCCGGCCCACACCAGCATCCTCAAGCCGGGCTTGATGGTCTTCGACACGATCTATACCCCGGAGACCACGCTGCTGATCCGCGAAGCCCAGGAGCGCGGCTGCCACGTGCTCACCGGCGTCGATATGTTCGTCCGTCAGGCCGCGGCCCAGTTCCAGCTCTTCACCGGCCGCGAAGCGCCGCTCGCCTTGATGACGGACCTGGTGCGGCGGGCGTTGTCGCCGGTGAACTACGCCAAGCTCGACCAGGAAAAGGAAAAGCCGCCGCCCCCTGACGAGGCCGCCGATACGCCATGACCCGTGCCCCGATCATCTTCCTCATTGGCTATCGCGGCACAGGGAAGTCCGCGACCGCGCGGGCGCTGGCGGCGCGGCTGGCCTGGTCGTGGTGCGATGCCGATGAGCTATTGGAAGAGCGCTTCGGCAAGACCATCCGGCAGATCTTCGACGACGAAGGAGAAGCCGGCTTTCGCGACAAGGAAGCCGCGGTCCTCGATGAGCTGGCCGGGCGCCGATGCTGGGTGATCGCGACCGGCGGCGGCGTGGTATTGCGGCCGGAGAACCGGGCGAAGCTGCGGACGGGCGTGACGGTGTGGCTGACCGCGGCGCCGGCGACCATTTGGGAGCGGCTGCAAGCCGATGCAACGACGGCCGAGCGCCGCCCGAACCTTGCCCAGGGCGGCCTGGCGGAAATCGAGGAGCTGCTGCGCTTGCGGCAACCGCTGTACGAAGCCTGTGCCGATTGGATGATCGACACGACCGAGCAACTGCCGGAGCACGTCGCGGAGCGGATCGCGGCGTGGCTGCAAGGCCAAGGCGACCCGAACATACCATGATGCTCTATTACTGGTTGGTGTTCGTTTTCGTGCTGGGCCTGATCGTCGGCAGCTTCCTGAACGTGGCCATCACGCGTCTGCCGCTGGAAAAGAGCCTGATTTGGCCCGGCTCGCGCTGCGGCGCGTGCCATCGTCGGATTCGCTGTTTCGACAACTTGCCGCTCGTCAGTTACCTGTGGCTGCGCGGCCGGTGCCGCGCGTGCGACGCCTCATTCTCGCCGCAGTATTTCGTGGTCGAGCTGCTGACCGGCCTGGGATTCGTTGGCCTGTTCTATCTCGAAGTGGCCGTCAACCTGCATGGTTGGCATGACCCGACGCCGGGGAATTCCCGGATGGGCTTCTATCACTGGTCGTTCTGGGCCGCGTTCAGCTACCACGCGGTGTTGTTCGCGCTGCTGCTGGCGGCGTCGGTGACCGACCTGAATGGCCGGGAGATTCCGCTGCCGTTGACGTTGGCCGGCACGGTGATCGGCCTGATCGGCGCCACGCTGATGCCGTGGCCGTGGCCGTGGACGCCGGCGCCGTTTCCCGCGGGCGCCACTCCGGTTGGGGGACCGGGAGTCCCGCCTGGATGGGAGTGGTTGGTTCCGGACGGCGGTTTGCGGGAGGGAATTCAACCCTGGCCGTTCTGGGGACCGCTGCCCGGCGCATTCGCGCCCGGCGGCAACTGGCAAACCGGGCTGGCGACCGGCGTGGCCGGCGCCCTGGTCGGCACCTACTTGATGCGCGGCATGGGGTCCTTGTTCAGCGCCGGCCTTCGGAAAGAAGCGCTCGGCCTGGGCGACGCCGATCTGATGATGATGGTCGGCGCCTTCCTCGGCTGGCAGATCGTGGTCGTGGCGCTCTTCGTCAGCGTGATCCCGGCGGCCGTGTTCGGTGTCGTTCAAATGGTCGTTCACCGGGATAACTCGTTGCCGTTCGGCCCGTCGCTTGCCGCCGGGTCGCTGCTCACGTATTGCTGCTGGCAATGGCGGCCGGCCGAGCTGCAGATGCTGCTGTTTTCGTGGAAAGCCCTTCTGGGTATGGCGATCTTCGCAGCGGTGTTCCTGTTCGTCTCCAGCGTAGTGATCCGGACGGCGCGGCCCTCACAAGCAGAGATCAAAGGATGAACAGCGTTGTCATCGTTGATTACGGGATGGCCAACCTTCGCAGCGTCCAAAAGGCGTTCGAGAAAGTCGGCGCCCAGGCGACGATCAGCGGCGATCCGCGGCACGTGGCGGAGGCGGACAAGGTCGTCCTGCCCGGCGTCGGCGCCTTCCGCGACGCCATCGCCCGGCTGCGCGAAACCAGGCTCGACGAGCCAATCCGGCAACACATCGAGCGCGGCAAGCCGTTCTTCGGCATCTGCCTGGGCCTGCAACTGCTGTTTACCACGAGCTACGAGGAAGGCGAGTACCAGGGACTCGATGTGTTCCCCGGCGACGTGGTGCGGTTCGACAGCATTCCCGGGCTCAAGGTGCCGCACATGGGCTGGAACCAGCTGCGCGTCAAGAGCCGCGCGCCGCACCTGGCCGATTTCCCGGAGAACGGCTCGGTGTACTTCGTACACTCGTACTATGTTCGGCCCAGGGACGCGAGCATCGTCGCCGCCGAGACCGACTATCCGGCGCCGTTCACGTCGGCGATCTGGCGCGACAACGTGTTCGCCACCCAGTTTCATCCCGAGAAGAGTCAAGCTGTGGGCCTGGGAATGTTGCGGCGCTTCGCCGAGATGTGAGTGTGAAACAATGGGGACAGGCGCCGGCCGGCGCCAGTCCCCATTGTTTCCACCGAGATGTGACGAAGTTGGCTCGATCATGCAAATCTATCCCGCTATCGACCTGCGCGGCGGCCAGTGCGTGCGGCTGCGGCAGGGCGACTATGATCAGGAGACGGTGTTCGGCGCCGATCCGGCGGCCATGGCGCGGCGCTGGGTCGCGGACGGGGCGACGTTTCTCCATATCGTGGATCTCGACGGCGCCAAGGCGGGGCAACCGGTCAACGAGGCGAGCATTCGCGCGATCGTCGAGGCGGCCGGCGTGCCGTGCCAGCTCGGCGGGGGATTGCGCAGCGACGAGCACATCGCTGCCGCCCTGTCGTGGGGCGTGACCCGCGTCATCATCGGGACCAAGGCGCTGCAGTCGCCGCACTGGCTTGACGAGGTGAGCCGCACGTTTCCCGGCCGGATCGTCCTCGGCATCGACGCCAAGCACGGCAAGGCGGCGACGCAGGGCTGGCTGCTCGTCTCCGATGTCAGCGCCGTCGAGCTTGCTCAACGGTTCGAGCACCTTCCCTTGGCCGGCGTCGTCTACACCGACATCAGCCGCGACGGCATGCTCCAGGGCGTCCATGTCGCGGCAATGGCCGACATGGTGAAAGCGACGCGGCTGCCGGTCATCGCCTCGGGCGGCGTCACGACGCTGGACGACATTCGCAATCTGGCGGCGGTTCCGGCGGCGGGCTGCATCGTCGGCCGCGCCCTTTACGAAGGCCGGCTCACTTTGAAAGATATTCTGAACACCGCTGCACCTGTGAAATCTTGGTGTAAATCCCGTGAGGACGGCGCATAATGTGGAATTGCCGCCTCGGAGTGCCCGGGGAGGCGCGTGCCAACGCGCCTGGATCCGGCGCGTTGACGGCGTGCCTCACGGACTCGTGGAGCAAGAGGCTATCCGAAAAGGGGTCAGACCCCTTGCGTTTCGCCGAATGTGGGTAAGGGGTCTGACCCCTTTCGGATAGCCTCTAACTATTTGTGGAGCAACCATGCCGAGCTACAAGACGGAAGACATTCGCACCGTGGCCCTGGCAGGACATGAAGTCGCGGGCAAAACGTCGCTTGCCGACGCTTTGCTCTACAAGGCCAAGGCGAACGACCGCCGCGGCTGCGTGGAGGACGGCACCAGCGTCTCGGACTTCGACGACGAGGAAAAACGCCAGAAATACTCGATCGATTCGAGCCTGATGCATCTGGAGCACCAGGGCAAGCGGATCTACCTGCTCGACACGCCCGGCAAGCCGGAGTTTGTCGGTCAGGCGCTCTGTGCGCTCAACGCGGTGGAAACGGCCGTCATCGTCGTGTCCGCGACGGCCGGTTTGCAGGTCAACACGCGCCGCATGTTCAACGAAGCCGGCAAGCGCGGCCTGACGCGCCTGCTGGTGATCAACCGGCTCGACGGCGAGAACATCCACTTTCCGGAGCTGCTGAAGGCGATCCGCGACACGTTCGGCAAGGGTTGCGTGCTGTTCAACGCCCCGGTCGGCATCGGGCCGCCGTTCAGCGGCGTGGTCAGCGTGCTCGATCCGCCGCCGTCGCCGCCGGCCGGCTGTCCCATCGATCTGGCGCAGGAACGCTCGCAATTGATCGACGCGATCGTCGAAAGCGACGAAGCGCTCATGGAGAAGTACCTGACCGAGGGAACCGTGTCGGCGGATGAACTGGCCGTGGCCTTGCCCAGGGCGCTGGCGGCCGGAACCGTCGTGCCGATTTTCTGCACGTCCACGAAGAAGGACAAGGACCTGGGCGTGCAGGAAGTGCTCGACGCCATCGCGAAGTACGCACCCTCGCCGAAACAGGCGGCGCCGCGCAAGGCGACCAGGGGCACGGGCGACAAGGCGCAGGAATTTGTCGTCGAGCCCAACGAGGGCGCCGAGTTCGTCGCCCAGGTGTTCAAGACGCTGTCCGACAAGTTCGTCGGCACGCTGAGCTTTTTCAAGATCCTGTCGGGCAAGATCGCCGGCGATCAGCAGATCATCAACGCTCGCACCGGCCGCGGCGGCCGCAGCTCCGGCTTGCTGCTGGTGCAGGGCAAGACGCAAAAGCCCGTGCCGGAGGCGATCCCCGGCGACATCATCGCCGTCGCCAAGGTGGAAGACTTGAAGATCGGCGACACGGTCGGAACCACCGCTCACCCGCCCAAGCTTCCCGTCCCTTCGTTTCCGATGCCAATGTTCGGCTTGGCGGTCGAGCCCAAGGCCCGCGGCGACGAGCAGAAGATCTCCGGCAGCCTCGCCAAGATCGCCGACGAGGACCCGACCTTCAAGGTCACCCGCGACACGCAGACCAAGGAGTTGGTCATCACCGGCATGAGCCAGCTCCATCTCGACGTCATCCAGCGGCGGCTCAAGTCGCGTTTCGAGCTGGAGATCATCACCCACGAGCCCAAGATCCCGTACCGCGAAACGATCACGGTCGAAGGCGCCGCCGATCACCGCCACAAGAAGCAATCGGGCGGCCGCGGCCAGTTTGGCGAGGTGCACCTGCGCGTCTATCCGCTCAAGGACGCGGGCATCGCCACGGAAGCGGACTGCGCCGAGAAGTTCGCCAACAAGAGCAAGTTCGAGAAGATCCGCATGTTCCATTACGACCCGGAGTACAACTTCGCGTTCATCGACCACATCGTCGGCGGCAGCATCCCCAACCAGTTCATTCCCGCCGTGGAAAAAGGCTGCCGCGAGCTGCTCGACCATGGCGCGCTGGCCGGCTATCGCATGCAAGATGTGTCCGTGGAAGTCCATTTCGGCAAGGACCACCCGGTGGACAGCTCCGAGCAGGCGTTCAAGACCGCCGGCCGCATGGCCTTCAAGAAGGCCTTTCTCGCGGCCCGGCCTGTGCTGCTGGAGCCGATCGTGAACCTGGAAGTGACCGTGCCGTCGAAGTACACGGGCGCGATCCTGGGCGACCTGAACACCAAGCGGGCCCGCATCGAGAACCAGGACAGCCTGCCGGGCGACCTGGCGGTGATCCAGGGGAAGGTGCCGCTCGCCGAAATGACGCGCTACGCCGCCCAGCTCGGCAGCATCACGCAAGGGCAGGGCTCGTACCACATGGATTTCAGCCACTACGACGTGGTGCCGGGCAACGTCCAGCAGCAGATCGTCAGCAAGGCCAAGGTGGCGCACGACGAGGAAGAGGAATAACAAGGCGAGCGTCGCGGCGTGAGCCCGACGTGGAATCCCGGCAAGACACGTCGGGCTCACGCCGCCACGCTCGCCAATCAACTCGCGGGATGATTGTTTGCGTTCACGGCGCCTGCGGCAGGATCTTGCCGTTGCCGGGGAGGTTGTTCAGGTTCGGCAGGCCTTGCAGGTAGAGCTGCTGCAAGTATTGATTGATCGGACTGTTCGAATTGTACGCGGGTTCGTACGGCCACCAGCCGTTGTTCACGCCGACGATGGGCATGTGGTTGCCGTAGCCGGTGAAGTTGTAACCCCCGAAGGGCGCGGACGTGGCCCACAGGTTGCTGAAGCCGGAACCATTGCCGAATCCGTTGTAGCCGAGCCCTCCATATCCGCCATAGCCAGAGCCGCCGTAACCGTAGCCCCCAGAGCCGAATTGGTTCGTACCTGCATTGCCGAAGCCGCCGCCCCACGGATTGCCGAAGCCGTTGTTGCCGAACCCGGCTCCCCAGGGCGAGCCGAAGTTGTTGGGGCCGGCGTAGGGGTTGCGACCGCCGAAGGCCGAAGTCCCGCCGAAGCCTGGAAAGTTGTTGAACGGATTGCCGTTGCTGAACGGGTAAAACCGCTGGTTGCTTGCCGGCGGGCTGCCGACGCGCGGCAAGAGGTAGACGTTGTTGGGAAGTTGTGCGTTCTGGCCGAATTGTGCCGGGCTGTCCGATGGGTGCAGCCACGCGGCGAGCAGAACGATCCACGGCGCGTGTTTTGGTTGCATGGTGTGGCCTCGGAACGGAAGATGTCCATGCCAAACGTAACACCCTTCGCGCCTGGCCGTGGGCGGCCTTCGAGAGCTACAGGAAAAAAAAGCAAAATGCCACGCGGCGCGTCCCTTGGGATTGCGATATTCGCCAAACGTGTCTGAGTCACTCGGCGGCGACTTCAACGAGGTTATCGAAGAAGGTCGCGCCGCCGCCGAAATCGGTGAGCGCGGTGCTGGTGGTGGCGTTGACGTTGACGCCGTCGCTGGTGTAGCGGTTCCAGTACACGCCCAGACAGACGACCACGCCGGGCCGCACCGACTCGCCGACCACCGCCCGCGCCCGGTAGCTGCCGCGGTCGTTGAAGACGCGCGTCCACTGGCCGGGGCGAATGCCGCGCGGCGCGGCGTCGGCCGGGTGCATTTCGACCGTCGGCGCGCCGGCGTCCAGGCGCAGCGAATCGATGTTGACGAACGTGGAGTTGAGAAACGCCGGCTTCGGCGGGCTGAGCATTTGCAGCGGATACTTCGCCGCCAGCTCGGGCCGCGTCTGCGGATCCTCGTAGGGCGGCGTGTACGCCGGCAGCGGGTCCAGACCCTGCGCCGCCAGCCGTGCGCTGTACAGCTCGCACTTGCCCGACGGCGTCGGAAAGTTGCCCGCGGCGAACGGCGCGTAGTCTTTCGGCAGCTCGAGCCGAACCGGGCCTTCGCGGCGCAACCGGTCCAGCGTCACGTTCTTGAGCGCGCCGTTCGAAGCGGGGACCGCGAGCGCTTCCCGAGCAAGCTCTTCGTCGCTGACCTGGAACAGCTCCGGCTCGAAACCCATCTTCGCGGCCAGCAGGCGAAACACATCGGTGTTGCTCCTGGCCTCGCCGAGCGGTTCGATCGCGGGCTCGTTCGTCTGCACATAGAGATGGCCGTAGCTGCCGTGGAGGTCGAAGTGCTCGAGCTGGCTGGTCGCGGGCAAGAGCACGTCGGCATACATGGCGGTGTCGGTCGGAAACTGCTCGTGGACCACGGTGAACAGGTCTTCGCGGCGGAATCCTTCCAGCACGCGGCGCTGATCGGGATTCACCGCCGCCGGGTTGGCGTTGTAGACGTAGATGGCCCGCACCGGCGGCCCCGGGAGTTCGCCCGCCAGCGCCTCGGCAAGCTGGACCATGTTGATCGTGCGCGTGCCGCGCGGGATCAAGTCGGGTCGTTCCAGGACCGCCGCGTTGAACGGATAGAGCTTGCTGGTGCTCAACAGCGCGCCGCCGCCGGGAAGCCGCCAGGCGCCGATGACGGCCGGCAGGCAGGCGATGGTGCGGACCGCCATGCCGCCGCCGCGGTGCCGCTGCAAGCCGTAATTGAAGCGGATACAGGCCGGCTTGATCGTGCCATAGGCGCGGGCCAGCTTCTCGATGTCGGCGACCGGTAGGTTGGTGATCCGGCTGACTTTCTCCGGCGGATATTCGTTGAGAGCGCGGTCGCGAAGCTGATCGACGCCCACGCAATAACGATCCAGATAATCCTGATCGATCCAGCCGTCGCGCCAGAGGATGTGCATCATGCCCAGCGCCAGCGCGGCATCCGTGCCGGGGCGGATCGGCAGCCACCAGTCGCTCTTCTCGGCGGTCTTGCTGCGGTGCGGGTCGATGGTGACGATGGTCGCGCCGCGCTTGCGGGCCTGGTGCATCAGGGCCCACAGGTGCATGTTCGTCACGCTGGTGTTCGAGCCCCAGTTGATGATGTAGCGGGCGTGAACGATCGCGTCCGGATCGAACGCCGCCCGGGTGCCCAGCGTGATGTCGCATCCGGCCGCTCCCGCCGTCGCGCAGATGGTCCGGTCGAGCAGCGAAGCCCCAAGCCGATGGAAGAACCGGCGGTCGAGGCTCGAACCGTGCAGCTTGCCCATGGTGCCGGCATAGCTGTAGGGGAGGATCGCTTGCGGGCCGTCGGCGGACCCGGCGATCTCGCGAAACTTCGCGGCAATGAGGTCGAGCGCCTCATCCCACGAAGCGCGGCGGAACTCACCGGCCCCCTTGGGTCCGACGCGAAGCTGCGGGTACAGCAAGCGTTCGGGATGGTAAACCCGCTCGAGATACCGGCTTACCTTCTGGCACAGGAAGCCCCTGGTAAACGGATGGTCCGGGTCGCCGCGCAGCTTGATCGCCCTGCCATTCTCGACTGTGACGAGCATGCCACAGGTGTCGGGACAGTCGTGAGGACAGACGGCGCGGATGACCTGGAGTTCGGCCATAATGTCACTCGCACTGCATAGGATAGGTTGCATTGCGCTTCACACACACACACACACACACACACACTCACTCATCAAGCGCGATTTCGGACCCCAGCCAATGGATGGCGCCGCCTGGAAACGGGTGTTTTTCATAACCCCTAGCGCACCAATTAGTTAGTGAATTGCCTTGCGCCTGCGAGTTTTGCACACCCCGACGCATCCATCAGTCCGTCGCTCCACGACTTCGCGGCGCCTGCTGACTCATTGTATTGGCTCACATCACCTGGAGAAACTCCGCGGCCACCAGCTCATCCATCCGCCAATCGCGCAGCAACTCTTCGGCGATGACCACGGTCAGAAACGCCCCCGCTTGCCGGCAGGCGGCGTGCCAGAGCTGCTGGTGGCGCTCCAGGGCGGTTCGGTAGCGCTCCACGGCGCCGTCGTCCACCAGCAGCTCCCACGGCTGATCCGTCTCGGCGTCGATCAAGCGCAGGTTGCCGCGCTCCGGGGGTCGGGCGTCGGCGGCGCCGAGCAGTTGGATGACGATGAGCGCGGTGGCGCGCTCGGCGCACGGAGCCACCAGGTGCAATGGATCGCCGGGCCAGAACAGGTCGCTGATCAACAGGCGGATGCCGCGCGGGCGGAGCTGCGGCGGCCGACGCTGGAACGCCTCGGCCAGCGAACCGCGGAAATCGAACGCCGGCAGGTCCCACGCATCCGGCCGGCCCGTGCTGCCCTGAAGCTGGACGCAGCCGTCCTGACCAAGCCAGACGCGGTGTGAGAACCCGGCGTTCTCGGCAGCCGCGGCGAAGAACCCGGCCAAACCGAGTGCCGCTTCGCTCTTGGCACTCCCGGCCAAGGCCATCGATTTCGAGCCGTCGAGGATCACGTCGAGGTGCGGCGTCACTTCTTCATGAAACAGCTTGACGACCAGATGGTCACTGCGGGCGTAGGCGCTCCAGTCGATGTGCCGCAGGTCGTCGCCAGGCTCGTAGTCGCGATGCTCCTTGAACTCGAGCGAGCTGCCGGCGCGGGCCCCCTGATGCAGACCCACGACTCCCGCCGGCAGGCCGCGCGGCGTCCGCAGCGCGTAGCGGGCCCCGGCGCGTTCACCGTCGAGCAAATGTTGACGCTGGTCATTCATTCAATATTCCGGTTTGCGGCTGCACCAACCCGAAGCGTAAGCGAGGGATTTCGTCTGCTTCCCTCGCTTACGCTTCGGGTTGGTGCAGCGGAAGCACGCACGCTCATTTAGAGTTTCGACACCGGCAACGTCACCGACGAGCTGTCGCTGCCGGCCGGCAGCACCGTCGGAGCGTGGCTGGCCTCGAACGGCCGGAAGGCCCGCATCTGCCGGAAGAACCAGACGACGTTGAGCAGGGTGACCAGGGCGGCCCAGGCGCCGGCGAAGTAGACGTAGGCCGTCTCGTCCAGCTTCCGGTCGACAAATTCGTAAATCGCGAAACCGGGGTTGCCCAGCACCCACACGAAATGTTCGTGGTAGTTCCAGCCGCCCATGAAGATCAGGGCGGACACGAGGAACGGCGCCAGGCTGCCCAGCGCGATCAGGAAGAGCATCACCACCCACGTGTAGACGTGTTGCACGCCGGGCATCAGCCACGAGCGCACCAGCACTGCCGTCATGCCGTAGCAATAGATGTACAGCAGGACGACGGCCATGCAGTTGAACATCTCGTCGGTAATCGTCCCCATCACGGGGGCGACGGGCAGGGGGTGCCACAGCTTGAACAGCCAGACGCCCAGCGCCATGACCCCGAACAGCAGGCCGGCGAACAGCACGCCGCCGGCGGCGCCACTGTAGAACAGGAACGCCGGCACGCGCAGCAGCGGGTTGCGCGGGATTGTCCGCGACACCCGCGGCGTCCAGCTCTGGCGCTCGTTGACGGCGATGAACAAGGCCAGGCCGGTCATCTGGCCCATGAACAGGATCCAGCTCTGGAACGGCTCCTCTTGCTGGGTGCTGTAGGCGATGAACGCGTGGGCCAGGCCGCTGATCAGGCCGAAGGCCAGCATGAACACGCGCATCGGCAAGATGCGGTTGGCGGACGGCGCGCTGATGAGGGCCACGGCCCAGGTGTACAGCAAGCCGCATTCGCCGACGAACTCCAGCACCACGGTGGCGCAGATCGACCAGAACTCGCGGTTTTCCAGCATGGGCGACAGGCCGAAGTGGACCAGGGAAATCGTCGCGGCCAGCGTCATGCCGAAAATGAACAGCAACATCGCGAAGCCGATCACGCCCAGGAACGCCTTGAGGACGCGGTTGGCGGGGATGACGGCCAGGAACACCATCAAGTGGACGCTGCCGAGCACGACCAGGAAGTCGATGGCGATGACGAAGAAGATCGACACCAGGTCGATGCCGCGCAAAAAGTACGTGAAGGCCATGAACGGGGCGCAGGCGCTGAAGATCATGACGGCGATCACGACCGACGACGCCAGCTTCCCGGAAATGATCTTGCGCGGCTGCAGCGTGGTGATGAACAAGAGATCGGTGTTCACCTCGGAGCGTTCCGCGGCCAGGCGGGCGCCGGCGTAGGCGGGCAGGAACAGCATGCACGTGGCCAGCAAGATGACCTGCAGCCAGGTGAACACGTCGCGGCCTGCCTGGTAGTCGATCGTGTCCAGCCAGCCGTTCAGCCCGGCGATGGTCAAGTAGATCCCCAGAAACGCAAGCTGCAGCAGCAGGAACAACAGCACCACGGCCACAACGAACCGGCTGCGCACCGCTTGCCGCAGCTCTTTCACGACGATGGGGTTGATCGCGTCGTCGAGTTTCTCGATGAATCCCGGTGGTTTCATTGCACCTCACCCTTGGTCACATTCATGAAGATCTCTTCCAGTCCCGCACGGCGTTGGCGGAACTCGCGGACGCGGAAGCCGTACTGGATCAGGCCGGCCAGCAGGTCGCAGCATTCGTCCTCGCCGCCGTTGACTTCGGCTTCGACGGTGTTGTCCACGAGCAGGCTTGCCTTTTCGATGGTCGGCGTCTGCAGCAGGTGCTTGTAGAGCTCCTCGTGGCGGTCGAGCGTGCGAATGTGGACGGTCCGCTTGGGAATGTCGGTCGTGTTGGCCAGGATGCGGTCGAGCTTGCCGGCGCGGAGGATCCGGCCGTGCTCGATGATGACGACGCCGTCGCAGATCTCGGCCAGCTCGGTGAGGATGTGCGAGCTGATGAGCACGGCCTTGCCCTGCCACGACAGCATCTTCAACAGCTCGCGGAGCTCGATGCGGGCCCGCGGATCGAGGCCGGCGGCCGGCTCGTCCATGATCAACACCGGCGGATCGTGCAGGAGCGCCCGGGCCACGCTGACGCGCTGGGCCATGCCTTTCGACAGGGCGACCAGGGCCTTCTCGCGGATCCCCATCAGGTTCGTGAACTCCTCGATGCGGTCGATCACCTGCCGGCGATGGCCGCCTTTCAAGCCATACGCCCGGCCGAAGAAATCGAGATACTCGTGCACCGACATGTCGCGATGCCGGGGCAGATTGTCGGGGACGTAGCCGACCAGCTTGCGGGCCTTGTCGGGGTACTGGATGACCGAGATGCCGTCGATGAAGGCGTCGCCGTCGAGCGGCTCATCCAGCGTGGCCAGGATGCGCATCGTGGTCGTCTTGCCGGCGCCGTTGGGCCCGACAAACCCGAAGATCTGCCCCGAGGCGAAGCTGAACGAGATGTCGTCCACGGCCCGGGTGCTGCCGTAGTATTTTTTCAGATGCACGATGTTGACACGCATCGGGACCTCCGAGTGGTGGTTAGTGGTTGGTGGTTAGTGGTTGGTGAGTCATGGCCAAATGTGTCACGATTTCACGACTCACCAAACCACCAACCACTAACCACCAACCACTAACCACCAACCACCACTTACAACGGTTCCTTCATCACGCCGAACACGATCGAGAGCGCGCGGCGCGACTGGGCGCGGCGCAAGCCCTGGTCGATGAACGGGGCGTCGTCGATGACGGCGATGTAGGTTCCCGGCCGCAGATAGTCGGCCGGCTTCTTGGTCATTTCGTCGGCCTGCTGGACCCAGTTGCGGCTGAACAAGTCGCAGGCGGTGCCGAGGTCGCCGCCGGCTTCCGGGAGATCGGCGGCGGCGAGGGTCACGCTGGCGCCGGGGCCGATATCGCTGGCGCCCAGGATGGTCCCGTCCTGGGTCGCCACCCACAATTGCTGGATCGGCACGCCCAGGCCGTTGGTGATCGAGCGCGTGCCGTCCGGGTTGGCGCGGGCCGTGAGCCGTTCGAGCCGCGCTTCATTGCGGCGGAGCATGAAGTGGAGCGGCACCTTGGCCGTCACCCAGCCGTCGGTCAGGTGTTGCTGGCTGGTCCAATCGATCGAGCACGGCTGGGCCGTGCGGGAGCCGGAGCGCAGGTGGCGGAAATCCAGGTGCGGCGTCAGCTCGGTGTCGTCGCTGAAGCGGAGGCCCCCCGCGGGAGTGGTCGGGCAGTAATAGCCGATCCAGCCGATGGTCGCGGCCCGCTGGGCGTGCTCATCGAGAATGGTGATGGTCTGGCTGCGTACGTGCCCGTGCCAGCCTTCGGTGACGACCATGTAGCCGATGAGCGCCAGGCAAGCCAGGAGCGCGAAACCGGGTACGGTCCACAACAGCCACAGCCGGCGCTTGGCCCGCCCCAGCCAGTAGACGTTGACCGGGCCGATCACGATGACGAACAGCACCATGGCCACGAACAGGCCGCGCACCGGAATGCTGACGTCGTCCACCACCGGCAACGTCCCGTTGGCGTCGTTGGGCGACGTGACCTGGTGCCAGGCGGCGCGGCTGGTCGTCCACATTTCATGAGCCAGTTGCCATTGCTCCGGGGCCCATTGGCGCAGCGTGTCCGCGTCGGCCTCGACGAGGCATTGGCCGAAACCCGGGAAAAAAGCGGTGAGGCCGGCGAACTCGACTCTGGCGCGGTCCCAGCTCTCGGGGAACTTGGCCGGGCCGGTCACCAGGAGCGTGCCGCCGCATTCGACGTACTGCCACAGCGCGGTCCGCACGTCATCCGGCGCCTCCTGCAGCTTGCCGCCGTGGACCATGACGCCGTCGAACGAGGTGTAGCCGAGCCAGTGGTTGCTCCAGGACTCGAGTTTCTCGGGTCCTTGTTGCATGAGCAGTTGGGTGCGCGAGGCGCGGGCCAACTGGTTCTGCGTCGCCGCCACGTCGGCATACATCGACGCCGGCGTCAGGAAACTGGTCGCGGGAGCGGACGCCGGGCCTCCGCCCCAGAACATCCTGGAGGTGGAACGAGCGCCGCGATTGGCCGGCGTGTTGATCGGCGCCTCGCGGGGCGCCAGCCGGCCATCGATCTCGACCTTGGCGCCTCTGCCGATGTACGCGATCGGCAAGTCGGGCTGGAACAGCGAGACCTGGACGGACGAGCCCGCTTTGACGTCCACGGTCCTGCGCAGCGATGAGACATAGACGCCGTTGAAATTGCCGCCGCTGCGGGGCAGCGTCAGTGTGATCCGGTGGTCGTCGGGGGAGCGATTGTCGATGAAAAATCGGTACTCGATGTAACCATGGGTGTCGACATTGTTGCCGGGATTGACCGCCTGGCCCCAGGTCATGCACCGGATCTCGACGTCGCCGTACTGCATGGGCTGGGCGGGGCCCGGCGACATGGCCGTGTTCATGGTGCTGCCAAAGCCGGCGTGTCGCCCCGACGGCGGCGCCTTGCCCGGCGGATACGCGTCCACGGTCAGCAGGAACTTGCCCGTGCGCCCTCCCGACAGAGTGGTCGCAATGATCTTGTAAGTCTCCTCGCGGCCCGGGTTGTGCTCGATGCGCGAATTGAGATTGCCTTCGCCGTCATCGTCTTGCGCGAGGTTGCGCCCCGCGGAGTCTTCGAGGCGCAGGTACGGATCCATGTTGGCGTTGCCGTTCTGATCGAACAACCGGATCACATAAGTCTTGCCGGGCGCCATCTTGACGTCGTAGGCCTTGAAATGGGTCCGCCGGCCGCGGACCGGGTCGAGCGGATCAGACTTCAGCAGTTCGCCGGCTTCGCTCAGCACCTCGGTCTTCGAGTCGTCCTGCTTCTTCTTGAATGGCCATTTCTTGAGCGGCGGCGCTTCGTTCTTCGGCCCGGACTTGCCTTTCTTCGGCGGCACATCCTGAGCGCCGACGGCGAACCCGAACAGCAAGGCCAATGCGCCGATCCAGGCGACGACGGCGAAATATTGTCGTTTCGTCATGATCGCGGAGATCCCATTCGTTTAGCCCCGGTTCGCAGAACCGGGGCGGGCAGTATCCGAAGAATTACCTTCAGGTTTCGGCGACCGTCCCGTCCGCCCCGGTTCTACGAACCGGGGCTAAACAGGGCTAAACAAAGGCGGCTATTCCTTCATGATGCCAAACACCACCGAGCGCAGGTTGCGGCTTTGCGTGTGCCGCAATCCCTGTTCGAGGAACGGCGCATCGTTGAGGACCGCCACGTAGCAGCCAGGAAGAACAAAGTCCGCCGGCCGTTCACTCATCTGCGCGATCGCCTTGGGCCACGAACCGAAGACAAAGGCTTGATTGCGCTGGTTCAGCTTGCCGCCGGCCTTCGTGCCGGCAGGTTGAAGCTTGGCCTCGGCGCCGGCCGAAACATCGGTCGCCATCCAGACGGCGCCGTCGGCCGTGGCCAGATGGAGTGATTGCATGTCGGCCCCCAGGCCGTTGACGGCGAACAGCGCGCCGTCGTCTTGCTTGCGCACGCTGACGCGCAGCAGTTGCTGCGCGCTGGCGCGGCGCGTCATGAAGTGGAGCGGCACCTTGGGGGTAACCCAGCCGTCGGTCAACACCTGCTCGTGGCTCCAATCGATCGAGTGCGGAAAGCGCTGCGGCGAATGCCGGGCGAAGTGGGGCGTCAATTCGGTGTCGGCGCCGAAGCGCAGGGCGCCGGGCGGCACCGGGCAATAGTAGCCCTGCCAGCCGATGGTGGCGGCGCGTTGCGAGTTCTCGTCCAGCACCGTGACGGCGGCGACGCGGACGTGCCCGTGCCAACCCTCGGTGGCGATCATGTAGCCCACCAGCAGCACGCAGGTGATGAGCGAAAAGATCGGCACCGTCCAGAGCAGCCACAACCGGCGCTTGGCCCGGCCGAGCCAGTAGATGTTGACCGGGCCGATCAGCACCACGAACAGCAGCATGACGACGAACAAGCCGCGGATCGGGATCGCCAGGCCGTCCACCACGGGAAACTCGCGGTTGGCCTCGGTCGGCGTGCGCACTTGCCAGACGTTCGCGTGCGCTTCCCACATGCCGGTGACGACCCGCCACTCGTCGGGGTCCCAGACGCCGACGTCCACTTGCTTCGTCTGGAAATGCCGCTTCACCGCCATCACGCACTGGCCGAAGCCGGGGTAGTAGCGCACGAAGCCGCCGTCCGCTTGCTTGGTGCGCTCCCAGCTCGGCGGCAGCTTGGCAGGGCCGACGACCAGCAGCGTGCCGCCGCACTCGACGTACTGCCAGATGGCCGTCTGCACCGCCACGGGCGCGGCGGCCAGATCGTCGCTCGTGAGGGCGATGCCGTCGAACGACGAATAGCCCAGCCAGTGGGTGCTCCAATCGCGAATGCTCTCTTGCGGAACCTGGAAGCGATGGATGTCGAAATAGTGGTAGCTCTTGTTGTAGTACGGTCCCGGCTCGTTCCAGTGTCCGCTGCGGCTGCTGTAACTGCCGCTGGACGGAGGCTTCGTGGCGACGCCCACCGCCGACTTGACGACGTTGCTGTTCAGAGTCTGTTGCAGCTGACTGGTGCCAACCATCACCGTGGGGAAGCTGCCCGGCCGACCGCCGCCGTGGAACATGGCGCTGCGCCGGCCGCGATTGGTCACCATGTTCACCAGGACGGATCGTTCCTGCGGCTTGCCGTCGATCTCGATCGCCATCGCGTTTCCCGACAATGCCAGATCGGGCTGAAAGATCGAGACCAGCGCCGTAGCGCCCGGACCCACGTCAACCGTCTTGTGCAGCGATTGCAGGTAATGGCCGTAGCGAAACTGGTTGGCATGTCGCGGCATGCTCAGCTTGACGGTGTGGCCGGCGGTTTCCGATTGGTTCTCAATGATGAACCGGTACTCGACGTAGCCGTGCGTGTCGGTCTGGTTCCCCGAGTTGTTGTTGTTGTTGTTGTTGTTGTGGCCGAAGAGGGGCAACGCGGTCACCGACAGGTCGCCGACGTCCACGGGGATTTGCAGAGGGCCGGTCCGCGGCACGCCGCCCACGACGCCGGGGGCCATCGGCCGGATCGTGAGCGTGTACGGGCCGGTCTTGCCCGGATCGCACGAGGTGGCGATCAGGCGGTAGGTGTCTTCCTTGGTCGGCGAATAGACAATGCGGGCGTTCTGGTCGACGCCCATGACGATGTCGTCGTGCTCCGCCAGGATGACCCCCTTGGAGTCTTCGAGCCGCAGATAGGGGTCCCAGCGGCTGTTGGTCGGATCGACCAGATCGATCACGTAGACCTTGCCCGGCGCCATCTTGTATTCATGGACCTTGACATGGCAGCCGAGGCGACGCTTGTCGATCGGGTCCTGGGCGGCGAGCTTGCCGTCGACCTTGAACACGTCGTCCTTTTTCTTCTTCTTTTCGGCCTTGTCCGGGACCTTGACGTCTTGCGCGAACGCCGGCACGATCAGCGCGAGCGCCGCGGCAAGCGCGAAACAGGCGTTGCACCGTGACATGCTACCCTCCACGACCCGCAATGCCTCGTCTACGCCCCCGTCGCTTAGCCCCGGTTCGAAGAACCGGGGCGGGCAGTATCCGAAGAATCACCTTCAGGTTTCGGCGACCTTCCCGTCCGCCCCGGTTCTTCGAACCGGGGCTAAACGAAGGCTTCGAATACTCAGCCCCGGCCACGCCCTGCCCTACCGGGCCTCCGCGAGCGCCACATCGTCCGGCAGATTCA
The DNA here is from genome assembly GCA_022616435.1 of Gemmataceae bacterium. Classification (GTDB taxonomy): domain Bacteria; phylum Planctomycetota; class Planctomycetia; order Gemmatales; family Gemmataceae; genus JAKEET01. The sequence goes on from JAKEET010000184.1 coordinate 20,760, forward strand.
AGCCGGTTTCGTCGAGCGTCTTCAACAACTGTCCGACCAGCGTTAGGGCCGTCATCTGGTCGAGCCGGGCCTTGTAGTTCACCAGCAGGCGATGATTGAGCACGGGCGCGGCCACGGCCTTGACGTCTTCGAAGCCCGCCGTCGGTCGGCCGGCCAAGAGCGCCTGGCCGCGGCAGGCTTCGGCCAGCGCGATCGCGGCCCGCGGCGACGCGCCGTAGGCGATGTACTTCTTCACCGGCTCGGGGGCTTCGGACGACGCCGGGTGCGTGGCCGCCACCAGCCGGGCGATGTACCGCGCCACCGGGCGCGGCAAGTAGATTTTCTCCATCACCCCGAACATTTGCTCCAGCTCAGCCGCGGACATTCGCCAGGTGGGTGCCGGCGGCTCGCCGCGGCGGCGCGTGGCGATGATGCGGTCGAGCACGTCCACCTCGGCGCCGGGGACGATCAGCTTGAACAGAAAGCGGTCGAGCTGCGCCTCGGGGAGCGGATAGGTCCCTTCCAGCTCGATCGGGTTTTGCGAGGCCAGCACGAAGAACGGGCTCGGCAGCGGCCGTGTCGTGCCCAGGAGCGTGACGCAGCGTTCCTGCATGGCTTCGAGCAAGGCCGATTGGGTCTTGGGCGAGGCGCGGTTGATTTCGTCGGCGAGCAGGATGTTCGTGAAGATCGGTCCGGAGCGGAAGGTCATTTCGCGCGAGCCGTTGGCCGAGTCCTGCAGGATGTGGGTGCCGAGGATGTCGCCGGGCATCAGGTCGGGGGTGAACTGGACGCGTTTGAAATCGAGGCCGAGGAGCTGGGCCAGGGCCTTGACGAGGGCCGTCTTGCCGACGCCGGGAACGCCTTCGAGGAGCACGTGGCCGCGGCTGAGGATGCCGACCAGGACCAGCCGGTGCAGATCGGACTGGCCGAGCAGCAGGCGATCGAGCTGGTCGAGAAGCTGATTGGCCAGGGCGACGGCCGGCTTCAGCTCATCGGGCCGCATGAGGACGTCGGAGGGTTGGTGATTCTGCATTGCTGCGACGGTGAATCAGAGCCACGGATCAACACAGATGAAACACAGATAAGGACTGTGAGAATGTCATGGTCGCAGCAACATGGTCAACGGTCAAGGAATTCTTGCCCAGCATGAGGCTTATTCGCTCCGGTCTGCCGTTTCTTGTCTGTGCCGATCTGTGTTTGATCTGTGGCTAATTCTTCTTCACCGGCGCGGCGGGTCGGACGAAGAAGCGTTCGACGGCGGCGCGGTGGCGCGGCAGGATGACCTGCGTGTTGGCCGAGCCGCCGCCGGCCCGGGCGTTCGTCAAGGCGCCGCCCTGCGATGGGCTTTTCTGCTGGTTCTTGTCGGGGTCGGATTGGCCGACGCCGATGAGCATGCTCTCCTTCAGCTTGGCGAGCGCGCCGGGCGGGAGCGCTTCCTCTTTGAACTTCGTGCCGTCTTCCTTGGTGTCGTGTGACCAGGTGATGGCCGCCGAACCGGGGCCCTCGTTGATGCCGCCTTTGCCGGCACCGGCGCCCAGTCAGCCCAGGCACTGAGCGAGGACTTTCTTCGGACAGAACTTGTCGCAGTTGCAAACACCGGACGCTTCGCAGCACTTGCACTTGGTGGCGGGCGCGGCGCCCTTGGCAATGGCGGCGGCGTCCGGACAGTCGCACTTCTTGGTCGCCTCCATGCATTTGCAGGGCTTGCATTTCAAGGTCGCCGAACAGTCCATGCATTCTCCGGCCTCCGCCAGTTTCTTGAGCAGCTCGGCGTCGATGAGCTTGGCGGCATTCAGTTTCTCGAGCATCTTGCTCAGGTCGCGCTTGCTACCCTTGAGCGCGGCGGCCAACTGCTTCAGTTGTTCCTCGCCGAACTTCCCGGCCTGAAGCTGCTTGAGGAGCTCGGGGCTGAGCTTCTCGGCGAGGCTGGTCTCCTTCGCCGCTTCCTTCACCAACGAGGCGAGCGTCTTCAAGGCTTCCTGCTCGACGCGCGGATCCAGCTCACCGTCATTCTTCTGGATGCCGTCGGCCAGTCCCTCCGCCTTGCCGAGCTTTTCGGTCTTGTCGATGGCGGATTCGGCGGCTTCCTTGGCGGCTTGGTTGGCGATGTCGCGCAGGTGATCGAGCGCTTCCAGCGTCTTGACCGGGTTCTTGCCGGAGGCGTCGTCCTTGAGCTGCTGGAGCCGTTCCTTGAGAAACTCCGCGCGCTGGGGCTCAAGGACTTTCTCTTCCTTCAGAATGTCAAGCTGCGCCGCGACGAGCTGGGCTTCGTCCGTAATGTCGAGAGGCGGCTCGCCGGCCAAGGTCATGAGCGATTGGGGAAAGAGCAGGGCGACCAACAAGAAGGCCACGCCGGCCAGGAACGTCAGCCACGATTGGCCGCCGCGCCACTGGACGTGAAGCCGCGCTGGATCGGGCATCGTTTGCCGCCAGCCGCCGAGCCTGGTTTCGTCGGCCGCCATGAGAAGGCCGCCGCAGCGGCTGGCCGAATCGACGACGGCGCGGAGCCGCACCTTGCTCGGGACTTGGCGAAGCGCCAGCCACGCCGAGGCCAGGCCGATGGCGGGCGCCGCGGCGAGTCCCCACCACAATTCATCGGCGGCGCCGCCGGTGGCGACGCGCCAGACGATGACGAAGGTGCCCCAAAGGAACGCCCCGGCCGCCAGCCAGAGGAGAGCGTGCTTGAGGATCAGCACGGTCGCGATCTGACGGCGAAGACTGCGGATCAGTTGTTCGTGCATGGCGGGTCCCTGACTGGCGATCCCTGAAGAACGTCCCATCATCTCACACGGCGGCAGGAGGAATGTCAAGGTGGGCGCGGAAAAGACGCATGACGGCATTTCGACGATCGGGTAGAATGGTGCTGCAATCCAACGACGAGAGGCGAACCGCAACCATGTCCACGGACATAACCGTTTTCGATCGGCGAACCAAGGTTCCGGGGCGGCCCGCGTTCGTGAACGGCCGGCCGACGCGCCGGCGCGGCGAACCCACGTGGGAAGTGGCTCGGGCGTTTCCCCGTCAAGGCGAATGGTCGGAAGAGGAATACCTGGATTTCGAGGAGAGCAGCGGCAATCAGATGGTGGAGCTCGTTGATGGTTGTTTGGAGTTTCTGCCGATGCCGGACCTTTTTCATCAGGGGATTGTTGGCTATTGTTATCGACACTTGTTCGCCTATGGGGAGGAGTCTGGCACCGGTAAAGCATTCACAGCGCCTTCACCGGTGCGAGTACGGGAAGGCCAGATGCGCGAACCTGATGTGTTTTTCCTCAAACCGCAACGTGTCAAGAATCGTCGCAAGCCGCCTGAAGGTGCGGACTTGGTAATGGAAGTTCCAAGTCCCGGTGACGAAAACCGCAAGCGCGACCTTGTCGAGAAGCGACGGGTCTATGCCAAGGCCAGAATCCCCGAATACTGGATCATCGATCCCGAGACCGAAACGATCACCGTTTTGTCGCTGAGCGGTAAGGCCTATAAAGTACACGCCAAATTCAAGCCCGGCGAACGAGCAACATCGAAGCTTCTGCCCGGCTTCACGCTCGATGTCGCCGCTGTCTTCGCAGCAGCCAGAGACTAACCTTCCTTGTCTCGCTCCCATCGCGATCCTAGGATCATCCCATCGCCTTTTCATTTGCCTTGAACGGCGACTGCCGCCACACTGCTTCCATTCCATCGCCACGCCGCTGAAAGGACCACACCATGGCCACACCCCTCAACATCGGCATGATCGGCTACGGCTTCATGGGCCGGGCTCACTCGAACGCATACCGCAAGGTCAACAACTTCTTCGAGCTGAAGCACCGGCCGGTGCTCAAGGCGGCCTGCGCCCGCGACAAGGACAAGATCCAGGCCTTCGCCGACAAGTGGGGCTACGAATCGGTCGAGACCGACTGGCGAAAGTTGATCGAACGCAAGGACATCGACGCGGTCGATATCTGCGTCCCCAACAACCTGCACTGCGAGATGGCGCTCGCGGCGGCGGCGGCGGGCAAGATGATCCTGTGTGAAAAGCCGCTGGCCATGAACTCGGCCGAGGGAGCCAAGATGGTCGAGGCGGTGGAAAAGGCCAAAGTCGCCAACACGGTGTGGTACAACTATCGCCGCGTGCCGGCTGTCACCCTGACGAAAAAGCTGATCGACGAGGGCAAGCTCGGTAAGATCTTCCATTACCGCGCCAACTTCCTGCAAGACTGGACGATCTCCGCCGATCTGCCCCAGGGCGGCACCGGGCTGTGGCGGCTCGACGTCGCCGCCGCCGGCTCCGGCGTCTCCGGCGACCTGCTCGCCCATTGCATCGACACCGCCATATGGCTCAACGGCTCGATCGCCAATCTGTCGGCCATGACCGAGACGTTCATCAAGGAACGCAAGCACACGCTGACCGGCAAGGTCGAGAAGGTCGGCATCGACGACGCTTGCCAGTTCATGTGCCGGTTCGGCAACGGCGCGCTGGGGCTGTTCGAATCGACCCGCTACGCCCGCGGCCACAAGGCGCTGTACACGTTTGAAATCAACGGCGAAAAGGCGTCGATCAAGTGGGACCTGCACGACCTGCACCGGCTGCAATACTTCGACCACAAGGACGAAGGCCGGCTGCGCGGCTGGCGCTCGATCCACGTGACCGACGGCGATCATCCCTACATGGGCAACTGGTGGGTCCCCGGCTTGCAGATCGGCTACGAGCACAGCTTCGTGCACCACGTGGCCGATTTCCTGGAATGCCTGGCCAAGGGCGAACCGTGCCAGCCCGATTTCCGCAACGCGCTGGGCACGCAGCAGGTGCTCGACGCGATCCTGGATTCGGCGAAGAAAGGGACCTGGGTGGACGTGAACAAAGGATAACGGCGACTGGCGAGCCGCGTTGCGTAAGCAACCGGATTTCGCCGGGTGGCAACGGTGGCAACCGGTGGGCAGGCAAGCCGTTACAATGAACAACACCTCGCCAACGGAGAAAGGCATGTCCATCACCGCAAGACAACTGATTACCGCCGAAGACTTCATGAATCCGCCATGATCGACGGCGACGACGTGCTGCCCGGTTTTCGTTGCCGGGTGAGCGATCTTCTGCCGTGATGCTCTCTGCTCGCGATTTGCATGAACAAGCAGGAACGTTGCGGGCTCTCCCTGTTGGGGCGCACACGACCATGCCTGGCAAACGCTTGATGTGGACCGGCCTCATCGGCTTCGTGGTCGGCCTGATCGCGCTGCTGATCTGTCTGTTGCTTCCCGTGGTCGCCGGGCCCAACGTGAGCTGGGGCGAGGCCATGCTCGGCATCATTCCGAGCGGCGTGCTGACCCTGGTGTTCCTGGTGCTGATGCTGATCGGCATGGCGACGCTGATGAGCAACCAGCAGGACCGGCCGCGGCGCCGGTCGCATCGGGAAGAATATGACGACGATGAGTACGAAGACAACGATGACGACGATGAGGATGATCGCCGGCCGCGCCGACGCCGTTCGCGCTGAGCCATGCCACGCCGCGATGATTCGAACACTCTGAGGCACGCTCATGGTCCCACAAGTCACCGTCATCGGCATCTTGATGATCGTCAATGGAGCGCTGTGCGTGCTGTACGGCTTGCTGCTCATCTTCGTGGGCCCATTGATGTTGTCCTTCATGAATTTCCAGGGAGCGCCGCCGCAAGCTCAGCCGCAAATCCAGCAAGCGCAGCAGATGTTTCAGATTGTTTCCATCGTGTACATCGTGCTCGGCGCCGTGGTGGCCATCGCGGGTTGCATGAACATCGCCGGGGGCATCGCCGCCGTCAAGTTTCGCAGCCGCACCTTCGTGATCACGGCCCTGTTCTTCAACATCGTTCCAACGTTCACCTGCTATTGCACACTGACGTCCCTCGGCCTGATGATCTGGGGGCTGATCGTGATGTTCCAGGGCGACGTGGCCCACGCCTTCAGCTTGGGCGCTTCCGGCTACACCGCGGACGAGATCAAGCGGCGGATGGCGGAACGAGAATACCGGCGCTATCGGGATGACGACTACGACGATTCGCGGCGGGATAACGAGGACCGGCCGCGCACGCGGCGTCCCGCGGAGGACGAGCCGGCGCCGCCGCGCAAGCCGCCCGTGCCGCCGGGGACGGCGGACGACGATCGGATTCAGGAGATTTAGGAGTTTGTGAAAAAATGGGGACAGGCACCGGCAGCGTGTGAAGACCTCGGCGGTTTTCGTTAACATCGCCGGTGCCAGTCCCCATTTTTTCACAAACTCCACGGAGCACGACGATGCGACAGCCTCTCTGTCTGGTCTTCATCGCTGCCGCCGGTCTCGCGTTCGCCGATCATCCGGCCCAGTCAAGCAAGCGCAAGGCGGTCTTGCTCGACGGGCTCGGCGACGTGCATCATCCCGTGGCCACAAAGTCGCCCGAGGCGCAGAAATTCTTCGACCAGGGGCTGCGGCTGATCTACGCCTTCAATCACGACGAGGCGGTGCTCGCCTTCCAGCGGGCCGCGGAGCTCGATCCGGACCTGGCGATGGCACATTGGGGCGCCGCGCTCGCGCTCGGCCCGAACTACAATCTCGATGCCGAAGCCGAGCAGATCAAGGCCGCCTATCAGGCCCTGAATCAAGCGCGGAAGCTGGCGGCGAAAGCGCCGGAGCACGAACGCGCCTACATCGACGCCTTGTCGAAACGCTACGCCGCCGATCCCGCCAAGGCCGACAAGAAACAACTGGCGGCGGCGTACAGCCAAGCCATGGGCGAGCTGAGCAAGCGCTATCCCGACGATCTCGACGCCGCCACACTGTACGCCGAGAGCATGATGAACTTGCGGCCATGGGAACTGTGGTCGCCCGACGGCAAGCCGGCGCCCGACACGCTGAAGATCATCGACGTGCTGGAAGGCGTGCTGCGCCGCAATCCGCGGCACACCGGGGCCAATCATTATCTGATTCACGCCGTGGAAGCCTCGCCGCGGCCGGAGCGCGGCCTGCCGGCAGCGCACGCGTTGGAAGGGCTGGCGCCGGCGGCCGGCCACCTGGTGCACATGCCGTCGCACATCTACATCCGCGTCGGCGATTATGACGCCGCCGCTCGCGCCAACCAGAAGGCCGCCGCCGCGGATCGCGCGTACCTTGAGAAGTTCAAGGTCCGCGGCGTCTATCCGATGATGTATTACAGCCACAACCTGCACTTCCTCGCCGTGGCTCACGCGATGCAGGGACGCTTCGCCGACTCGAAGAAAGCCGCCGATCAGCTTGCCGCGCACGTCGGTCCGCACGTCGCGGAGATGCCGATGCTGGAGTTCTTCCTGCCGACGCCGATGTTGACCCTGGTGCGCTTCCAGCGCTGGGACGACGTGCTCGCCCAGCCGGCGCCGCCCGCGAAGCAGCCGATCACGAAGACGATCTGGCATTTCGGCCGCGGCTGCGCCTTGGTCGCGCAAGGACAGCACGATGACGCCGCGAAGGAACTCGACGCGCTGCGGGCGACACTCAAGGAGATTCCCGGAGACACTCCTTACGGCGACCGCAACAAGGCGACGAAGGTGCTCGTGGTCCCCGAACATCTGCTGGCCGGCCGCCTGGCGCTGGCGAAAGGGCGCCGGGCTGCCGGCATCAAACACTTGGAGCACGCGGTGCAAGCCGAAGACGGGCTCAACTACATCGAGCCGGCCGATTGGCACTTGCCGGCGCGGGAGACGCTAGCGGCAGCCCATCTGCGCCTGGGCGAATCGGCGCCGGCCGAGCGCATCTTTCGCGAAGACTTGGAGCGCAACCGCCGCAACGGCCGGTCGCTGTACGGTTTGGTTCTTAGCTTGCGCGCCCAGGGGAACATGCATGCCGCCGACCTGGTGCAGCAGGAATTCGCGGCGGCGTGGCGTAATGCCGACGTGAAGCTGCGGATCGAGGAGTATTGAGTGATCCGTAGGTCATGGGTTCGAATGCCCTCGCCTTCAATCGGAATTCTCCGGAAAACCTTGTATGCCGAAGCACTGTCGCATAGCATGGGGCAAGCTTCTTCGATGATTCCCGCGGGTTCGCTCGCCGATGCTCACCATCATCAATCCCAGTGCCGCTGAACCCAAGGCTCGCATCCCGCGGCGCGGCTTCCTCCGGCTCGGCGCGCTCGGTCTCGGCGGGCTGACCTTGCCAGCCCTCCTCGAAGCGCGTGCGGCCCAGCCGAATGCTCGCCGCGATACCGCCGTCATCCTGTACTGGATGGCGGGCGGGCCCAGTCAGCTCGATACGTGGGACCCGAAGCCCGGCGCCCCCCTCGAAGTGCGCGGGCCATTCCAGAGCATCGCGGCGCGGACGCCCGGAGTGCGGCTGTGCGAACTGCTGCCGCGCCAGGCCATGGTTTCGGACAAGTTCACGCTGCTGCGCTCGGTCAGCCATCGCGAGTTCAATCATCCCGACGCCACGCACCTGGTGCAGACGGGCTACCATGAGCCGAACGTGCAGTTCCGCGGACAGATCTTCCCCGCCCAGGGCTCGATCGTCGCCCGGCTGCGCGGGGCCAATCAACCCGGCCTGCCTCCTTATGTCTGCATCCCCGACGCCTACTTTGCCCGGCAAGGCTTCTTTCAGCGTGCCGCCCATCTGGGCCGGGAATACGATCCGGTTAACAGCGGCGGCGAGCCGACGTTCCGCTTCACATCGCCCGTGCCCTCGTTCGGGATGCCTCCGGACATCACCATCGCCCGATCCGCGAATCGCCGTGAGCTGCTGGGACGCATCGACGCGGCTCGCAGAAGCGTCGATGCCGCCGTCGAGCGGATGGACGCCGTGTATCAGCGCGCCTTCGATCTCATCACGAGCCGGGCGACGCGCGAGGCGTTCGATCTATCGCGCGAGCCGTTGAGCTTGCGGGAGCGATACGGCACGAACCCGTGGGGCCGCGGCGCGCTCCTGGCGCGGCGGCTGGTGGAGGCGGGGGTGACGTTCGTCACGATGAATCATTACGAAGCCGACGTGGACTGGTGGGACGACCACTACACGATCGAAGCGAACCTGCGGCGCCGATTGCCGCCGTTTGACCAGGCCCTGGCGGCGCTCGTCGAAGACCTGCATGTCCGCGGTCTTGCGGAGCGCGTGCTGCTCGTGGCGATGGGCGAGTTCGGCCGCTCGCCGCGCATCGACGCCCAGGCGGGCCGCGGCCACTGGGCGCGGGCGCTGAGCATCCTCGTGAGCGGCGGCGGCCTGGCCGGCGGACGCGTCATCGGCGCCACCACCGCCAACGGCGGCGAGCCCGCGACCGACGCCTACACCCCGGGCGACCTCCTGGCAACCATCTACCACTTCCTCGGCATCGACCCGGCCCGCATGCTTCCCGACCGGCAGAACCGCCCCGTGCGGCTGGTCGATTCCGGCACGCCGATTCGCGAGCTGCTTGAGTCATAGCCTGTCGTTGCAGAACTCCTACGAAATGGTGGGAGGAGTTGCGGCGGGAAGATGTATGACTTCGGGCGGAACACGATCATCATTTTCTATTCGGACAACGGCTTCTTCTTCGGCGAGCGCGGCCTGGCGGACAAGTGGTTCATGTACGAGGAATCGATCCGCGTGCCGTGCATCGTGATGGACCC
>JAKEET010000031.1 GCA_022616435.1 Gemmataceae bacterium
CTGATTGTACGGGTTTCCGCGCCGGTCGCTGATGCTCTTTTGAACCACAAAGGACCTGAAGAACACGAAGAAGGACCAAGCACGTCAACTCTACTCTTTGTGTCCTTGGTGTCCTTTGTGGTTAAATCTTTGTCGGTGGAGGTAGCGGGATTCCAAGGGCAGAGCCCTTGCCTAGTAAGTCGGAGACAAGATGAGGACCGAGCGCACCTCGAAGCTGCCACCTTTCTTCACGCAGGTGATCGGCTCTCTGCCGCGGCCTCAGGTCGTGCGCGATTTGCTGGCACGGCGCCACGAGCTTCCGCCGGACCGCTGTCGCCGCACGCTCGACGATTGCGTCGTGTTCGCGATTCGCTTGCAGGAGCAAGTCGGGCTGGACGTGGTCAGTGACGGCGAGTGGCGGCGGTCGCACTATATCGGAGAGTTCCTGGATCGCGTCGGAGGTTTCGAGCGATGCCGCCGCTTCGAGCATCAAGGCGAGACGAAGTTCACCGACGTGGTGGTCCGCCGGATGACGGCCGCCGAGTCGGTGTTTGCCGACGATGCTCGGTTCCTGGTCCAGCAGACGGACCGCTGCACCAAGTTCGCGCTACCTAGCCCGTTCTTGATTGCCGTTCGCTACTGGCACCAAGACTACAGCCGCGGCGCCTATCCCACGATCGAGCACTTCATGGAGCACCTGGCCGAGATTCTGGCCCGCGAGGCCCGGGCGGTAGTCGAAGCCGGTATCGACATCGTGCAGATCGACGATCCGGCGTTGACGTATTTTTGCGACCGTCGGCTGACCTCCGGCGAGACGATCCACGACGAGCGTCTGCGGCGAGAATGGAACATCGAGCGCCAGTTTCCCCAGGCGCTGGCGGCGATCAACCGCGTCGCCGAGGGACTACGGGCCGAGGTGCATCTGCACTGTTGTCACAGCGTCTACAAGCGGCAGAGCGACGTGATCGGCGATTACAAGCCGATCCTGCCGCGCCTGGCGGAGGCGAAGGTCGATCGCGTGAACTTGGAGTTCGCCTATCCTCAGACGGGCGACGTGAGCGACCTGGGCCTGCTGCCGGCGCACCTCGCCGTGGGCATGGGCGTCGTCGACGTCCGCTGCGAAGTCCTCCAGTCGATCGAAGCCATCGAGGCCCTCGGCGCCGCGGGGGCCGCGATCATCGGCAGCCATCGCATCGCGCTCAATCCGGATTGCGGCTTCGCGCCGGGCGCAGGCGAGCCACCCACGATCGACGAGGCCTACGAGAAGCTGCGGCGCCTCGTGTCCGCGGCAGCGCGGCTCCGGAGTCGATTCTCCACAGCCGACTGTCGTGACCTGAGCCGGCAGTCACTTTGATTCGCCGCCGCGGCGAGTTAAAACGGAAAGCGTCGAATGGCCGTTCCCCTTCACCTGTCACCTTGTCACCGCTTAACCCTTAGCTTCCATGTCTGCGCTCGCCCAACTCTTCGACTACCTGGATGGCCTTCGCCAGCGGCCGGCGCTGAGCGACCTGGCCGGGAAACTGGAACAGCTCGATGTCGCCCGCACGCTGGAAGAACTAAAGCCCAAGCTCAAGTTCTCCGACGCGGGCTACCAGCGGATATTGCTCCGCGAGGGGCCCCAATATCACGTGTGGGCCATGTGCTGGAAGAACGGCCAGCGCTCGCCGATCCACGACCATGCCGCCTCGAGCTGCGCCTTGCGGGTGCTGCGCGGCACGGCCACGGCCACGCGGTTCGAGTTCGCCGCGCACGGCCATGTCAAAGCCGTCGGCTCGTACGAGCTAGGGCCTGGGAGCGTCTGCGCGACACAAGATTCCGACCTGCACCAGATTTCCAACCTGCAAGAGGGCACGGCGGACCTGGTCACGCTGCACGTTTATTCGCCGCCGCTGCTGAGGATGAACACGTACTCCATCACCAGCCTGATCCGCGGCGAAGACGTGTGGGCCGAAGAGCGACGGATGGTCACGGCCTCGCCCGAAAACAGCGAAATGATGATGCAGAACATGCACAGTTGGGTCACTCCCAACCGGTTGTTCTTTGTTCGCAACCATTTCGACGAGCCGACGATCGACCTGGCGAGCTGGCGGCTGCGCGTGGAGGGCTGCGTCCAGCGCTCGCGCCAGTGGACGATGCCAGACCTGCTTTCGCTGCCGCAGCGGAGCGTCTTTGCCACCGTGGAATGCGCGGGCAACGGAAGATCGTTCCTCACGGCGCCGATGCCCGGCGTCCAATGGGGGGCCGGGGCGATTGGCCATGCGGAGTGGACGGGCGTGCCGCTGGCGATCGTGCTGGAGCAGGCGGGACTGAAGAGCGAGACACAGGAGATCGTCTTCGAGGGCGCCGACCGTGGCACGGAAGCCGACCATCCGCAGCCGATGCAGTTTGCCCGCAGCCTGACGCTGGAAAAAGCGCTCGATCCCGACACGCTGCTGGTGCACCGGATGAACGGCGAGCCGCTGCGGCCCAACCACGGGTTTCCGTTGCGGCTGTTCGTGCCGGGCTGGTACGGCGTGGCGAGCGTCAAATGGCTGCAGAAGATCGAAGCCATCGACCGCGTTTTCGAAGGCTATTACCAGACAGTAAAGTACACGGTCAAGCGGCGCACGGGCAAAGGAACATGCAGCGAAGTCGTCGGCCCGATGGCCGTGAAGTCGGAGATCATCCGCCCGCAGAGCGGTGCCGTCCTGGGCCTGGGCACCAACCGGTTGTTCGGCGTGGCCTGGGCGGGCGAAGAGGCCGTGGCTGGTGTGGACGTCAGCATCGACGGCGGCCGCACCTGGAGCCCCGCGCAGCTCATCGGCCCGCAGGCAAAATACTCGTGGAACATGTGGGAATACCTGTGGGAGGTAGCCCAGCCGGGCAGCTATCAGATTCTGTCGCGGGCCATTTCCACGGGCGGGCGGATTCAGCCGATCCAGCACGACGTGCTGAACGGCGGCTACTTGATTCACCACAGCCGGCCGGCGAACGTACGGGTGGAAGCCCGTCAGCACATCCAGGCCGAGCGCGCAGACGTGGAGACGCTGTTCTACGACATGAACGCCTACGCCGAGCGGATTTTGCACATGCCGCTGGACGTGGAGATGGAGTTCTCGACCGGGGAAGGGATTTGAGAACGAAGGAACACACATCAAATACCCCCGGCAGGACTCGAACCTGCAACCCTCTGCTTAGAAGGCAGATGCTCTATCCACTTGAGCTACGGGGGCTCCTTCGCCGGTGGCCAGCCAACAATTATCGTGCAGGCGCATCGGGTGAACAAGCGCAGCGATAGCGTGGTGAGGGCTTATGGCATGACGCCTGCCGGTGGATGTTGAACGTCGCTCGCGGTGAGTTCACTCGCTTGCGGCGAGCCACTGGCAATCACGGAGCCGCGACGTCAAAACAGAACAGCAACTCCTGGTCCCGCAAGAACAGCTTACCGCCCGCGACGACCGGCGGCGTCCAGATACGTCCCAAGGGCTGCCGCCGGGTGGATTGCTGGGGGATCTTGAAGCGGCCCGTTTCTCGCCAGCCTACGGGGCTGGCCTCGGCCAGGGCGACGGTGCCGTCGTTCTCGGTGTAGCAGTAGAGCCGGCCGTCGGCGTAGACCACAGAGCCGTCCCGTAGCTTCGCCTTCTCCTCCCAGGCGTTGCCGCCATCCTCAAAGCGCTGGCACACCCAGCCGCGGCCGGGGGAGAAGCCGTAGACGTGCTCGCCGACCCGCAGCACGTTGCCGTGGTGGTTGGCCAGATTCTTGTTCGAGTAGACCGGCTCGACCCGGAAAACCTCGCCTTCCTTGACGATCTTGACCAGGTCTGAGCCGCCGCCGGCGCCCACGGTCGTATACACATAGGGGCCGTGGACGAGCGGCGAGTTGACGACCTCTGTGCCGTAGCGCCGCTTGTCGCGCCACAGCAGCCGGCCGTCCACGGCGGCCACGCCGAACACCGCCTGGTTGGTCAGCACGACGTACTGCCGCACGCCGCCGATCTCGGCCGCCATCGGCGACGTGTAGGCCGCCTGGTCGGTGACCTCCGTGCTGCGCCACAGCACGCGGCCCGTTGCTTTGTCCAGCGCGGCGACGGTCCCTTTCGGACCACCGGGAATGCAGATCAGCCTGTCGCCATCGACCAGCGGCGACCAGGTGAAGCCCCAGCCCAGGCTCTTCGGCCCGCCGCCGATGGGGTTCACCTGCGCCTCCAGCTCCTTGGGTAAGTTTGTCCGCCAGCGCTCCTTGCCGGCGGCCGCTTCGACGCACACCAGATCGCCGTTGCCGCCCAAGGCATAGATCAGCTCGCCATCGACCGTCGGCGTGGCGGCAGGGCCGGCGCTCCAGCGGTTGCCCTTCCACTGGAAGAGCGGCCCGACCTTGGCCGCCCAGGCCTCCTTGACCGCGCCGTCCTGCACGGCCTTGAGATCGAGCGCCAGGAGGAACTCGGTCTCGTCCCGCCCGCCGAGCGTATAAAGCCGATCGCCCACGATCGCCGGACCGGAGTAGCCGACGCCGGCGTCCTTGTACGTCCACACCAGTGGCGGACCGCCGGCCGGCCACTGCTTCAGGAGGCCCGTCTCCGCCGAGACGTCGTCGCGGTTCGGCCCGCGGTACTGCGGCCAGTCGGCAGCATGTAGGCCCGAGGCACAGGCGGCGAGCAAGAATACTGACAGGATGTGTTTCATGGATGTTCTCGCGGCTGAGCGGTCGCTTTTTCTCGTAGCTGAACTCGCCAGAGCTCAGCCGCCCGAAGTCTGGCGACTTCGGCTACGGTCCGAAGTCGGACGACTTCGGCCACCGGATCACTTCTTCTCCTTGACGCCGCTCATCTCATAGCCCGTCACCGTCTCCCAGGCGAGCTTCTGCAACAA
>JAKEET010000185.1 GCA_022616435.1 Gemmataceae bacterium
CATGGAGATGCTGGCCGCCTCCAAGTACGTCCAAGGCAAATGGGAAACCGACGGCGACGGCTACCGCCTCGTCCGCAACGGCAACCCCGTCGCCGAGCCGACCCCACCGCCGCCGTCGAAGTCAGGCGCCGTGCGCAAAGCACCGGCAACAGGTCCGCAACCACCCGCATCGAACTTCAGTTTTTGGCTGACCGTAGCCTCCATCATCGCGATCCTCGTGCTCGTCGTCGCCATTGCTTGGCGACACCGGCGCAATTCCGCGAAACCAACACAATGATCGGATAGGTAGTTACCGGTTAACAAACGGGCTTTTGTCGAACTTGGAATGTTGAGGGTAGGTAGTTACCTTAGCAACGGTGGTTGTCGGCGGATAGTATAGCTAGGTAGTTACCGTTACAAACGGGGTTTGTCGGCCCCCTGACCTGACTCCTTCCTGGGAGAGTTGCCATGTCGCACCGCAACAAGTTGGTGATTGCCGGCTGCGCGGCCTTCTTGATGCTGTCCACGGCCGGCCTCCAACGGCCCAGCCAGGCCCAGGAGAACCAGTCGCGCGGCATGATCACGCCGGCCACGCAAGAGGCCATCGACGCCGGCCTGGCCTATCTCGCCAAGAACCAGAACCCCAACGGCTCGTTCGGCACCAACCAGCACGTCGGCAACGTCGCCATCACCAGCCTGGCCGGGCTGGCGTTCATGTCGGGCGGCCATCAGCCCGGCCGCGGCCGCTACGGCGACAACGTCACCCGCGCCGTCCGCAACATCATCTCGCTGGAGAACAAGAACGTCCCCGGCTACCTGCACAACCCCCGCAACGCCTTCCACGGCCCCATGTACGGCCACGGCTTCGCGGCCTTGTTCCTGGCCGAGGCGCACGGCATGGTCAACGACCGCAACCTCCGCGACCAGCTCCGCGGCACGCTCGACCGGTCGATCAAGCTCATCATCAACACCCAGAACCACCAGGGGGGCTGGCGCTACCAGCCGGTGAAGGGCGACGCCGACATCTCGGTCACCATCTGCCAGATCATGGCGCTGCGGGCGGCGCGCAACGCCGGCATCACCGTCCCCAAGAAGACCGCCGACGACTGCACCCGCTACGTCCAGTCGTGCCAGGAAAAGAACTCGGGCGGCTTTCGCTACCAGCCCTTCGGCGGCCCGCCCGGTTTCGCCCGCACCGCGGCGGGTTTGTGCGCCCTCTACAGCGCCGGCCATTACGAAGGCCCCGACGTCGACAAGGGCCTCAACTACCTGATGCGCTTCAAGCCGGCGGGCCGCGGCGGCTTCTTCGGCAATCCCGAGGTGCAGATCCACTACTACTACGGCCACTACTACGCCGCCCAGGCGATGTGGATCGCCGGCGGCGACTACTGGAAGCAGTGGTATCCCGCCATCCGCGAGGAGCTGCTCGGCTCGCGCAACGCCCAGGACGGGCACTGGTTCAACGGCCAGATCTGCCCGCATTACTGCACCGCGATGTCGCTGATCATCCTGCAGATTCCGAACAACTACTTGCCGATCCTGCAACGCTGACTCGTAGGATGGATTTTCAATCTGTCCCAACATGATGATGTCTCCATGGATGCACTCGCCTTTCTCGCCAAGCCGGCCGGCAAGGTCGGACCGCTGTACGTGCTGCACGGCGACGAGTCGTTCCTGAAGCGGCAGGCGCTGGCTGCGCTCCGCGAACGGGCCCTGGGCGCCGATGGCGACGAGGCGGCGGTGTCCACGCATCCGGGCGACAAAGCCCAGTTTGCCGCCGTCTGGGACGAGCTGCAGACGGCCCCGTTCTTCGCGCCGCGCCGGCTCGTGGTCGTGGACAATGCCGATCCGTTCGTGACGCGGTTCCGCGCCCTTCTGGAGAAGAAAGTCACTGCCCTCCCCGCGACCGGCGTTCTCGTGCTGGACGTGAAGCTCTGGCAGTCCAACACGCGCCTGGCCAAGCTCGTCGATAGTTCCGCCACGATCGTCTGCAAGGCCCCGGGGGCCTACAAGCTGCCCGCCTGGTGCGCCGACTGGTCGGCCGCCCGCTACCAGAAGGCCCTCCCCCCCGCAGCGGCGCAGCTGCTGGTCGATCTGGCCGGCGCCGAGATGGGCCAGCTCGATCAGGAGCTGCACAAGCTGGCGATCTACGTCGGCGACAAAGCGCGGATCGACGTTGCCGACGTCGATCAGCTGGTGGGCCGGAGCCGCGCCGAGAACGTGTGGAAGATTTTCGACGCCCTGGCCGCGGGCAAACCGGCCGAGGCGCTGCAGCTCCTGGATCGCCTGCTGGAGCTCGGCGAGGAGCCAATGAAAATCCTGGGCGCCTTCAGCTCGCAGTTGCGGCGCCTGGCCCAGGCCGGGCGTCTGGCGGTGCAGGGCATGCCTCTGGGGGCGGCCGTCAATCAGGCCGGCTTTCAACCGTTCGTCGCCGCCGCCGCCGAGAAACACCTGCGCCGCCTGGGTCGCCACCGGGCCGCCCGGCTCTACGATTGGCTCATGGAGATCTACATGGGCTTGCGCGGCGAGAGTTCCCTTCCCCAGCGCACCCAGTTCGAACGTCTCGTTCTTCGCCTGGCGGCCAGGGAGGGTGACAGGGTGACGGGGTGACAAGGTGTCACCGGTGTCACCGTGTCACCGTGTCAGCATTTGCCCTTTCCCAAAGCGCGTGCTAGGGTTGGTTGGACAACGACCGTTCGCGTTGGGATGGATGCGCCATGGAATTGTGGAGTGACTTTCTGAACGGCGTTTTGCCGTACCAGGAGTACTGGTTTCCCCTGGCGATCGGCATCGCCGTGGGGATGGGGTGCATCTTCACGGGGAACCTGGTGTGGCGTGCCCGGAAACCGACGCCGCGGAAGCCGCAACCGCCGGCCCCGCCCGGTTATGACCCCTTCCTCCAGGGCAGCCCCAGCGAGCAACGGAAATCCTACCGGCGCGCGGGCAACCTGGTCCAGGTGCTGTACGCCCGGCCGGACAACAAGGAGTCGCCGCGACGAGCCCTGGTGCTCGACCGCTCCATGGGCGGCTTGCGGCTGGCGACCGACGAAGAAGTCGCGGCGGGGACCCGGTTGGTCGTGCTTCCCGTCAACGCTCCCGAATTGACGCCGTGGACCGAGATCGAAGTGCGCGACAGCAGCCTCGTCGAAGATTGCTGGGAGCTGCGTTGTCAGTTCTTGAAAACCCCACAATGGTCGATCTTGCTGCTCTTCGGATAAGAAGTCGTTTCAGCCCCGAAGTCTTGACCGACCGTTCGGAAGTTCGCTTGCCCGCACCACGGTGACACGATGGCCCAAGAACTTCGATCGGCGACGCGGCCCGCGGAGGACACCGTGCCGCTGCCCGCGGCGCCGACGACCCCGGCAGCTGCGACAACCGTTTCCTGCCCGCGCTGCCACAAGCCGCTCATCGACCCCGACGGCCTGGGGTGGTGCAAGGCCTGCGGCTATTGCCGGTCGCTGGAGGTTGAGCAGCACAACCAGCTGCTGCAAGAGGCGCGGCAGCCGTCGCACGGCGAGGTGTTCGCCGGGGCGGCCGGACAGATCCCCTGGTGGTTCTGGGTGCTGGTGATCGGCGTCGGCGTCCTGGCCGCCGCGGCGCTGGCGGCGGGCAAGTGGCTGCCGGCCGGCAACAACTTGCCGCGGGCCCTGTTCGCGAGCGTGCAGATCGTCCTCGGCCTGGTGCTGATCTTCGCCGCCCAGCTCTACGCGCTGGTGCGGGTCGCCCCGGACGATGAACGCCTCAACTTCAAGGACGCCCTCGTGCCGACCCGGCTCTGGATCCTGGTCGGCAAACGCCTGTCGCAGCTCTACGGCTGTCTCTGGACTGCGGTGTGGGGCCTGGCGCTGATCGTGTTCGCATTCCTGTTCATCGGCGGCCTCCAGCACTGGATGAGCTACCTGCCCGGCGCCAACAAGGACCAGAACAAGCAACGCACGCCGCCGCCGCGGGTGTGGCAATGACGGCGGTCACCGCTTGAACACAATCTCCCCCCCCTTCACGTACTTGTTCAGCCGATTCTCGACATGTAAGCCTTCCAGGATGAACTCCGCCACGCTGGCCGCGAGAGCCTCGCCGGCGTCGGCCGCGAGGGGTTGCAACTCGGGCCGCTGCACGAAGCTCGCCACTTCCTTTTTCAGCAGCGGGATTTCGTTCAGCCGCCGCAGATAATCCTTCGAAGCCAGCCGGTCGCCGGTCAGGAAGGACTTGCCCCCCTCGAACCACTCGACCAGCGGCCGGAAATGCTTGGCGTCGAACTGCGCTTCGAACAGGTTCTTCACCGCCTCGCCGAGCAGCTTGGCGATCACCTTGTCTTCCTGGCCGTCGTCTTCGGTCAGGTTCAGCTCGATCTTGCCGCGCGTGCTGGCGGCGAGATAGGCCAGGTCGCTGATGCGCGGCACCACCGGGTTCTCGCCCAGGAGCAAGCCCCGGCGCTCGGCGTTGCTGATCAGGTTCTCCAGGTTGGCGATCGACATGCGCACGCTGACGCCCGATTGCTGGTTGATGGCCGGGTTGCCGCGGGCCAACCGGGCCATCTCTTCGAGGATTTCCTTCATGAACGGCGGCGTCAGCACGCGGACGCCCTCCCCCTCGGCGTGGTCGCGCGCCGTCCAGGCGTTGGCGTCGGTGATGGCGATGCCGGCGTCGCGCGTCAGCGGATAGTGCGTGCGGATCACGCTGCCGATCCGGTCCTTGAGCGGCGTCACGATCCGGCCGCGGTTGGTGTAATCCTCCGGGTTGGCGCTGAAGACCAGGCACAGGTCCAGCTCCAGCCGCACCGGGTAGCCGCGGATCTGGATGTCGCGCTCTTCAAGCACGTTGAACAGGCCGACCTGGATCTTGGCGGCCAGGTCGGGGAGCTCGTTCATGCAGAAGATGCCGCGGTTGCTGCGCGGGATCAGGCCGAAGTGCATCGTCAGCTCGCTCGACAGGTACCGCCCCTCGGCGTGCTTGATCATGTCGATCTCGCCGATCAGATCGGCGATGGTCACGTCCGGCGTCGCCAGCTTCTCGTGATAGCGCTGGTCGCGGCCGATCCAGTCGATGGGCGTCTGGTCGCCGTGTTTGGCGACCACGTCCTTCGCGTACCGGCTCAGGGGGTGCAGCGGATTGTCATTGACCTCGCTGCCGGCGATGACCGGGATGGCGTCATCGAGCATGTGCGTCAGTTGCCGGAGCATGCGCGTCTTCGCCTGGCCGCGAAGGCCGAGGAAGAGCATATCGTGCTTGGACAGGATCGCGTTCTGCACCTGCGGCAAGACCGTGTCGTCGTAGCCGATGATGCCGTCGAACAGCGGCTCGCCCTTTTGCAGTTTGCGAATGAGGTTCTTGCGCATCTCGTCCTTGACGGGGATGGGCTGCCAGCCGGAGGCGCGGAGCTCGGCGAGGGTGCGGGGACGGTTCATGAGGGTTTGTTCCGAAGGAAGACACGCTGAACGAAAAATCGCGGCCTTGGGACTGCTTATTGTAGAGGGATGTTATAAGGATGGCCCCGGCCCAACGAGGACTTGCGATGCGCCTTTATCCTCAAGGACGCTGGCAAAAACGGTTTTGGTGGGCGGCGCTGTTCTTTCTCGTGGTGGTCGGCGGATGGGTCTATCTCATCGCCACGCGCAGCTCGATCAATGCGCATACCGCGATCCAGTTGTATGAAGACCTTGGCATCGACAGCATATTTCTCCGCGTCTGGTTGCGTCATCGCTTGTCGTGCTTCGTAATCCGCCCGGTTTCGATGCGTGCGCAAATCCTTCAGGGATTGACCTGCCTGCGCAATGTCGCTGTTGCCGCCGTTTTGCAATCGCAGCCAGAGGTAGCCATGGGCACGATCAGCCTTGGGAACTGCGAATCCGAGCGCTCGCATGAAGTCACATGCGGCGTGGAAGGCAGCGTAGTAGGCTCGGCTCACCGCGGTCCGCCACGCGGCCTCCGAACTTCGCGCGATCAATTCTTCGGCGAGCGGCAGGAACTCTCGAAAATTCTGGTTCCACCCGATGGGCGCCCAAACCAAATTCGCCGTGCAACGTCATCGGACAAACAGTCGGTGTGCTCCGATACCAGTCATCGGTTAGCTCATTGAGCCGATCCAACGTGCACGGGACTTCAACGTCAAACACGATCCAGCGCAGGTTTTCGACCTCCGGATCCTCGTGGACCTCGGCCGACATTTTCGTCGCATCGGCAAACACGCGGTGCAGCACATCAAGAATGCCCGGCAAGTACGGCGCGAGACCGCGTTCCTTGGCGAACGCCTTCACTTCCCGCGACAGCACCAGCTTCTTCTTGCGCTTGGCGACGGTGGCCATGACAACCTCCTTCGACGTTGTCCGCATTGTAGCAAACCCTGCGTTCGGGCTCACTCCTTCGCGAGCCGCGCATACACCAGCCGCGCCTGCTGAATCTGCTGCTGCACGTGCCGCCGCAGCTCCTCGGTCGGGATGCGGTCGCGCGTCCGCACCATTACCTCCACCTGGTCGATCCACTTCAAGAGGAACAGCGCGTCGGTCTTCGAGCGCAGCGGTTGGCCCGCGACTTCGACGTAGATCGGGTTGGTGTGGGCGTAGAGGATTGGCAACGGGCTGTTCGGGTGGCCGGGGCCGGTCGCGCGGAAGGCGAGCCAGCCGCTCTTGTCGACCAGCACGTCCTGTTCGAGAACCCCGCCCTTCTCATCCGCGGCCAGCTTAGCGTTCGCCACAACCTGTCCGTTGTAGAGCAATTCGACCTTCGCCAGCGGAAACGCCGCCGCCGCCCTGGCGCGGACCGGCAGCTTGCGCGCCTCCGGCAGTTTCAGCGTGTCGCCCAGGCCGCGCCCGTCCACAGACAGCTCCAGCATCGGCCCATTTGTGACGAACGACCGGCCCGCCTTCATCCCCTCGATCCACTTCTCGTAAGTCAGCGGCCCGTCCACCTTGACATACACGCGGTCGCCGCCGGGCAAGCGGCTGTCGATGCGGTTTAGGAACACGTCGGTTCCCGCGGTGGCCGGCACGCGGAAGCCGCAGTTCATCAGCCGATGCCAGACCGGGACGCTGCCGGCATACGAATTGTTGATGTCGAGCGTGTCGATCTTGCCCAGGGCCACGTCGATCGGAATGCCCTTGCCCGCGTACGGACTGACCCACGGCTCGTCCGGGTTCTGAGCGACGTGCGTGTAGTTGACCACGCCCTTCTGCCAGTGGGTGCGGTCGGCGATGTCCGAGTTGGTCGGGATGTCCCACGGGTTGGTCGTGTCCTTGAACCCGGTCATGATCGGCTCGACGAGCTGCTTGAGGTTCACGAGCGTCATGTGGCCCCACAGCGTGCTGCGGAATTCCTGGTTCCAGTAGAGAATCGTCTCCGAAGTCGACAGCGGATCGGGCCCGCCGCGGAAGAACGGCCGGTCGAAGATGCCGTCGGTGTCGGAATTGGCGACGACGAAGTTGCAGACGTTGAGGTCCTCGCCGGCGCACTGCTGGAGCATCGTTCGCGGCGTGTTGTACCACTGGCCGTAGCCGTAGTTGGCGTGGATGTGGTTCTCGCCGGAGAACCAGCCGGCCTTGGCCTGGTGAGTCCAGCGCTTGAGCGGCACACGGACCATCTTGGCCGCGCCGGCCCTTACTTCCAGATCGGCGACTGCCACGCTGTACTCCGGGCCGCGGAAGACGCGGAGCCGATAGGAACCCGCGGGCACGTGCAATTCGGACTGCTTGTCCGTGTAGTAATGACCGTACGACCGCAGGAAGCGATGGAGCGCCCCGGGCGGCGCGTGGAACTTGCCCGACTTGGACTGGAGCGAGATGCGCGCCGTCACCGGCTGATCGGTCGCCTCGTCGAGCACCTGAAGCTTCAGCACGCCGGCTGGGCTGCGGTAATCGAGCCGGTCGATGCTCAGCGAACGGTCGCTGTCGGTCTTGAGATCACGGACCACGATCGCCCCGGCGCCGTGCCGATTGTCGGCATAGGCCATGAGCCCGCCGTCCGCGCTCAGCGACGGCCGATCTTCATCGGCCTGGCCGTGGGTGAGCTTGCGCAAGCCGCGCAGCGAATCGACGAGCGGCATGTGCCAGAGATCGTAGTGAGCGCCGCCGAGCTCGCTGACCAGGATCAGCGACTTGCCGTCCGGGCGCCAGCACAGGTCGTGGATGTGCGACGGGAACCGAGCGATCTTCTCCGGCTCGCCGCCGCCGGCGGGGATCTTCCACACGTCGGCCTGTGGGCCGTTGAAGCCGCCCTGCTGGCCGGCGACGTCCATCGACTGCGTGTACACGATCCACCGGCCGTCGTGCGAAAGGGCATAGCGCGTCCAGGTGACGACTGGCACAACTGCTTTCACGGCGCCGGTAGCCAGGTCATACCACGCCAGACCGTGACTCTTGCCGTCCACGACGAGTGCCGCGAGCAGCCGATTGCCGTCGGGATGGAAGTAGATCTTGTAGAAGTTGTACGGCCCGCGCACCTGCGCCGGCTTGGGTAGTGTCACGGCCTTGCCGGTCGCCGCGTCGATCAGGTGCAAATCGCCGCCGTTCATGGTGGGCGAGCGCACGAAGGCGATGCGCTTGCCGTCGGGAGACCAGGCGGGTTCGATGTCGAGGCCCGGTCCGTCGGTCAAGCGCGTCATCGTCCCGCCGCTGCGCGGGACCGTCCAGATGGCGCCTTGATACGAGAACGCGATGGCGGCGCCGTCGGGCGAGATCCGCGGGTGGACGGCGCCGATCGCGGTCAGCGGTTCGATGGCGATCCCTTGGTATTGTCGTACACCGCCGCGCTGCGACGCGATCACCGCCAAGGCGACGAGCGTAACACACGACCCAGCCAACAGCGCGCGTTTCATGGCTAGCCTCCATTATTCGTGCAGCACAAGCAAGCCTGCCGCCAATAGCAAACGACGATGCTCTACCCGTTCTGGAGAATTGATATTCAGAACGTCTGTCGTAACGCGCCCAAACGGAGTACTCCCGACCAGCACAGCCCCATGCCATCGAAAATGTTCCCGCCAATGCTCTTGCCGCGGGTGATAGAGCCGTGTCACTGCCCGCGATTGTAGATCAAATCCCGCAATATTCGGCCCTTTGTAGACGTTGCAGCTGTAACACGAAAGAGCGAGATTATCGAAGATTGTCAAAACGTGGTGCTTCAGCGCGATGATGTGATCGATTTGAAAAGGCAAGATGTCCAATGATTGCGATATGAGGCAGTATTCGCAACGGTTCGCGGCGCGCGCCCAGACCTGGCTGCGAAGGAATTCATCCATGGCCGTCACTCGGAGCCAATGCCGCGCTTGAGCGACAGGTGGGCCTTGGCTTGGAGCAGGTTCAAGAGTTGACCTACGCGCAGATAGCTCTCGAGTTCGTTCCGTTCTGTATCCGTCAGTGTGTCTTGGCGATTCCTCTCGGCGAGCTCATGCATGCGTTGCGTGAGCGTATCATCGAATCGCAACCCAAGAATCGCATGAGCGGCGTCCGGCGGCAAATTCCCATCGTTCGGGCCAACGACATGCGACATGATTTCCGTCTCCGTTGTTGGCAAAGTGGCTTGTTGCATGCTTTCCATAGTACCATCGCCCCCGGTCAAATCAACCTTGCTTCTCGACGCTCTCGACGCTGACACCCAACCCGGCCCCGACCGGCGCCCACAACCGATCCGCCTGATACTGGAGCGGCGCCGCCGTCAGCGGTTCCTCGTAATACACCGGGCCGATCAAATCGCCGGGGAAGCGCTCGCACTGCAGATTCGCGGTACACACCGTGACGTGGGCCATCGCCGCCGTGGCGACTTCGCGCTCCAGGTTGCTGCCGATGGTGCACGGGATGCCCGCGGCTTCGGCGATCTTGGCGATCTGCTGCGTCGCGCGGATGCCGCCGTGCTTGCCGGGGTACAGGCTCATCACATCCGCGGCGCGATGCCGAATCACGGCCAAGGCGTCTGCCGGCGTGAACACGCTTTCGTCTGCCATGATCGGGATGCCGGATCGCCGCCGGACCTCGGCCATCGCCTCGTGGTCGCCGCGCCGCGTCGGCTGCTCGAACAGCATCACGTTCAGCTTCTCGAAATGGCACGCCGCCCAGACGGCTTGATCGACCGTGTAGCCGCCGTTGGCGTCGACCGACAGCCAGGTGTCCGGCCCGATGGCGTCGCGCACGGCCTTCAATCGTTCCACATCGGCCTGCGGATCGCGGCCGACTTTCACCTTGATCGACTTCCAGCCGAGATCGACCATCCGCTTGGCGCGCTGGGCGGCCAATGCGGACTCGACGGCGCCGACCACGAACTTGAGGCGGATGCCGGGGTCCTCCGGTGGCTTGCCTCCGAGCAGCTTGTAGACCGGCACGCCGAGGATTTGGCCTTGCAGATCGAGCAGGGCCATCTCGACGGCGCCCTTGGCGAAGCTGTTGCCGAAGGCCGCCTTGTCCATTCTGTGGGTGATCCACTCGAGATCGAACGGATCGGCGCCGACGACGATCGGCTCGAATTCCTGGCGGATGAGCGCGATCGCGCCCGCCTGTGTCTCGCCGCTCCAGACGCTCGTGACGCTGGCCTCGCCCAGGCCGACCCGGCCTTCCTGATCGCGGATGCGCACCAGCACGTACTGGCCGACGATGTGCCGGCCGAGCGAGCTGATGATCGCGAACTCGGGCTTGATGGCGCCGTGGATCGGAAGGGCCTCAATGGCGGCAATCGGCATGCGCGGTTCCTCCAAGACTTCCGAAGTCTCCAAAGATTTCGGAAGTCTGGTACACTGTCACCATTCAAGCGAATAATCAGGGCAGTGCAAGGAGATTCGCATGTGGCGGTTCTTCGTGGTTGCGGCAATGATGACAGCGACCGTGGCCGACGCCGGTGAGGCGATCTTTGAACCCGGCGCCAAGCTCAAGATCGAAGCCAAGGCCGGCTCCGGCGGCGAAGGCCCGGCCTGGGACCCCAAGCTCGGCATCATCTCCTCAGGCGGCGACGGCCACACCTGGCGGCTCGATCGCGAAGGCAAGACGACTATCTATCGCAAGAAGGGCGGCACCAACGGCCTGCTCTTCGACTCCGATGGGCTGCTCGTTTGCTGCGAGCCGGTGCTGCGGCGGGTCACACGAATCGACCGGGCTGGCACAGTCACCGTGCTCACCGAAAAGTATGACGGCAAGCGCTACAACCAGCCCAACGACCTGACCATCGATTCCAAGGGCCGCATCTACTTCTCCGATCCCCGCTATGGCTCGCGCAACGACATGCAAATCCGCGACGCCGCAGGCCGCACCATCGAAGGGGTCTATCGCATCGATCCCGACGGCAACGTCATTCGCATCTTGGGCCGCGAAGTCGATCGGCCCAACGGCGTCCTCGTCTCGGCGAACGACAAGTGGCTGTTCATCGCCGACAACAACAACAGCAGCAAGGACGGCGCTCGCAAGCTGTGGCGCTTCGATCTGCAGAAAGACGGCGGCGTCGATCTGGCGAGCCGCACGCTTCTATTCGATTGGGGTCTCGGCCGCGGTCCGGACGGAGTCAAGCAGGACCAGAAGGGCCGGCTGTACGTCGCCGGCGGACTGAACAAACCCAACCCGCCGTTCGAGCCGGCCGAAGACAAGAAGGGCGGCATCTACGTGATCGATCCCACAAGCGGCAAGCTGCTCGACTTTCTGCGGGTGCCGCGCGACGAGGTCACCAATTGCGCCTTCGGCGGCGACGACTTGCGCACGCTGTACATCACCGGCGGCGGCACGCTGTACAGCATTCGCACGACGACGCCGGGCCGGGTGCTGTGGCCGAAGTAACGGACGGCGCTGCAGCGCTCGTGGCGGACACGCTCGTGGCGCACACATCGACCAGCAGGAGTGGGCCCGAGATTGTTCGGCAAGAGTCGATGGCGTTCGCTAGACTATCACGATGCTGCAATCTCTGCCGATCCTCAATCTGGACGATGCGAAGTTCGAGTGCACCTTCGGCCGCGGCTGCGACGGCGTGTGCTGCCGTGAGGGCCGGCCGCCGGTGTACCCCGACGAGATCGACAACCTCACCGCCAACCTGGACAAGTTCCTGCCGCTGTTGCGGCCGGAGGCGCGCGCGGTCGTCGCGCGGCACGGATTCCTGACGCCGCGGCGCCGTCGCGTTGGCCAGCCCGTCCTGCGGGTCGCGGGGGGCTGGTGCGTTTTCTTCAATCACGGCTGCGTGCTGCACCAGGTCGGCGCGCAGGAAGGCGACAAGCTCCGCTACAAGCCGTGCGTCTGCGCGCTGTTTCCGATCGAGCAAGATCAGCACGACCGCTGGTACATCCGCCAGAAGGGCTACAAGCGCGAGCGGTGGGACTTGTTCTGCCTGAACCCGTGCAACACCGCCGTGCCGGCGCGAGAATCACTGCGCGACGAGATCGCGCTGGCCAAGCGCTTCGATGATGAAGAAAAGGCGGCGTCCTCATCAGCACCGGTAGCGACCACGTAGCGGAATTCGCAAGAATTCCGAGGTGGGACGGGCGGAAGTCTTGCGAATTCCGCTACGAAACCATGATGCGTCCATGACCGCCGATTGCCGACTGCTGTTCGTCTACGGCACGCTGCTGAAGCGCAGCCCGCACCCGATGGCCCGCTACCTGGCCGAACGCGGCGCCTGGCTCGGCGCGGCGCGAATCACCGGCCGGCTCTACAATCTGGGCCGCTATCCCGGGTTGATTGAGCCGGCCAACCACGACGACTGGGTCCACGGCGACCTGTACGACCTGGGCGACCGGGCTGCGGCGACGATCGCCGAGCTGGATCAGTACGAGAACGCCGAATCGCCGCGGCCGGCATACTTCGAGCGGCAACTGGCGGAGGTGGTTGACGCGGATGGGACCAGGCGCCAGGCGTGGGTGTACTGGTTTCGGGGCGACGTCCACGCGGCCGAGCGCATCCCATCGGGTCGGTATCTCTAGACGGCAACTGCCGATCACTTTCCCTGCACGTACTTCGCGAACTCCGCCACCTCGATGTCGAAGGCGCGGATGAAGTTGCGGACGATGCTGTCGGTCACGCCGCCGACGCAATCGAGGTTGGATTCGAGCGACGTGTACTCCCGGCCGCCGACGTTGTAGGCCACGCAGCGGATGAACTTGCGATTGAGGTTGTACTGGTTGACGTCGTCGAGCTTCAGCTTCTTGAACTGGGCGTCGATCATCAAATCCTCGCCGCCGAAGTTGACCAGCCGCAGCTTGAAGTTGTTCGACTCGAACTCGTACGCGGCCGCCCCCTTGCCCTGGGTCTTCCGGTAGTCGATGCTCAAGCTTTTCAGGATGGCTTCGAGCTTGTCGCTGGCGACCCGGGTGTAGAGGGCGTCGTCGCCGCCGCCGCCGGCGACCTTGGCGAACAGCTTCACTTCATCGTCGAACACCTTGAAGAAGTGCCGGACGGCGCCTTCGGTGGCGCCGCCCGCAAGGTCGAGATTGGACTCGAGCGCCGTGAATTCGCCCTTGGCGTCGCGGTGCAGGCAGGCCCGGCTGAACTTGGCGCGGACGTTCCATTGATTGACCCGATCCAGCGACATGCCCGGAAAGACCGCGTCGAGCATCAAGTCCTTGCCGTTGTACCAGTACAGCCGCATCTTGTGCCCGCCGCGCTGGAAATCGTAGTACACGATCCCCTCTTTCTTGGCCGGCGTCTTCTTGAAATCGATCTTGAGCGCTTGCAAGATCGCCTCGGTTTCTGCGGCGGTCAGTTGCTTGAAGACCTTGTCGTCCTGGGCGCGAGCGCCCGGCACAACCAGGCAGGCCGCCGTCAGGCAGGCAACGACGCACGAACACGGAAACCGGCGCCAACGCATGGGATCGCTCCTTCGATCCCCGGGAATCGCCGCGCTCATCCCGGGGCTGGACATCGAGCTACTTGGTCAGAAACTGCACGAAGGCCTTGATCTCGCCGTCGAACCGCAAGATGAACTGGCGGATCATGCCGTCGGTGACGCCGCCTTCGCAGTCGATCTGCGCTTCCAGCGACGTCGATTGCTTGTCGGCGTTCTTGATCAGCACCGCCCGGCTGAACTTGGCGCGGACGTTCCACTGATTGATCTCGTCCAGCGAAACCTTGTCGGTGAAGTGGACGTCGACCCACAGGTCGCGGCCCTGGTAGTTGTGCAAGCGGACCTTGAAGTTGTTGCGCTCGAAGTCGTAGTAATGAACGCCTTCGTTCTTGCCCGCCGTCTTGGCGTACTTGATCTTCATGTCCTGCAGAATGCTTTCCAGCTTGGCGCTCGTGACGCTGCGCTGGACCTTCGGCGGCGATTTGTCCTTGTCATTGCCCTTGTCCTGAGGGCCCTTGTCCTGAGCGGCGCCCGCGGCGGCCAGGGCAAGGCTCAACACGCCAACCAGGGATTTGCCGAGCATGGTCGTCCTTTCCCAGCGAGGTAGAGCGATAGGCATAGTCTCGAAAAGATGCGCGGACGTGTCAAGGGGCAGGAGTCGGGAGGCAGGAGTCAGGAATCAGGAGTCGCCTTGTCGTCAACGAACAACGCCCGGTCTCGCCAAAGAGACCGGGCGCTGTTCGATGCTTGACGGACTTCCGGGGCGCGTCCCCCGGGCGTTGAGTGTCGAGTTTCGAAATCTTCGAGAATCGTTTAGTAGCCGTAACCGTACCAGTAGGCCGGCGCTTGCTGGTAGGGATTCATTTGTCCGGCATACGCCCCGGCGTAGGGATAGTACATCGGATAATGGGCCTGGGGATAGTAGCCCTGGTATCCCGCCGGCTGGACCGGATAGGACATCGGCATCTGAGTCTGCTGTCCCGCGGGCATCGGCGCCTGGAACTGCTGGGCCGCCGGCATCGTCATCGCCGGGTGCGGCATCCGCGGCTGCATCGCCTGGAGGGCGGCCGGGTCGTAGCACAGGCCCAGCATCGGGTTGCCGAGGTGCGGGCTGCACGAAGCGCCGTTGGGCAGGCCGGGGCATGAGAACGGGCAGCAACCATCGCACACCAGGCTTCCGGAGCAGACCGGCGTGAAGGCGTTGTAGGGCCGGCACACGATGACGGTGGAATAGCGGTTGATGCCGTGCTTGCAAAACCACCACGCCGACGCGGGCGCGGCGGAAAGGGCCACACCGGTCAAGCTCAACGCCGTCAGGACCAGGAGTTTCAGTTTCATGGCAGAGTCTCGCAGGGAGGGGATGCACGGCACGGACCGGTCACCATCCTGATGACCGCGGCACGCGCTTCATTCACGCCAACTCTACCACCTCGAGCGCGGGACGCGGCCGATTCAAGGGCAGAAATGCGCCTATCGCGACCACGCGGCCAACGCAGAAAAAGCAGAACAGATCAGTTTTGCCCCGGTCGCAGGATTCGCCAGCGCGAGCCGATATCCGATGGTTTTGGCTCAAGAACGGCGGCGTCCATGCCGACCGCATTCGCTTCACGAAAAGGACACAATCTTATCTCGCAATCTTAACATCGCTTCGATCGCCGGTTCATAAGCCTTCACTGGGCTTTCCGCTGTCCAACGGAAACCTTCAAAGGGGTGATCTTCACTCTTTCTTCTCGATTTCAACACATGTTGGCCACGGATTACGTTTACTTTAACTTTCCCCAATTTCACGAAGGAGGCGACTATGCTGGGAAAATCGTGGCTGCTGGTATGCGTCGGCTTGGTGGTGGCGATGCCGGTCCAGGCACAGGTGAAAGTGGACCCGAAGTTGCCCGCCTACAAGCCGGTCCCCGGAGTGTCGGGATCGATCAAGAGCGTCGGCTCCGACACCATGAACAACGAGATGACGCTCTGGGCCGAGGGATTCCTGAAGTTCTATCCCAGTGTCCAGGCGGAGATTGAAGGGAAGGGCTCGACGACGGCGCCGCCCGCCCTCATCGCGGGCACGGCCAACTTCGGCCCGATGAGCCGGCCGATGAAGGCCAAGGAGATCGACGATTTCAAAGCGCAGTACGGCTACGCCCCGACGGCGTTGTCCACCAGCATCGACATGCTGGCGGTGTACGTGCACAAGGATAACCCGATCAAGGGCCTGACGTTGCAGCAGGTGGACGCGATCTTCTCGCGGACGCGCAAAGCAGGCTACGCCAAGGACATCAAGACCTGGGGCGACGCCGGGCTCACCGGCGAATGGGCGGACAAGCCGATCGCGTTGTTCGGCAGAAACGCCGCCTCCGGGACTTACGGTTTCTTCAAGGAACACATCCTCAAGAACGGCGACTACAAGAACGAGGTGAAGGAGCAGCCGGGCAGCTCGTCGGTCGTTCAGGGCGTGGCCAGCGACAAGTACGCGATGGGCTACAGCGGCATCGGCTACAAGACGGCCGATGTGCGGGCGCTGCCGCTGGCCGTGGACGCCAAGTCGGAGTTTGTTCCGGCCGAAGCGCCGCGGGCCTATGCCGGTGATTATCCGCTGGCGCGGTTCCTGTACGTCTATGTCAACTACGAGCCCAAGACCGAGCTCGATCCGTTGCGGCGCGAGTTCGTCCGCTACATCTTCAGCAAGGAAGGGCAATCGGACGTGGTCCGTTCGGGCTATCTGCCCGTCGGCGACGCCATTGCGGTCAAATCGCTGAAAACGGTCGGCGTAGGCCGCTGATGGCAATCGTCCCCGAGGCACTGGTTTCCGAGCCTGAGCGCTAGCGAAGGGCCGTCTGGCCCACACTGGGCATGCGCCCGCTCGCTGGCGCTCGGGCTCGGACATGATCGAAAGTATTCTCCCCACTTCCTGCATGGGAAGAGGGGGAGCGAGGATCCCCCCAAACACGCGACCGGGATCTTGTTGCCCCAGAGTGGCACATGGAAACGACACAGTCAAGGGCGCCGCGCGGGCGAAGGACCAGAGCGTCCGTCCGGATAGCGGACGCGGTGGCGCACACGCTTATTTCCCTGGGCGGCATCGGCACCATTGTCGCTGTCGCGACCGTCCTCCTTTTTCTTGTTTGGGTCGTCCATCCCCTGTTTCAGTCCGCGTCGGTCACCCGCGAAAACCAGATCGGCGTCTGGAGAAAGGAAGCGCCCGTCCACATCGGCGTGGACGAAGACCAGGTCATCGCCTGGGGCCTGTTTCGCGACGGGCGCGTGGAAGTCATTCATTTGCCCACCGGCGAGTTGCTGGAGCAGCGCAAACCCTTTGATGGCCAGGCCTTGACGGCGTGGTCATTCGCCGCCGGCTCGAGCGAGGCCGCCTTCGGTTTTACCGATGGTTCCGTCCGAACCGGCGCCATCAAGATCAACAGTCGCTTCATTGACGGCGACGAACTTCCGCCGGGTGCGAACGATCTGGAGTCGGGCGAGTCCCTTTCCTTCAAGAACGGCGTGGTGATCCGCACGCCTCAGGGGAAGTTCCGGCGTGTGGAGCTGGCGCTGACGATCAAGGAGCCCGCCAAGGGGCGATCGCCGTCGCCGGTCCTCCGGATCGATCAATCCGAGACCACGACGGGCGTGGTGGTCGCGATTCTCAGCGCCGCCGGCGAGCTCCGGCTCAACACGGTTCGTGAGCAAACGAACCTGCTCACGGGCGAGACCGTGCTCAAACTCTCCGGAATGGACTTGCCCTACCAGGAGCCGGCGGGCAAGGGACCGCCTGTCGCTCTTCTCGTTTCGGCAGTCGGCGATCAGCTGTACGTGTTCTGGAAGGATGGCTTGATGATGCGCTTCGACGCCCGCGACGCCGCGGCGCCGCGCGTGGCCGAAACGCTCCAGCTCCTGGAGGGATCCCACCTCAGCATCACCGCGGTGCAGGCCCTGATCGGGAAAGGGACCTTCCTGGTGGGCGACAGCTCCGGGCGCGTCCGGGCCTGGTTCGAATGCAACGCGGGCGATCCGGATACCACCGACGGCGCCAAGATGGTCTGCGGCCATGAGTTCGCCGGCGCCGGCTCACCCGTCACAGCCCTGGCGGTGTCCGACCGGACGCGCATCGGTCTGGCGGGCTGTGAGGACGGCTCGGTGCGGGTCATTCAAGTCACCAGCGACCGGTTGATGCTGGACCTGGCGGCGCCCGGCAAGGACCCCGTGAAGGCGCTGGCGCTGGCGCCCAAGGAGGACGGCGTCGTGGCGGTGGCGGGCGGAGTCTGGCATTGGGACATCGATCCCAAGCACCCCGAGATCACCCGCCGCGCCCTGTTCGGCAAGGTTCACTACGAGGGCTACGAAGCGCCGCAGTACATGTGGCAGTCGTCCGGCGGCAACGACGCCTTCGAGCCCAAGTTCAGCCTCATCCCGTTGATTTTCGGCACCGTGAAGGCGACCTTCTACTCCTTGCTGTTCGGCGTGCCTCTCGCCCTCTTGGCGGCGCTGTACACGAGCGAGTTCCTGGATCCGCGGGCGAAAACCTACGTCAAGCCGGCGATCGAGATGATGGCGAGCTTGCCGAGCGTGGTCCTCGGGTTTCTTGCCGGCCTGGTGTTTGCCCAGTTCGTGGAGAATGTCGTGCCCGCGGTGCTCGCCGGCGTCTTTACGATCTGGCTCAGCTTCCTGGTGGGCGCCTATTTGTGGCAGGTCCTGCCCGAAAAACCGAGCCGGTCGCTGGCCCGCTGGAAATTCCTGTTCATGTTCCTCGCCCTGGCGTTTGGCCTGCTGATCGCGGTCCCCATCGGCCATCTCATGGAGCTAACGTTGTTCGGGGGAGACGTGCGCGCGTGGCTCAACGGCCGGGGCAGCGCCACGGGCGGCCTGGTGTTGCTGCTGACGCCGGTCGCGGCGATGCTCACGGCCTTCTTGTTCTCGCGCTGGATCAGCCCGTGGGTGCGACAGCGCAGCGCCGGCCTGACGCGCGGCGGCGCCGCCGTCCTTGACCTGGTGAAATTCGCGGTCGGCTGCCTGATCGTCCTGCTCCTGGCCTGGCTGATGGCCGTGTCGCTGAGCGGGCTCGGTTTCGACGGCCGCGGCGGCTTTCTCGGGCCCTACTCGCAGCGCAACGCGCTGGTCGTCGGCTTCGTCATGGGCTTCGCGATCATCCCCATCATCTACACCATCGCCGAGGATGCCTTGTCCGCGGTGCCGGAGCACCTGCGCGCCGGCTCCCTGGCGGCCGGCGCCACGCGCTGGCAAACGGCGACCCACATCATCATCCCCACGGCCATGAGCGGCATGTTTTCGGCGGTGATGATCGGCATGGGCCGCGCCGTCGGCGAAACCATGATCGTGCTGATGGCCACGGGCAACACGCCGGTGATGGATTGGAGCATCTTCAGCGGTTTCCGCACGTTGTCCGCCAACATCGCCGTGGAGCTGCCGGAGGCGGTTCGGGACAGCACGCATTTTCGCACGCTGTTTCTGGCGGCCCTGGTGCTGTTCAGCATGACCTTCGTGCTGAACACGGTGGCCGAGGTGATTCGTCTGCGGTTCCGGCGGAGGGCCTACCAGCTATGAGCGCGACCGCTCCTGTCGTCTCGACGCCTGCCGAGGCCGCCGCCGTCCGCCCCAAGAGGACGCGCTGGCGGACGTCGCTCTTGGCCCACGGCGAGCCTTCGGTGTGGCTCTGCGGCGGCGCCTTGGCGCTGGCGCTGCTCATGATCGTCGGTTTGCTGGTGCTCGTCGCCTACCAGGGGACCTCGACCTTCTGGCCCGTCCCGGCGGTTCAAATCAAGACGGCGCAAGGCAAGGTCCTGCTCGGCGAGGTGACGCGAACGGAGACGTACAAGCCGGAGCAGGGGGTGATCGACGCACTGACCCCGGCGGAAAAGGAGAAGGCGCGCGCGGAAGCCGACGCCGACGAGGGCTGGGTGCGGCGCCGCTTGCTGCGCACCGGCAACTTCGACCTGACCGGCACCCATCACACGTGGGTCAGCGATTTCCAGGTTGCCGCGGAAGGCGAGCCTGAGTGGGCCTTGGTGGTGGAGCGGTTCACCTGGGGCTACTTCTACGGCACGCCGCACAAGTTCGTGGTGGACGGCAAACCCCAGGCCGAGACGCCGGAGGCGGCGTGGCAGCTGTTCCAGGAGCATCATCCGACGGTCCTGGAGCGGCAGCGGCGTCGCGTCCGGTTGGAGAAAGTCGAGCTGGGCGAGTTGAGCGCCGAGGAGAACAACGCCCGGCTGGCGGTTCGCGACGCCGAGCTGCGCTACGGCGAGGGAACGCCGGAGGTCGCCGCGGCAGAACAGCGCCTGCAGGAAGTCCGCAAACACGCCCATGCGGAAGGGGATCGCATCCGCGGCGAAATCACGGCGCTGAACCAGCAGAACGATCGTTTTCGCATCGTGCTGCGGACCGCGGACGGCGAGGAGGTGAACCTGCCGCTGGCCCGCATCGTTCGCGCCTACCCGGCCAACCAGCTTAGCACCGGCGACAAATGGGGCGTCTACTTCTCGCGCTGGGGGGAGTTCCTCACGGACAACCCGCGCGAGGCGAACACCGAGGGCGGCGTCTTTCCCGCCATCTTCGGCACGGTCCTCATGGCGCTCCTGATGTCGCTGGTGGTCGTGCCCTTCGGAGTGATGGCGGCCCTGTACCTGCGCGAATACGCCAAGTCCGGGCCGATCATCAGCATCGTGCGCATCGCCATCAACAACCTCGCCGGCGTGCCGAGCATCGTCTTCGGCGTCTTCGGCCTGGGCTTCTTCTGCTACCTGGTCGGCGCCTTTGTCGATGGCGGTCCCGAGCGGGTTCAGGTGACGCCGTTGTCCCCCTTGTCGTGGTGGCTCGGTTTGACTGCCGCCGTGCTGGTGGGCTTCTTCGCGTTCCTGGCCTATTTGCAGGGGAGCCAGAAGGAGCGCCGGGGCACCATTCTGGGCCGGCTTCTGGGCCGGGGGTCGCTCGTGTTGTGGCTCGGTTGTTTTGGGCTGGTCATCTTCCTCATCGTCACGATCCCGTATTTCGACGGCTTTTACCGGGCCAAGCTCCCCAACCCGACCTTCGGCACCGGCGGGGTCCTGTGGGCGGCGCTGACGCTCGCCTTGCTCACGGTCCCGGTGGTGATTGTCGCCACCGAGGAAGCGCTGGCCGCCGTGCCCAACTCGATGCGCGAGGGCTCGTACGCCTGCGGGGCGAGCAAGTGGCAGACCATTCGCCGCATCGTGCTGCCCCGCGCCATGCCCGGCATCATGACGGGGATGATCCTGGCGATGGCCCGCGGCGCCGGCGAAGTCGCGCCGATCATGCTCGTGGGCGCCGTCAAGCTGGCGCCCGAGCTGCCCGGCATCTTCCCGCTGGAGCACCTGTCGCGCAGCTTCATGCACCTGGGCTTCCACATCTACGACGTCGGTTTTCAGAGCCCCAACAGCGAGGCGGCCCGGCCCATGGTCTACACGACCACGCTGCTCTTGATTGCCCTCGTGGCGTTACTGAACATCACCGCGGTCTTGCTGCGGCGCCGGCTGCGCCGCCGCTTCCAGGTCAGTCAATTCTAAGGCGGGCGTGACATGATCTCCCAACAACCCATCATCTCTCAGCAAGCCATGGCCTCGCATCCCGGCCCCGAGACGCCGCCGGACGGCGCCGTCGAGAAGATCGCGATCGGCGAGCCGCTGCGCCTGGGGGCGATCGCGCGCGGCGAGTCGGTCACGACGTTCGTGCACCCCGAGCTGGCCAAGGAAGAGCACGTCCTGCGCATCCTCACCTTCTCGCTGTGGTACGGCCCGAAGCAGGCGCTGTTCGACGTGTCGCTGGACATCCCGCGCGGCAAGGTCACGGCGCTGATCGGGCCGTCCGGCTGCGGCAAATCGACGCTGCTGCGGTGCGTGAACCGCCTCAACGACCTGCTGGACACGATCCGCATCCGCGGCGACATGGCCCTGAACGGGGAATCCATCTACGCGCCGGCCGTGGACGTCATCGAGCTGCGCAAGCGCATGGGCATGGTCTTTCAAAAGCCGAACCCGTTTCCGATGAGCATTTTCGAGAACGTGATCTACCCGTTGCGCATCGACGGCATCCGCGACCGGGCGGCCTTGAATGAAGCCTGCGAAAAGGCCCTCCGCAGCGCGGCCCTCTGGGACGAGGTCAAGGATCGTCTCCATGAGAGCGGCCTGGCCTTATCCGGCGGCCAGCAGCAGCGCCTGTGCATCGCCCGCGCCATCGCCGGCGAGCCGGAGGTCCTGCTCCTGGACGAACCCTGCTCGGCGCTCGACCCCATCGCCACCGGCAAGATCGAGGACCTCATCCACGAGCTGGCGGGGGAGTACTCCGTCCTCATCGTCACCCATAACATGCACCAGGCGTCGCGCACTAGCCACTACACCGCCTTCATGTATCTTGGGAATGTGATTGAATTCGGCCCCACACCCAAACTGTTTACCGACCCGTCCGTGCGGGAAACCAACGATTACATCACCGGGCGGTTCGGTTGATCCCAGTTCCACGACCTTTCCCAAGGAGGACTCCCATGCTCCGCAGCCTTGTCAGCCTCGCCCTCGTTGCCGCCCTGCTGGCCCACACCCAGGCGGTGCAGCCGGCGAACGCCGAGAAAGCCCAGCCGGACCAGGCCCAGCCGGGGAAATCCCAGCCGGCGAAAACCCAGAACGCCTCGGCCACCATCGTGCTCAACGTGCCCGCCGACGCGGCCGTGGCCATCGAGGGGACCAAGACCGAGTCCTCGGGAGCGCGCCGCACCTTCATCTCACCGCCCCTCGAACCCGGCCGCAGCTACAGCTACACGCTGACGCTGACCTGGAAGGGCAAGTCGGTCACTCGTCGCATCGTCTTCGAACCCGGCAAGACGGCTTCCTTGACCGTGGCCGTGGCTGATTTCGGCGGGGGCAAGGCCGGTCCCGCGATCGTGAAAACGGGCGGCATCAAGACCGGGCCATTGCCCGCTCGTCCCGGGTTCGTGCTCAAGGAAGACGACGGCCGCTGGTGGGTGTTCCGGGCGGGCAGCAAGGAGTTGATGGAGGCGGAAAAGAGCGGCTTTTCCGAGAAACACGTGACGCGCATCAACGTCCAGCCCTGGAAGGTGACGCTCAAGGCGCCCGACTGGGCCACGCTCATCGGCTATGTCGCGGTCCAGGATGGTTTCGAAACCATCGTCGAAGACGGCCGGCTCTGGGTCTTCCGCAAGGGCGCCAAGGAGCTGGCCGCCTTCAAGAAGGACGGCGAGCTGGCCAAACACGTCATCCTCGTCAATGCCGGGCCCCTCGGCGTGACCCTGAAGGCGCCCGACCGCGCCACCATCGACGCGTATCTGACGGCGTTGAGCAAGTGAACAAGCCGCCCCTTTCTCGTTCTCGTTCTCCTTCTCTTTCTGCTTCTCCTTCTCGAAACCGAAATCGAGAACGAGAAGGAGAACGAGAAGGAGAAGGCGGGAATGCGGCAATCGATTTACATTTCGGCTGCGCCCATCTATTCTGTGGTGATGAGCCGATTTCCCATCTTCTGGCAGCTGTTGCTCGCGTTCGCCCTGTTTGTGGTGTTGCCGCTGGTCGCCCTCGGTCTGATCGGCGGCGGCTGGATGCGCGACGCCGGTCTGCAGGCCGTGGAAGAGCGGCTGCGCAGCAAGGCCGCCCTCCTGGACGAGCTGGTGCGCGGCCAGAACCTCGAGCAATTGCAAGGGCGGTTGCGCTCGTTGCGCGAGGAATTCGGCCCGCGCATTGCCCTGATCGGCGCCGACGGCCGCGTCGTGGCCGAAAGCGATCGTGACGATCCGTCCAGCCTCGCGGACCGGGAGATCGCCAGTGCGCGCGCCGGCCTGGTCGGCGTGACGACCCGCCATAGCGCGACGACCCAAACGAACACGATGTACCTGGCCCGGCGCGTGAGCAACGCGCAATCGCTCGTGGAATTCGTGCGTGTCGCGCTGCCGATCGCCGACATCGAGAAGCACGTGCGGCATCTGCAATGGCTGACCTGGGGCACCGCGGCCACCACCGCCGCCTTCGCCCTGTTCCTGGCGTGGTGGCTGGCCCGACGCGTCGTCCGGCCGGTGCAAATGATCCGCGAAGGGGCGGCGGCCGTCGCCGCCGGCGACTATGGCCACAAGGTCTACAGCGAACGCCAGGACGAGCTGGGCGCGCTGGCCGGGGCCTTCAATCAAATGAGCGAGCGCCTGGCCTCGCAGTTCTCCCAGCTGGACCACGACCGCCAGCAGTTGCGGGCCGTGCTGGGAAGCATGGTCGAGGGCGTCATTGCCGTTGATGCCGCGCAGACGGTCCTGTTCGCCAACGACCGCGCCGGCGAGCTGCTGGAATTCGGCGTGTCCCAGGCCGTCGGCCGCAGGCTCTGGGAAGTCGTGCGTTATCGGCCCGTCCACGACCTGGTGGAGCGGCTGCTGTCGGCGCCTGAACTCGGCGGCCAAAACCTGGACTGGCTTGGGCCGGGGCAACGCTCGTTCACCGTCCACGCGGCGCCGCTGCCGGGCCGGCCGGTCCGCGGCGCGGTGCTGGTCCTGCACGACGTGACCGAAATGCGCCGGCTCGAGCGGGTTCGTCAAGAGTTCGTCGCCAACGTGTCGCACGAGCTCAAGACGCCGCTGTCGGTGATCGTGGCCTGCGCGGAAACCCTGCAGAGCGGCGCCGTCGACGATGTCGAGAATCGCGGCCGCTTCCTGGAGCGGATCGCAACGCAGGCGCAGCGGTTGTTCATGCTCATCGTCGACATGATTGACCTGGCGAAAGTCGAGGCCGGGACCGAGCAATTCAAGCGGGACGAGGTGGCGGTCGATGCCGCGGTGCTGGCCTGCATCGAACGCCATCAGGAGCGGGCCCGCGCCAAGAACCAGCGGCTGGAGGCGGTGCCGCCCGCGCGCATCCCTCCCGACGGCGTCACCGCCTGGTCCGATCCGGACGCCCTCAGCCAGATTCTCGACAATCTCGTGGACAACGCCATCAAGTACACACCGGCGGAAGGCCTGATCCAGCTGCACTGGTGGGCCGAGGATAGCAAGGCGATCGTGGAAGTGCGCGACACCGGCATCGGCATTCCGGAACATGAATTGCCACGCGTGTTCGAGCGCTTCTACCGGGTAGACAAGGCCCGCTCGCGCGAGATGGGCGGCACCGGGCTGGGGCTGTCGATTGTGAAGCACCTGGCCCAGGCGATGGGCGGCGGCGTCCGCGTGGCGAGTCAGGTTGGGCAAGGGACGTCGTTTACGGTAGTGCTGCCGCAAACCGATGTCGGATAAGCTGTTGATATTCTTCGCGTTTCCTTTATCAAATCTACATAGTCGGCGCCTATATTAGCCCCGCCGCAGATCGTGACCCGCACCATGAAGAAACCGAGGCGCCGCCGTGTCGTGACATCACCCGGCCGATTCGGATGAGCGAAATGTCCAAGCATTTGCAGCGCGATCTCGACAACCTGCAGCGCGACTTGCTCCAGCTGGCGGCGTCGGTGGAAGACGCGCTCCACAAGTCGATCCGTTCGCTGCAGAAGCGCGACGTCGATCTTGCGGAAGAAGTGATCCGGGGCGACGACCAGATCGACATCGACGAGAACCACGTCGAGGAAGAATGCCTCAAGATTCTGGCACTGCACCAGCCGGTGGCCATCGACCTGCGGCGCATCGCCGCCGCCCTCAAGATCAACGCCGAGCTGGAGCGCATGGCCGATCTGGCCGAGGACATCGCCGAGCGGGCCGAACACCTCGCGACCCTGCCGGGCGTTGCCATGCCCGCCAAGCTGCAGCGCATGACCGATCTGACCACGTCGATGGTGCGGCAGAGCCTCGACTCCTTCGTCCACCTGGACGCGCGGCTGGCGCGGACCGTGTGCCGGCTGGACGACGAGGTGGATCGCTGCAATCGCGACATCATCAACGAGCTGATCGCCGCCATGAAATCATCCCCGGACATGGTCGAGCCCTGCATGTCGCTGTTCTCGGCCACCCGCCACCTGGAGCGGATCGCCGATCACGCGACCAACATCGCCGAGGACGTGGTCTACCTGGTCGAAGGTGAAATCATCCGTCATCGCCCCGCCGCCATGGAAGCATCGAAATGAATGGGTGCTGACCCGTGGGGTCAGTTCCCTTCTCGAATAGCCCTCCAGGATTCAAGACTTCACGCATGATTGCCATGTCGAAGCCGCGTATCTTGATCATCGAGGACGAGCGCGATCTGTGCGACGTGCTCAGCTACAACCTCCACAGGGAAGGTTATGAGACGTTCGTCGCCCACGACGGCCAGGAGGGCCTGCGCAAGGCGCAGATGCACTTGCCCGACCTCATCATCCTCGACCTGATGCTGCCGCGCCTGGACGGCCTCGAAGTCTGCCGGCAGATCCGCGCCGGCAAGCAGTCGCACGGCATCCCCATCATCATGCTCACCGCCAAGGGCGAGGAGATGGATCAGGTAGTCGGCTTCTCGGTCGGCGCCGACGATTACGTCACCAAGCCGTTCAGCCCCAAGGTGCTGTTGCAGCGCATCCGGGCGCTGCAGCGCCGTTCCGACAACTCGACCGAGTCGAAAGACGTGCTCGAGCACTTGGGCGTGGTCCTGGACAAGATCAAGCACCGCGCCACCGTGAACAACCACGAGCTGGACTTGACCCCGACCGAGTTCCGCCTGCTCGAATGCATGCTGCGGCAGCCCGGCCGGGCCTTCACGCGCCAGCAGCTCATGGATTTCGCCATCGAAGAAGGCGCCATCGTCCTGGAGCGGACCATCGACGTCCACATCAAATCGTTGCGCCGCAAGCTCGGCGGCGAATCCGAGTTCATCGAGACCGTCCGCGGCGTCGGCTACCGCTTCCGCGAAGGGAGCTAGCCGACTCGATGTAGAAACGATCAAGACCGCGTGTGGTTTCGGATTATCCTTGACAATCCAACCGGCGGCGACGATGATCGTCGGTGATCCAAGTTTCGCGCCTGCGAATCCAGGGGGAGTGGGGAGCAGCGAAGAACATCGGCGGCAAGACCAGCACGGTAACTCTAGCTGGAACGGCCGCGACGATGACGCCGATGAACGCCGACGACGATTTCGACGATAGCGTCAAGTACGTGGACCCCTTCACAATTGACTGGAGCATCTCCTTCAACAACGGCGACGACTACGCCGGCGCCGGCTCCAGCAAGAACCCTTTGTATCTGACCTGGGCGAATCCGATCGTGACTCCAATGGAGTCTGACATCATCCACACCGAGATCCATGTCGGCTGCTCGGCCGCCAGCGGCATTGGCGGAAAGGTTGGGACTGACGACCACAAAGTGTTGGACAGCATTTGGCCTGTTTTCGCGGGACGCAGTATCCTGAGAATGTCCGACGGAAGCGTCTTGAGCTATTATGGTTTCTTTGATGTCAACAAGAATGGAAAATACGACAAGAACGTCGACACCGATCGCAATGAGGGAGCCAAATGTCCGGCGGCGGAATCTCTGACGCTACTACAGCAAGGTAATGGGCAGTGCATGGCATGGACGCGTTTCATGTTACGAGTCTTGAAGGCACAGGGGCTCGGCGAAATAAATGGGAATGAATGCAAAATCGTGGGTGTTCAACCCAATCTGAAGGACTTCGAGAACATGAAGCTATTCATCGTCAAGGAATGGGCGCCGAAGCAAGGGACTGCCGCAAAGTATGAGGTAAAGACCTTGAAAAGCTACTATTCTGGCGTCGAGGGTACGGAGCAGGAAGACCCCACGAAGACGGAAGCATACGACATACCGGGGGTGCCCGGGCAGGGAAACAGTCCAAACCCGCCGTCGTCGTGGGAGAGCCATTTCATGGTATGGGCCAACAACAAGTATTACGACCCCAGCTACGGCATCGGGCCGAAAGCGACAGCAGAAGAATACGAGGCTGAAGCGTTCGTCGGACGCATTGAGGAGGATCCAGGTACCAAAAGGCGTTTTCTCTACGATATGAAAACTCTCAAGCCGGGTGACAGGATCTGCGACTACCTGAAATAACTGAGCGAGAAACCAGCGAACACGACGACTTTGCACGAAAAGGAATGTGTCATGAATCTGATATTACGATTCCTGCTTGTCGGCCTAACGGAATGCTTGCTGCCGACAATATCCTATTCACAGGGCGACTCCAGGCTACCTGAAGATTCGGCGCGCAGGGAATTCGCAAAGCTGCTAAAGGCTACCGACTTCCCCGGCGTTGATTCCACGCTTCGCCGGTGGATGGCTGAACTCCCCTCGCAAACGCAAAGGGAATTGGTCCTCCTTCTGATCAAGAATCTCACATCGGACGACAAGCTTCGGTTTGAGACCGGCGTGGACGAGACAGAGCGACTTCGCAAGGACTTGTCGACGCGGGGAGGTCGATCGGGTTGGGTACTCCGTCGAATGGTTGGATGCCCGTTGCCTGATCTTGCCGATCCTGCCGCCGACAAGACCAAACTGCAACAGCACGCCTACGAGCAAGTGATCAGGCATATGGACTTGAGGCACGAACCCCATCCGCCGTTGGCTACAATGGCTGTTACCGAGCGCGTCAAGTTGGCGCAAGACGAGAAAACATCGCCGGTTGTGTTGCATCATCTCTTTTACGATACTAACCCGGAAGTCCGCCTCGCAATCGCCGGTAACGCACGGGCTACGACCACGATTCTGATGCAATTGGCGTTTCGAGATTCTGATCAACGCGTTCGCGAAGCAGCCTTCAAGAACCTGAAACGCCCACGAGGATTGGAAGACATTGAAGAGCATTACAGGAAGAAGAACAAGAAGTAAGTTCCTTGCGCGGTTAACGATTCAGGAGGCTGCGGCCGAGCCCCTGAGAATCGTCGGCTACGCGCCGTTGGTTTCGCTGCTCACCGTGTGCTGCGGAGCCGTTGGATCCGCCGCTGCGCAAGCGCACTTGGTGCGCGCACTCCCACTAGCTGCACAGGAATGCACCTTGGCTCAGGGTCGGGTCGCGAACAAGGCGGAAGTCGAACGGAAGCTCCAGAAGGAACGCGACGCCAAGAATCGAGCCGTCTGGCAGGAGTTGGCGCGCCGGCATCCATTCTTGTACGATCCGAAGGCGCGTGCCAGGCTGTCCATCGTGGCGAAAAGTCCTCCCTTGA
Source organism: Gemmataceae bacterium (assembly GCA_022616435.1). Classification (GTDB taxonomy): domain Bacteria; phylum Planctomycetota; class Planctomycetia; order Gemmatales; family Gemmataceae; genus JAKEET01. Next base: position 28,777 of record JAKEET010000185.1, read on the forward strand.
GCGACGTGTTGGACCAGCTGCGCAAGGCGACCGGCCTGCAGCTCGTGGTCGCCGACAATCTCATGAATCACGATCCCGACTTAGGCGACATGCGATTGCCAAAAGTCCTCGCCCTGTCGTTGTTGCAATTGATCGCCGACGCTGACTTGGACAAGGGCCGCTGGGTCAAGATCGACGGCGGTTATCGGTTGGAGGGTGTTTCGAAAAGGGCGCGGGCGACAAGCCCCCATGGGGGGACAAGTCAACCGCACGATGCAGATTCCGGCGCCAAGATGCCCTTGCGCAGGGATTCGCGCCTCGCTGTTCGCTTGAACATCTTTGCCGAGGACCCGCCGGTTGGCGAAATCCTGGACGAATTACGCACCGCGACCACGTTGGATCTCGTCTTGGCCGACGACTTGACACGTCATGACCCGCGATTGGGAGAATTGGTCATGCGAAACGCTCCCGCCTTCTCGTTCATGGAAATGATCGCCGAGCGCGACCTTGAGAACGGCCGCTGGGTCAAGACCGACACCGGCTATCGTCTTGAAGGCGTTTCCAAACGCCTACGCCCGCTTCCTCCTCCG
>JAKEET010000032.1 GCA_022616435.1 Gemmataceae bacterium
GCCGGGTCTTGCCGTCGACGATCGGCCGCAGCGTGACCAGCTCATACAGGGTGGCGCCGAGCGAATAGATATCGGTGCGCTGGTCGAGCTGCAGGCTCTGCCCGGAGGCTTGTTCCGGGCTCATGTACCGCAGCGTGCCGACCAGGTCGCCGGTCTGGGTGAGGCTTGCATCGGCCTGCACCTGGGCCAGCCCGAAATCGGTGATCCACAACTGGCCGCGGGCGTCGATCAGCAGGTTGGCCGGCTTGATGTCGCGATGCACGATGCCGAACTGATGCGCGTGCTCCAGGGCCTCGGCCGCCTGGACCATCAGGCCGGCGGCACTTCGATAGAAATCCCGCGGCTTGCTGGTCCGCTGCGTCGACAGCGCCATCGAGAGCGGCGAACTCGTCTCTTCGGGAATCGGCCAAGCGGGCATCTCCCCCTTCGCTGCCTCGTGACCCCTGCCTCCTGACCACTGACTCCTGACTCCTGACCCCTGACTTCTGGACCCCTGACCCCTGATTCCTGACTCCTGCCTCCTGTCTCCTGCCGCCTGATCCCTGTCGCCTGCCGCCTGGCCTCTCATCTGCTCGATGACTGTCGCCAGCGAATGCCCATCGATCATCTGCATGGCGTAGAAATGCACGCCGCGCTCGCAGCCGACGGCGTGGACCGGCACGATGTTGGTGTGGTGCAACTGCGCGGCCGCCTGAGCTTCGTTCTTGAACCGTTGCAGGCGGCGCTGATCGAGCGTCGAGGCGAACGGCAACACTTTCAGTGCGACCTGGCGTCCCAGCGACAGCTGCACCGCCTCGTACACGATGCCCATGCCGCCCCGGCCAATTTCACGAATGATCTGAAAGTCGCCGAGGGGATCCGCGGGCAAACGCTCGCCGGGCGTCGCGGTCGGCGGGAAGGATTGCGTGTCCTTGAGGGCCGCCTGATGGACCAGGTCCAGACCGTCGAGGCACGGCCCCAACGAGGCAGCAATGTCGGGATAACGCCGCACGAACTCCTGCCGGCGCGGCCGGCGGCCGGCCTCCAGCTCCGCCAGATACTCTTGCACGGCTTGCAGCAATCGCGGATCGTCGGCGGGATCGGCGTCGCCGGCCACGATCTGCGCCGGCATGGCGCCCTCCGGCAACGCGGCGTCCGGCGTTGCCTGGTCCTGCGCGACATCGTCATGGACCGCCATCACGCTTCTCCAAACACTTGCCGCAGCCGGGTCAGGGCCCGCAGCCAGAGCTTTTCCACACTGTCCTGCGATCGCGACATGCGCTCCGCCACCTGCGGAAACGTCAGCGCCTCCAGGTTGCGCAGCACGATCACGTCCCGGTAATCATCAGGCAGCCGCCCCAGGGCGTCCGCCAGCAGCACCGCCTGCTCGCGCCGCGAAGCCGCCTGGCTGGGCGACGACAGGGCCGCCGCGAGCTGCTGGCCCCATGCTTGCGACGAATTCTCCAAGGCGCCGGCGACGGCCTGCTCCAGCCGGATGTCGCGTCCCTTCGTGCCGAAGTAGTGACGCAGCAGATTGGCCACCTTGGCGGCCAGGATTTGCCGCAGCCAGCCCAAAAGCTGCGGCTCGTCGGCGCCCCGGAACAGGCCGAAGTTGCGATGCGCCTCGACGAACGTCTCCTGCACCAGGTCCGAGGCGTCCAGCTTCCCCTGCAAGCGGCGGCCGATCTCCACGCGAGCCAGGAGCCGCAGGTAATTGCGGTATAGCTCCAGGAGCGTTCCGAGGGCGGCCGCGCTGCCGGAGCGCGCCTCGGCGATCAGATGCTGAGGATTGGCCGTCACCCGGGGGACCCGACTGGGCATCTCTTTTATGGTAACGGCTGAACCGCGAAAACCGCCGCGGAATCCGGAAATCCGCCGCGGGGTCTCAGGATTCAATTCCGCGACCAGCGACCCGGAGAATCTCAATCGGCTGGCGGCCGCATCGAATCGATCCTCGTGTCGCGTCACCTACCTGATAGGCATTTTTCTGGGAGTGGGTGATCCTCGCCAGGATCGCCTCGAGGAAAAAAAAAGAATTTTTTTTTGGATTGTGCTTGCAGCCCGGTCTCCGGCGACTATGATGCCGTTTGTCCCGCTGTATGATGAATTCGGTGACTGGGCGACGCCGAAAGATTCTTCAGCGGGACTTTTTTTGCGCTTATGAACGACCGTGACCTGCCGCGTTTGGATGATGTGGTTCCGCCGGCCACGCCCTGGCCGCTGTTCACCCGCTGGTACGCCGACGCCGAAGCCCTCCAGCTGCCCGATCCGGAACCCGCGGCCATGACCCTGGCGACCGTCGGCGCCGACGGCGCTCCCTCGGCTCGGATCGTGCTGGTGCGGGGTTGGGACGAGCGCGGCTTCGTGTTCTATACGAACTACGAGAGCCGCAAGGCCGCCGACCTGGCCGCCGATTCCCGTGCGGCCCTCGTTTTCTACTGGCCTGAATGCAAGCGTCAGATTCGGATCGAAGGGACGGCGGAGCGCGTCAGCGCCGCCGAATCGGACGCCTATTTTCAAAGCCGGCCGCGCGGGCACCGCCTCAGCGCCTTGATCTCGCCGCAGAGCGCCGTGATTCCCGATCGCCAGTTCCTGGAGGACAGGATGGCGGCCCTGGAGCGTCAGTTCGCCGGGCGCGACGACATTCCGCGCCCGCCGCACTGGGGTGGTTTCCGCGTGAAGCCTGACATGATCGAATTCTGGCAAGGCCGCGACAACCGCCTGCACGACCGCCTCCGCTATCGCCGCCTGCCGGACGGCAGCTGGACGTGCGAGCGGCTAGCGCCATAAGAAAGTCGTGGCTTGTCGGCGAACCGCGACCCTACCGCGACCTACCTCGACGGGATTCCTCATGGAACCGCAGTTTCTGATCACGCTCGCCGCGCGCTGGCTTCACATCCTCTCCGCTTCGTTGGCGATCGGCGTGCCGATCTACGTCCGCTTCGTGCTGATGCCGGCGCTGGCGCAGCTGGACGAAACGCAGCGCGCCGCCTTCCGGGAGACACTGCATTCGCGGTGGCGCATCTTCGTCCACGTCATGATCGTGGTTTTCCTGGCCACGGGGTTCTGGACGTTTCTCGGCGCCAAACGCTGGAGCGCCTTGGAGGCGGACGCCAAGTTCCGCTACCACCTTTTTTTCGGCATCAAGCTGATCATTGCCTTGGCCATGTTCTTCATCAGCTCGGCTCTGGCCGGCCGGTCGGCGGCGCTGGCCGGCATGCGCACCAACGCGAAAATGTGGCTGGGCGTCCTCATCGTCCTCGGGCTGGCCGTCGTCGGCATCGCCGGCGTGATGCGGTTCATGGATGCGCCGCGCTCGACGACTACGCCCGCCGCCGTATCCACGTCGTGAACCCATGGCGAAGACGCAATTCTGTTACGACTATCCGCGGCCGTGCGTGACGGTCGACGTCGTCGTGCTCACGAAGGAGCGCCGGCCGCGCGTGCTGCTCATCCAGCGCAAGCGGCCGCCGTTTGCGGGCGCCTGGGCCCTGCCCGGCGGCTTCATCGACATGGACGAAACCCTGGAAGAGTCGGCCCGGCGGGAGTTGGTGGAGGAAACCGGAATCCAGGTCGGGAAGCTGGCGGCGATCGGCGTGTTCGGCGACCCGGGCCGCGACCCGCGCGGCCGAACGATCAGCGTCGTGTACCTGGCGAGGGTGAACGTGAATCAGGTGAAGCCGAGCGCGGCCGACGACGCCAAGGCTGCGGCCTGGTTTCCGCTAGAGCGCCCGCCGAAACTGGCCTTCGATCATCGCGCGATCTTGACACGCGCCCGAGCGTATTTGCGAACGCTCCCGAAACATTGACGTAAAACGGCGCCTGGCCCGACCCGTTTAGCGCACGCGCGACCTCATCGGTGCATAAGCGGGCCCATCAAGCGTCGTTTACCGATACGCCGCCACCCGCCCGTCGGTCATGGTCACCACGATCCGCCCGTCGCGGTCGAGGGCCGCTCCCCAGGCGACCGGCGGCGCCGGCAGCGCCTCGCGCCACAGGATCGCGCCGTTATGCAGATCAATCGCGCACAGCCCGCTTGCCGTCACCGCTCCCTTCTTGTCGCGGTTCACACCGGCAACGATCGCCGCGTTCTTGCCGACGGCCACGGCCGCGATCTCGCCAAACGGCTTGTCCACGGCCCAGACCGGCTTCTTCGCGTCCCCGTTGTGCTTCGCGATCCGCGCCGTCGCCACGTCGAGGATGCCCGCCGGCGTTTCCAATTCCAGCGGCGTCAAGAAGTGGTCGTCGTCCGGCCGCCAGTACAGCGGAAAGCCGGTGCCCCGCACCTGGCCATTGCGGACGTACAGATGCTTGCCGCGGCCCTGTCCCGCCGCGGCAAACTTGCCGTCGGCAACGGCGTACGACGCGATCGTCGGCTTGTTGCCCGCCGGCATGTAGATCGACTTGTTGTGCAGCAGCAGATGCCCCTGCACGCTGACGCCGGCGCCCTCGCCCTTGGCGTCCGCGGGCAAGGCGCCCGACGTGTTGTTCTGCCAGCGAATCTTGCCGGTTTCCGCGTCGAGGGCATAGACGTGGGTGCCGTCATAGTTGAAGATGCCGGCCGCTGCGTAGGCGACGCCGCTGTCCACGAGCACGCCGCTGCCGACGGGCCAGGTGGACGATAGCGCGCCGTACACCGGCATGATGCGTTCCTGGGGGGCGGCCCGAAAGCGCCAGCGCGTCTTGCCCGTGGCGGCCTCGAGGCAGTAGACCCAGCCGTCGCCGGAGCCGACGTAGAGACGATGGTTCCACACCGTCGGCGGATACTTGACCGGCCCACCGGTGTAGCTCGACCAGCGCGGCTTGCCGGTCCCCGCGTCCAGGGCGCGGACGATGCCGTCGGCGCCGCTGACGAAGATCAAGCCGCCGGCCGCGGTCGGGGCCGTGGCGATGATCCGGTGCGGCGGCTGATATTCCCATTGCCTGGCGACCGCTGCGGGAATCTCGTGCTGGGTCGCGACGGTGCGGGCGTTGTCCTTGCGGTACGTCGGCCAATCGGCTGCCGTGGTCGCGAGCATGTGCAGGTCCGCGTCGGACACGGTCTGCAGCCGCTCGGCATCGCTGCCTTGCTGCTGATAGTCGAAACCTCCGGCATGGGCGAGGCTGATGACGCCGATCTGCGTTTGATCGCACGCGCACATCCACGGGCCCCAGAACAGGTGGCCGTGGGCGACCACGACGCCGTCGGTGCACGCCGGCCGCATCGGAGTGAGGGTGTTCATCTTCGGGTCGGCCGAAGTGAGGTCGAAGACCGCGGTGCTGCCGCCGGCCCCGCCGCGGGTGAAGATGCTGTCGGCGCAGCCCGTGGCCCGCGTGCAGCGGTCGCGGCTGGGGAACGTCGCCAACACCTTGCCGCTCACCGGGTCGAGCTTCAAGCTGCTCGGTTTCTCGTTGATGCGGCCCTCGCCCAGAGCATAGAGGCCTTCCTTGCGGAGCACGAGCTGGACGTTGCCGCCGTCATGCTTCCACAGCAGCTTGCCGTCCTGGATCGACGCGGCCACGATCCGCGGCCGTTGCGGACCGGCGAAGTACAGGGCGTCGTCGCCGGCCTTCATGTACGCGGTGCTCGCGAAACCCAGCATCGGGTGCTGCGCCGAGCCCGGCACGCCGATGGCGTCGAGCAGCTTCTTGTCGGAGTTCTTCCACAGCAGCTTGCCGCTGGCCGCGTCCAGGCAGGCGAGGAACTTCTGATCGCTGTAGAAGTAGAGCCGGCCATTCTTCAGGCACACGGCCCGGCCGTCGATCGGCTCCTCCTGGCGATGATGCCACAGGATCTTTTTCGTGGCGGGATCGATGGCCAGCAGCGTGCGGCCGAAACCGTACTTGTAGTTGTTGTACTTCCACCACGGCCAGCCCGCGCCGCGGATGCGCTCGCCGCGCAGCGTGACCTCCGGCGCTTCCTTCTCGCCAACCAGCGCGTACAGGATCCTCTCACCCCGACTCTCTCCGGCGAGGGCCATCCACTTCCAGGTCGGACCGTCGGAGAGCTTCGCCGGCACGACGATCTCGTCGCGCACCTTGCCGGTCGCGGCATCGATCAGCTTGCACGATGCATCGTCGCCCAGGTAGAGCGTGTCCGGCGTCGCGATCAGCGTGTTGCGATGGATCATGAAGCCGGGCGACAGGTCGCGCTTCCACAGGATCGTGCCGTTGTAGGCGCTCATGGCGATCAGCTTGTTGAGCATGTCCTCCTGCGGCCTGGCCGACGAGCGATCGCCGAACGCCTTGAACATGCGGCCGCCGGACACCACGGTCATCTGCGTGAGCGGGCAATACCAGGGTTCGGCGAGGAAGTGCGTCAGGAACGGGCGGCGGGCAGTGAGATCGTTGGATTGTGGATTGTTGTCGGGCGCGTGGTAGGGATGCGTCCAGGTGTCGGTGTCCTCGGGCGCCGCCTTGGTCGCGACGACCCCGCCCGCCAGGATCCTGCCGTCCGGGCGCAGCACCCGCTGCAATTCCGCCCTGGCGACTCCTCCCGGCCCGGCCGTCTTGTCATCGAGAAGGATGGCGTCCACCAGATTGTCGGCCAGGTGGAGCCGCTTGTAGTTGTCGTGATGGATGTAGACGCGGGTGCCGAGCAGCCCGGCCGCGTCGGCCTGGCGGCGTAGCGTTTCGACCTGCTTGGCGTCCGGCGCTTGCACGAAGATGGTCAGTTCCGTCTGCCGCGCCAGTGGGACCGCCAGCTCGGCTTTGTCGCCGAGCAGCATGCACAGTCCGCGCTGGACGCCGAGCTTGTCGAGCTGCCGCTTGGCGAGCGCCGCCTCGTCGCCCGCCCGGCCGGCGGTCTTCGGAAGCACCACGATCGAAACGGCGACGACGAGGATCAACAGAGCGCGCTGGAACATGACAACCTCCGGCTTAACGGTTGGCGATGACTGATTTAGAACCCTTTTCCCTTCGTGGCCGTCTTGATGCGGCCGATGTCGTGGTTGCAGGCGACGTACAGGGTGCTGCCGCCGTCGCCGAAGCAGCAGTTCGCGGTCGGCACGCCGGTGTCGAGCGTGCCCAGGAGCTTGCCGTCGGGGGCGAAGACGTGCAGGCCGCCCGGCCCGGTCGCAAACAGGTTGCCGTGGATGTCGACCTTCATGCCGTCGGGCAGGCCGGGCCGCTTGGCCTTGACGAACTCGCCGGCGTCGTAGAACACCCGGCCGTCGCCGATCGTGCCATCCGATTTCACCGGGAACGCCATCCAGATGGGCCGGGCGAAATCGGAGTTGGCGACGTACAAGGTCTTTTCGTCCGGCGACAGGGCGATGCCGTTGGGCCGCGACATCTCCTTGGTCAAGAGCTTCAATGTGCCGTCCGGCTTGAGCAGGTACACGCCGCAGTAGTCCAGCTCGCGCGCCGGGTCGTCGTACCACTTCTCCAGACCGTACGGCGGGTCGGTGAAGTACAGGTCGCCGTTCGAATGCCAGGTCATGTCATTGGGGCTGTTGAGCCGCTTGCCGTCAAAGGTCCAGGCCAGCGTGGTCTTCTTCATGGTCTTGGCGTCGAGCATCGACTTCGTGTCGGGCCCGAGTTTGACGTCGATGCGGGCAACCCGGCGGTCGCCGTGCTGGCACAACGTGAGCCGGCCTTGCGGATCGATCGACAGCCCGTTGGAGCCGGGCTCGTCGCGGGGCTTGCCGCCGCGCTTCTTCTTGCCGGTGTAGCCGGAGGGGTGCACGAACTTGCTGTCGCCCTGGCCTTCTTTCCACTTGATGACGACGTTGTTGGGAATGTCGGAGAACAGCAGGTAACCGCCGTTCTTGACCCACACCGTGCCCTCGGTCCAGATATGCCCGCCGCTGATTTTCTCCAGCTCGGCGCCCGGCGGGATGATCTTGTCGAAGCGCGGATCGAGCCGGACGACCTTGCCGATGACGGTCTTCTTCTCCTGACCGGCGGCAAACGGCAGCGCCACGGCGGCGATCACGAACAACGACGCGATGACACGTTTCATGATGTTCTTCTCCAAGTGAGTTATCACCGCTTGCGGCTTAGCGTTCGAGCATCGTTTCGTGAACGCTAAGCCGCAAGCGTCGTTCGTTCACTTGCCGACCTCCACGTCCACGCCCTTCTCCGGGATCGGCAGGTTCATCGTCCACAATACGCCCTGGGCGACGAGGCGGCGATACTCCGGCATCCGCCAGTTTTCGTGGAAGTGCAGGCCGCTGAAGCCGAACGAGCGGCCGTCGCCGGGACGCGTGAACCCCCAGGCGACCATTTCGCGGTTGCCGTCGATGTCGGCGAGCAACACCGGCAACAGGTATTGCTTCCGCGAACCGAGCTTGGCGGTCTTGAGGAAGTAATAGAACTCGTCGCGCACCTTGAAGTCTTTCAAGCCGTTGGCGATCGGCGTGTCGGGCTGAAAGTGAACGTCGGTCTCCAGCACCTTGTACTTGCGATCCGGGCCTCCGTGGCAGGCGCCGAACAGATCGACGAAGGCCGCGATGTTCTTGGCGTCGCGGGTCCCCATGGCCCAGTGCAGGCACGTGAGTCCGCCGCCGCGCTTGGCCAGGTCCTGAAACGCGGCCAGGCGTTTCGGATCGTTCGACAGCCACTTCGCGCCTTCAGACAGGAACAGCACGGCGCCGTCCGCCTTGGCGAGCAGCTCCGGCCCATCGCGCCACGGCTCGTCGGCCTTGACGATCGTCACATCCAGTTTCGGTTGCTTGGAGAGGAGTTTCTGCAGGATCTTGAGCCCGGCCTCATACTCATGGGTCTCGGGCGGATGGCCGTCGGGGCCCTGGCTGAGGAGCAGGAGTTTCTTGGGGCCGCCGGCGTGGACCGCGGAGGTGTTGAACCATGACAGCACGACGGCGACGACAACAAGAATCCAGCGCATCGGCAATCCTCGAATGGGCAATGACCGCACTCTAGACGGCGTCGGCGACGAGTGCAATCATTTTTCCAGGAACGCTGACAGCGGCCGCACGATCCGCTTGGCATCCTCCTCGCTGACAATGAAGATCGCGGTCGCGCCGGCAACGGCGGCGTAGACGCGCTGCGAAGCGCCTTCGGTGCGGCCGATCAAAAGACTGCGCTTCCCCGACGCCGTCTGCACGTCGATCGTCAACTGCGGCGGCTGCAGGCCGTGCAGTTGCAGATCGCCCTTGTCATCCATGAGCCAGCGCTCGACCTTCAGGTCGGCCAGGGCGTCGAGCGTATCGCTGATCGCCTTGGCATTGACCTTCGCCTCCGGCTTGCCGGCGACGGTCCACAAGTTCTCGTTCTTCTTGAGCGTGAACGGGGCCGGGCCGCCGTACGACAACTGCTCCACCTGCACGGCATCCAGGCTCAGCCACGGTTTGCGGCTCCGGTATTCATCCAGCGCCCGGGCGCTCTCCTTGGCGTTCAAGAGAAAGATCGTGTCGCTGGTTCCGAGCTTCGCGTAGCGGCGCGCGTCCTTGACCTTGCCCGGCTCGGGATTGCCGACCAAGAGCGTCAGCACGTCCTTCGCGCCGGCGGCAATCGTCCATTGCACCTGCGGCCGGTCCAGGCCAAACTGCTTCAGGTCGCCCTTGTCGGCGACGATCTCATCGGCACGCAAGCGGCGGAGGTCCTTCAGGAAATCGTCGAGCGCGGCGTCCTCGGCCTCGGCTTTGACGGGACTGATCATCTGCCAGGTCGTGTCGGGCTTGGTGAACACCACCTTGCGCGGGCCGCGTTCCACGGTGACCTTGTCCGCCGTGCCGAAGCTGGCGACATTGCGATCGGCGAAATGCAACGGCGGCGCCACCAGGTGCTTCGACAATTCCGGCGTCAGGACGACCACCGCCTCGCCCTTGTCGATGAGGGCGTAGCGTCCTTCAGAAACTCCGGCAGTCTTGCCGCCTTCGGAAGTCTTGGCGGGGCCTTTGGCGACGTCGCCGACCTTGATGACGTGCTGGCTCGGCTTGCCGGTCGCGTCGGTCAGCTTCAGCGTCACGACCGCCGCCGGCTGGTCCAGGCCGAACGGCTTCAGGTCTTTCGCCGGATATGCCGCGATCCGCTGGGCGCGGAGCCGGAAGGTCTTTTCGAGCACGTCGCCCACCGTGATGTCATCGGCCTGCCGGTCCGGCTTGGCGAAGCGCCATTGATCGCCGCGCTTGACCAGCTCCAGGTCGCCCCCCTTCATTTGCCGGCTGATGCCGGCGACCGTGTCGAGATCGTACTTGAGCACGCGGTGATTGACGAAGTCGAGATGCGAGCGCGTCAGCTCCGCGACCGTCGCGGCGTCGAGCACCGCCACCGCCTGCTGCTGATCGAGCCGGGCGAAGCGCTCGCCCTTGCCGGTGTCCTTGCCGAGGGCCAGCGTGTGCGCCACCGCCTTCTTTTCCTTCTCTTTCTCCTTATCGCTCTTGGCTATTCCGGTAACGGTCAGGCTCAAGGAAGGGTTATCGAGGCCGAATTCTTTCCAGTCGATCTTCGCGCCGTACGCGGCGATGCGCTCGGCCTTGAGCCGCGCCCACGGCCGCAGAAAGCTTTGCACTGCGTCCTCTTCGGCCGTGAATTCCGGCGCCGGCGCGCCGGCCACGCGCCATTCGTCCTTCTTTTGTTCCAGCGTGAACGACGACGAACCTTTGGCCTGCACTTTGTGGATCGTCGAGACGCCGACGCTTACCAGCTCCTTGTCGAGCAGGTCGAACGCGTCCTTGGCCAGGGCGCTGACCGCCTTCTCGCCGATCACGAACACCGCCGGGTCGCCCTCCACCTGGGCGTAGCGGTTCTTCTCGACTTTCTTTTCATCCTTGTCTTTCGTTGCCGCCTTCTTCTCCTCCTTGTCCTCCTTGGCGTCCTTCTCGACCACCTTGCCCACGCGGAGGATGTGCTTTTTCGGCTCCTTTGCGCCTTCCTTGTCTTTCTTCTCTGCCCTGGCGATCACTTCCACCGTCAGATACGGCTTCTGCAGCCCGAACTTTTCCAGCTCTTTCGCCACGTGAGCGACGAACTTCTCGCCCCTGGGACGGGCCGCCTCCTCGGTCAGCGGCTCGACGGCGCTCGGCACGGCCGTCGCGTCGAACGGCCCGGAGATCGTCCAGCCCTTGTCCTTGCGCTTCAGCGCGAACGACTTGCCTTCCTTCTGGACGCGAACCTCCTGCACGTCGTCCGCGGCCAATTCCCAGAGCTCTAGCGGCCGATATACGAGCGACTCGCGGTCGAGCAATTCACGGACGTCCTTCTTGACGACGAATACGGAACCGCTGTCGAGCCTGGCGAACCATTCGTCCTTGCCGTCGCGCTGCTTGCCCAGCGCCAGCGTCTGGGCCGGCTTCTTGGCGTCGCTGAAGTGAATCTTGACACGCACGGCCGGCTTGGCGAGGCCGTACAGCTTGTCGAGGTCTTCTCCTTGGGGCGCGTCGGCGACAAACTCAACCGTCTCCAGCCGCGCCAGATCCGCGGCCAGGTCGCCCGCCTTGCCGGCATCGGCCTTGGCGTCGGCCGGCTTCGTCAGCCGCCAGGTTCCGTCTTTCTTTTCGAGCGTGTATTCCTCGGAGGCCCGGGCGATCTCGATCTTGTTGAGATCGCCGCTCGCCACATCCAGCACCTTGCGATGGCGATAGGCGAGCACCGGCCGCTCGACGAGCTTGAGCACGTCATCCGCGAGTGCGTTGACCCGCGGCCAGCCTTCGACGCGGACGAACAGCTTGCCCTTTTCCTTCTCGGTCGTGCCGAACTGGTAGACGAGGTCGCGATGCTTCTTGTCCTTGTCGTCGCCCTTGCCTTCCTCCAGGCCCAGCTTCACGACGAGCCGCGGCTTGTCCAGGCCAACCGTCTTCGGATCGGCGCCGTCGCGGATGTCCTTGTCCGTGGCCCGCAGGCCGCTCAGCTTGTCGAGCAGCTCCGTGATCGGCTGCGACTCGGCCTCGAGCGCCACCGGCTTCTCGAACTTCCACTTGTCCTTGTCCTTCACCAAAACCAGCGTCTCCTTCGGCTGCTGGATCTCGACCCGGCGCACGTCGTCGGTCTTGAAGCGGGCCACCTGTGGATCGCGCAGGTCGTCGTGCTTGACGGCCACATCCTTGAGCTTGTCGGTCTTGATTTCGAAGATCTGATCGTTGTGCTCCAGCTTGGCGTAGCGGTACTCTTCCTTGATGAACTGCGGGATCGGCTTCTGCGGCATGCCGAACTGATTGGGCGGACCGGGCCGCATGATGACGCGCTCCTTGGTGTCGGAGATCTTGCCGATCAAGAGACGCACGGTCGCGCCGCCGGGACGGGTCACGGTCAGCGTGTATTCCGGCTTGTCGAGGCCCATCTCTTCCAGCTTTTTGTCTTTCGCTTTCACAAAGCGATCGGCCCAGAAATCCGGCAGCCCGGTGAGGACGCTCTTGAGCTTGTCCGGATCGACGCGGTCCTGGACCGGATCGGCGATGGTCCACTCGCTCCCCTTCTTGACGACGGTGAACTTGCCGTCCGGGCCTTGCACGCGGATTTCCTCGGCCTGGACCTGCTCGACCTTCTCCGTACCGGCGTCGTCCCTGGCGACGCGTTCGGGCTGGAACAGGCGGCACTGCTGCAACAACTCCTGCGGCCGGTCGAGCTCGGCGATGATGCCGGGGCCGAGGCGCACGATCTCCGGCTGGTCGTCGAGCCGCAGAAAGGTGGCGCGGGTGAAGCGGTTGTCCTTGTCGGGCTGCTCGCCGAGCTTCAGGGTGTGTTCCTTGTTGCCGAGCTTGACGGTGACGGTCAGGGCGCCGGCGTCGAGGCCGTAGTCCTTCAGGTTGGTGTCCTCGGTCACCGGCACGGGCGTGAACCGCGACCGCAGCGTGGTGAGGATGGTCACCAGCTGATCCACATCCTGGGTGCGGACGGGCCATTTGCCGGGGAGCGACCACTCGGGGCCGTTGCGTTCGAGGGTGTAGCGCGTCTCCTTGCCCTTCGCCAGGCTGACGCGGTTGAGGTTCGCGAGTTGAAGTTCCTCTTCGAGGAACTTCAGCGTCGTGCTTGTTTGCGCGGCGGGCGCAGGGGACCGGTTCGTGTACCAGTAGGCCCCGCCGCCGGCGGCGATCAACAATACCAGGAAGAGAGTTGTCTTTAGATGCATGGAAACAGGGTTCCTTCAGGCGGTCGACAGCCGGTGGCGGACTACCGCATGCTCCGCACCAGCCACATCATCGCGCCGAAATACAGGAAGATCACCGGCAGCCCGAACACCGCGCCCATCTGCCACAGGAGCACTTGCCACTCCGCCAGGTCCACGCGCGGATACTTCCACGGCTGCTCGCTGCGGCGCGCCAGGAGGTCGTCGCGGCCGACGAGCCAGTTGATCGTGTCGAGCAGCAGCTTTTCCTTGATCGGGCTCAACGATTGTCCGGTGAACAAGCCGCCGTGGCCGATGACGGCGATGCGGGCCTTGGGAATGGGCTTGCCGTCGTCGAACCAGGTCGCCGGCACAGACGTCTCGATGGCGACGCCAATCGGGTGCGGACCCAGGCGCTCCTCCTCGGGGGTGTTCTTCTTGGGGTCGTCGTCCTTGGTCGGCTCGTAGCGCGGCACCCCCTTCTTGGTGATGAACGGCTGGTCCTCGTTCCAGGATTCTTCGCTGGTGACGAACAGGACCGCGCCGTCGTCGAGGATCGTCTCGCGCTGGCCGAGCCACGACGACGCCGCCGACAGCGCGCCGGTCCACCCCGGCTGACTCGAACCGGCCACGACGCTCGCCGCCGCCCCGGGCGCCAGCCGGGTGCGCCGCACGTACACCGGCCGCGGATGGCGAATGCGGAGGTCCATGCCGGCTTGCGGAACGCCGCCCTGTTCCATGCCGCCCTGCTGCATGCCGACCGCCCGGCTCATCAGATTCAGACTCGTGCGAATCGGGTGTGGGGCGGACTTCGCCGCCGGCCCGCGCCGCACGGCCTCGGGCTGCCATTCGAACTTCACCGACGGCAGCTCGGTCTCGCGGCCGGCGAACATGACGCCCACCTTGCGCTCGTTGTAGTCCTTGGCCTCGGCATGGAAGAGGACGGTTTGCTTGGGGAGCACGATGCCCAGCTCCGCCAGCATCGGCTCCAGCTCGTCGCCGGCGTCGGGCTCACGGAAGGGGGCGTCGTCCTCGGATTCATTGATCGGCCCCAGCAGGAACAGCACCGCCTTGCCTTCGCGGAGGAAGTGCTTGATCGCCCTGATCTGCGCCACGTCCAGCTTGTGGACGCGATTGGAAATGCGCTCGCCGCGCGGGATGTTGATCGCCGTGAACCGCGGGATGATGAGCAGGTCGCGGTCGGCCAGCTCGCGCTTCATCTTGATTTCGATGTCGGTGATCCGGCGTTTTTCGCCCAGCTCGTCGGCGCTCAGGGTCTGCTTTTCCTTGAGCAAGGCGTCGCGTTCCTGGCGGTTGGCGTCGAGCACGGTTTTCAGGATGACCAGATCGCGATCGAAGCTCTTGACGCGGAACTGCTTGTCGTCGTTGTCCACGTCCATCAACTTGAAGTTGCGCCCCGATTTCTTGATGTTCTCGACCTGGCTGCGGAGAATGACTCCCTGATTGCCGCCTTCGAGGATGACGTAGGCGTAGGTCTTGTTCAGCTCCGCCAGCGACGAATCGTGCCACTTCCTGTGGAGCTGAGCGGTCTCGTCGTGTTCTTTCTGCATTTGCGAGATCGACTCGTTCAGCAAGGCCAGCTCTTCCTCGATCTGTTCGTAGCGGCCTTCCGCGAAGGTCAGCACGGCGGCGTCGGGCGAAAGACCGCCGCCTTCCTCCACCTTGCGCATGAGCAGGTCCTTGCAGTCGAAGCCGTAGTTGTCGAGGACCTTCTTGGCGCCGCTCATCGTCAGGTACAGATTGTCGCGGTCGCTCATCGTCAGGTAGGGATGCACGACGGCGGTGGCGATGCGCGGGGCCTTCTCCTCGATGTTCAAGATCCTTCGGGCGATCGGCTCCACGCCCTGGAAGTTGAGGACGAGGTTCCCCTGGCCGTTGTTGTCGTCCTGCGACGCTTGCTTGTCGACCTGGTAGACGTCGTGAAACGCCAGGCGCTGCACCTTGCCTCCGGAGTGGAAGAAGATGCTGTTCTCGGGGGCCTTGTCGATCGCCGAGGCCAGGGCGGGGGCCATCTTCCGCAGGTCCTTCATCCTGGCGTCGAAATTGTCGTCTTGAATGTCGAGCAACTGCACGCGGAAGCGCGGGCCCAGGTCCTGGAACAGCTCGGCCAGGTCGCGTACCTTCTCGACGATCTTCTTGTGGGCGGCCAGGTCGTACTTGTCTTCCGTGGCCTCGCCCCGCTGGGTGAACGAGACGTACTTCTGATAGACGACGATGTCCGTCGTGCCGCGAAGCTGGGCGAGCTGGCGTTGGACGTCGGCCGGCAGCGTGAAGCTCTGATCCCATGTCCAATCGAAGCGACGGTAGCTCTGGAACGACCAGAAATTGATGCCGGCGACGAGGACCACGGCCAGCAAGGCTTGCAGGATGACATTGGAGCCCAGGCCGGCGCGGCGTGAGCCGAACATGGCGGCGACGCCGCGGATTTCGACGAGCAGGGCCAACCCCAGGGCCGCGGCGGCGCCGTAGCCGACCTTCAGCACGATCTCTTCGTAGTCCGACGGCAGCGCCTTCCACAGGACCGCCGCGACGATCAAGGTCATCAGCCCGGTCAGCCCCAGCAGCCGGAAGACCAGGTGCAGGCCGGCAAAGCGAGATTTCAGCGCCATCGGCGGCTCTCCAAGCTGCGGATCGTGAGGAACAGGCACAAGAAGGCCACGGACGAATACAGGATCAGTTGGCGGGTGTCAACGACGCCGTGGCTGAAGTTCCGCTCGAAGTGGAGCGGGACCGTGACATAGAACAGGACCTGGTAGGCCGTGCCGCTGGCGTCCATTTCGGGCCGCCAGATGCCGGCGACGATGAACAGCAGGCTGAGGAACAGGGCGACCAGGGCCGCCACGATCTGGCTTTTCACGAGGCTGCTGACGAACATTCCCAGGGACAGGAACATCGCGCCGGCCAGCGCCAGCCCCAGGTAGGTCGCGCCCACGGTCCACGGGTCGATGCCGCACCGCCAGGTTCCCCATTGCCAATCGAGCAGCACCGGCAGGTACAACAGCGTGGGCAGCCACATCAGCACGAAAAACGCGTAGCAGGCGACGAACTTGCTGAAGACAATCTGCCAGTCGCGCAACGGGGCCGTCATCAGCATCTCCAGGGTGCCGGAGCTGCGCTCTTCCGCGAACAGGCGCATCGTCAACAGCGGCGGGATAAACAGGAACACCAGCCAGAAGGCGACGTCGTTGACGATCAGTTGCATCGGGTACGAAATCCCCTTCGGCCCCGGCGCGGTGAGCTGCAGGACCGACAGCGCGAACAGATAGCCGGTCACCGCCAGGAACACGGCAATGACGACGTACGCGATCGGCGAGAAGAAATACGCGCTGAACTCGCGGTGGATGAGGCTGAGGGTGGCTCGCATGGCTCGTTTCTTTCGGTGGGCACGTCCTGATTTCGATTTTTGATTTTCGATTTTCGATTGACGAAGGCGGACGCGATTCTGTCCGCAGTTGCATTCAGATCATAAATCGAAAATCCGCAATCACGCGGTTTCCCGCCCCGTGATCTGGACGAACAAATCTTCCAGTGTCGGGCGCTCCGGGCGAATCTGGCGGATCTTCCAGCCCTGGGCGGCGGCGAGGCCGCACAGCCGCGGCGTGAGGCTGCCGAGGTCGCCGGCGTGCAGCCGCAGCCGCACGCCGCCGTCGATCTTGGCGCTGGCGGCGTCGGTCAGGCCGGGTAAGCCGCCCAAGGCCTCTTCGTCGATGCTGCCGTCGAAGTCGGCAATCAGGCAGGCGTTGGCGCTGGCCTTCTCCTGCAGGTCGGCGAGGGTGCCGGACGCGGCCACCCGGCCCTCGTGGATGATGATCACGCGGTCGCACGGTGTCTTCTCGACTTCCGACAGAATGTGCGTGCTGAGCAAGATGGTGTGCTCGCGGCCCAGCTCGTGGATCAGGGCGCGGGTGGCGCGGATTTGCGCCGGGTCGAGGCCCGCGGTCGGCTCATCCAGGATCAGCACCGGCGGCGAAGCAAGCAACGCATCCGCCAGGCCGACGCGCTGCCGGTAGCCTTTCGACAGCGTGCCGATGAGCTGCCGGCGGACGTCTTCGAGCCAGCAGCGCTTGAGGACAAAGTCGATGCGCTGCCGGCGCTTGCCGCCGTGCAGCCCCTTGATGCCGGCCCGGAAGCGCAGGTACTCGTGGACGCGCATTTCCTGGTAGAGCGGGCAGCTTTCGGGCATGTAGCCGATGCGGCGGCGCACTTCGACCGAGTCCCACAGCACGTCGAGGCCGTCGATGGTCGCCTGGCCGCTGGTCGCGGTCAGGTAGCCGGCGAGGATGCGCATGGTGGTGCTCTTGCCGGCGCCGTTGGGACCGAGAAAGCCGACGATCTGCCCGGCGGGGACGTCGAAGGACACGTCCTGGACGGCGGGATAGTCGCCGTAGAACTTGGTCAGCCGGCTCACATGGATCATGCCGAGCCTCCGCGCGGGACAATGATGGCGGCAGTCTTGGGTGGAAAGACCTGACGTTCCGTGTCAGTCGTGTGTCACCGCGGCGCTGGGTGTGAGGAGCGCCGCCGCGGACACGATCCCTGGCAAGGGAAAAAATAGACGGGACCGCGCGGCAAGGCAAGGGGGTGATCGGGTTCGCGGCGACGTGGGTTACGGATTGTCGGACGTGTCCACGAGGTTGTCGACGCCGGTGATGTTGGCCTTGGCGATGGCGGCACGGATGTTCTTCCAGCGATCGCCGTGAATCGGGCAGGCTTCGAGTATGTCGATCAACGCCGCACTCTTTTTCGCCACAGTGATCGCGGTGTCCTTCTGCTCGCTCCAGTGGTTGTCCAGGTAGTAGTCCGCTTGCACGCGTTCGTGGTGTAGTTGGCCAAGCTGTATGCCAACGGACGAGATCTCGGCATCGCCGCTATTCTGAAGTCTTCGTTGCAGAGCTGTGTGATGATCTTTTTTCGGTCGGTGAAATCCCATCCGTTTCAGAAAGCGTTCGGCGGTATGGAAGACCGCGTAATAGGAGCGGCTAATGGCGGTCCGACATGCCGCAGGATCATCAGCCTGCGCTAACTCCTGCGCCAGCGTCAGAAACAGTCTTGGCACCATAGGTCAGCGAATGCCGAAAACGATACGCACCAATCCCAGCCTGTCCATTGGGACTAGTTCACGCCATTCTCTGGAGCATGCGGCGTCCTTTGTCAACACCTCTTCGACGCTGCCGCGCACGATCGCGCGAATCCCGAGCCATTCGTTGTCCTCATCCGGATCATGCAGCGGCTCGTAATGAAGCTGCTCCGGCTGAAAGTGTTTCTCGATAAGCCGGAGAGCAATCGCAACGAGGTCGTGAATCCCTAGGCGGTCGCAGACTTCGCGAACCTCGGCAGACATGGGTTCGCCAGCCGGCGCGCCCTGGTCGGCTGGATGTGCGACAACAGGAGTCAATGCTTCAGTGCCGAGCGACATGGCGTCTCCTTGTTCGGATCAACTTGCCTCCCGCTCATTCTACACCCCCCGCCCCTACTCCACCAACACCTCGATCGTCGCCGTCTTCCGCTGCTCCCCCAGGATGCGCTGGTACAGCTCGGCTTCCTGGGCCATCACGTCGCGGATCGCGTCGCGGCTGTCCTCGAAACGCGACGGCACGCCCGCCGTCCGGTCGGTCACCTTGAGCAGGTGGTAGCCGAGCTCCGTGCCGACCACGTCGGTCAGCTCCCCCTTCTTCGCGGCGAACGCGGCCTGGGCCAGCGGCTCCACCACGATGAACTTGTACGGGAAGTTGCCGATGTCGCCGCCTTTCTCGCGGCTGGGGCAGTCGGAGTACTTGCGGGCCGCGTCCTCGAAGGTCACCTTGCCCGCCGCGATCTCCTGGCGGATCGTGTCGATCTTGGCTTTCGCCTTCTGCTTGTCCTCGGCGGTGGGGTTCTTGTTGAACTTCACCAGGATATGGCTGGCGCGGACCAGGACGTTGTCGAAGAACACCTTGTTCGCCTCGTAATAGCTCTTGATCTCCGCCTCCGGGAAACGGCCCTGCAGGTACGCCTTCCATTGCAGCCGGGCGATGATGTCGGCCCGCAACTGCTCGGCCGTCATCTTGCCCTCGAGCAGGAAATGATCGATGGTCTTGTTCTGCTTCTTGAGGGCCTCGTGCAGCTTGTCGTACTCCTTCTGCAGGTCGACGGGATTGACCGGGGCGACGTTGCGGCGGAGGAATTGCCGCATCAGCAGATCGTCGATGAGCATGTCGACGGCGGCCTGGCGCATCTCGCGCTGCAATTCCTTGCTGACCGGCACCGGCGACGGCCGCAGATCGACGACCGCCTGGAACTCCGCCAGCGGGACGTCCTCGCCGTTGACGCGGGCGGCGGGTTTGGCGGCGGTCTGGGCCGCCGCTGGATTGGTCCAGGCCATGGACAGAAACAGGACGGTATGTTGCCATCGCAAACACATATCGAGCTCCCGATTGCTGATTTCTGAACACCCCGCTTCGAGGCGGAATTTCGCAAGAGCCCCGCTGGCGCTTCGAATTTCGGCGGTCTTATACCCCCGGCGGCGGACGAAAGGGAGTGCAGTTTCGGTCGGACTCGCCAGTTTGCCAATTCGCCGCGATATGCATGCCGACTTTCTGATGCGGGGCGCGCGTTCGAATCACAAGTCGCATCATCAGAATATGTTACGATATCCATGCGCCTTGGGGCCGGCCAATCCGCGCTGCTAAATAAGGCGTCCCTAATCATGGTCCGACACAACGTTCCATTCACAAGTGCCGAACAATTCATTGGTTACGGAGGAGGCACTGACAGCCGCCGGCGGACCAGCCTGCCAGACTGCCACGCTTGCCAACCCGCGTTGAATACGGTTCTGCGGCAAGATGACCGTCCCATCATTGTGACAATCGGGTCTGCGCGGTGTTCCATATCATCATGGTGCGGCGATTCGACGCTTCATCGTCGCGCGGAACACGATGTGCAGCGGATTGTTGATGACGATTCACCTGCGTCTCGTTGTGGGACTGAATACCGAGCCACACGGTCCGTCAAGCCACACGGTCCGTCAAGCCAATGGGCCGTCAAGCCAATGGGCCGTAACCGGTTTCCGAGTCACCAGTAACGTCCGATTTTCACGGAACCTTCCAATTTGGACGCGCGGGCTCAATCTTTTCTAAACCCTCTTTCGTCCTAAGGTTGAAGGCATGAACGACCCTTCGGCGAATGCTCGTCAGGAGCAGCCGGGCCGCACCGCTGGGGTAGCTGCCGTGGCCGAGGCGTTCGTGCGTACCTTCAACGCCATGCGCGGCGAGTTGGTCAACACGCTCTATTACGTGCTGGGCAACTACGACGACGCCATGGACGCTGCCCAGGACGCGTTCTTGAAATGTTGGCGCACTCAGAACTCGCTGGTTGACGTCAAGAACATGCGGGCCTGGATCTACAAAGTCGGCATGAACGCGGCCAAGGACCTGCAACGCAACGCCTGGCGGCGCAGGACCATCCCGATGGGCCACTCGGCGCCGCCGGAAATCGCCGGCGGCGAATCGCCGGCCGACACGCTCGAAGATCGGGAAGCGATTGAACGGCTCCGGGTGGCCCTGCTGGAGCTGCGGGACGAGGAGAAAGAGGTGTTTCTGCTCCGCCAGAACGGCGACCTCACGTATGAGGAAATCGCCGAGCTGCGGAGCTGCCCAGTGGGAACGGTGAAAACCCAAATGCGGACAGCTCTCCAGAAACTGCGGCGCGTGCTGCAAGAATCGTGAGTCGTCATGGGACCGTGCGAACGCAATGCCGACCGGTGGCTCGACCACCTCTACGGCCTCCTGGGCGAAGGAGAGAGCCGGGAGTTGGCGGATCACCTCGCACGGTGTCCGAGCTGTCAGGCGGCGTTGGCCGAGGCGCGGCGCGATCAGCGGCGCATGGCCCTGGCGGCCTGCTGGATCCGCAATGTTCCCGAGTTTCAGCTGCCGGAAGAAGAGGCGCCGCAGGCGGCGCCCCTCAAGGTTGTCGCCCCGCCCGCGGTGGGCTCGCCCGCCGTGGCGGGACCGCCTGCTCGTAAACCGTTGCGTCGTTCGCTGGCACAGCGCTTGTGGCCGGTCTGGGTAGCGGCCGCAGCGCTGCTGCTGGCGATTTTTTATGGCCTCGACGCCTATCGCCGCGGCGGCGCGGCGCATCACCGCGCCGTCGCCGATGGGAAGCGCGAGCTCGATGGCGTCGAAGCCCAGTTCGTGCAGTTGCGGCGGCAGACCGAGGCCGAGCAACAGGCCATCTTCAAGCAAGCCCAATCCGAAACCCTGCGGCTGTTCGTGATCGGCGCCGCGCAGGCGCATCCCGACGCGCCGTATGCGTGCCGGGTGGCGACCCGCGATTTCGAAGGCCGCCCGGCCCTGTCCGACCTCGACATTCGCCTGGTCCGCGCCGACACCGGCGCCATTCTTCACCGCCAAGCCGTGACGAGCCGGGGCGACGCCGACGTGGTCATTCCCGCGGGACTGAAACTCGACAAGAACATGCGGCTCGAAGTCGCCGCCAAGCACGGCACGGCCCAGGCCGAGATTCGCGAGCCGCTCGCGACTGCGACGGCCACGCACGTGCTGCACCTGGCGCTGAACAAGTCGATGTATCAGTTCGGCGAGGTGGTGTTCTTCCGGGCGCTGGTGCTGGAACGCTACAGCCTGAAGCCGCCCAGTGAGCCGGTACTGCTGAAATTTGCTCTCGTGAATCCGCAAGGCAAGGTGAAGTTCGAAGTGGAAGCGAAGACCGGGCCGGGCGGGATCGCCGCGGGGGAATTTGCGCTGGTGGCAGGTTTGGCGACAGGCGTGTATTCGATTCAAGCGACTTCCGCCGATCCAAAGGTTCACGTTGTTGAGGCGCAGTCACGCGGCTTGGAAGTGATCGAGCGCTTGAGCGACATTGAAATACGCCCCGATCGCAACGTCTATCGGCCGGGAGACAACATCGTCCTCAATATCGGCAACGTTCGCGGCGAAAATGGTCAACTGCTCGACAAGGCGGTGATTGCGGCGAAGTCTGATGTCGGCGTCGGCAAGGGAAGCGCTGCTTTTTCAACCGGTGTACGCGGCCTGACGGATAAGGGCGCCGCGGAGCTGCCGCCCTTCCCCGCACTTCCGAGGGAAATCAACAGCACGCGCATCAAGCTCGATATCGATTGGGCCGGCGGTAAGAAAACCAAGACGAACCCAACGGGGAAGATCAAGGTATCGCGCACCTTAGCGGTCATTCCCTCCCGCCTCGATGTCGATTTCTACCCCGAAGGCGGCGACCTGGTCGCCGGCATCGCCCAGCGCGTCTTCTTCCGCGTCCGCGCCCCCAACGGCGACACCGCCGCGCCCGACGGCAAGTGGAGCCTGCATTCCACGAAGGGCGTGATCTTCGAATCGAAGCCGAACGAGAGCGTGGGCGTCTTCAGCTTCACTCCCGACCCGCGGGAATCCTACACGCTCCGCGTGCCGGCCGGCAGCGGCGTCACCGAGAACAAGAAGCCGTTCGAAACGCTCGGCATCAAGACCGAAGGCGTCGTAATGCACGTCGCCAACAGCGTGGCGGCCGAGGGCGAGGCGGCGCGGCTGGAGCTGAAACGCCAGGGGCCGGAACAGAAGCTGGCGCAGAAACTGCTGGCAGTGGCCACGTGCCGCGGGCAGGTGGTCGCCCAGCAGTTCATCGAGGCGAAGTCGGCGCAAGCCAGCGTCGCGTTGCCCAGGGGCGTCCGCGGCATCGTCCGCCTCACCCTGTACGAGATTCGCGATCAACGCCTCACGCCGGTCGCCGAGCGACTCGTGTATCGCACGCCGGCCGAACGGCTGGACCTGACGGCCACGGCGTCGAACTTCGGACCGGGCCAGTCGAGCCAGCTCAAGATCGAGTCGCGCGATGAAAACGGCCGGCAGGTTCCCGCGTGGGCGCTGGCGGTGGCCGTGGATGATCAATACCGCGCCGAACGGAATGAACGGAGCTTGGCCGGCTGGCTGATGCTGGGGAGTGAATTTGGCGCGGATGTCGCCGAAGCGCCGCTCATGGCTGATGACTCGCCGGCGACCCGCGCCGCTTTGGAATTGTTCCTCGGCGCCCGCGGCTGGCGGCGGTTTGTGTCGCCGGCCGGCGACGCCCAGCTCGCTCAACAGAAAACCGTGCCGTCCCAGACCGTGCCCTCCCAGACCGTGCCCTCCCAGACCGTGCCCTCATTGTTCAGCGCCGAGAACCTGAGTCCTCAGCAAGCGCGGGCGCTGGTGATCGCCAAGGCCGAGCGCGGCTTGCAAACGTTGCAGGAGCAAACCGATCTCGAGCAACGCCGGCTCGCGGAGCAGCGCGAACGGCTGGCCGGCAGCCTGACGGCGGCCCGCGAAGCCCGCAGCGCTTATTCCCGGGCGCCGTGGGAGTATTTCCGGCTCGCGCTCGGCGCTCTGGCGGTCCTTGCGTTCGTCGCCGGTTGTCTCGCCCTGGTGTTGGGACTGGCCCGGCTCGCGCGGCGGCACGCAGCCCGTCGCCTCCTGGCCGGCGCCATGGCCGCCTTCGCCGTGTGCCTGGCCCTCTATCTGCCGGTCGGGTCCATCACGCAGATCGTCGAAGTCGATCAAGACGACGCGAAGCCGCTGACTCCATGGCAGCGCATCGCCATCGCCGAGCGCGGCAACGTCGCCCCGCCCATCGCCCCAACCATCGCCCCGCTCGCCGGTCAGGTCGCCCTGGCGGTCATCCCGGTTCCCGCCGCGCCGACGCCGGCGCGGCATGCCGCCGATCTCGCGGGCGCCCTGGTGATGAACGTACCCGGCGCCGTCAGCGCGGAACCGGTCCGGCCGACCTTCACCCAGCATCCGCAATTGCAGAAACGCTTCCAGAGCGCGGAGAAACTGCAGCAACCGCCGCTGCAGACCAGTCCGGCGTTCGGCCGCGAGTTCGCGTTGCGCAATCCCGGCGACGACGCCCAGCCGACCCTGCTGTGGCACCCACAGCTGCGGCTCGAGCAAGGCCAGGCCGGCATCGCGTTCGACGTGCCGAAGACGGCGGCCACCTATCGCATCCTTGTCTACGGGCACACCGGCGACGGGCGGTTCGGCTTTGCCGAGCGGCGCATCGACGTGCAGACGAAGTAGGCGGTGATATCGCTCTCAGTGCGCCCGATTCCGTCACGACAGTCCGTCACGACAGTCCGTCACGAAAACGCCTGCGCCGCGGTCTCTCCGCGGCGTGCGGATCTTCCTGGAGCTCGCGGAGCCGCAGCAGCACATCATAAGCGCGGTAATAACGCCGCCATGGGTTCTTGCGCAGGCAACGCATCACCAACGCATCGATGACCGACGTCACCGCCGCGTTGCCCTGCGAGGGCGGCACGGGGTCTTGATCGCGCACCTGGGCGAGCGTTTCTTCCCGCGTGGCGCCGGCAAACGGCGGCCGGTCCGCCAGCATCGCGTAGAGGATCGCGCCCAGCCCGTAAATGTCCGCACTCGGACCGGGCGCCGCGGCGGCGTTCACCATCAGCTCGGGCGCGGCATAGCCCAGGTCGACGGCGTCGCGGCGGCGCTGGTCTCCCTCCGCGCTATCGCCCACTCTGAGATCGTCCAAGCGGGGACCGCCCACAAACAGGCCGCCGGTGAAATGCAAGTCGCCCAGCCGGGGAATGCCGTCGGCCGCCAGGAGCACGTTGGCTGGCTTCAGATTGCCGTGGACGACGCCTTGCCGATGCAGGTAACTGACCACCTCCGCCAACTGCTCGACGAGACGCAGCGCTTGCCGGACCCCCTCCGCCCCGCCTTTGTACAGGGACGACCGCGCAGTCACGGACAGCTTGGCCGCGAGCGAGCCCTGGGGGATGTGCTCCAGGGCGATGTACGGCGCCCCGTCCCACCACCCGGCCTGCTGGACCGGCAGGAGGTGGGGATGGGCCAGCCCGGACCACACCTCCGCGCGGCGCCGGAGCCGCGCGTCCCAGGCCTCGCGCGTGCAGATGCCCTCGGCAAAGACCTTGACGGCCACGGGTTGTTGCAGCGGGCCGTGCAGGGCGCGATAGACGGTGCTCCGCGGTCCGCGGCCGATCTCGTCGCCGAGCTGATAGCCGTCGCGGGCGGCGATGCGCGTCAGCCGTTGCCGGGGACTCAGGCCCGCGGCCGCCACGGGTCGCCGCTCGAGAAAGCGTTCCAGGTCCGCAGCCAGGGCGGCGGCGCTGGGGTAGCGGGCTTCCGGCGTTTTCTCCAGGCATTTCAGGCACACCGTTTCCAGATCGCGCGGCACGTCGCCGTTCAGGCGCGTCGGCGGCGTCGGCTCGTCGTGCAGGACCAGCGCCACCGTCTCGTGCCAGGCGCTCCCCTGAAACGGCGGCCGGCCCGTGAGCGCCTCGTACAGGATCGCTCCCAGCGCATACACGTCGGTCGCCGGACCGATGGCGGCGATGCGGCCGGCGGCTTGCTCGGGCGCCATGTAACTGGCCGTCCCCAGCACGGCGCCGTCCACCGTGCACGCGGTGCTCTCGTTGTCGAGCCGCTTGGCCAGGCCGAAGTCGGTGATCTTGGGGATGGCAGATTGCAGATCGCAGATTGCAGATTGGCTCGGCAGCAACGGGTCTTCAATCTGAGATCTGCAATCTGCCATCTGCAACAAGACGTTGGCCGGCTTCAAGTCGCGGTGGACGATCTGCTGGCCGTGGGCGTGCTCGACGGCCAGGGCCAGTCGGCGGACCAGCTCGGCCGCGACGACCGGCGGCTGCGGCCGGCCCGCGAGCTGCCGCTCCAGGCTGCCGCCTTCGACCAGCTCCATGGCGAAATAGGGCCGGCCCTCGTGTTCGCCGGCTTCGTAGATTTGCACGATGTGAGGATGCTGCATCCGCGCCGCGGCCTCGGCCTCGATGCGAAAGCGGGCCCGTTCCTGGGCGCCCGCGAGCGCGCCATCGCGGATGACCTTCAGCGCGACCAACCGCTTCAGGCGCACCTGCCGCGCCTTGTAAACCACGCCCATGCCGCCCCGGCCCAGCTCTCCCAGGACCTCGTAACCGGGAACGGTTGGCCACGCCGCCGTCGCCGCGGAAGCGACGGACGCCGGCCAATCGCCGGTAGCGGAGGGCTCGCTCATGGGCTTCCCCTTCAGCCGTCGTCGGCGTGCGTGAACAGCGACCCAAGAGAAGGACTAGGATGCTGCAACAAAAAAAGGGGTTCGCGAGGAACCCCTGGATCATCCACTGGAGGTGGGCTGCGGCTCCACCCTATTTGTCAAGAATGCCCTTCTTGTTCTTCGATCTTGCCTTGGTCGTTATCTCGACATATCCTTCGCGGACGACATAGGCGGCATTCCGGGTCGGCACTCGATCCAGCATCGCGGTGAGCACGGCGGCGACGGACATTTCCTTTTTGTCGGGAACGTTGACCATGGTCTCGTAGATGTCCGGTGCTTCGGGATTCTCCTCCTTGAAGGCTTGTTGATCGATAATGATCGGCACCGCCTTCTGCTGGGCGGCTAGTTTCGCGTGGATTAGTCCCAGCCCTTCCTTCAGCGTCATCGGGCCGGCAAAGTCGCTCTTCAACATTGACGAGCTGAGGATCGACTTCGTCTGCGCGATGGTGCGCTTCGTGAGCTGCGGTTTGTTGGCTGCTTGCGGTGCGGCCTTCAGCGGCGCCGGCGCCACAGCCCCAGTCTGATCCGCCTTCGCCTTTGGAGGCGCCGGTAGTTGCTCCGTCGACTGCTTGCTGGGTTGTTCATTTGCCGGAACGCTGGTTGGCGAATTCTGGGCCGCGAGAAACGCTCGTTGAGCGACTTGCAGCCGGGTCATCACCGCCTGCTGCTGGCCTAACTTCGCTTGCGCCGACTTCAGCAGGTTCGCCTGGGCCTCGGGCGTCGGGTTTCGCACCAGCTCCACCAACGCTTTGACATCGACGTCCAGCGCCTGCTCGTTGAGATCGAGCAGCGCCTTGAAGGCGGCCCCATACTCTTGACCCTCCTTGCCCGGCGGAGCTTTCAGGCCACGCCCATCGTTGATCAGCGCACGGGACTGGTCGGCGATCTTGTTGATCGTCGCCTCGAACTGCGCCTTGTCGTTCTTGGCCTGCACCAGCGCGGCGGCCGATTGCTTTTCCATCACCTGCATTCCGCTGAGGACGCGGACCACCCCGTCATGGAACGCCTTGCCCTCCGGCGTCAAGTTGCTCGTCGCCGCGGGTTGGTCCGGATTGGCCGCCGGCTTGGGCTGCGGCTTCGCCCCCGCCTTCGGCACCAGCGGCGTGTCCGGGTTCTTGAACAGATCGAAGTCCCCGGGCGCCGGGCCTTTCACCGTGCACATCGCCTGGAACACCGCGTCCGACACGTTGGCCGACACGAACCGGACCGAGCCGTCGGCCATGGTCACGTACGTGCCGCGCTTGCCGTTGTGCTGGATCGGCTTGCCGTTGCGGTCGGCGCCGAGGACGAAGGGGGCGATGGAGTTTTTCTCGGGGACGCCGCGGATCGTGGCCCCGCCGCCGGCGATCCAGGGCGAGGGACCGACCGGGCCGTCGTGCGGGATCTGGATGGCGACGGCGGTGTTGGACAGGCCGCGGCCGGAGCGGATCTCGTCGAGCGTCGCCGAGCCGTCGTAGCTGAACACGCCGCGCCTGGCGATGAAGGCCGGGTCGTCGCGCGGGTAATCGGCGGCGTCGAGGCCGACGCCGGCAATGCCGACGACGTGGGTGGTGGCCATCTCCACGCCGACGTTGGGCGGCGTGCTGAAGCGGGCCTGATCGGGATACTGCGGATCGAGCAACTGCGGGACGATCGTCCGTGCCGCCAGCCAGTTCTTCGGGTCTTGCCACGACGCTTCGAAGTCGATCTTCTGGTAGAGCGCGTCGTGCCCCATGTACGGCAGCAGCCCGGTCAGCCAGCTCATGCGTTGATAGGGCTGCTGCTCCAGCCGGGTGGTGGCGGGGCGCTTGAGCGCGGCGGGCGGATACCGGCCGGGCGCGATGCCGCGCTCCGACAGGCCGCGTTCGCCGAGCAGCTTGATCGCCGTGGCCAGGTCGTGGCGGGAATAGGACCCGCCGGCGAGATCGACTTCCGACTTCAGCGTGAGGGCGAGCAGCCCGACGAGGTTGTTGAGCCGGGCGAAGCCGGAGTGATCGAACACGAGGTCGAGCTTCATCTCGACGCGGGCGCCGTGGAGCGTGAAGGCCAGCTTCGAAGCCTTGGCCAGCTCCTCCTTCTGGCCCTGGTTGGGATTGAAGCCTGGATACATGCCCATCGGGCCCATGCCGCCGGGCATCGGGCCTACTTGATACCCTTGAGGGCCAAAGCCTTGGGGGCCGACCACGGGCGGCGTCGGGCCCATGCCCCCCATGGGGTCCTGATATCCCTCCGGATCGAAGTTGGTATTGGCCGGAGGCTGGACGGCGGGAACCTCGACCGTGTGGCCGAGCAGCCGGTCCAGCGACCGCGCGATCTGGGGCGCTGCCTTCTCGACCAGGGCCTTGTGCACGTCTCTGGCTTCGGGCTCCTGCGTGCAGACCAGTTCGCTGCGGTACTGGAAGGTGCGGGTCTCGCGCTGCACCAGGGCGGCGCCCAGCGTCTTAATGCGCGGCTTGCGCTCTTCGAGCAACAGGGTGATGTCCCAGACCTGGCGCGGATGCCAGATCACGCGGTTCTTCAGCTCCAGGACCCGGCTGGTGTCGATGCGGGCGGCGATCAGGTCCGTCGCCGATGCGAACAGCACCTTGTCCCTGGCCTCGTTCGCCCTGGTTTGCAGCCGATCCAGGACTTCTTTCAGCGCCGGGTCGATCGTGAGCCAGGTTTCACTGCGCGCCGCGGTCGGCGGCTGCTGCCCCTGCGGCATGCCGGGCGTCATCGGCATAATCGGCATCTGGCCCATCGGTCCGGGGCCGATCCCCATTGGCCCGATGGGCTGTCCCATCGGCGGTTGTGACACCGGTTGTCCGCCGCCGCCCGGCTGGAGCGGCGGGGCCAGGATGGTCGGCGCCACCTGAGCGGATTGCGGCTCGCCGAACACGTCGCCGTCTTCCTGAGCGGCGAAGTTGTGCTCGGACGGCGGCAGGCTGGACATCATCGGCGGCGGGAGGGCCGGTGGCGGCGTCAGGCTGCCCGGTTGGGGCGGCGTTGACAACCCCGGCATCGGCCCGGGTTGCCCGCCAGGCATCGGCGCAGGTTGCCCGGGAGTGTAGCCGGGGGTGTATTGCTGGGGACCTGGGCCCGGACCAGGTTGCGCTGGTGTGGCGGACGGGGCCCTCGCCTCGGTCAGCAACTTGAACTGACTGTTCGCCTTCAGCAGCGCCACGATGGGCGCCTCGTCGCCGACGATCAGCGTCTGCGGGTTGTGGAAGTGCATGTACATCGAGCGGTTCTGCGTCGCCGGCTGGTTGCGGTGCGCGAGCGCCACGCCCAGCGACAACCGCGAAAACTCCTTGAACCACGGATTGCCCTTGGTGGCCTGGAAGTAGTGCTTGTTGTTGATCGGCGCGGCTTCCTTCAGGCCGTGGGCGACCTTGACCGCGTTCTGGTCCAGGGCCTCGGTAAAGTGCAGGACCGCGTAGGTCCAGCCGCCGCCGCTGTAGCGTTCGGCCCGGATCAAGGTGTCCATGGACAAGAGCGAAAAGCCGAGCTTGCGTTTCAGGTCGTCGTTCTGCAAGGCGCCGGCGCCGAAGACCAACTCGCGGAACGGATTGGCGTGGTCGAACAGGTCTTTGAGATTCGCGTGCAGCACGTGCTCCGTCTCGTTGGGCAAGAGATTGGTGAGCTCCGCTCCAGCCGCGGGCAGGCCGCGGGCGGCGCCGGCGGGCTGCTGGGTGTTCTTCCCTGGTTGGTCCTTCTTCTCTTCCACCTTCGGGACGTTGGTGTTGGCCATGGGATTGGGCATGGGCGGCGGCGGAGCGGGGGCTGGCGTGGTGCCGCCGCCGCTATTCATCAGGATCAGCACCGCGGCCACGATCAGCACCACCAGGCCGACGCCGGCGAGCACGATCGGCAGCATCTTCTTCGAGCCGCCCTTCTTCTTGGCCGGCGCGTCGTCTTCCTCTTCTTCCTCGTCGCGGAACTTGCCCTTGCTCTTGCCCTTGGCCTGCGGTTCGCCGGCGTCGTCATCATCATCGTCGTCGTCTTCGCGGAAGCGCTTCGCCTTGCCGGCGGGGGCGGCCTTGCCGGGAGCGCCCTTGCCGGCGGGAGCGGTCTTGCCGGCCGCCTTGCCGTTTGCCTTCACCTGGGCGGCCTTGCCGTTTTTCTTCGGTTCTTCCTCTTCGGGCGCCTCGACGATGAAGCGGTCCTTGCACTTGGGGCATTCCATTTTCTTGCCGACTTGCCGCGGATCCTTGATCAAGACCATGGTCTCGCAGGTGGGACACATCTGCTTGAAGCCGGCGCTTGTGACTGCCATGACGGATGACTCCCAAATGAGCTGATAGGCCGCGAACGCGTCCTTCACGACACCGAACCGCGCCGCACGCAAGACAGGCCAGTCGCGCAGCGCAACCACGGATGACTTAATCCCTTATCTTAAACCATCGGCCGCCGTCAATGCAAATGGCAAACGGCAAAGTCGGCCGGATTTTCCGCGCAGGGTAGGCGGCTCGCCTGCCCGTTGTGACCACGGCGATCGACGCGGGCCGGCGAGCCGCCCACCCCTACGCGACGGGTGGCGTCGGTGTTGGGTGGCATGCTTTCGCCGATCCCGCGCCACACATCCGACTGTTCCCGGCACAGGCCCGGGTGTTGGGTGGCATGCTTTCGCCGATCCCGCGCCA
>JAKEET010000186.1 GCA_022616435.1 Gemmataceae bacterium
GAGATCATGCGCAACGGCTCTTGCAGGTCATGCGACGCCACCGATGCGAACAGCTCCAGCTCGGCATTGGACCGCGCCAGCTCCTGCGTCCTGGCTTCCAGGTCGGCGGTGCGCTCCTGCACCAGCTTCTCCAGGTGCAACTGATGCTCTTCCAGGTCGGCGTCGCGCCGCTGAATCTGCGCGAGCATGGCGTTGAACCCGTCGCACAACACGCCGACTTCGTCGTTGCCTTGCTTGGGCACGCGCAGGGCGTAGTCCGCCGTGGCCGTCACCGCTTGGGCGGCCTGCGCCAGTCGCAGGATCGGCCGCGACACCAGGCGCTGCAAGAACGACGCCACCAGCACCGCGACGCCCATGGCGATCAGCACCACCAGCACGCGCACCATGACGCGCTGCCGCACCGGAGCGTAGGCGGGCGCCATGCTGGCGTGCAAGTAGACCGTCCCCAGTTCTGCTTGCCCCTCCTGGACGATCCGCCGGAAAACCTCCACATGGCCGTCCGCTGTGAAGGCATGACCCTGCTTCCCGACCAGCGGCGGCGCCCACAGGTCGCCGAATTCCTGGCGGTAGATCGCGAACAGCCGACCCTGGCGGTCATAGATGCACGCGTGCAGCACCGCCGTTTCCGGCCGCAACGCTTTCAGCGCCTCCTCGGCGCCCGGGCGATCGTCGAAGGCCAGTGCGGCCGTGCTGTTGTCCCCCACGAAATCGGCCAGGCTCTCCAGGCGGCGAACCGCGTCTTCCTTGACGGTGCTGATGTCATGGATCGCGAGCGTCACGCCGGTGAGCAGCATGGCGGCGCCGACGACGGCGAGCAGGATCAGCGTCAGCTTGACCCGGATCGAATAGTCCCGAAAGCCGCGCATGCTACGGCGCCTCCGGCGCGTCCTTCACGAGCCGCGCCAGCTTGAGCAGATTGGCCCGGATGTTGAGCTGCGCCCGCTTGGCCGCCTCGTGATTGATCTCGAACCGCACCCGCTTCTGCTCGTCGAGGTACATGTTGATCATCGTCCCCTTCTCCGCCCAGCCGGACCGGTCGCTCACCAGGAGCACCGGCTGGTTCCTGGTCTTGGCCAGCACGGCGGGCAAATCGGCGTCGGCCGCCACAAACAGCACGTGGCAGGGCTTGACGTCCTTCGCGGCCGGGAAACGCTCGATGACAATCTTCTTGTCGTCCACCGCCGCGCCGGCGAACCGTTCGAGGTGCTTGCCGAACGGGTCGCGGCCGACCACGCCGATCAGGAACGTCTTGCCGCCCAGCTTCAGGTCCTTGGGCCAATCGACGAAGTTGCAGAACTGGTACACGAACCGCGCCTTGAAGTCATACTCTTCGGGCGGAGGCTGGGCCTGCAGAGGCTGGGCCTGCAGAGGCTGGGCCTGCAGAGGCTGGGCGTGGCCGCTCGGAACGACGCCGCCGAGTCCAAGGGCCATGATCAAGCCGCACCATGCCGCCAGGTTCCGACACATTGAAGCCTCGATCTCAGAGGGTATCCGAAAAGGGGTCTGACCCCTTTTCGGATACCCTCTCACCAGCGCCACGTGATCATGCCATACACGCCACGGGGAATCTCGACCAAGGTGTTCGTCAAGATCTGGCTGGTCCCATGTTCCAGGTGCCGGCTGTCGAGCAAGTTCTGGCCGACGACGGCGATCTCCAGGTTCGGCCGCGGCCGCCAGGCCAGGCGCACGTCCATGGTAAGGTAACTCCGCACCTCCGGGGTGAAGCCGGGCAGGTTTTCGACGTAACGGCCGATGATGTCGAGGTCCGTGCGGCAGCCCAGGTCGAAGGACGATTGCACGTAGACCTGGTTGTGCGGGCTGACCGTTTCGAAGAACTCCGCCGACTCCGGCAATCCCGCCGCGCGATGCAGGAAGAGGTGCAGGTACGTGTACTGCGCGTACACGCGCCACCACTCGGCCACCTGGTAGGTCACGGCCAACTCCGCACCATAGCCCTCGCCGTGCACGCCGTTCTCGCGCGGCAGCGGCTGCACGAATGTGCCGGGCACCGGCCCGGGCACGAGCGCGGCGCCCGGCCGCGGCGTGATCAGGTGGCGATAGATGTTGGTGAACAGCGCCAGGTCCCACGAGAACGCCGTTGTCGGCTGGGCGCGATAGCCGAGCTCATAGGCGATCAAGTCCTCGGCCTCCAGCGAGCCGGCCAGCGGCGGCACGAACTGCCCGAACACCGGAGTTCCGGGCGGCAAGGCTGCGGGAAACGCCGGCAACAACGACAGCCGGCTGAGATTGACCTCGCCGACATTCGGGATTCGGACCGCCCGCGACACCGCTCCCCAGATGGAGTGTTGCTCGTCCGGCGACCAGAGCAGGCGGCCCGTCGGCTGATATTCGAAGCCGGTGAACGCGTTGTGCTCGAACTTCGAGCCGGCAATGAACAACAACCGGTCCTTTACCAGGGTGAATTCATCCTGGACAAACCCGGTGTACAGGTTGAGGCTGCGCTGGGCGTCGCCGACCGCGAACGCGCCGTCGAACTGGCTTCCCTGGAAATTGACGTCCACCAGCCGGTAGCCCAGTCCGTAGATGAGCTTCTGCCGGCAGGTGAGCGGGAACTGGTGCTGAAAATCCAGATCGACGGTGTCGATGCGGAAGTCGAAGGTCCGGTTGCTGGCGTCACGGTTGAAGTGGTCCCAGTACGCTTGCAGCGTCCAGTTCGTGTCCTTGC
This sequence comes from Gemmataceae bacterium, assembly GCA_022616435.1. Lineage (GTDB taxonomy): Bacteria > Planctomycetota > Planctomycetia > Gemmatales > Gemmataceae > JAKEET01. The sequence goes on from JAKEET010000186.1 coordinate 2,687, forward strand.
TGGCTTCGTGACGCCAGCGCCAGAGCACGTTGCCGCCGCGGGATCGTTCGTCTTCGATGTTGTTGAACACGAATGACGGCGGCATGATCGGGCTGGGTCGAGTATCGCTGCGGCCGGCGTCGACCCGGTACCAGTCGCTCTGCAAGGTCACCGTGTCGCCGGTCGACGGTTCCCAGTCGAGGCGAAAGCCGCCGAAGCCCTGGCGCCAGTCGTCGTGGGTCAGGCCGTCGCCGGAGAGGTTGGCGGAGGAATAGGAGCCGGGGCCGTGCTCGAACCACTTGCCCCAGACGCGGTAGTACAGGTCCTCGCCCAGCTTGCCGCCGTGACGGACGCCGGCAAAGCCTCGGTCGAACGTGCCGCCGCCCCCGGTGACGAGCGCCCCCTGCGTGTCCTGGGCCCTCTTGGTGATGATGTTGATGATGCCGTTGACTGCGTTCGAGCCCCAGATCGTGGCGCCCGGCCCGCGGATCACCTCGATGCGCTCGATGTCCTGGAGCAGCAGGTCTTGAACGTCCCAGTAGACGCCCGAAAAGATCACGTTGTAAACGACGCGGCCGTCGATCTGCACCAGCAGCTTGCCCGAAAACCGCTCGCTGAAGCCGCGGGCGGTGATCGCCCAGCGGCTCGAATCGATGCGGGCCACTTGCAGGCCCGGCGCCATCCGCAACACCTCGGGAATGCTGGTCGCGCCCGAGCGGCGAATCATGTCCTGGGTGATCACGAAGATGGCGGCCGGCGACTGGGCGACGGTGCTTTCCTGGCGCGACACGGTGCTGACGAGTTGTTGCCCCGACAGCGTGGGCGCCGACGGCGTCGCCGGCGCCACGGGGACCTGCATGAGCCGCTCGAGATCGAGCTTGAAAAGGTCGTCCTTCTTCTCCGGAATCGGTTTCTCCTGGGCGACGGCGAGCGGTTGATCGAAGTCCACGGGCGGCAGCAGCCTGGCTTGTCCGAAGGCCGGCGTCGCCGGCACGCAACTGGCGAGGAGCGGTCCCAGAAGGAACAAGTATCGACATGAGCGTCCCATGCTCATCGCGTCCTCCAGGAACGCAGGCGCTTCCCCTGCGCGACGCTCAAGTCTGTCAACCGGGCATTTCAGGCTCGGCGTGGGGCCTTGCCCTCAATACTTCAATATCGACACGCGATGTGACGCGCTCCCCAGGGAAGCGCAGCAGGCGGGCCGGCGGCCATTCCCAGGATGAAGGTGAAACCGACCGTAGCGACTTTGCCGCCGGCGCGCACGCGCCGGGCGAGGACGCAGCTCGAGCCGCCACCCGGCTGGCGAATGCTTCACCAATTCTTCATGCGGACTCGGGTGACCGGTGTCACGGATTCGGACTAGGTTTTCGGCGGTGCCCGTGAGTATGATCACGCTTGCATTTGTTTAGCCCCGGTTCGAAGAATCGGGGCGGACTGAGTCCCGCGCCGAGAGGAGTCATCCCACGCGGGGGATGGATTCCGCCCCGTTTCTGCGAAACGGGGCTGAACATCCGCGTGTCGCGTGCCCTGCGTGAGGAACCTGCCAGTGATTCACGTGGAAAAGCTGCGGCTGACGGCGGACTCCACGGTCGCCGACCTCCCCGCCCACGATTACTCGGTCAGCGACTCGACGCCGGGCTTCGCTGTCGCCGAGGAACTCGAACAGCGCCCCGGACTCCCCGGCGTCATCATCGAGGCCGACCGGGAGCAAACGTACGTGATTTCCCGCCAGCGCTTCTTCCATCAGATGAGCCGCGGCTTCAGCCGCGAAGTCTACTTCAGACGGCCCATCGGCCTGCTGGCGCGGGCGCTGCCGCACGCGGCGCTGCGTTTGGAGGAAACCTGCCCGATCGGCGCCGCCGCCGCCCGCGCCCTCGAGCGGCCGCCGGACCAGGTGTACGAGCCGGCGCTGATCCTCGGCCGCGACGGCGAGCGCCGGTTGCTCGACGCCTACGTGCTGCTGCTGGCCCAGACGCGGCTCCTGGAGCTGGCCAACCGCACCATCCAGCAACAAAAGGAGGAGGCCGAGGCGGCCAATCGGGTGCTGCGCGACACCCAGGCGGCGCTGGTCCAGAGCGAAAAGCTGGCCAGCCTGGGCCAGCTCGCGGCCGGCATGTCGCACGAAATCAACAACCCCATCTCCTTCGTGTCCACCAACGTCGGCGTCTTGTTTCAGGAAGTCCAGCACGCCCTCGGCTTGCTCGACAGGTACCGGGCCGCGGGCGCCAGGGCATTCGATCCCGCCACCGTGGCGGAGCTGGCCTGCTTGGAAGGGGAGATCGATCTGGCCTTCACGCAGGCGAACTACGAGCGGCAATTCCGCGCGTCGCTCGACGGCCTGCGGCGGATTCGCGAGATCGTCCGCAACCTCCGCGACTTCGCCCGGCTCGATCGCGCCGACTGGCAAGAAACCAACGTCAACGATTGCCTGCGCGCCACCCTGGAAATGGTCGTCCACGAGCTGAAGCGCAAGGACATCCGGCTCGAAGCCGATTACGGCCCGGTCGGCCCGGTGTTCGTGCAGCCGGGCAAGGTGAATCAAGTTTTTCTGAATGTGTTGATCAACGCCCTGCAAGCGACATCGGCGGGCGGGATCATCCGCGCCAGCACCTGCTGCGACGCCGGCGGCGGCGTCTGCGTCGCCATCCAGGACACCGGCATCGGCATCCTTCCCGAACACCTCCCCCGCGTCTTCGAGCCGTTCTTCACCACCAAGCCCGTCGGCCAGGGGATGGGGCTGGGCCTGTCGATCAGCTACGGCATCGTCCTCGAGCACGGCGGCGTCATCGAGGTGGACAGCGTCCCCGGCCAGGGCAGCACCTTCCGCGTCCGCTTGCCGTTCCAACCCCCCGTTCCCGAAAAGGGGACAGGCACCTTTATTGCTGCAATGCCTCACGCACGGTGTATTTCCCGCTCCCCGTAGGCGCTTCCCTCGGGAACACCGTCGGGTTGGCGCGCGTGGTCACGTACATGATGGCGTCGACGCGCACCGCCTTCAGGTCGGCCATGTCGGCCAGCACCCGCGCGATCTGCGCCACGTTCGTCTCCGCCGGGAAGCGGGCCGTGACCACGGTCTTGGCCTTGTCGCCGACGCGCGGGTCGAGAACCATGCTGATCCCCGACAACTCGCTCAACTCTTGCAGGGCCTCGTCGAGCGGCAATCGGACGAACGCGGCGCCGCGCACGAACTGGCCGTTGGCGTGCATCGCATCGTTCGTCGTGACGAGGACGTAACCGGGCTTGATGAGGAAGTTCGCGCTGCCCGATTGAATCTGTCCCAGGATGAGCTGCAACACCTTGCCGCGCGGCAGGGACTTCACCTTGGGCCAGATGATCGGCATTTCATAAAGGTCGCCGATCTCGGGATTCTCATCCTTGAACGCCTGGATGTGCAGGACAATGGGCGGGAAGCCATGGTCCTGCATCACCTGAATGGCCTCCTTCAGCGAGATCTGGTTCTCCACGGTGATGTTGCTGGGTTCGTTCAACTTCCGCAGCGTTTCCGCAGCGAGAGACTTCTTGGCCGGCTGGGCCTTCGGTGCGGGGCTCGGCGACTCCTTTTTCTCCTCCTGCCCGACCCGCGGCGGCGGCCCGGCGGTTTGCAGCAGGGCGCGGGGGATGGCGATGGGTTCGCTGAACCCGCCCGCAGCGCCACCCATGAATCCTCCACCGACCAGGCCGAACCCGCCGCCAAGCCCAAGGGAATCCGCCGGCGGATAAGTGATGGTCTGCGCCTTGGCCGCCTCGGAGCGCTGCCGCGCCCGCGCCTGCCAGGCCCGCGCCTTGTCGGCCGTCGTCAGGATCCACCCGGAGCTCAGCGGGGCCGCGTGCAGGTCCACGCAATCGGCCAGCAGATGGACCGCATCTTCCGCGACACCTCGCGGGCCCGCACCGTTACCGGCGCCTTGGTGTCCGGCAGGGCGTGGCGATCGAGGATCACGTCGATTCGGTAACGACTGCTGAGCTCTGCCAGCGCCTGGGCCACCGGCACATTCTCGAAGTGCAACGACACCGGCCGGCTGTGCGCCAGTTGCCGCGCCTTGTCGGCCGTGGCGATGACGATCGATTCGCCCACCACCGCGTAGCCGAGTCCATAGTGGTCGAGGAAGGTTCGCAACGCCGTGCCGAGCGGCATATGCCGCAGGGTGCACGAAAAGCCGCGCGGCTGCTGCACTTGGCCCGCCGGGTCGGCGCTCGCCGGGTCGGCAGTCCCCTCGGGTGCGAGCGGCGGCGGGCCTTCCACCAGCCGTTGCTCGCGGGCTTCGAGCAACGGGCGCAGCGATTCGTGGATGATCATGTTGAGCCTGGACGCGGACCGCAGCCGCTCGGCGCATTGATCGAGCGTGAGGTTGGCGAAATCCAGCGTGACTGGTTGCCGAAGGGCGGCCGAAACCTTGTCCGGCTGCTGGGCCGCGGCCAGTGAGGCCGACATGCCCAGAACGAGAAGCCCGAGACGCCATTTCATGTTCGAAACTCCGCAAGAGAAGGAAACTGAGAAGGTGGGGGGTTGAGCGGAATTCTGGCGAATTCCGCCAGGTTACTTGTCGGACGTGCCGGAAGTCTGTGGTTTCGCCGGCGGCATCGTTTTGGGACGGGACAGCTCCTCGCGCAGCGCGGCGGCATGCTCCGGCGTGGTGACGAAGAGCGCCGTCGGCAACTCCACCAGCTTCACGCCGGCCGATTCGGTGAGCACGATGAGGGCGTCGCGCAGGCTGACGTCGTTGCGAAAGATGCCGGTGACCTGCACGTTCGCCTTGTCGAGCAGCCGCTTATCCACCTGGATGCTGACGCCGGTGGCTTCGGCGAGCTCCTCTATCGCGCTCGAGAGGTACTTGCCTTCGAAATTGCCGAGGACCCTTTGCTTGACGAGGATGTCCAGCGTCGCGCGCTTGACGGGCACGAGCTCGAGGGCGCCGCGCTTGATCAAGAACGTGGCCTCCCCCGATTGAACCTGCGAAAGCGCGATCTGCAGCGCCACGGCCATGGGCATTCTCCTGGGATACGGCGGAAATTTGACCGGTGTTTCGTAGATGTCCCCCGCTTCCGGCGCTATGTCCCTGAACGCCTGTTGGTTGACAAGTGCCGGCAGCCCCACGCCTCGTCCGAGCAGACCGGAGTCCGCGGTCTTTTCGTAGAAGAGCCCCAGCGCCTCTTTCAACGTCATGGGTTGCTGAAAATCCTTCATGTCCAGCGGCGCCTGCAACACCCGCAGCAGATCGCGCGCGCTCACTTCGCCCGGCGCCTGCGCGGCAGCGATCATCGGCAGTTGCAGCCACGACCAGGAGCACAAGGCCGCGACAAGGAACTGATGTTTCATGACGGAGTATCTCCCTTCGATGGACGAAAACGACATGCGAGTGCGCGGTCGAGTCGAGAGCCCACGAGCCGTAGATATGCTGGCCCGATGCGAATTCTATGGTAGCCAAGCTCGACGACGAAGGAAAGAAAAAAGAGCAGTTCAGGAAAAGGGGACAAGGCGAGGCGCCCGCCTCACCTTGTCGCGAAGAACCCCGCACACACCCGCGGGAATCACTGCGCTCATCCCGCGGCTTGGGCAAGAATTGAACCCAGCAACTGCTCAATGGCAGTACGGTGCCAGCCGCGGCGCCAGCCAGTCGAGCATGTGCGGCAACAGCTTCGCCGACGTGAGCGCGTCGTGATGCCCCTGCGGATCGTAGACCACGTGGACGCCGAGGCCGCGGTGCTTGGCCAGGTACAGGAAGCTCTCCACCTGGGCGTCGATGTTGAACTCGTCCTGGCCGGCGTAGGCGACGAACATCTCCAGATCGCCGTTGCGCAGGCGAGTGCGGTCGATCAGCTCGATCGGGTTGTGCTTGCTGATCTCGACGATGGCCTCGTCGGTGTTGCCGAACAGGGGCAGGAGCAGATGGCTCATGCGGATCTTGATGGCGCCGGCGCCGAGGATGGCGATCGGCTCGTGGGGGCGTTTGATCTGGTCGCGCCAGGCCCAGCGGTGCGGGTCGAAGTTGCCCATGTAGTTGCCGTCGCAATCGATCCAGCGGAGGTTGAGCGACGGGTGCATGCCGGCGACGACGCCGAAGCAGTCGCGGTTGCGGATGGCGAGGTCGAACGCCGCCCCGCCGCCCATCGACACGCCGGCCAGCACGTGGGCCTCGCGCTCGGGCCGGATCGGGAAGTGGCTGGTCATGAAGTCCCACACGTCGATCAGCAGGAAGTCCTCGAAGTCGCCGGCCTGCGAATTGATGAAGAACGTCCCCGGCTGGTGCATGCTCGGCTCGCCCTTGACGCTGCCGTCGGGGGCGGCGATGATCACCGGCGGGAACTTGCCTTTGGCGATGGCCTCGTCCACTTGCGGGATCACGCGCAGGAACATCTGCTCGTCGAAAGCGAAGCCGTGCAGGAAGTAGATGATCGGGTAGCGGCGCGAGCCGTCGAAGTGCGGCGGCAAGTACACGTACAGGTCGCGGCGCTGCCACATCGACCGTGAGAAGATACGGTTATCGCGGCCGTGGTTGGCGGTGTAATCGAGCACCTTGCCGGCCAGCTTGCGGTTGATCCGCTTGATCTCGCCGCTGTCGTTGCGCCAGCCGACCGCGCCGGCAAACGACAACGGCAGGACCGCCAACACGATGGCCACGAGGAGTTTGATTTTCACGGTCGGGTTCCCTCACGATATAGTGGTTGGTGGTCGGTGAGTGGTGAATGGGCACAACTCGAGCCACCACTCACCAACCACTACTCACCAACCACCACGCACGACTTCGGGGTCGTGCCAACGGCGCCGCTTCGCGCGATGGCAGCGATTGTCCCTCCTTTCCTTCGGCCGGCGCGTGGGGTCGGGGACAGCCGTCTCCCGGCACACTTGCTAAACTCGGCAAAACAGGAAGAGAGTTTGCGGGCGATAACGGATGCACCGGCGGGGCGTACAATCGACAAGGTTCGCCTTTGGACCACTGATCCACGCTGATCTTCGCTAATGGGAATAATCGGAACGACGTGTCGGATTCGTGTCGATTCGCGGCGATTCGTGTTTCCTGGAGCAAGACAGTCGCCGAGGGGCCACGCCGCCCCGGTTCTTCGAACCGGGGCTAAACGGCATGGCGTCGTGAATCGTGCTCTGGTCGCTGGGCTGCCTGCTGCTGTTCCTCGCCGCCATCTGGCGGGCGAAGCGCCGCTTTCCGCACATGACCTGGTGGGAATTCATCATCATCCGCGGCTCGAACATCTACGCCCGGGTGATGCATCGCTGGTCCGCCAATCGGCCCGATCCGTTTCCCGCCGCCGGCCCGGCCATCGTGGTGTGCACGCACACGTGCAGCGCCGATCCGACGTTCCTGCTGGCGGTGTGCCGCCGTAAACAGCTCAGCTTCATCGTCGCCCACGAGTTCTATCATACCCACCCGATCATCACGAATGTGCTGGACACCATGGGCTGCGTCCACGTCCGCCGCGGCGGCAACGACCCCACGGCGGCGCGGCGGGCGCTGCGCCGGCTGGAGCAGGGCGGCATCATGTGCGTATTTCCCGAAGGCGGCCTGGCGGGCGTCGGCCGCCGGCGCATGCTCCGCGGCAAGGCCGGCGCCGCGCTCTTGGCCCTGCGCAGCCGCGCCCCGGTCATCCCCGTCGCCATCCACGGCGGCCCGCGCACCGATCAGCTGCTGTTCTCGTGGCTCGTCCCCAGCCCGCGCGCGACGCGGGCTGTGTTTGGCAAGCCGATTGACCTGTCGGCGTATTACGACCGGCCGCGCAACCGGCGGACGCTGGAGGAGGTGCGCGACGTGATCGAGGAGCATGTTGCGAAACTTGCGAACAACAAGAACGCGGACCCGTTTGGAGCACGCCGGATCCAACGTACGCTAAACGGATCCAAGCACGGGCATTTCAGTTGATTTGAAAGAATAACACGAACACGACAAGGCAAATCGTTGCTCCCACGCAGGGAACCAGCCAGAACGCGCGCCAATCGGTGACCTTGACCATCTCGCCCGTCACTGGGTCGGTGCTTTCGCGCGTCAGCCCTTGGTTCAGCCAGCCGGAACCCTCCGTGCCCAGCCACATGCCCAGGCCATACGTCAACACGGCAAACAACGCTTGGCCGCTGGCGGCGATGTCGCGCGACGCCGTTTGATCGACATGGATGAAGCCTGCCGCAAAGAAGAAGTCAAAACAGATCCCATGCAAGGCAATGCCAAGGAGGATCAACGGCAGCGGCCCGCCCATCGTGAACAAGCCGTAACGCAACGCCCAGGCCGCCATGCCGATCGCCAACACCCATTTCATCCCCAGAACATCCAGGAACCATGGCAGTGTGAACATGAAGATGATTTCGACCCACTGGCCGATGGTCATCACCGGACCGACATGTTCGGGCTTCACGCGCACGTGTTTCTCCAAGAACAGTGCGGTCCAACTGTAATAGAAGGCCAGCGCGAGGGTGATCAGGAAGGACACGCCGAAAAAGATGGCGAAGGAGCGATCTTGCAGCAGAGCGAATGCCTTCAAGAAGGGGATCTCGCTCTCCGTGGCCGTCGGAGGTGTATGCGGCAGGAAGAACGAGAAGACGCCCAGGATCAAGGAAAGGATGGCCGCTAACAGCAATGGCCGATTGTTGACCGGCTGTCCGCGTCCAATCAGCAAGCTCAGCGACATCCCGGCAGCGATCCAACCGATCGTGCCGAGCACGCGAATCGTCGGAAAATCGCGCGAGGCGCTGGGTACGTTGGCAAAAACCAGCGAATTGACCAGACTGAGCGTCGGGGCGTACACCAAGGCATACAACAGGGCCGCCCAGTAGAACGTTCGTGGCGTTTTGATGTACGCCATCCAAAACAAGAGCGCGGCGCCGACAAGATGGGACGCTCCCATCAAGATTTCACTGGCAAAGTAACGATCGGCGATCGTCCCCATGAACATTGGCGCGATCACCGAACCGAGAGGCATGGTGGCATAAATCCGGCCGATGTCCTTTCGCGAAAAGTTCAGCGAGTTCAGATAGTTGCCGAGAACGACGAACCACGCGCCCCAAATCGCGAACTCGAGAAAATGCAGCGTGGAGAACAGCAGTCGCGGTTCGAGTCCCAGCGGCGGCAATTCGGTCTGGCCAAAGAGCAACAACATAGGGTGCACCTGCGAACGTTGTTCGGCGTTCTTCGGGATTGACACGAATGTTATGGCACCCGCCGCGACCCTGCAATGACAAACCGCGATTTTCAGGAAAATCACGAAACCCACGGCCTACAATGATCATTGCTCCACGGAGTCTTCCGGAATGCAACTCGACCTCTACGGCCTGACCTTCGATACCCCCAAAGTCACCGCCTACCTCTGGTCCCCGTGGCGGGCCGCGGCCATCGAGCATCGGCTCTTCGACATGGTGCGGCAAATCGGCGGCGTCGAGGTGGAGCAGGACGCGGACGAGCTGCGGGCCCACATCACCGACGCCAAGCAATGGAAGCAGGCCCTGACCGCGATGGCCCGCGTCCTCAAGGGCTGGCAGGAAGAGGCGACCGACGCCGGCCGCGAACGCCGCGCCTGGCGCTGGCTGCTCGAAGGCGACACCGACGACCACGGCTACGACCACGGCGGCGAGCCCGCCAGCCTGTGGGCGTTCCTGCGCGTCGGCCTCGACCGCGGCGGCCTCGAAGAAGCCGACAAGGGCGAAGACGTCGATCTCAACGGATTTGGATTGCGGATCTGGCCGAATCGATGAGTCAAGTGTCCCTGAAGCGGGCAGCCTCATCACTTCTTTTTCCCCACCACCCGAAAATCCAGCTGCCGTCGCTGCAGGTCCGCGCGAATCACCTTGACGTGCACCTTGTCGCCAAGCCGGTAACGCCGCTTCGTGCGCTGGCCGATCAGGCTGTGCGTCGCTGCGTCATAACGATAGAAATCGTCGCCCAGCGTGCTGATGTGCACCAGGCCCTCGACCGGGATCGTCTCGGCCTGGCTGTAGAACCCGTAGTCGGCCACGCCGGTGATGATCGTCTCCATCTCCGTGCCCAGCCGCTCGCTCATGTAGACCAGGAGCTTGTGCTTGACCAGCTCGCGCTCGGCCATTTCGGCGCGGCGCTCCATCTTGCTGCAGTGCTCGCCCAGGATCAGCAGCTCCTCAAAGTCGCTGCCGGCCTTGCCGTGCTTGATCACGCGGTCGAGCAGGCGGTGCACCGTGAGGTCCGGGTAGCGGCGGATCGGCGACGTGAAATGGCAGTAGTTCTGGCTGGCCAGGGCGTAGTGATCGTCCTTCTCCGGGCTGTACGTCGCCTGCTTCAAGCTGCGCAACAAGGAGTAGTGAACCGCGTGAACTTCCGGCCGGTTCGCCGATTGATGGAGGATCCGCTGCAGGGCGAAGCGATCGGTCTCGCGCTTGATCTTGTAGCCGAGCGTGTGCACGAAATCGGCGAAGGCCTTGAGCTTGTTCGGGTCCGGCGCCGGATGGATGCGTCGCAAGAACGCGAGGCTCTTGCGGTCCAGGGCGTCGGCCACCGCCTCGTTGGCGGCCAGCATGCACTCCTCGATCATCTGATGGCTGATGTCGTGCTTGCTGAAGTGGGCGCCGACCACCTTGCCGTGATCGTCGTATTCGAGCACGCCCTCGGGCATCATGAGCTCGAGGGCGCCGCGTTTCTGGCGGCGCTTCTTGAGGATCAGGGCCAGGTCGCGCACGTTGCGCAGCAATTGCAAGATCTCTTCGCCGCGTTGGAAATCCGCGGGCGGCGGGCCGCCGGGATCCTTGTCTAGTATCAACGACACCTGCTCATAGGCGAACCGCTTGCGCACCTTGATGGCTGCGTTGGCGAAGCGAACGTCGGCGACCTGGCCGGTCGGCGTGAAGTCGATCAGGGCGCTCTTGACGAACCGCACCTTCCCCTGCTGCAGGCTGGCCAGGCCGTTGGAAATGATCTCCGGGAACATGGGGAGGACGCGCTGCGGCAAGTAGACGCTGGTGCCGCGCCGCCGGGCCTCGTGATCGAGCGCGCCGCCGTGCGGGGCGAACCGGCCCACGTCGGCGATGTGGACGCCGAGCTGCCAGTGCTTGCTCTTGGGGTCCACCGTCAGCGAAATCGCGTCGTCGAAGTCGCGCGCGTCCACCGGGTCGATCGTGATCGTCAACCAGTCCGTGAAATCCTCGCGGCCTTCGAGATTGTGTTCATCGAAGCCGGCGGCCAGATGGCGCGCTTCTTCCAGCACGTCGAGCGGAAACTCGTCGGGGAGGCCGAGAGCGCGGATGATCGACAGCGTATCGACGCCCGGCTTGCCGCGCGGGCCGAGAATCTCGGTGATGACGCCCTCGCCGCGATCCTCGGCGGAGGGGAAGCGGATCATTTCGAAGACGACCTTGTCGTCGGGCTTGGCGCCCTTGGCCCCGGGATCGCCGACGTAGATGCTGTGGGAGAACACCGTGCCGTCGACGCGGACGTAGCCGTCGCCGTCGCGCTCGAAGTAAGTGCCGACGAAACTGCGGGTGACCCGCTCGATCACCGAGACGATTTCGCCGGACGGGCCGCGCTCCGGCCGCCGCGACGCCTTCCGGATCTTGACGAGGACCGTGTCGCCGGTGGAGGCGTCGCCGACGGCGGATTCGGGAATGTGGACGTCGAGCCCGACCTTGCCGTCGAGCGGATGCGGCCGGACGAAGCCGAAGCCGCCGGACGTCTTGCGAAAGGTGCCGGTGACCGTGCCGTGCTGTCCGGCCGGGCGAATGGCGTTGCCCTTGCCGAGTTCGAGCCGGCCCTGCTTGATGAGGCCTTTGAGGACCAGCTTGAAGTGTTCGTAGCGTTCGCCGCCGTGGTGCAGCTTGCGGGCGAGGGCCTTGGGTTTCAGGGGGTGATAGTTCTTGGCCGAGACGATGGCGAGAATCTGCTGTTCGAGATCGTGCATGAGGTTATTGTAGAGATGGAGTGCGAGGCGGGCGCAGGCGCTTGTCCTATAACTATGGGTGCTGTCCCACCAACCACGAAACACTCATGCGCAAACCATCCTTCCGCTCGACCACCATCCTCGCCGTCAAGCGTCAGGGCCAGGTCGCCATCGGCGGCGACGGCCAGGTCACGCTCGGCGCTGTCGTCATGAAGGCGGACGCCCACAAGATTCGTCGGCTGCACGGCGGCAAGGTCGTGGTCGGCTTTGCCGGGGCGTCGGCAGACGCGTTCGCACTGCTGGAGCGTTTTGAGGCCAAGCTCAAAGATTTCCAGGGGAGTGTGCCGCGCGCCGCCACGGAGCTGGCTAAGGAATGGCGCATGGACCGGGCCTTGCGGCGGCTGGAGGCCATGATGATCGCCGCCGACAAGGACAACCTGCTCCTGGTGAGCGGCACCGGCGACGTCATCCAGCCCACCGACGGCGTGGCGGCGATCGGCTCGGGCGGCGCCTACGCGATCGCCGCCGCCCGCGCCCTGGCGACGCACTCGCAGTTGAGCGCGAAGGACATCGTCGCCGCCGCGCTGGGCATCGCCGCGGACCTGTGCATCTACACGAATCGGAATGTCGAAGTGGAAGTGGTAGAATAAGACGCCGCTTGCGGCTTAGCGCTCGCGCGCGGGACTGTGCGAACGCCAAGCCGCCAGCGGCAGATGGAGATTCTCGTGGCAGAACTAACCCCTCGTCAAATCGTCGCCGAGCTCGACAAGTACATCGTCGGTCAGGATGCCGCCAAGCGGGCCGTCGCCATCGCCATTCGCAATCGCTGGCGGCGGCAGCAGCTCCCGCCCGATCTCCGCAAGGACGTCACCCCCAAGAACATCATCATGATCGGCCCCACCGGCGTCGGCAAGACCGAGATCGCCCGCCGCCTCGCTCAGCTCGTCGGCGCGCCGTTCCTGAAGGTCGAGGCCACCAAGTACACCGAGGTCGGCTACGTCGGCCGCGACGTCGAAAGCATGATCCGCGACTTGACCGAGATCGCCATCGGCATGATCAAGCAGCAGCAGCGCGCCCAGGTCGAGACCAAAGCCAAGGAGCGCGTCGCCGAACGGCTCCTCGACATGCTCATCCCCAGCGCCGACAGCTTCGATCCTGACAACGACGAGGAGCGCGAGCGCCACCAGCGGACCCGCGACAAGATGCGAGCCCGCCTCGACGCCGGCGAGCTGGAGGAGCGCATGGTCGAGCTGAACATCGAGCACAAGGCGGTGCCGGTGCAGATTTTTTCGAACCTGGGCATGGAGCAGATGGACGTCGATTTCCAGAGCATGTTCGAGAAGATCATGCCCAAGCAGAGCCAGAACCGGCAAATCCCGCTCAAGGAAGCCCGCAAGGTCCTGCTCGAACAGGAAACCGAGGCGCTGATCGACCGGCACGCGGTGACCGAGCGGGCGGTCGAGCTGATCGAGAACCAGGGGATCGTGTTTGTTGATGAGCTGGACAAGGTCTGCGGCCCGCAGGCATCGCACGGCCCCGACGTGTCGCGGCAGGGCGTGCAGCGCGACCTGCTGCCGGTCGTGGAAGGCACCACCGTCAACACCCGCTACGGCCCGGTGCGGACCGATCACATCCTGTTCATCGCCGCCGGCGCGTTTCATACCTCGAAGCCGGCCGACTTGATGCCCGAGCTGCAGGGCCGCTTTCCGATTCGCGTCGAGCTGACCGATCTGAAGAAGGAGGATTTCCTCCGCATCCTGACCGAGCCGAAGCACGCCCTGACCAAGCAGTATTCGGAGCTCCTGGCGACCGAGGGGGTGACGCTGCAATTCACGCCGGACGGCATCGAGGCCCTGGCCGACATCGCCTTCGAGGTGAACCGCACGACGCAGAACATCGGCGCCCGTCGGCTGCACACGATCCTGGAGCGCGTCGTCGAGGAGATCAGCTACGAAGGCCCGGATCTGCCCGAGAAGCACGTGGTCATCGACGGCCCCAAGGTGCGGTCGCGCCTCGACGAGATCCTGCTGAAGGAAGATTTGAGCAAGTTTATCCTGTGACGGTCGGGCGGCGGCGAAAGCGATGACCATGAGCTTCTATTCGCAGGTCATCTTCCCGCGCCTGTGCGATCTGCTGCTCGATCGGCCTGCCGTTGCCAAGCTTCGCGGCGAACTCCTCGCTCACACCCGCGGCGAGGTCCTGGAAATCGGTTTCGGCACGGGACTGAACCTGGCCTGCTACCCCGATCATGTCCGCCGGATCAACGCCGTCGATGCGAATCCGGGCATGCACCGCCTGGCCCGGCGACGCATCCACCAAGCCGGGATCGAGGTTCGACAACACGTCGCCAGCTGCGAGCGGCTGCCGTTCAATGACCGCATGTTCGATTGCGCCGTCAGCACGTTCACGCTGTGCAGCGTCGAGCGCGTCGATCGAGCCATCGCGGAGCTGCATCGAGTTCTGAAACCGGGCGGCCGGTTCCTGTTCCTGGAGCACGGGCTCAGCCCGGAGCCGGCGGTGCGCAAATGGCAGCGCCGCTTGAACTGGCTGGAAATGAACCTGGCCGACGGTTGCCGGCTCGACCGGGACATGCGCGGACTGGTCACGGCCCAGTTCGCCGCGGCCGACATCGCCGAGTTCTACCTGGCGGGGATTCCCTGGACGCACGGCTACATGTACCGAGGGATTGCCAGCAAGGCGCCGTGAGTTTCGAATTGCCGGGAATGCTGCCCATACGTCACCACTCCGCGCGCCGCCTCCGCTTGCGGCGCCGCGGCTTGCGCTGGTCGAATTCGGCGCTGACCGCCTCGTTGTTCAGCACCACGATCGCCTTGATCCCGGCGAAACTGTTCAGCACCGTGGCGCTGCCGCTCAGGATGACCGTCAACGGCGCCCAGTCGTCGAGCGCGGCGCGTGTATCGGTCACCAGGTAGATCAGGTTGATCAGCACTCCAGCGCCAAACAGCAGCGTTTGCGCGAACGCCAGCACGATGCCGGTGACCACCCAGCCTTTCACGCCGAAGGACTTGAGCTGGAAGCCGGCCACGAACAGCAGGATGTTCATGGCCACGATCAGCGCCCCGCAACCGACCAGGCCGCAGATCATCCCTGCCAGAAACGCATCGCGATCGTGCCCTCCGAACGGCAAGTTCTCGAACCCGCCCAGGGCAATCGTCATCAACGTATTGGCCAGCCAGACGAAGATGGTGATGCCGCCGGCCACGTACAACCACACGGCGCCGGCGTTGGCGCGGCGCTGGGCCTCGTCGCCGCCGCCGCGAAAAATGTACTGCTCGCGATCGTCCAGGTCGTCGCCGTCGAAACGCCTGCTGTGTCGCGGTCGCGGCTCGTCCTCGTCGAACGAATCGGGCGGCGGCGGCGCGGCCGGCAGCGACCCGCGCGGCGCTTGAATCTCCTCGCCGCTCGCCGCGGCGCCGGCGGCAAAAATCTTCTGGCACGCGGGACACTTCACCTGCTTCCCCGCGGCGCTATCGGGCACGCGCAGCTGACGCTGACAGTCTGGACAGAAGATCAACATCTAGTTCTTCTTCATGACCAAGAAATGCGACGCCAGCCCGTGCAGGGTTTCCGCCGCTTCGCTGATGGTCTCGGTCAGGGTTGGGTGCGGGTGGATGCACAGGGCGAGGTCCTTGGCGGTCGCGCCCATCTCGATGGCCACCACGCCTTCCGAGATCAACTCGCCGGCGCCGGGGCCCGCCAAGCCGACGCCGAGAATCATGTCGGTCTTGGGATCGACGAGGATCTTCGACAGGCCGTCGCTGCGCCCCAGGGTCGCGGCCCGCCCGGACGCGCCCCAGCGAAACTTGCCGACCTTGACCTCGCGCGCATGCTTCTTGGCCTCGGTCTCGGTCAGGCCGCACCAGGCGATCTCGGGATCGGTGAACACCACCGCCGGGACGGCCCGCGCGTCCCATACCAGCGACGACTCGCCGGCGATGATCTGCGCCGTCAGCTTGCCTTCGTGGGCCGCCTTGTGGGCCAGCATCGGCTCGCCGGCCACGTCGCCGATCGCGAAGATGTGCGGCACGCTGGTGCGCCGCTGCTCGTTGACCTGGATGAAGCCCTTGTCGTCGACCGCCACGCCGATCTTGTCCAGCCCGAAGTTCGTCGAATTCGGCCGGCGGCCGACGGCGACCAGCACTTTCTCGAAGGTCATTTGCTTTTCCGGAACGTCGCCGTCGAGCGTCGCCTGGATGCCGCTCTTGGCCGCCGTGATCTTGGCGACCTTCGTGCTGAGGAAGATATTGGCGAATTCGTTTTTCAGACGAGCCTGCAGCGGCTGCACGAGGTCGGGGTCGACGCCGGGCAAGAGCGCCGGCGTCAATTCCACGACGGTGACCTTGCTGCCCAGCGCCGTGTACACGGTGCCCAGCTCGAGGCCGATGTAGCCGCCGCCGACGACCAGCAGGGTTGCCGGGATGCTGTCGAGTTTCAAGGCCGCCGTCGAGTCCCACACGTGGTCGCTGCCGATGTCGAATGCCGGCAACTTCGTCGGCGACGAACCGGTGGCGATGATGGCGTGCTGAAACTTCACCTGGGTCCCGTTGTCCACCTGGATGGTGTTGGCATCCGTGAACGTGCCGCGGCCGGCGATGTGCTTGACCTCGCGCCGCTTGCACAGTTCGAGCAGATGGCTGGCCATCGTGTCCACGATCTTGAGTTGCTTGGCGCGAAGCGCGGGCAAATCGATCGTCGGCGCCGCGTACTGGATGCCGAACTGGGCGGCGTCGTGGGCGCTGTGGATCACGTTGGCGACGTGCAAGAGCGCCTTGGAGGGGATGCAGCCGACGTGCAGGCACGTGCCGCCCGGCTTGGGCGCCGCGTCGATGAGCGCCGTCTTGACGCCGCGATCGGCGGCGAGAAACGCGGCCGCATAGCCGCCGGGGCCGCCGCCGAGGACGACGAGGTCGGTGGTGATGGGTTCGCGCATAGTGTTTTCCTACGTTAAGCGTCGCCGCCAGTAGTAAGGTCTCC
>JAKEET010000187.1 GCA_022616435.1 Gemmataceae bacterium
CCAAGTCATCGCCGAGCGCGCCGCCAACGGCGACTGGTCCGACTACATCTTCGCCAGCTCGCGCCGCCTCGCCAAAGCCGACACTTACGAAGACCGTATCCCGAGGTCGAGGTGCAGGTCTTCATCCGCAGCTTCGGGTTCGACGGCTACCGCACCGAAGTGCAGCTTGCCGTGCCCGATGCGCCGGGTAAGCCGGGCCGCACATTGGCTTCGCTGCCGGTCACGCTGACCAGCGGCTTCCAGGCGGCGACGCTGTCGTTCCGCAGCACGATGGAGTCGCACAAGGTCGCGGTGAGCATCCCCACGGTCGCCGATGAAATCTCCGACACCAACAACACGCTGCTTTCCGAGATCGCCATCGACCGCACCAAAATTCGCGTGCTGTACATCGAAGGCAGCGCCCAGCCGCTGATGATGTCGCGCGCCGGCGAGAAGAACGTGCTCCGCGGGGCGCATTCCGACCTGTCCCGCGCGCTGATGGAAGACGACGACATCGAGTGCGTGGTGATCAGCTCGTCCCTCGGCGGAGGACAACTGGCCCGCGTGGTCGATTACGGCCTCGACGCCTCGCGCGGCTTCCCCGACACCAAGGCTGAACTCGCCGCGTTTGACGCCATCATCCTCAGCGACGTGCCCGAACGCGCCTTCACCGAGAAGCAGTTGGAGTGGATCGAAGAGTGGGTCGGCCAGCGCGGCGGCGGACTCTTGATGGCGGGCGGGCCACGCAGCTTCAGCGCCGGCGGATGGGATGACACCCGCATCGCCGAGATGCTGCCGGTTGACCTGTTGCCCGACGTCGACTGGAACTCGTCCGAGCAGGTCCGCTGGCTGCCCATCGCCGGCGCCAACCCGCACCCCGTGTGGACGCTGTTCACCGACCAGCACCGCAACGTGGAAGCGCTCAAGTCGGTCCCCGGCTTCTCGGGCGCGACCCGGTTCGCGGCGGTCAGGCCGAACCTGACCACGGTGCTCGCCGACGGCACGGTGACCGGCGCGAAGGCGCCGCCGGTGCAGCCGATGGTGAAACAACCCCCCGGCAACGCCGTGCAGGACTTCTTCCGCAACTTCGTCGGAGGCGGCCAGGCGCCGCCGACCGCCGCCGCCGTGGAACGCGCCAAGAGCGATGAAGGCACGTCCGCCGCGCTGGTCGCCGGGCGCTACGGCCGCGGCCGCACGATGGCGATTGCGACCGCCATCACGCCCCCGTGGGCCAGCGACTTCACCGCCAACTGGAAGCAGGGGGACCAGAACAACTACATGCGGTTCTGGCGGAACGTCGTCTACTGGCTGACGGAGAACTCGTCCATCGGCCGACGCCGGCTGATCGCCAGCGCGGACAAACGCTTCTACCGGCCCGGCGACACCATCGCCATCAACTCGGCCGCGTTCAACGAGCTGGCCCGGCAGACGAAGGACTACCGCATCGTCGCGATGATCGAGCCGAACACCTCACTCAAAGACAACCCCGGCGACTATTCGCCGCTGCGCTGGCCGGAAGGGCACACCCGCACCAGCGGCGAAGAAGGACCGTTCATCGCCTGGGGCGAGGAAATTGAAATCCCGCTCACCGCCGAAGGGGACAAGCCTGCCTACGGTCTCGAACTGCCCATCGCGGAAGCGCTCTCCACCGGCGGGGCCAGCCATTCGCTGCGGCTGGAGTTGACCGCCTACGAAGACTACACGCAGGTCGACAGCACGTCGCTCGATCTGCAGATCCTGCACGACCCGTTCGAATTGCAGAACCCGTTTCCCAACCACGAACTCCTGAAGCAGATCGCCACGCTCTCCGGCGGCCAGGTGCTCGATGGGCCGCGCGACCTGGCCCAAGTGCTGGCGAGCTTGCCGGTGAAGATCGGCCCGCCGATCACCAGCAAGACGCCGCTGTGGAGCACGTGGCCGTTGTGGACGTGGATCATCGGCCTGCTGACGGTCGAATGGCTCTGGCGGCGCAAAATCGGCCTGGCGTGAAACGCGAAACCACAAGCGAACAACGCTTGCGGCTTCGCGACCCGGAGCGATTCCCAAGGACGCGCCTTATGTGGCCATCAATCTTTCTTGTGCTCGCGTTGGCACAAACGGCTGACGATCCCGCTCCGCTCGAACGCTTCCAGAAGGCCGCGTCGCAGTACGACATCCGCCTCGAAGACGCCGCGAAAACCAAACTCGCCTTCGTCGCCAAGCCCCTCTTGCACTGGGACAACCCGGCCCGCACGGCGGAGGACGGCGCGGTCTTCGTGTGGCTAAAGGACGGCCGCCCCGAAGTCATCGGCAGCATCTTCACGTACAAAATCACGAATGTGCGAACCAAGCACGAGTTCCAATCGCTCGCCGCGTCGCCGCTGTCGGCCCGTTACGAGGGAAAGGTCGTCTGGAAGCCGCGGGCGGCCGGCGTGACGTTCCGTCCGGTTCCTGACGCCCCCGCACCGGCGGAGAACGAACGTCTGCGGCTCGTGCAGATGAGGGCTCTCGCCCGCGACTTCGACGCCCGGCTGATCGACCTCAAAGGCGAAACCAACGAGCTCCGACTGATGCCTCAGCCGCTCTTCCGCTACGGCGCCGACAACTCGAACGTTCTCGACGGTGCGATCTTCTCGTTCGCTCTGGGGACCGATCCCGAGGCGCTGCTGCTC
>JAKEET010000188.1 GCA_022616435.1 Gemmataceae bacterium
GGCACGGGCGACAGGACAGCACGCATTTCCCGCACAGGTTCACGCGCCGGCGGCGCAATCCACACGAAAGTTGTCGATCCGCTCTTCAACACCCGACGCCCGGATCATTAGCATGTCTGGTCCGGAACACCCATTCCCAGCGCCGGCCTTCACCTCGACGAGGCAACGATGCGAACGATCCTGACAATCCTGTGCCTGTTGTGCGCCGGCTCCACGGCCCACGCGCAGCTCTTCATCTCCGGCGGCGACTTCGAACGGCAACTGCGGCCGGGCTACAACGTCCCCAATGACGGCCAACCGTTCTCGCACCGCTACGGCTACACCACCGAGATGAGCAGCTTCTATCTCGGCCATCAGGGCTGGCGGCTGGGCTACCTCGAATACCTCGACCGGATCGACCGGGCCGAGAAGTTCGGATACTGCCCGCCGCCGTACGATTGCCGCTACGAGTTCCCGGCCGCGGCGCCCGTCGTCGAACAGGCCGCCCCCGCCGTGACCCCGGCCGCGACCCCGGCCGCGACCGTGAGCGAACCGCCGCCGGCGAGCAACGTGCGCGTCGGCATCGGCTTCGGTTTCTTCCGCCGCCGATAGCCGGTTGCGGCTTGCCGTTTAGCGCAACATCGCCTGCATGGCGCGCTAAACGGCAAGCCCGTTGACCTGACTCCTGACTCCTGCCCCCTGTTGTCTGTCTCCCGAATCATTTAGAATTCATGGATGTCAATCGCCCGCCCCGATTCGCTGGGCAAGGAGCGCGGTCCATGGGGGGATTCGGTGATGGTTGCGGCCCGTGTCCGGCCGTGGTGCCGGTGCTGGTGGGGCCGCTCCAGGTCTTGCTCACCATCCTGCCCGGCCTGATCGTCGCGCTGGCCGGCGGTCTGCTGGCCGTGTTCACCCCGTCCGGATTCAAGAATGCCGTCAAGCTGCTGTGGCGGCAGAAGATCGCCGTCGCCACGATCGCGGCGCTCGGCATCGGCGTCTATGTCACGGCCCAGCGGTGGTGGCCGCGCGGCGTGGCCGGCATCGTCACGACCGCCCAGGCCGGCAGCGATTGGACGACGGCCCGCGGCGGCCTCACGCGTTGCGGCGCCGTCCTGGATCGTCCCAGCCCGGCGCGGCGTGAGCTGATCTGGTCCTATCGCGACGGCGCCGAAGGCTTCCTCGCGTCGCCGGCCGTGGTCGGCAATCGCGTCTACATCGCCTCCGCGACGCTCGGCATTTCCCGGCGAGGGGCCATCCTGTGCCTCGACGCCGACGCCGGCGGGCTGGTCTGGAAGAATGCCCCCGCGAACTATCGACCAACCTTCTCGTCGCCGGTGATCGCCGGCGACTACCTCGTCTGCGGCGAGGGCCTGCACGACACGCGCGACGCCCGGATCGTGTGCCTGGATGTCAAGAACAAAGGCAACGTGGTGTGGACATTTCGCACCAAGAATCATGTCGAATGCACGCCGGTGATCGCGAATGGCCGGGTCTACGTCGGCGCCGGCGACGACGGCTACTACTGCCTCGACCTGAAGCCGGGACCCGACGGCAAAGCGATCGTTCGCTGGCGCTTGCCGGCGGACAAGTATCCCGACGCCGAAACGTCGCTGGCCGTCCACGACGGCAAGGTGTACGCCGGGCTCGGCAACAACGGGGCGGCGCTGGTGGTGCTCGACGCCGAAACCGGCAAGGAGCTGCACCGCGTCAAGATGCCCTACCCTGTGTTCAGCCCGGCGTCCAGCGCCGACGGGAAGCTGTACGTGGGCATGGGGAACGGCACCTACGTCGAGGCCGGACAGGGGGGCGCGGTTCACTGCCTCGATCTCAAGACGCTGAAGACCGACTGGACGTTGCCGCTGGCCCAGACGGTGCTCGGCGCCGTCGCGATCAAGGACGACAAGCTGTATGTCGGCTCCAGCGACGGGCAGCTCTACTGTCTGAGCCGGGCCGGCAAGCTGATCAAGACCTTCGACACCGGCGCGTGCATCAAGACGTCGCCGGCGGTCACGGACGAGCACGTGCTCATCGTCAACGACACCGGCATCCTGTTCGCCCTCGACCGGCACACGCTGGCGCCGGTGTGGGACTTTCGCCTCGGGACGGAGGGCATGTTCTACAGCTCGCCGGTGGTGGCGCGCGGCCACGTCTACGTCGGCACGGAGAACGACGGGCTGTTGTGCGTGGGCAAGCCGGCATCGTCGAAACGCGTGGTCCGCTGGGCGACGCCGCTGGGCGGGCCCGGCGTCGCGGGGAACAGCGACAGCTCGCCGATCCCGCTGAGCGGCGCGATCCAGTGGACCTACCCCGAGAAAGCCGGCAGCGCGAACGAGGTCGGGGCCCCGGTGGCGGTGTGGGACGAGCATGTCTATGTGGCCCGCGCCGGCGGCGCCGAGCGCGGCCTCGAATGTCTGGCGCTGGAGCGGGACGAGCAAAAGCCGCCGCGACGGATTTGGAATTTTCACACGGCTCGGAGGGTCGAGACCAGTCCGGTCGTGCTCGGCAAGTCGGTGGCCTGTCTCGACGGCGCGCGCGGATCGGCGGATCGCGAATTCTACGTCCTCGATGGCCGAACCGGGGAGAAGCTCGCGCAACACCGCGGCATGGCGGGGCAAGGCCCTTCGCCGGCGCCCGGGACGGTCACGGCGACGCGACACCAGTACCTCGTGCAAACCGACCACGAGACGCTGACCAGCTTCGACGAGGACGGCTCGAAACAGTGGAGCGCGATCGTGGGCCCGATCCATCACGCCCCGGCCTCCACGGACGCCATGATCCTGGTCGTCGCCGAGGCGCCGGCGCGAGCGCTCGCCCTCGATCGCGCCAGCGGCGCGGAGCTGTGGCAAATCGAGTTGCCGCACGGCGCCACCGCCACGCCGCTCCTGGAGAAGAACAAGTTCATCCTGCCGACGCGGGACGGGATGGAAGCGCGCTCGCTGATCGACGGCCAGCTCTTGACTTCGTGGCGTCACGAATTCGGCTCGCCCAGCGGCGAACTGGCGGTGAAGGATTCGCTCCTCGTGTTCGTCAATCAGCAGGGCGTGCTGGTGGCGTACGATCGCATCGCCGACAAGGCGGCGGCGCGCGTGCCCGGCGCGCTGCCTGGACAAACGCCGCTGGTCAGCCGCGACAAGGTCATCTACGCCGCGGCCGGCCGGTTGATGATGCTGACGCTCGGCGCCGACAATCCTCCGGAATTGTGGCTCGACCTGTCGATGACCGCTCCGCAAGAGGGCCTGCCGTGCGGGCCGCTGGTGTTGACCGATTCCCGCCTGTTGACGGTGTTGCCCGGCCGCGGCCTGGCTTGCCTCGGCGCACTTCCGTGACACGGCGAGCGGCGCCGTGTAAGGCGAGCGGCGCGGCGTCAGCCCGCTGCAAGGCGAGCGGCGCGGCGTAAGCCCGCTCGCCACCATGAAGAGTGAGTTGCATGCGCTGGGTCTTCAGCTTTGACGAACCGTTGCACGAAGGCGACGCCAAGCACGTCCTGGGCGGGAAGGGCGCCAGCCTGCAAGAGATGACTCGCGCCGGCCTGCAGGTCCCGCCCGGCTTCACCCTGCGCACCGAGTGCTGCCGGCACTACTTCGACAACCAGCAGCGCTGGCCGGACGATCTGGAATCGCAAGTCCGCGAACACCTCGCGCGTCTGGAACGCGCCACCGGCCGCCCGTTCGGGCGCGGGCCCAAGCCGCTGCTGGTCTCGGTGCGCAGCGGCGCCGCCGTGTCGATGCCGGGAATGATGGACACGCTGCTCAACTGCGGCCTGACCCCGCGGCTCGCCGACGACCTTGACAATCCCCCCTGGTACTGGCCGCGCTACCTGCAGTTCCTCCGCATGTTCGCCCGCACCGTGGCCGGCCTGAAGGATTTTGCTCCCCCCCCAAGCGACCGCACGTCGAACAACGGCAAACCGCCCGACCGGTCCGACGTCGACAAGGTCCTGCGGGATTATGAGCGGCTCACGGGCAAGCCCTTCCCGCAACAGCCGTGGGACCTGCTGGCCGCCTGCATCAATGCCGTCTTCGACTCGTGGAACAGCGAGCGCGCCCTGGCCTACCGGCAGCGTCACAACCTGCGCGGCGTGAACGGGACCGCCGTCAACGTGCAGGCGATGTGGCCCAGCGACGTGTCCGGCATCTGCTTCACGCAGGACCCGACCAACGCCGCGGCCAACCGCGTCGTCATCGAGGCGGCGTACGGGCTGGGCGAAGCAGTCGTCTCCGGCGAGGTGCATCCGGATCGATTCGTGGCGCCGCGCGATCGGCCGGAGCAAATCGAAACGCATGTTGGCAAGAAGGTCACGCACGTCCCTGCCTTCGGCGCCGACCGGGAGCGCGATCCCGACGCCGCCAGCTTATCGCCGCCGCAAGTGCGCGAGCTGATCGACCTCGCCCTCAAGGTCGAGCGGCACTTCGGACATCCGGTCGATCTCGAGTGGGGCTGGGCCGACGGGCGGTTCGCGCTCTTGCAGGCCAGGCCGATTCGCGGGCTCGACGCTGCCGAG
Organism: Gemmataceae bacterium; assembly: GCA_022616435.1. Lineage (GTDB taxonomy): Bacteria > Planctomycetota > Planctomycetia > Gemmatales > Gemmataceae > JAKEET01. The sequence goes on from JAKEET010000188.1 coordinate 4,481, forward strand.
CAAGTCGAACAAGCGCGGCGCGAGGAAATCGCCCGGCTCAGGGACCTGGCCGGCGGCGGGCGGAAGCTGTGGGTCGCGCACAACCTCGGCGAGACGCTGCGGGCGCCCACGCCCATGACCTGGGACATCGTCCGTCATTTCATGAGCGGCCACGGCGGCTTCGGGCGGATGTACCGCAATCTCGGCTATCGGCCGTCGCAGCGCGTCTGCCGTGACGGCTTTCTCGAATTGATCTGCGGCCGCATCTACGCCGACCCGGATCGCGTGGCCGAGCTGTTCTGGGAAGGGATGCCGCTCGCGTACGACCTCGACGCGCTCGCGCAGGACCGGACGATCCTCGACCGCGCGCCCGCCAAGTTCGACGCGTCCAGGGCGGACGGCCTGTTCCTGTTGCGGCTGCCGAAGGTCCTGTGGGACCTGTGGCGGTCGAGCCGGCGGATGAGATGGCATCGGCGGCATTTCCTCGAGATGTTCGACGACGCGGTGTTGCCGACCTTCCTGGATGACGTGGACGAAACGCGCCGCCAGGACTTGACGGCCTGCAGCGATGCCGAGCTGGTCGAAAAGCTGGACGCGCGGCGGCGGCTGGTGCTCGACGACTTCGGCGCGGCGGCGCTCGTGCCCGGTTTTTTCGGCGGCCTGGCGTTCGACGCCCTCGAAACTCAGCTCGGGCAACTGCTGGGACCGACCGACGGCGCGGCCCTGGCCGGCACGTTGACCCTGGCGCTCGACGGCGACATCACCTTCGAGCAGGACGAACTCTTGTACGAGGTCGCCGCCGGCCGGGCGACGCTGGACGAGTTTCTCGCGAGCTTCGGCCACCGCTGCGTCGGCGAGATGGAGCTGGCCACGCCGCGCTGGCGCGAGAACCCCGCGTACCTGGAGCAAACGCTGGCGCGGCTGCGGGCCAACCCCGGCCGGCCGCCGGGGCTGATCCACCAGGACAACGTCGCGCGCCGACAGCAAGCGGAACAGGAGCTGCCGAGGATGCTGACCGAGGCCGGCGGCAGCAGCTTGCGCGAGGACATCGAAGCCAACCTGGCGCAGGCGCGGGAGCTGTTGCCCTATCGCGAAACAGGCAAGCACTACCTGATGATGGGCTACGAGCTGCTCCGCCATGCGCTGGAGGAGTTCGGCCGCCGCTGGGACCTGGGCGGCGACGTCTATTTCCTGCACCAGGCCGAGCTGCCGCGATTTCCAGCCGAAGCGGCGGCGCTGCGGGCGGCGCTGCAGGATCGCAAGCGCCGCTGGCAAACCCTCCAGCGGCTCGATGCGCCGGAGATCGTCGATTCCAGCCAGCTCGACCATCTCGGCGTGCCGCCGCCCATTTCCGCCGCCGCCGAGTTGCAGGGCGTCGCGATGGCCCCCGGCGTCGCCGCCGGCGTGGCCCGCATCGTTGCCGATCCGCAAGACGCCGGCCACCTCGGGACCGACTACGTGCTGGTGTGTCCTTCCACCGACCCCGGCTGGACGCCGCTGTTCTTGAGCGCGCGTGCCCTGGTCGTCGAGCGCGGCGGCGTGTTGTCGCACGGCGCCATCGTGGCCCGTGATTTCGGCATCCCGGCCGTCGCCTGTCCTCACGCCACCCAGCAACTGCGCGACGGCGACCTGGTGCGGGTGGACGGCAACCAGGGCCGGGTCTTCGTGCTGGAGCGGAGGGCCGGCGATGCTTGAGCTGTGGAACCTGCTGAGCGTCGGGTTGTTCGACGCCCTGCTGGGCTGGCTGCTGGTGTTTCCGCGCTGGATCGCGCTGGTCGTCGTCGGTCTGGCGACGGCGGCCCTGCTGACTCTGGCTCGGAAATGGACGACGAATCAGGATCGCCTGGCTCGCGCCGCCGCCGACCTGCGCCGGCTCAAGGCGCTGGGCCGTGCCGCCAAGGATGCACACGATGCCGATGCGGTCCAGCGCTGCAACCTCACGAAAGGTCAGGTCCGCTGGATCACGCTCAGGGCGGAGGGCCGGCCGCTCCTGGCCGTGCTGCTGCCGGTGGCGCTGCTGGCGACGTGGGCCTTCGAACGGCTCGCGTATTATCCACCCGCCGCGGGCGAGACCATCACCGTGGTCGCCTATGTGGTGGCTGGCGACAACAACGAGCCCGCTCGCTCGGCGGAAAATGACCTGATGCACCTGGTGGGGAAACCCGGTCTACGTGCCCGCAATGGCTGGGTGCAGCTCGTCCAGACGCGAACCAGCGAGCCTTCGATCTGGCAGCGGCTCGTGGCGTTCGTGACGTTCCGCGAGGCGCCGCGACCCGACCCCAACGTGAGTGCTGTCTGGCAGCTTCAGGCAGACGCGAACGCGCAGCCCTACCCGCTGGTGTTCCGCTGGAATGAACATACCTTCCAGCGCGAGCTGCTGATTGGCCAGCGGATCTACAGCCCCGTCACAGCCGCCAGCCCCATCGAGCCGCCCGTTCAGGTGGTCACCAATGTCGGCCTGCGCGACGTGCGGCTGCTCGGCATCCCCGGCCTCGGCGCCTGGCTGCCCGCGTGGCTCGTGGGGTATCTGCTGGTGACGATTCCGTTCGTGTTCGTGCTGAAGAGGGTGCTGGGCGTCTATTAGTAATCAAACGCCAATCCGAATCCCACCCACGACTCGTGCCGGTCGCCTAACTGGCCGTACGGGGAACGGCCGTCGTAGTACTCGATCATGGCCCGCAGCCCCGGCCGGCCGTGCCAGGCCAGCCATTGCCAGCCGAGCTGCGCCGTCAGGTTGGGCGTGAAGTCTTCGTTGCCGCGGAATTCCACGTCGAGCGCGGCAAACGGTTGGCCGCACACGCCGGTCGCCACCGGCCGGCTCCATTCGGCGCCCATGGTGTAACGCATCGGGTCGGGGTCGTCGACGAATGATCCCAGGCTCATGGCGTAGACCAGGGTGCCGTAGACCCGCACGGGTTCGAGCACGCGATACGCCAGGCCGGCGGCCAGCTCATCGCGCGTCGCGGAACGAAACCGCGTTCCCGTGGACAGCAAGAATTCATCGCCCAGGTGGGTGCTGGTGTGTTCGTACGAGAGTTTCGCCGACCAGCGTCCACGGGCGAACGTCAGCGGCAAGCCGGCGCGATAGTCGATGGCGGTCATGGCGTCGTAGTTGATGAAGCGCGACAGCGTGGTCGCGAACAGGTCGAGCTGCACGCCGTCGTGCGGCCGATCGGCGGGGCCGACCCGGAACATGGCCAGGGTGCCGCCGATGCTGAAGTCGACCACGTCATTGAATTCCGACGTCTTCAAGTTGGTCCTTTTGACGTAGAAGCGCGGCTCGTGCGGGTTGGCCAACGGCGGCTGCCACAAGAGCGTTGACGGCAGAAAGGTCCAGCGCCGTTCGCCGAACGTGAACTGCGGGCCAAGCGACGCGAGATGAGCCTCGACATCGGCGGCGGCCATTTCCCTGGCCGGCGCCGCCGACTTGTCGGGCACGACCGGGCCGGACACCGCCGGATCGGACACGACTGGATCGGGCACGACTGGATCGGACGCGACGGGGCCTGCCGCGACTGGATCGGTCGTGATTTTCGTCGAATGGCCGTTGCCGGGGTTATGTGAAGCGCCTCTGCCGTACTCGCTCTGCTTGGACTCGACCTTCCGGGACTCGACCTTCGCGGAAATGCTCAACTTCACCGGCTGAGCCGCCAGCGCGGCGTTGGTCCATGCCGGGCCCGGCAGGGCCTCGCCGCGCAATTGCCGGGCGTAGTTCTCCAGGACCTCCGCCAGGGCTTCGCCGCGCAGATGGTGCGGGGCATCCACCTTGACCCCCCGCGGCAACTCCAGCGACTGCGGCACCGCCACGTACTCTTGCGGCCAGGCGGGAAGCGGCGCCACGGCAAGGGCCACGAACGCGGCAAGCCAACGAAACCCGATGCGCTTCGCGAACCGGCCGTCCATGGCGCAATCCGTGGGGAGTGGGTCAATCTTGTGCACTGAGGTAGGATCGGCCGTTTTCCCCCGCACAGTCGTTGCCAACGTCGCCCTCGGAGGCGATTCGGCGGTAATCTGGGCAAGGGCTGCCCAGCAAGCAGTTCTCCCAAGCTTTTCGGGCTTCAACGACCGAAGGGGACCGACCCGTCGAGATAGCGCCAGTTCTTCAAGAAGTCGAGCAGGTCCGCCATGTCCGCGACGGTGATGTTCTTCTCCAACCCGTCGGGCATGAGCGAGACGCCGGTGGATTGCAGCTCCTCGATTTGCGACCGCAAGATGACGTCGCCCTGACCTTCGGCACGCTTGAGGGTCAGACTTGACGCGGTCTCGGCGACGACGATGCCGGTCAAGGTCTTGCCGTCCCTGGTGCTGAGCACGTAGTTGACGTAGTTGTTGTCGATGGCCTGATTCGGCACGAGGATGTCGGTCAACAGCGCCGACAACGTCTTGGTGCGCGTGTCGGCGATGTCGGGGCCGACGTCGATGCCGACGCCGGCCACGCGATGGCAGGTCGCGCAGTTCTTCTTGAAGATCTCCTGGCCGCGCTTGGCGTCGCCTTTCATCCCGAGCGCGTCCTGATACTTCTTGAGGATCTCCTGGCGGTCGGCGGGGAGATTGTCGCGGAGCAGCCTGTCGGCCAGGACGCGGATGTTCGGCTGGCGGTGCTTCAGGAGCTGACGGGTGCGCAGGGCGTCGAGGTCGCCCGGTCGGACGCGCTTGGCGTCGATTTCACCCAGGAAGACGAGGATGCGGTCCGGGCTGCGGAACATCGCTTCGGTGACTTCGCGGCGCAGCGCCGGCGTGTAGCTCCGCCAGTCCTTCATCAAGAGCGCCGGCGCCGCCTTGTCCGAATGCAGCGCCAGCGCGCGGACCGCGGCCAAGCGCACTTCCTGCGGAACGTCCTCGGCCAGCAAGCCCGGCAACGACTTGGCGGCGACCGGCCACGACACCCGGCTCAGGAGCCGAATCGCCGCCAGCCGGACCGTGGCATCGGCCTTCGGGTCGGCGGCGTCGCGCTGCACGACGCCAAGAAACTCGCGGAACCACTCCAGGACCGGATCGTTCGGATTGGGGCTGGCTTTGACGAAGTAATCGTCGAGCCGAATGCCTTTGCGGGCCAGGCCGTTCGCGAAGCCTTCCAAAAGGGCGAGTTGCAGCGACCGTTCGCCCAGCTCGTTGGCAAGAAGCGCCATCTTGAAACCGACCGGCTCGGCCGCCGCCAGACCGGCGAAGTCCTGGATCACCGGCAGCCGCCGGGCCGCGGGCAGCTTGCGGAACTCCGGCGACCGCAGCACCGCTTCCAGCACCGGCACCGCCCGCGACACCCGCGGCTTGTCCACCTCAGGGTCCTCGGGCGCGACCACCGCCGACGCCACCGCCAGCCGTGTCCACACGTCGTCGCCGGCCACCGCGATCCTGGCCAGCGGCGCGACGACCCGCTCGCTGTCCCATTCGCCCAGGGCCAGCGCCACCTGGCAGCGCACACGCGGATCGGGATCGGCGGCCAGCGCGATCAGCCGATCCTGCAGCTCCGGCGACCTGGCCAGCCTCACCTCGGCCAGCTTGACGGCGTTCTCGCGCACCCGCGGATGCCGGTCGCCGAGCAGCTTCAAGAGCCGCTCCTCATCGAGGTAAATCAAGCTGTCGAGGAGGTACGCGGCATGGACGCGCGTCTGGGCGGTCGGCGATGCGAGATGCTTGCGCAGCGGCTCCACGGCGGCAACGTCCTGGCGCTCGAGCAGCAGCCGATGAACCGTGGTCCGCCACCACGGCAAGTCATGATCGAGCAGCTCGCTCAGCTCCGCCGTGGACAGTTTCGCCAGGCCGATGCCCATCGGCGTCTTGCCGGCGTGCTGCGCCGGCACGATGCGCCAGATCCGGCCCTTGTCCTTCCCGAGCGCCAGGTCCGGGCGTTTCTGCAGCTCCGGCGGCATGAACTCGGGATGCTCGATCACCGCCCGGTACATGTCCACGACATAGAGCGCGTCGTCCGGACCGTGCGCGAGGAACACGGGGCGGAACCAATCATCCGGCGAGGCGAGGAACTCGACCCCTTTCCGCGGCGGCTGGGTCACGAAGGTGGCGCCGGCCTGGCGAAACACCTCCTGGTGGACCAGGTTGCCGGTCGGATCGCAGGTGAACGCCGAGCCGTGCTGCCCTGGCCCCAGCAGCCGGCCGCGATAGATGAAGACGCCGCACGCCGCCGTGAAGCGGCCCTCGTGCAGCGACGACGTGGTCCAGTTCTTGCTCAGCGGATAGATCTTGCCGCCGGACGACAGCGGGCCGTCTTCCAGGATCGATGTGTCGTGCACCAGTCCGGGCGCCGCCAGGTTCGGGTTGCGTCGGATGTAGCGGTCTTCGAGCACGATGTGCCGCAGGTGATGGCGATTGTCGCAGACGAAGCGCTGGCCCCAATCGTCCAGCGTGTTGCCGAACTGGCCCATGCCGGTGATCGCCTCGTGGTCGCCGGTGAGCGGATCGAAGCGGAAATCCATGCCGCCGAGGTTGATTGCATCCTTCTTGCCCGGCACGCGCGCCTGGCCGCCGCGTAGGCCGTTGGCGACGTGGATCCAGCCGTCCAGCCCGAGGATGGGATTACTGACGCGGAGCTGCGGATTCAGGGCGGCGAAGCCTTCGTAGAGGACGTCTTGCCTATCGGCCTTGCCGTCGCCGTCCGTGTCGCGCACATGCACGATGGAGGGCGCCGCCGTGACGATCACGCCGTCCTTCCAGTGCAAGAGGCCGTTGGCGAACAGTAGCTTGTCGGCAAACACGCGGCTGGTTTCGAAAAAGCCGTCGCCGTCCTTGTCGTCGAGGACCTTGATGCGTCCCGCCGGCGGCTCCCCCTTGGCAGGGCCGTTGGGATAATCGCCCATCTCGATGACCCAGAGCTTGCCGTCGGGAGCGAACGCCATGGCCACGGGGCTCTCGATCTGCGGCTCCGACGCGACCAGCTCGATGCGCAGGTCTCCCGCGAGGCGAAAGAGCTTCTGGGCCTGCGCCGGCGTGAGCGGTTTTCCCGGACCGCCGGAGATTTGTTTGGGCAGGTCCTGCGCCGGCAGGAAGGACACGAACAAGAAGACGAGCGCAACCAATCGAAGCAGGCGCATCATGACAAGTACTCGCGACTCATCCATGGAACGGGTGGGTTGTTGTCAGGATACCACTCGCGCCGGGCATCGTTCAGCCCTGTATATTGACCTCATGACGGAAACCGCTCTTGCCTTCTTCTGGCACCAGCACCAACCGTACTATCCCGACGACGTCGCCGGTACCAATCCGATGCCGTGGGTGCGTCTGCACGGCGTCAAGGATTACTACGGCATGGCCCTGCACCTGCTCGAAGTGCCGGAGATGCGCTGCACCATCAACCTCGTCCCCAGCTTGCTTGTGCAGTTGCAGAATTACACCGAGCGCGGCGCCACCGATCAGCCGCTCGAAGTGTCGCGTTTGCCGGCCGGCGGCCTGAGTGAAGCGGACGCGATCTATCTGCTCAACCACTTCTTCATGGCCAACCTCGACCGCATGATTCGCCCGTTGGCCCGCTACTACGAGCTGTTCCAGCGGCGCGCGCCCGGCAAGAGCACCGTCCAGGACGCGCTGCGCCGGTTTCGCGAGCCCGACTACCGCGACCTGCAGGTCCTCTTCAACCTGGCCTGGGTCCACCCGCTGGCCTTCGAGCGCGATCCGGAGCTACGCCAACTGCGCGACAAGGGCCAGTGGTACACGGAAGACGAAAAGAACTGGCTGCTCGACAAGCACCTGGACATCCTCAAGCAGATCGTCCCGCTCCACAAGCAACTGGCCGACAGCGGCCAGGTCGAGCTGACGACGACGCCGTTCTATCATCCGATCCTGCCGCTGCTCTTCGACAAGAAGCTGGCCCGGGAGGCGATGGCCGACGTGAAGCTGCCGCACTACGCCGGCGGCCATCCCGAGGACGCCGCGGTCCACGTCCAGCGCGCCATGGAGTTCCACCAGCGGCTCTTCGGCGCGGCGCCCCGCGGCATGTGGCCGGCCGAAGGCAGCGTCTGCCAGACCATGATCCCGCTCCTGGCTCAGCAGGGCATTCGCTGGATCGCCACGGACGAGGGGGTCTTGAGTCAATCGACCCAGGGGTTCATCGGCCGCGACGAGCACGGCCACGTCCGCAACCCCGGCCACCTGTACCGGCCGTACCGGGTGCGTGAAGGCGGCCACGAGCTGGGCATCGTGTTTCGCGATCATGCCCTCAGCGACCTGATCGGCTTTCATTATCAATGGAGCACCGGCGCCGCGGCGGTGGAAGACTTTCTCGGACATCTCCACAACATTCGCCAGGCCGTGGACGCCAAGGACCCGGTCCTGGTCAGCGTGATTCTCGACGGCGAAAACTGCTGGGAACACTATCCCGAGGGCGGCGTCCCGTTCCTGCGGGCCCTCTACCAGGGCTGCACGCGCACCAAGGACTTGCGGCCCGTCAAGCTCGGCGAATACCTGGAACACAACCCGCCGCGCGACACCTTGCCGCACCTGTTCGCGGGGAGCTGGATCAACCACAACTTCTACATCTGGATCGGCCACGAGGAAGACCTCGCCGCCTGGGACGCCCTGCACCGCGCCCGCGAGCATCTTGCCGGCCGGTCGCGGCAGCCGCACGTCCCTCAAGACAAGATCCGCCAGGCGTGGGACGAGATCTACATCGCCGAGGGGAGCGATTGGTTCTGGTGGTACGGCGACGATCATTCGAGCGCCCAGGACGAAGTGTTCGACACGCTGTTTCGCAAGCACCTGCAGAACGTCTACCTGCTCCTGGGCGACACGCCGCCCCCCGAGCTGAGCCGGCCGATCAAGCGGCTGCGCCATCGGGCCTTGCACACGCTGCCGCGCGGCCTGCTCGACGTGCGCATCGACGGCCGCGAGACCTTCTTCGAATGGGTCCAGGCCGGGCATTACGTGTGCCTCAACGAGCGCGGCTCGATGGCGATGGGGGCCGGTTGCACGCTCCGCGACGTGTACTTCGGCTGCAGCCTGGAGGCGTTGTTCGTCCGCATCGACTGCGATCGGCCGGCCAAGCGCGCCCTGCTCGATTACGATGCCCTGCGCGTCGGTTTCCTGGCGCCGGAGGGAGTGGAGCTGGTCGTTCACCATCCGGCCCGCGCGGATCAAGAATTGCGGCTCCAGCGGCAGGGCAAGGACATCGCCGGCAACGTTACGGCCCGCGCCGGCATCGACCGCATCGCCGAGCTCGGCATCCCGTTTTCGCTCCTGGGGGTCGAAGCCGACCAGCCGGTCCATTTCTTCGTGGAGCTGCTCGAACGCGATCAGAGCCGCGACCGCGCCCCCCGCGAAGGTGTGATCCAGTTGACGCGCCCGACCCCGCAGTTCGAGCGCGTGATGTGGGACGTGTAGTGGTGAGTGGTAGGTGATGGGTGGTATGATAGGGCTACGGCTTGCCGTTTAGCGTTCGCATCACCCGGTGAACGTGAAACGGCATGTGAGAGATCCATGCCAGGCAATTCCTTCGGCGAGCTGTTTCGCGTGACCACGGCCGGCGTCAGCCATGGGCCGGGGTATGTCGCCATCATCGACGGCTGTCCGCCGGGGCTGCCGCTCGACGTGGACGACCTGCTGCCCGACCTGCGGCGGCGGCGGCCGGGGCAATCCAAGATCGTCACCCAGCGCCAGGAAGAAGACATCCCCGAGATCTGGTCGGGCGTGTTCGAAGGCCGGACCGACGGCACCTCGATCGGCATCCTGTTCAAGAACCAGGACCAGCGCAGCCAGGACTACAGCGACATCAAGGACAAGTACCGCCCCGGCCACGCCGATTTCACCTTCGACGCCAAGTACGGCTTCCGCGACTACCGCGGCGGCGGCCGCTCCAGCGCCCGCGAGACGGTCTGCCGCGTCGCCGCCGGCGCCATCGCCAAGAAGGTCCTCGCCCAGCACGACATGCGGGTGCTCGGCTACGTCAAACAAATCGGCCATGTGATTGCCGCGGTCGCCGATCCCGCGCAGATCACGCTGGACCAGGTGGAAGCCACGCCGGTGCGCTGTCCCGATCCGGCCAAGGCGCAGGAGATGATCGCGCTGATCGAAGACGTGCGCAAGGACCTCGATTCCATCGGCGGCGTCTGCGAGCTGGTGGCGACCGGCGTTCCCCCCGGCCTGGGCGAGCCGGTGTTTGACAAGTTGAAAGCCGATCTGGCCAAGGCGCTGCTCTCGCTCCCCGCGGTAACGGCCTTCGAGTACGGCGCCGGCTTCGCCGTCGCGACCAGCCGGGGCAGCCAGAATAATGATGCGTTCGTGCGGGGCGATGCCGGCAAGATCGAAACCGAGTCGAATCGCCACGGCGGCATGCTCGGCGGCATTTCGTCGGGCGCGCCGGTCGTCTGCCGCGTCGCCGTCAAGCCGACCAGCAGCCTGCCGCAGCCGCAACAGACCGTCACCCGCGCCGGCGAGCCGACGGAGATCGTGACCAAGGGCCGCCACGATCCCTGCCTGCTGCCGCGCTTCGTCGTGATGGGTGAGGCGATGATCGCGCTGGTCTTGGTCGATCACTGGCTGCGCTGGCGAGCCCAGTGCGGAACATAGGGTGTTGAAGGAATGCCGTCGAGGACGTTCGAGAACCGCAGAGAACGCAGAGAACGCAGAGCAGAGATCAGAAATCGAGCACTTTGCGCCGAATCCCATCTTTGAGAACCCGCACGTTGAAATTGATAAGCAAACCCACCTTGCATCCGGTCAGCTTCAGATACGTAATGAGTTGGGCATCGTGGATGGGATGAAGGCGGTCGACGGCTTTCACTTCCACGATGACGCGATCTTGAACGAGCAAGTCGAGTCGAAATCCGCATTCGACAGTGAGGTTCTTGTAGCGAATCGGCAATTCCTTCTGACGTTGAACAACGATGTCCCGCAATGCAAGCTCATGCATGAGGCATGCCTCGTACGCCGATTCCAGCAATCCCGGACCCAACTCCCGATGCACCTCAATGGCCGCGCCAATGATCTCTTCAGTGAGATGATTGAGATCCTCGTGCATTGGATTCTCCTTTTGAATTCTCATCTCTGCGTTCTCTGCGCTCTCTGCGGTTCCTCCCCGTCCCCGACTGCGAAGCGACTACAAACCCATTCCGCTATTCCTGATCGGATTTCTTCAAATGCCGGTCGAACCAATCCGCAAATCGCTCCAAATCCTGCAGCAGATTCGGCCAGCCGTGCCCCGCCCCTTTCTTCACCGCCAGTTCCGCCGGCACTCCCGCCTCCTTCAACTTCGCGATCAGGATTTCCGCCTGCTGGATCGGCACCAGCCTGTCGGCGTCGCCGTGCATAATCAAGGTCGGCGGATCGTCTTTGCTGACGTGATTGATCGGAGCAATCTTCCGGCCGATGTCCTTGAAGCGCTCCTCGTCGGTGATGAGCACGAAGGAATTGGTGGACTTGTCATACTCGCTGAACATGAACGGCGCCTTGAAGCCGGCCAGCACGCCGCGGCCCAGCGCGTCCTCGCCCGGCTTGCCGTAGTTGAGGAAATCGGTGGGCGGGTAGAAACATGCCACCGCTTGCACCCGGCTCGACAGGCGGTCCACCGGGTCCTTGGCGCCGGCATCGCCCATGCGGCCGGCCAGGCCTTGCATCAACGACAGATGCCCGCCGGCCGAGCCGCCGGTGATGCCGATGCGCTCCGGATCGACCTTGTAATCCTTGGCGTGCGCGCGGATGTACCGCGTCGCCCGGTGCATGTCTTGCAGGATTTCTGGAATCGTGAATTTCGGCTGGCTGCCATGGACGACGGCGAACACGGTGTAGCCTCGCTTCAGAAACGGCGCCGGGTACGCCGGGTTGATGGCGGCATGGCTCGAAAACCAGCCGCCGCTCACGCACCAGATGACCGCCGCCCCGTTGCCGTTCACCGGCGCGAACACGTCCATCGTCAGCACGGTGCCAAACTTGCGGCCGTAGATGACGTCCTTCGTGTGCTTGACCGTGAGTTTCGGTTCCTGCGCGGCAACTGGGGCCGCGACGACCAAGAATGCAAGTATGAAGAATCGTCTCATGAATACCTCGACATCAACGGGCCGCTTGCGGATTGGCGTTCGCCCCACGGAGGGACGCTCGTGCGCTCGACCGCCAGCAGCGAATCATGGTTGTAAGCGCCGCTTCAGCTCATTCGCCACCTGCGCGATCGGCATCCGCTCCTGTTTCAGCGTATCCCGATCGCGGATCGTCACCGTTTGATCCGCGAGCGTCTGGCCGTCGATCGTGAAGCACCACGGCGTGCCGATCTCGTCCTGGCGGCGATAGCGGCGGCCGATGGCGCCGCCGTCGTCGAAGAACACGTTGTAATCCTGCTTCAGCTCGCGATAGAGCTTGTGCGCGATCTCCGGCATGCCTTCCTTGTTGACCAGGGGCAAGATCGCGGCCTTGATCGGCGCCAGCCGCGGATGAAACTTCATCACGATCCGCTCCTGCGGCGCCCCCTTCTCGTCGGGCGCCGTGTCTTCGGTGTACGCCTCGCACAGCACCGCCAGCGTGAACCGATCCGCCCCGGCTGACGGCTCAATCACGTGCGGCACGTAGCGAAACGGCAGCTTCGACTTGGCTTCCTGCTCCTTCTTCTTGTCGCCGCCGTAGGCCGACTTGTCGGCCTTGGCCCAGAGTTCTTCTTCGAAGTAGCTCAAGTCCTTGCCGGAGTGTTTCATGTGCTGCGCGAGGTCGTAATCGCCGCGGTGGGCGACGCCTTCCAGCTCCTGCGGCTCGTCGGAGAACGGGAACATGTATTCGATGTCGGTGCAGGCTTTGGAATAGTGGGCCAGTTCCTTCTCGCCCTGGTCGCGCGGCCGCAGCTTGTCTGACTTGATGCCGAGCTTCGTGTACCACGATTTGCGAACCTCTCGCCAGTACTCGAACCACTTCATGGATTCGTCAGGATGGCAAAAGAATTCGATCTCCATCTGCTCGAATTCACGCGAACGGAACGTGTAGTTGCGCGGCGTAATTTCATTTCGAAATGCCTTACCCGTTTGGGCAATCCCAAACGGCAGCCTTAGTCTTGTGCTGTCGAGAACATTCTTGAAGTTGACGAATATGCCCTGTGCGGTTTCGGGCCGCAGGTATACCTTTGACGCCTCGGTCTTTTCGGTGCCAGTATGAGACTCAAGCATCAACGTAAACGGCTTGGCCTCACCGAGCGGTCCGCCGCACTGTGGGCACGGCTCTTGAAGTCCTGTGGCGTGAAGCTGCTCCGTGGCAAAGTAGCGCGTCATTTCCATGAGATCGGGCGGGGCGTCGGGCTGACCGTTCACCCGTGTCGCCAGAAAACTCAAGACGACATGTGGGTTGCGGACCAATGCCAGGTTCGGCGCTAACCGCTTCCCCTTGCCTTGCGCCCATTTCATGAGGCGCGGCGAATCGATGGCGCCTGATATGGGAGTGAACTCCTGAATTAACGAATTCATCCACGTACAGAGAGTCAGGGCCTCCCACAATTGGTCGGCTCGAACGAAATGGCCGCATTGCGGACACTTGCGCATGGGATCGGCGAATGTCCCCACATGCCCACTCGCCTCCCACACCTTCGGATTCATGATGATCGCGCAATCCACCCCCACCATCTCGATCTCTTGGCCGTCCGGGCCCGGCGGGGGGTTGCGGACCATGTCGTGCCACCAGGCGTCCTTGATGTTCTTCTTCAACTCGACGCCGAGCGGGCCGTAGTCCCAGAAGCCGTTGATGCCGCCGTAGATTTCGCTCGATTGAAAAATGAAGCCGCGCCGCTTGCACAGCGCGACCAGTTTGTCCATGTCCATAGAAACCTCGAAGGATGAAGGCGGAAGGATGAAAGATGAAGGCGGAACTCATCCTACATCCTTCCGCCTTCATCCTTTTCTACTTCTGCCACCGGCTCTTGACGATGCCTACCGCGCCCACCTCCAGCCGCAGCGGGTCGCGACGCAGCTCGGGGACGAGGTTGAACTTGTCCACTTCCGCGGCCGCGGCCAGGTCGGCCGCGTAGCCCAGCTCGCACAGATGCACGCCGCTCCGGCTGATCTCCAATGCCCCGGCCAGCAGCCGGCCGTGGTTCTCGAAGCAGTCCCAGGCCAGCCGGGCGCTGTCGTTGAGCGACGTTTCCATCTCCTCGCAGATGAAATCGACAAAGGCCCCGGCCAACAGCGTGTCCTCCAGCGCCGGCGTGCCGTGCTGGCCAGCGCAGATGATATGGAGAGGACGCCGGTCTTGCCGCAGTTGTTCGCAGACAGCGCTGAAGTTGACGAAGGCGGCGATCAAGACGCGCTCGGCCTCGTCGGCGCGGGCGATGGCCCTGGCGCCGTTGGTCGTGGTCAAGACGAGCGTCGTGCCCTTGCAATTCTTGGCCGTGTACTCACCCGGAGAGTTCCCCAGGTCGAAATCGGGCAGCGGCTTGCCGCCGCGCTCGCCGCCCAGGAGCACGCGGCCGGCCCGCATGGAATCGGCCAGCCGCCGCGCCTCGTCCAGGTCGGCGCAGGGCCGAACCTCGGCGCAGCCGGCCGCCAGGGCGTGTACGATGGTCGTGGTCGCGCGCAGCACATCGATGGCCACCGCCAGACAGCCGGCCAGCACGCCGGCCGGAACCAGCTCCGGCGACAGGTGCACCTGAATGTCCCGCTCACGGGTCACGACAGCGATCCTTGGGACAGGTGATCTAGCCGGCGAGCGTGCTCGCCGCGGACGTGTGCTGTCCACGGCGAGCAAGCTCGCCGGCTAACTGAGTTTCTGCTGGTTCACCCCATCACACCATCGTCAACGGGTGCCGCCGATTCCGCAGCGGCAAATCGACCGCGGCACGCACCCGCTGCGATTCATACACCGCCATGATCATCTCCAGCGCGGCCCGGCCATCGTACATGCTGCCCTTGGGTTGCCGGTCCTTCTCGATGGATTCGATCAGGTCATTCACGATCCACACGTTCCCCTGCCCGAGCCCGCCGTCCTTGAGCGTCTCCGGCTTGCCGACGCCGGCGCTGGTGATCTCCTGCCATTGAGCGCGGCTGCGGCCGGGGAACCACGACGCATCGGCCAGGAAATACGCGGCGGGCAGGCTGCCGGTCGTGAGCTGGATGACGCCCTTGCTGCCGTGGATCGACAGGCCGAAGCGGTCGCGCTCGCCGGGGCCGCGCGGCGCCTTCTGCGAGGCGAAGTAGCCGACCGCGCCTTTGTCGAAGCCGTACTGGGCGACGATGTGGTCGCCGGCGATGGGGCCCATGCCCTCGCCCCCTTCGCGGACGTCGGCCTTGGCGATCGGCGTCGCGCGTTCCTTGCCGAGGACGCTGACGCGGGCGAAGCACCAGCGCGGATCGCCGGCAACAAAGCGCATGAGATCCATGATGTGGGTGCCGAGCACCATCAGGTCCTGGCCGCCGACGCGGGGGTCTTCCTTGCCGCGGCCGCGCAGTTCGAGGATCTCACCCAATTGGCCCGCGGCGATCATCTCCTTGATGCGCTGCACCCGCGGGCTGTAGCGGGTCTGGTGGGCGATGGCGAGCTTGACGTGGTGCTTTTCACACGCCGCCATCATCTCGTCCGCCTCGGCCAGGGTGCGGCACATCGGCTTTTCGAGAAACACGCTGGACCCGGCCTCGGCGCAGGCGATCACCATGTCCCGATGCGGATCGAGCCAGCGGCAGGCGACACTGACGATCTGCGGGCGTTCCTTCTTGAGCATGTCGCGGTAATCGGCGTACACGTTCTTGACGCCGAGCCGCTTCTGCGCGGCAATGCGGCCCTGATCGTCGTCGTCGGCGACGGCGACGAGCTGCGCGTTCGGAATTTGCCGCCACACGACGTCCAGTCCGTGGCCATAATCGCCGCGGCGAGTCCTGCCGATGACGGCGACGCGATAGTTTCGAGGCATGGCTGGTCCCCCTGTTGTCAGCCATGGTAAACGCGCGTGCGGCACCAGGGCAAGGAATATTCGGCGCTCGACCCCGATCAACGCCCGCGTCGCCGGCAGCGGCGGTTGATTGCACGAGAAAGGGGAATGATCTTGAGTAGAATGCCGAGGTCGCGGCGCTGGCCGGGGCGATGCTGCGACGGCGCCATGCCGCGGGGCGACGTCCGCGCTGCTTCAACTCTCAGGCAGGAGACTTCACCGATGAACGAGAAATGCCGAAGATGCGGTTCGCACAAGATCATCCCGCTCGTGCCGGTGCAAGACACGGGCCAGTACGCCAGCGGCCGGCTCCAGGCCCACGTCGGCTTCACCAACCCCGAGGCGTGGTTCTTCAAGGGCGCCGTCAGCGCCCGCCTGTCCGCGACCATCTGCGGCGAATGCGGCCACACCGAGCTCACCGCGGAGAACCCCGGAGAGCTGTACGAGGCGTACATGAGGGCCAGGGCGCACGGCAGCTAGCCGCGCTACACGCAGGCCGCGGCGACAGCGACGGCAATTTGCCTTTCCCGAAATTGTGAGCCAGATTACCTTTGGAGACTTCAGCCTGATGGGCGAATGCCATGAACTCGTTCACGTTCGGCGTCTACGTCGGCGCCCTGACCGTCGGCGTCATCTGTGGAATCTTTCCGCTGGGGATCGCCGCCGTCAAGAATCGCCCCATGATTGGCTTTGCATTCTTCGCGCTCTGTGTGGCCGCAGGCTTCGTCGGCGGCTTGCTCTTGGGCGTGCCCACATCGGTGGTGCTGTGCGCCGTGGCGAACATGCTGCCGCACAAGCGTTTCCGGCCGGAAGACCTGTACCGCTAGATGACCGTGCGCGTGAGGCGTCCATGTTCGCTGTTCTGTTCGCTCAATTCCGCCCCGACCGGTTTCTCCCCGGCGCGATCGTCGGCGCCGTGATTGGGGCCGGCTGTTACCTGGCCTACAAGGGCATCCGCTTCTTCCTCAGCGGGCTCAACGATTATCGGAATCAGGATCGGGACCGTCCGTATTGACCGTTGACGCCATCGCCGGGCAATGCCATTCTGATCACCTACGTAGCCTGCGCCGTCGCCCGCGCGTACCGCTTCCGATCATTCTCCTTCAGAAATGACTTCCGCAGCCGGATCGCTTTCGGCGTGACCTCCACCAATTCATCTTCCTCGATGTACTCCAGCGCCTGCTCCAGCGTCATCTGCCGCGGCGGCTTCAGGATGATGCTCTTGTCCGAGCCGGCGGCGCGGATGTTGGTCAGCTTCTTTTCCCGGCACAC
>JAKEET010000189.1 GCA_022616435.1 Gemmataceae bacterium
GACGGCGTGACATTGACCCTTCCGGCGGCGACCAGTTACCTGGGTCACACGCATGCCGGGACGTTCTTGCGCGCCAACGGCGCCGGCAGCCTTCTCGACCTTCCGAACTTGACGTCTCTGACCGGCAGCACGTTTATCGGCACCGTTCATGTCCAGGCTCAGAATGGAGGGAATGTTGATCTGGACAGCCTGTCCGCCGTCACGGGCGGCGCCACGCAAGTGCTCGCGGACGGCGGCGGCAGCCAGATCGACCTCTCCGCTCTGACGACTTTCAACGACAACAACGGCAACAGAGAATCCAGACTGGAAGCGCGTAACGGCGGCGCCGTGACGCTTCATCCAAACACGACCACCGTGACGAACGTCACGGTCAACCTGACTACCACCGGCGCCATCGCGGCGGGAACGCTCGACTTGGGGTCCGGCGCTGTTTTGACCGGTGTCGGCGCCCTGCAAGCGAGCGTGATCAACTCCGGCCTGGTGACGCCGGGCGGCTCCCCCGGCAGCCAAACCATCCAGGGCAATTTCACGCAAACGCCCGCGGGCCGGCTCGACGTCGAACTCACCGGCCTCGCGCCGGCGACGCAGTTCGATGTCCTGACCATCACCGGCGTCGCCACGCTCCACGGCACGCTCAACATCCTTCGCCCCGGCGGCTACCTGCCGGGAGAGATGGACAGTTACCGCATCATGAACTACGCCTCGCGCACCGGCGAGTTCGCCAGCGTCCTTGGCGACCATTTGCCCAACAGCCTCGTGCTCGACCGAATCTACTCGTCCGATCATCTGACGCTTATCGCCTTGCCGGAGATTTCCATCGGCGACGTCACGATGGTCGAGGGCACTGGCGGCACGACGCAGGCGGTTTTCACCGTGACCATTTCCACCGCGGTCGGCTTCGACGTCACCGCCGACTTCACGACGCTCAACGGCACGGCTGTCGCCGGCGAAGATTACACTGCCACGACCGACACGATCACCATCCCGGCCGGCGACACCAGCACGACGATCGCTATCGACGTCCACGGCGATCCCGGACGCGAGTTTCGCGAGGTGTTCTTCGTCAACCTGCTGAACATCGTCAATGCCGAGACACTCGACGCTCTGGGCATGTGCACGCTCAACAACGACGACCCACTGCCCGAAGTGTTGATCGACGACGTGGCCTTGGCGGAAGGCGACTCCGGGACGACGCCCTTTGATTTCACGGTCACCTTGTCGTCGCCCGCGCCGGGGCCAGTGGTCGTAGACTTCACGACCTCCCCCGGCAGCGCCACCGAAGGCGTGGATTACCATGCCGCGACTGGATTCTTGTCGTTCCAAGCGATGCCGTCCGCCGGTCTGGTGTCCGACGAATCGGACGGCGCGTTCGCGCCGACGGGCAACACGACCTTGACTCTTCCGGCGGACGGCATCTTCAACTTCACGACCATCAACATCCCTTCGAACGTGAACGTGACGTTCGTGCGCAACGCCGCAAACACTCCGGTCGTCTTCCTGGCCACCGGCGAAGTGCGGATCGACGGTACGATCCGGCTTACCGCGGCCGGCCGAACCGCCGGACCGGGCGGGGGCGACGGCGGCGTCGCCGGCGTTGGCATCGTCGCGGGCACGGACGGCGGCGGCCTCAGCCCCGGCGAGGGCGGCGGCGCCCAGAGCGGTTTCGTCGGCAGCGCCGGCGGCGCCGGCGGCTTCGCAACTGCCGCTGCTCCCGCCACTCAGTGGGTCGGACCAGTACCCGGCGCCAGCGGCGGCGCCGTGCCCATCCCAGACGATGTCTTCCAACGCGCCGGCTCCGGCGGCGGCGCCGGCGGCGGCTGGCAATTCGCCGGCGTCGATCTCGGCGGCGGAAACGGCGGCGGCGCGGGCGGAGGCATCCTCGTTTCGACGCAGGCCGGCCTCGTCGTCACCGGAACGATCCTGGCCAACGGCGCCAACGGCAGCGAGTCGTTCGCCAACGCCTTCGGTTGGGGCGGACCGGGCGGCGGCGGCAGCGGCGGCATGATCGACCTCGAAGGCTCATCCGTAACCGTCACCAGCACCGCGCTCTTGCAGGCCGTGGGCGGCAGCGGCGGCACGATCTCCACCCGGCAGCCCACCCCGGAAAACTCCAGCCACGCCGACGGCGGTCTCGGCTACGTCCGCCTCACCGGTTCTAGCGTCGTCGTGGACGGAACCATCGATGCTGTCCCGGTGATCGAGAACTTCGACGTTTCGCGCACCATGACCGTGGACGTGACTGGCGAATTGGCCCTCGAAAGCGACGAAACCTTCTTCATCAACTTTGCCAATCCCAGCGGCGCCGTCGTGGCCGACTCCGGCGTGGGCACGATCTTGAACGACGACATGCCGACCGCCTACTTCTGGGACGGCGGCGGCGGCAACTCGCTCTGGAGCAACCCGCTCAACTGGGATGTTGACGGCGCCGACCCCCTCGTCGCCCCGGGATTCACCGACGGCGTCCAGGACGACGTCACCATCAATCTGGCGGGAACATACACCGTCACGCTTGACGTGAACATCACCGACACGGCCGCCGGCGATCCGCTGAACAGCTTCACGCTCAATGCAGCGGGAGCGACGTTCTCGGCCAGCGGGCGGACGTTCACGGTGGATGGCGTCTCCAATCTCGCGGCGGGCAGCGCGTCCTGGTTGAATTCCATCTGGACCGGAACCGGAACCATCAACAATGCCGTTGTGTTTACCATGACCCACACGGGAGCGTCGAGCCAGGTGAACTCGACGCTCGTCAACGCCGGGGAACTGGTGATCGGCGGCGGCACCAACCAACTCAATGGCGCGGTGACGAATCTGCCCGGCGGCCTGATGCGCATCGCCAACGCCAATGGGGCGAACGCGACTTTGGGAAACAACGATCTAGTCAATCAGGGCACGCTGCGCATGGACAGCGGCCCGTTCAACACCTCTTTTCGCCTCAACACCGCCAATCACACCGGACGGCTGATCAACGACACGGGCGCAACGTTTGAAGTGCAGCCGTCGACAAATCGTCAGATTGATGTGCCCTGGGAGAACCGCGGAACCTGGACCATTGACGCCACCACGGTGCAATCGGGCACTGCCACGCAGACGGCGGCGCGCCATGTCAACAGCGGCACGATCGACTTCAACGGCAACTCCTGGCTGATCGCCGACGCCGAATCGTTCGACAACTCCGGGACGTTCAACATCAACTCCGGCACGGTCGCTTTTCAAGGCACCAACAGCACGACCTCGGACTGGATCAACAGCGGCGCCTTCAACGCCATTGGCGGCAGCTTCACGGTGGAGCGCTTCGAGGACCATCTCAACAGCGGCTCGCTGACGCTCAGCGGCGGCAACGGCACGGTTTTGCTGCACGTGAGCACGCTCCAGTTCCACCAGTACGTCAGCACCGGCGCCATCGACGTGGCGGCCGGGCGCACCTTACAGATGACGGGCTTTGGCAACGCCTCGACGGTCACGCTGGGCGGCAATGCCACGCTCAACGGCGACGGCACGATCACCTTCGGCGGCGTAACGCTGGCGCTCAACGATCGGGCAGCCCCCTACATGCTGAACACGGCGCACGTGAACCTGATCCATACCGTTGTGCAGGGGCCGGGCGTATTGAGCAACCCAGTCGGTTCGACGCTCACAATCTCGATCTCGGGACTTCTTACCGGCTCGAGCCAAATGAACACGACATTGGTCAACGCCGGCGAGTTGGTGATCGGCAGCAGCTTCAACGAACTCAATGGCGCGGTGACGAATCTGCCCGGCGGCCTAATGCGCCTGGCCAACGCCAACGGGGCGCGAGCGGTCCTGGGCAACAACGATCTCGTCAACCAAGGCACACTGCGCATGGACGGCGGCTCCTTGTTCACCAGTTTTGCGCTGAACACGGCCAACAGCACCGGACGGCTGATCAACGACGTCGGCGCCGTATTCGAAGTGTTGCCGACCAGCCCCGCCAACGTCACCCGCGGCATCGATGTCCCCTGGGAGAACCGGGGGACTTGGACCATCGACGCAGCCACCGTGCAATCGAGCATCAACGCCGCCGCCGCGGCGCGCCATGTCAACAGCGGCACGATTCACTTCAACGGCAGCACCTGGCTCATTTCCACGGCCGAATCGTTCGACAACTCCGGCACGATTCAGGGAACGGGCAACATCAACATCGCGGGCGGCAGCGCGACCGACATCTTCACCAATACCGGCACGGTGGCGATCGGCGGCACACTGACGCTGACCAGCTTCACCACGGGCGTCTTCGGCACCGGCAGCCTCGGCAACAACGTGAGTGTCGTCAACAGCAACGTTCGCCCCGGCCTATCGCCCGGCATCACGACGGTCACCGGCAATTACACGCAAAGCTCGGCAAGCTCACTCAACATCGAGCTGGGCGGCCTCGTCGCGGGGTCCGGTTTCGATCAGCTCAACGTCGCGGGCGCGGCATCCATCGCGGGGCCGCTCAATGTCAGCCTGTTTGGCGGTTTCATGCCCGAGCCGGGCGACACCTTCAAGGTGATGACGTTCGCGTCGCGCACGGGGACCTTTACCACGGGCAGCGGGTTCAGCCTGGGCGACGGCCTGTTCCTGCGGGCCGTCTACAATCCAAACGATGTGACGCTAGTGTGCTACAGCAATGCGTCGCCGATCAACGTCAGCCCGGTCACGGTGTCCGTTACCGAAGGCGGTGCGACCGCCCAGTACGCGGTCACGCTGACCGGAACCACGGTGCCGGGGGGCGATGTCGTCGTGAACATCGCCCCGGACGTCCAGATCGAGGTGTCCGCGCCGGCGCTCACGTTCACCCCCGCCAACTGGGCGCTACCGCAGCTGGTTACCGTTACCGCGGTGGACGATGCTGCGTTGGAGGGCAATCACACGGGCGTCATCACGCACACGTCGACCAGCACCGTGCCGGCCTTCAACAACGCGACGATCGCCAGCGTCACCGCGCAGATCGCCGACAACAACGACGTGCCTTCGCCGTCCACGCCCGATCTGGAAGCGGGCAGCGACAGTGGATCGTCCAGCACCGACAACATCACCAACGTCGCGACGCCGACGTTCAGCGGAACCGCCGTGCCGGGGAGCACCATCGAGCTGTTCGATGGCGCCGCCTCTTTGGGGACAGCTGTTGCCGACTCGGGCGCCGGGGCGTGGACCTTCACCACCGCCGCGCTGGGCGACGGCAGCCACACGATTACCGCGACGGCAACGGTCGGCGGCTTCGCCAGTGCTCCGTCCGCGGCATTGGTCGTCGTGATCGACAAGATCGCCCCGACGATTAGCGCCTCCCCGAGCATCGCGCCGAACGCCAACGGCTGGAACAACACCGACGTGACCGTGAGCTACTCGTTCGCCGACGACGCGGGCGGCTCGGGCGTGGATGCCGCCGCCAGCGACACCGCCGACGATCTCCTCACCACCAGCCGCACGGCGAGCGGCACCGTCGTCGATCTCGCCGGCAATTCGGCCACGACCAGCTACTCGGCCCTCATCGACAAGGTAGCGCCGACGATCAGCGCCTCGCCGAGCGTCGGCGCCAATGCCAATGGCTGGAACAACTCGGACGTGACGGTGACGTATACATTCAGCGACGACGCGGACGGCTCAGGCGTCGATGCTGCGGCCAGCGACACGGCCGACGATTTGCTCACCGCCAGCGGCACGGCGAGCGGCACAGTGGTTGATCTCGCCGGCAACACGGCCACGGTCAGCTATTCCGCGCTCATCGACAAGGTCGCGCCGACCGTTGTCGCCCAGCGCGATACACCGGCGAACGCCAACGGCTGGAACAACACCGACGTTGACGCCAGCTTCACGGCCCACGACGACCTGTCCGGCTTCGGGCCCGGTGCGGGCGTGCTCGACGCCGCGGGTTCGCACACCTTCACGAGCGAGGGCGCCGGTCAGTCGCATACCTTCACCGTCACCGACCTGGCCGGCAACGCGGCCAGCGCCAGCGTCGGCGACGTGAACATCGACAAGACCGCGCCGGCCATCAGCGCCCAGCGCGACACCGCGGCGAATGTTAACGGCTGGAACAATACGGATGTCGACGCCAGCTTTACGGCCACCGACGACCTGTCCGGCTTCGGGCCCGGCCCCGGCGTGCTCGACGCCGCCGGCGCGTTCACGTTCACCAGCGAAGGCGTCGCCCAGTCGCGCACGTTCACGGTCCACGACCTGGCCGGGAATTCGTCGAGCGCGACCATCGACGATGTCAACATCGACAAGACCGCGCCAACGATCAACGCCCAGCGTGACACGCCAGCCAACGCCAACGGCTGGAACAACACCGATGTCGCAGCCAGCTTCACCGCCAGCGACAATCTCTCCGGTTTCGGACCGGGCGCCGGCGTCCTGAGTTCTTCCGGCTCATTCACGTTCACGCAGGAAGGCGCCAATCAATCGCACACGTTTGGCGTGATCGACCTGGCCGGCAACGCGGCCAGCGCCACGGTCGGCGGCGTCAACATCGACAAGACCGCTCCCGCTCCGCCCGCCATCACGTCGCCGGCCGACGGCACGACCACCAGCGACACCACCCTGACCGTCGCGGGCACGGCGGAGGCCAATGCGCTGGTCACAGTCTTTGCCAATGGCAGCCCGCTTGGGATCACGGCAGCCAATGGCGCCGGGTCATGGAGCCTCACGACGCCCACGCTGACGCCGGGAAGCTATTCCTTCACCGCCACGGCGACGGACATTGCCGACAACGCCAGCGCCCCGTCGGCCGCCGTCGATGTCATCGTGCAAGACGACGGTTCCGACCCGTTCCCGCCCGGCAGCGTGACTCTGACGGCCGACGGCACGCTGATGATCGTCGGCACCGACTGCCGGGACATCGTCCGCGTCCAGGAACTCGGCGATGATGCCATTGTGGTCCGCGCCAAATTCGGCTGGCCGCCGTACAACTCGTGTGACGATGAGGGGAGCGACTCGTGCGGCGACGAGGCCGACGACGCATACGGCGACTGGACCGACGACGCATGCGCCGAGGACGACTGCGTCCGTGAGCGTTTTCACGGCACGTTCGCCGCCGGGGCCGTCGAGCGCATCGTGATCCTCGGCCGGGGTGGCGACGACAACCTGATGGTGGCCCATCCAATCACCGTGCCCGCGCTCATCGACGGCGGCGCCGGCGACGACAAGATCCGCGGCGGCGGCGGCGACGACGTCGTCTTCGCCGGCTCGGGGGACGACCGCGTCCACGGCCGGTTCGGCAACGATGTCCTGGTCGGCGGCGACGGCAGCGACGTCCTCATCGGCGGCCACGGCCGCGACCTGATGATCGGCGGCTTCGGTTGCGATCGCCTGGAAGGCAACGGCGACGACGACTTGCTGATTGCCGGCGTCGTTTCGTTCGAGAACGACGCGGCCGCCCTGGCGGCCGTCATGGCCGAGTGGACCTCCTGTCATAGTTACGCGGCGCGCGTCGCCAACCTGTCGGGGCAGGGGTCGAGCGATCGCTTCAACGGCGACGTGTTCCTGATTGGCGACGGACCTGGAGCGACGGTCCACGACGACGGCGCCCAGGACCGGCTGTCCGGCGACAAGGGCCGCGATTGGTTCTTCGCCAACCTGGATTGCGGCGTCCGCGACTGCCTGACCGATCTAAAAAACAACGAGACGGCTGTCGATATCGATGTTGAATAGATCGATCTCGGATAGATCGATGTTGGATGGGTTCACGATCCCGTCGCCTGCAGGTAGGCTCGGAGCTCGCGGTGGATCCTGTCGTAACGATCCTTCAAATCGCGGCGCGAGAGGCTGAGGTTGTTGCGGGCCCGAAGGGTCACGGTGATCGTGAGGCGGTTGGGCTGCTTGGGATCGGTGCGCTCGATGCGCATCTCCATGCTGATGTCGACGCTGACCGCGGGCGCGACCTTGACGGCGCGGTCGCCGCCGAACCAGGACCGAAGGCCCGTGCTCGCCGGCGTCGGGGCGGCTGGGCCGCCGCGATCCAGTCGGGCGGTGTCCAGCTGAACGCGGATGACGCCGGGTTCGCCGTCGCCGAGCCGTCCGCCCAGGTCGTGGACGAAGCCGCGCAGCTTGAGCATGGCGATGCTCTCGGACATGCACACTTCGAGCTTGTAGACGACGGCGTTGGGATCGACCAGACCCCCCGGGGTCTGGAGCGGCGTCTGGAGCATTGCCGGCGGCGTTGCCGGCGCTGCCGGCGCCGACGCGGGCGTCACTGCCGCCCTGGGCGGCGCCACGATCTGCCGGCCGAGCGCCTGTTCGTAAAGCCGCACCAGCTCGCGCGCACTCTGGGGGCGCTGCTCGCGGTGCTTGGCCAGGCACCGCAGCACCAGCGCCTCGACCCCGCGCGGCGACGACAAACCGGGGCAGCGCTCGGCGAACGGCGGCGGTTCGGCGTATCGCTGCGCGGCCAGCAGGCCGGCGACCGACGATCGTTCAAACGGCAACGTGCCCGTGAGCAGCTCATAGAGCACCACGCCCACGCCGTACACGTCGGCCCGGTGGTCCACGTCGTGGCCGGCGGCCTGCTCCGGGGCCATGTAGCCGGGCGAGCCGGCCGCCACCTCGCCGGCATTGGGCATATCCAGGGCGGTCAACGACAGCGTCGCCGGCATCTTGGCCAAGCCGAAGTCCATGAGCTTGACGGTTTCGCAGGGCGTGTCCGGGTGGACGACCATGATGTTGGCCGGCTTCACGTCGCAATGGACAATGCCGCGCTCGTGGGCCGATTGCAACACGTCGCACAAGGGGACGAGAATCCGGCCGATCCGCTGCGGCGCGAACCGGCGCCGTTCCTGGAGCAATCGATTGAGGGGCCGGCCGCGCACATACTCCATGACCAGGAAGATGCCGGCCGGATCGTCGAGGGAGCCGCCGTGGAACTCGACGACGTTCGGGTGCTGGAAGCGGCTCAGGACCTGGATTTCGCGACAAAAGTTCGCGCGTGTCGCGGGGTCGGCGGCACACTGCGCCTTGAGGACCTTGACCACGACCTCACGGCCGCTATCGAGCTGGCGAGCGATGTAAATGAGGCCCATCCCGCCCTCGCCAAGGAGGCGGTCGACGCGGAAGCGTTTGAGAAGGGTTCGGCCAATCATGCCGCACCGGCTCGGGTCCATCGGGCTGTTGAAAAGATTGCCGCTCAAGTGTACGCCACGTTTGGCTCGTTGGCGATTCGCCCAGTAAGTTAATGCGACAGGCACCATGTAGCGGAATTCGCAAGAATTCCGTTGCCAGCGGATGCAGAAGTGTAAAGTCCGCCGAACCAGGCCGCCGCAACCACTGGGGATTGAGATGTCGCGCTGTCCATGGGCCAAGACTGATCTCTACGTGCGCTACCATGACGCCGAATGGGGCGTGCCGGTCCACGACGACCGCCTGCTGTTCGAGTTCCTGATCCTCGAAGGGGCGCAGGCCGGACTGAGCTGGGAGACGATCCTGAAGAAGCGCGCGACCTATCGGGAAGCCTTCGACCACTTCGACCCGGCCGTCGTCGCCAAGTACGGCCAGAAAAAGAAGAGAAGCCTGCTGGCGAATGCCGGGATCGTCCGCAACCGGCTCAAGATCGACGCCGCCATCCAGAACGCGAAGTGTTTCCTGGCCGTGCAGGACGAGTTCGGCGCCTTCGACACGTACGTCTGGGGTTTCGTCGGCAACGCGCCGAAACAGAACACCTGGAAGTCGATGAAGCAGGTCCCGGCAAGCACCCCGGAATCGGACGCGATGAGCAAGGACCTCAGGCGGCGTGGATTCAAGTTCGTGGGCAGCACCATCTGCTACGCCTTCATGCAGGCGGTGGGCATGGTG
The DNA here is from genome assembly GCA_022616435.1 of Gemmataceae bacterium. Lineage (GTDB taxonomy): Bacteria > Planctomycetota > Planctomycetia > Gemmatales > Gemmataceae > JAKEET01. Next base: position 9,787 of record JAKEET010000189.1, read on the forward strand.
AACGATCATCTGGTCGAGTGTTTCCGGAATGCCGAAGTGTCGAAGCAAAGCTGGAACGCTGATCGTCACTAATCCGTGCCGGCGAGCTTGTCGTTGAAGAGGCGGCGGCTCATGAGGCTCGCGGCTCATTCATGAGGTCACTTGCTCTTCGCGGCCAGCGCCTTCACCACGCGCCCCGGCGACATCGGCAGCACGTCCATGCGGATGCCGACCGCCTGATGAATGGCGTTGGCGAGGGCGGCCGGCGGCGGCACGATCGGCACCTCGCCGACGCCGCGGACGCCGTACGGGTGCTTCGGATCGGGAACCTCCACGATCACGGCGTCGATCATCGGCAAGTCGAGGCTCGTCGGCATGCGGTAGTCGAGGAAGCTGGCGTTGGTCAGCTCGCCCTTGGCGTTGTAGACGTACTCTTCGTTCAGGGCCCAGCCGATTCCCTGGACGCTGCCGCCTTGAATCTGGCCTTCGACGTAGCTGGGGTGGATCGCCTTGCCGCAATCCTGCACCGCGGTAAAGCGAAGAACGTTGACCTTGCCCGTGTCCGGATCGACTTCCACGTCGGCGATGTTGACGGCGAAGGCGCCCCCCGGCCACGGCGGATCGACGCTGGCCCGGCCGACAATCGTGCCGCCGTGCTTCTGCACCTCGGCGGCAACTTCGGCGAAACTCAGCCGCTTGGCGGCGCCGTTCTTGGATACGACCCCGCCGTCCTGGTAGCGGACTTCCTCGGGCTGCACTTTCCACAAGGCCGCGACGCGCTCGCACATCTGCCGCTGGATGTCCTGCGCCGCTTCGTACGCGGCCCAGCCGGTCGCGTAGGCCACCCGGCTGCCGCCGGTGACGTCCGTGTAGCCGATGCTGTCGGTGTCGGCAACGCTTGGGCGCACGTCTTCGGCGCGAATGCCGAGCGCCTCGGCGAGCTGCATGGCCACGGCGGTGCGCGTGCCGCCGATGTCGGTCGAGCCTTCGACAAGGCTGACGGTGCCGTCGCTGTTGACGCTGGCGGCGACCGTGGACTTGAGGCCGATGTTGAACCAGAAGCCGGCGGCGACGCCGCGGCCGCGCGGAAACGCCGGGTTCGTCCCCGGCGTGAGCGGGGCTTTGTAGTGCGGATGGTTCTTGGCGGTCTGGCAAGTTTCGATCATGCCGATGCGCGGATACGTGGGGCCGTCGGCGCGGCGGCTGCCTTCCCTGGCGGCGTTCTTGATGCGGAAGTCGAGCGGGTCGATCTTCAGCTTCGTGCACATCTCGTCGATGATCGTCTCGGTCGCCATGGCCGCGTTGGTGGCGCCCGGGGCGCGGTAGGCCGAGGTGGCCGGCTTGTTGACGCACACGTCGTAGCCGTCGATCTGCAAGTTCGGGATGTCGTAACAGGCGAAGATGCACACGCAGCCCGCCCAGATCGGCGAGCCCGGATACGCGCCCGCCTCGTAGGCCAAGTGGGCCTTGGCCGCGGTCAGCCGGCCGCTCTTGTCGGCGCCCAGCTTTACCTTGATGTACGATCCGGGCGTCGGGCCGGTGGCGGCGAACACGGCGGCGCGATCCATGAGCACTTTGACTGGCCTGCCGGTCTTCTTGCTGAGCACGGCGGCCACCGGTTCCAGGTACACCCGAATCTTGCCGCCGAAGCCGCCGCCGATCTCCATCGGCACGACCTTGACCTTCGAGACCGGCAATTGCAACAGCTCCGCGACCTGGGCGCGCACCGTGAACGCCCCCTGCGTGCTGCACCAGATCGTCACCGTGCCGTCCGGGTTCCACAGGGCCGTCGCGTTGTGCGGCTCGATGTAGCCCTGGTGAACGGTCGCGGTGTGGAACTCCTTCTCGATCACGAGCGCCGCTTCGGCGAAGGCCTTGTCCGGATCGCCGAGCTTGTATTGCAAATGCTTGGCGATGTTGGTCGGCTTCTTGTCCTCGCTCGGTCCGGTCATGGTCTCCGTGACCAGGTCGGGATGCAAGATGGGCGCGCCGGGCTCCATGGCCTTTTGCACGTCGATGAGCGGCGGCAGCGGCTCGTAATCCACCTTGATGAGCGCCAGCGCCTCCTCGGCGACGTGCCCGTTCACGGCGGCGACCGCGGCGACCGCGTGGCCGTGATACAGCGCCTTGTCGCCGGCCAGGCAGTTGTTCGACAGGTGCCGCAAGACGATCGCGCCTTCGCCGAGGTTGGCGACCCGGTTGCCGGGATCGGGCAAGTCCGCGGAGGTGGCGACCGCCTCGACGCCGGGCAGCCCGAGCGCCGCGCTGGCGTCGATCTTGCGAATCCTGGCGTGGGCATGCGGGCTGCGCAGGATGCGGCCGTGCAGCAACCCCGCGGCCTGGAAATCCGCCCCATACTGTGCGCGGCCGGTGACCTTGTCGAGCCCGTCGTGCCGGATGGGCCGCGTGCCGATGACCTTGTATTGCGACATCTGTGCGAATCCTTGAAGAGAGCCGGTGTTTCACCGATTAACGTAGCCATGAACGGGTGGAACAGCCAGCCGCGTTCCCGGGGGGGGCGTGGACGCGCCTGGGGTCTCTTCATTCGGCGCGGGATCGCGGCCTTCCGTTGCTTGGGAAGTGTGTGTACAATGTGTCAGGTTGCGTTGAATCAGCCCAGTGGGTTTCATGCCAAACCGTCGTGAGCCGTTCACGTTTGAGGCGTTGGATCCCGAAGTCGGGACGTGCAAGGTTTACATTCGTGAACGGCGTTTGTTGACCCTGGCGAAACTCGGCAAGTGGAAGCTACTCGAAGCGCGCGATCTGGTTCCGAACGTGCTGGAAGCGCCGACCGTGATCTTCGAGGGACTGCGCTGGGAAGGCGACGAAGACAAGGACCGGCCTGGTTGGCGCTGCTACTGCGCAAGACCAACCTCGATGTACGATAAGCGCGGCGATGAGTCGCATCGCATCCGAACCAAGTGTTCCTGGTCTTTGTGAACGATGAACGAGTGGCGTACAGCTGGCGATGGGAGCACGCCGATGACGCGGACACGGAGATCCCGGAAGGGAAGGACCGGTTCATCGCCAAGGTCTATGACAGGCGGGAAGCGGTGTGACGAGTGACGAACGGCTGTCACACAGGGAGTGCTGTCCTATGTCCAGAAGTGCGGCATACGCCGAGTACATCGACAAGTTGCTCGCAGAACCCGAGCGCGAGTTCGCGCCGTTTGCGGAGTATGACGCAGACGGCGACTGCATCGAATTCTTCATGAAGCCCGATCCACACTTCGCCGAGCGGATCGACGGATTACTGACGGTGTATCGCAGCCAGGAAAGCAACGAAATCGTTGGCGCCCAGATCAAGCGCGTGTCGGTGCTGTGTGCGGAGATTCTGGGAAAGTTCCCCGGATTTCGGGTTGAGATCCACGACGGGAAAGTCCCGTTGGTCCACATCTTCAGAGTGAGTTTGTGGTCCCTGCGTCACGAACGGGACGATGTTGTCCACATCTACAAGTTTCTGGCCGCGAAGGCCGAGGAGTTCGGGGCGGAAGTGGAGGACGGCCTCTTTACAAGGACGGCCTGACGGGGCCGGGATGGAGGGATGTTGAATTGACGTCGGTCCCATTCCTCGACCCGTCTAGCGCACGCAGGCCCATCGCCGCCAAGCTTGGATCGTTCCCGCGCGGATGCATCCTACCTGATCTCCACCTGCTTCGATTCCCATACGATCTTCGCCCGCAACGTTGGCGACGTGACCGGCCAGGCGAAGTAGCTCGTGATCGCCGGGTCGTTCAGGGCCTGCGAACGCGAGGGTTTGAGGTCGATTTCGACATGCACGAAGCCGTCGCGGCCGTCGCAAAAGCCGCGCGGGTCGCGCGGCTCGAAATGACCGCCGCCGATCTTGCCTCGAGGAAGCACCAGCGGCTTGCCGGGAAACCGTTTGCCGACCGCGTCGCGGATCGTCACGTCGAAACACAAATCGACGGGAAGAGGTTCCTGCACCGACCACACGGGCATGTGCAGGCCGCGCTTCGGGCCCGACGCGTCTTCCGCGACGCTGATCTGCGGATGCCACGGGCGGCGAACCTTCCGGTTGCCGTCCTGGCCGTGGTAATCGAGCATGCGCAGCCTCTGACGCACCTGCTTGGCCAGCGCGGCGTCGGTCGGGGCGATGAGGTCGTCGGCCAGCACGGCCGGGCCCACGGCAAACGCGTGCTCCGGTGATCTGATCTTGCCCTGCTGTTTCCCGTCCCGGTGGGTGAACGTGTAGTCCACATCGAAGCGGACGGAGTATTGGCCCTGTCCGAGCTTGCCGGCATTGATCCAAGCGGTGGCGGGACCGCCGCCGGGGTAGTCGTACGTTGCTGGCTTCCCATGAGGCTTGCCGTCGAGCTCGTGGATCATGCGAACCTGCCACCTGAGGCCCTTGGGCCAACCGATCGAGCCGTCGGGGTGCCAGTAGCGAGTCTCGATGAGCGCGTCGATGCCCTGCGGATACCGGCGGCGATGGACCGCCTGCAACGAGAAGGCCGTCTGCAAGTACTTGTGCAAGTGACGAGACGGGCCGCTCGCGCACGTTTCGCAAAACAGCCGCGTCGCCGGGCGGCGCAGCTCGTGATTCGGATCGCTGATGATCTTCAGCAGAACATCGCCCGATTTGGGTTGATGAGCCGCAACAAAGCCCTTGACGTTCGCCGATGGCCACGGCGGCTCGATCAACCACAAGAAACTCGGCGGCAACCGACGCCCAGGCCCGGTGTCGGCGGGCCCCGCGTCGTCGGGCGCGGCCCTCAGGAAGGCGGTCAATTCCTCCGCATAGCCGACGAGCGCGTAACGGATGCGCTCGAGGCGGCGCTGGAGTTCCAGGTCGGCGCCCTTTCGGGCTTGATCGAGCAGAGGTACGATCGACTCGTCCTCGGCCAGCAGCGCCTTGGAGGCCGCCGCGCGTTTGGCGAACGACGGATCGCCGAGGTGGCGGATCAAGGCTTCGATGCGGCGTTGCCGTTCAGGCGGGATCGCAGGCCACCCGGCCTCGGCAACACTGTCGAGCGCCAGCGCACATAGCCAGCAGCCGAGCATCATGGCGTCCATGGCCGCATTGTAGCATGGCGAGGCGGAGCGCTGCCAGCGCGCTTCGTGTCGTTGCTGCGGGACGGAATGGCCGCAAGGCGTCAAACGAAATGATCGCGGAAACCGCCGCGTTCGACTCACGTCCCCGACAGTGCCGCCTCGGACGCGCCCACCGCCCGCAGGATCTCGATCAGCCCTGGATCGTCGATGCGGCGGATCGCCCCCGCCGGGCTGACCCAGATCCGCTGGCGATACTCGCGCTCGGGCCATTCTTGCGCGACCGCCGTCACGTGCATCACGAACACGGTGACGTGACACGTCCCGCCGCACTTGTCGTACAGGTAGCTGCCGACCGGCTCCGCATCGAGGGTGCCGGCAAGGCCGGCTTCCTCCCATGCTTCCTGGAGCGCGGCGGCGCCGGCGGTGTTGCCGGGGTCGATGAGGCCTTTGGGAATGACCCAGCGCCTGCGGTTGCGAGAGGTGACCAGACACAGACGCCCATTCCGCAGCGGAATCGCGCCGGCCTGGCGAACGTAAGAGTCGTTGGCCATCGTGGCCCTCGTCGTCGGCCGCTTGGCGAACCGCCTGGTGGACGATCAAGCCAGCGCTAAGCCACAAGCGGCGGCATTGGATCCTGTTCACGACATTCTATTCGTCCCTCTTGCCTTTTGGCCAGTAGTGAAGCTGCACAATCAACGGCCGCGGCCGAGTCGGGTCGCGGTTCAGCAAGACCTTGTTGTCGTTGCTCGCGGCGATCCTGGCGCGATCCTGATCTTCCAGGAACTCGTTGATCGGCAGCAAATCGTCGAAAACCTTGGTGCCGTAATGCATCGGGAAGATGTATTCCTTGGGCTGCAACGCCGCCGCCACCTTCTTGGCCTCGCTGCCGTTGAGGGTGTAGATGCCGCCCACGGGGACCATCAGCACATCCACGGGCCCGATCCGCTTGACCTGGTCCGCCGACAGCTGGTGGCCCAGGTCGCCCAGGTGGACGATCCGCCAGCCGTCGATCTCGACGATGAAGATGCTGTTGCGGCCGCGCTGCATGCCTTCGGTGTCGTCGTGATACGACCCGACGTTGCGGATGGCGACGTCCTTGATCTTTTCGTTGACGTTGCTCCAGGTCGCCTTGAAGCCGGCGCCCTTCAGGCCGGCGATGACGCGGACGTTCTTGTCGCGGAAGTTGTCGATGGCCGACACCTGGGTGTGGTCGTTGTGGTTGTGGCTCGTGAGGATGATGTCGGCGCGGATGCCCTGGGGCCGGCCGTATTGCTCGATCAAGTGGGGATCGAAGGCGACCACGGTCCCCTGACCCGATTTGACGGTGAAGAACGATTGGCCGTGCCACGTCACCTGCACGGGGGGAAGGGGCTTGTCCTTGTCGTCTTGGGCGGCGCTGGTCCAGGGGAAGACAAACAACACTGAGAGGAGGAAGAGTCGTTGCATGGGACCCTCGAGCAGGAGGCCACCTTCTCCGCGTTCCTCCGCGTTCTCCGCGGTTGGTTGTGGTTACCGGACAAGGACGCCTAGCTGGAATGGATGATAACGGACGCGAAGTGCGAAGAGAATTGCAAATCTAGCCCAGGAACCACTTCATCAGCTGATGCCCCTTGGCGAATTCCAGCGCCGCCGCCGCGGCCACGGCTTCGTCGTAGGCGTTCTGGCCGGCGGGCGGCACGCCGGTTCCGGCCACCGCGAAGGGGACCATGCCGTACGCGTGGGCGCGGGTCCGCAGCGGGGTGCGGTGGTCCGGCGACACCAGGATGCGCCAGTCGCCGTAGCTCGGCAGCGCGTCGAGCAGCGGGCCGACGATGTGTTCGTCGATGCGCTCCAACGCCTTGATTTTTTCGTCGGGTTTGCCTTCGTGCGAGGCTTCGTCGGGCGCTTCGACGTGGACGCACACCAGGTCGTGCGTCTTGAGCGCCTCGACGCCATGGCGCCCCTTGGCCGCGTAGTCGGTGTCCAGGTAGCCGGTGGCGCCGGGCACGTCGATGCGCGTCCAGCCCAAAAGGACGCCGACGCCGCGCACCAGATCGACGGCGCTGACGATCGCGCCCCGCTTGCCGTAGACCTGGGCGAACTGCCGCAAGGAGGGGGCCTTGCCCTGGCCCCACAGCCAGATCTGCGTGGCCGGTCTCTGGCCGGCGGCGATGCGCGCTCGATTCGCCGGGTGATCTTTCAAGATCGGTCGGCTTCTGCCCATCACGTGGCGCAGCAGGTCGCTGCCCGGGCCTTGCGGCAGATGGCCGGAGATCGGCTGGTCCGGAATATCGTGCGGCGGCTGGGTTCGGGTATCCGCCGCGAAGGGGCTGTCCGCGCCGCGATAGACGAGGATGTTGCGATAGCTGACGCCGGCGTGGAACTCCAGCGTGCCGCGCAGGTCGCCGAATTCCACGGGGCCGCCCAGCTGCTGCTGAATCACCTTCATCAGGGCGGCGCCGTCCTCGGAGGCGATGTGGCCGGCGGTGAAGTCGCGCATCGCTTCGCCATCGACGTACACCAGGTTGCATCGGATCGCCCAGTCGTTCGGGCTGAGCCGGATGCCCATCGCGGCGGTTTCCAGCGGGGCGCGGCCGGTATACACCTGCAGCGGATCGTAACCGAACAGGCTGAGGGTGGCGACGTCGCTGGCCGGCGTGAGCGACGGGGGCACGTTGTCCGATCGGCCGACGACGCCGGTTTGCGCGATCCGGTCCATGTGCGGCGTCCGCGCCGCTTGCAGCGGCGTCTTGCCGCCGAGCGATTCTTGCGGCTCGTCGGCGCAGCCGTCGGGGATGACGATGGCGTATTTCATTCGAGTCCTATCCGTGGGTCTGCAGCGCGAACGCTTCGCCGCGTTCCAGCAGGCGCCAGCGGACCAGGTCGGCGACGGTCTTGGTTTTCATCTTGCGCATGATGTTGGCGCGGTGGATGTCGAGGGTCTTGGTGCTGATCCCCAGCTCCTCGGCGATCGTGCGGTTTTTCTTCCCCGCCACCATCTGGTCGAGGACCTCGAGCTCGCGGGGCGTCAGCGAGCTGATGCGCGGCGCGATCGATTGCAGCTCCGATTGCACGAGCTTCAGCTTCTCAAAGCGCGCAAAGGCCTGGCGAACCGCGGCCAGCAAATCCTCTTCTCGGTACGGCTTTTCGAGCACGTCCATGGCCCCCAGCCGCATCGCCTTGACGGCCAGGCGCACGTCGGCGTGTGCGGTCAGCAAGATCACCGGGATCAGCACGTGCCGCTGCCGCAGGGCCTCGAGCAGCTCCAAGCCGCCCATGCCGGGCATGCGCACGTCCAGGACAATGCAGCCGATCGGCTTCTGCGCGAAGTTCTCTAAGAACTCCTCGGCACTGGCGAAGGTGAACGCCGGAAGGCCGGAGGATTTCGTAAGGGTTTTGAAGTAGTCGCGGAGTTCGGGGTCGTCGTCCACCAGACAGACGGCCGGTTTCGCTACAGCGGTCATGTGTCGTCTCGGATGACGCGCCGGATGCCATGCCACGGCGGAGAGAGCAGAAGCCGGACATGGCTATCGCGGACACGGGGGCACCAGGCTTATCGTCAGCCCGTGACGGGGGATGCGAGCGACCTTCAGCGAGGGGGGGGCCCGACACAGCAGGCAGTTAATCTAGCATAGCGAACAGCTTAGCCGCAAGCGGGGGATTTCACCATAGGGCTTTTTGATGATAGCGCAGCACGAGTTTTTGGGTCAAGCGTTAAGCCACGCCAAGGGAACTGACCGCCGAATACAGGTAGGTTGTTCGCCGTAGGGGTCAGCCCCTTTTCGATAGGCCGTTTCAAGGAGGCGGCCGGTCCCACATCGGTTTGAACGATTCCGCCTTGCCCTGCTGCCGGTGGATCGCTTCCATCAGAACCAAAAGCGCCCGGCAATGGGCGCGAAACGCTTCGTGCAAGTCACCCTGGGCCTGCGCCTGGTTGCCGATGTCGTGATAATGCTGGCTGAGGCGCTCGTCGGCGCTCCAGCGGTTGTCGCGAATCCGCTGCTGCAGAATGCCCAGGGCTTCGTCAAGTCGCTGGATCATGGCGGCGTCGATCGTGCACGGCGTCTGGCGATACACTTGCAGCGGCCGGTCCTCGAGCGGCTCCACCTCCTCCTGGCTTTCGCGATGCTGCTGCACCATGAGGGCCACCACGCCGGCGAGCAGCGACAGGCCGGCGAGCAGGAAGGTGGCCAGGGCCCCCGGCAGCTGGCTGGCCGTGATCCAGATCGCCACCGCGGCCAGTACGATCCCGAGGCTGAGCAGGATGATCGCCCACGGCCAGCGACGCAAACGCTCGCTCATGGGCTCGGGCGGCAGCTCGAAGAATGACGAGGTCTTGACGATGATCGAGCCGTCGGAATTGACGGTCGTCTGCTTGCCGATGACGCGGACGATCAGGCAGGTGATGTTGTCCGGGCCGCCCTGCATGTTGGCCAGCTGGATGAGGAAACGGCACGCCTCATCGGGGGGCAGCGTGGCGGCGACGGCGCCCAGCTCGCGATCGGACACCGGGCCGGACAGACCGTCGCTGCACAGGAGGAACGTGTCGCCCGGCTGCAAGGGGTGCGGACCTTCGACGTCGACCTGGACCGTAGCGTCGGGGCCGAGCGAGCGCACGATGACGTTGGGCGGGATGCCTTGCAGTTCCTCGGGGGCCTTGCGCTGGCGGCGGGCCAGCTCCCAGATCAAGCTGTGGTCGAAGCTGAGCTGCTCGATCTTGCCGTCACGGATGCGATAGGCCCGGCTGTCGCCGACGTGGCCGACCCAGGCGCCTTCGGGCCGCAGCAGGATCGCCGTGGCCGTGGTCCCCATGCCTTCGAACTCGCGATTGGCCTGGCCGCGGTTGTGGATGTTCTGATTGGCCTCGACGAACGCCTTGCGCAGCGCCGCGACCGGGCCTTCCTGGGCGTGCTTGGAATAGATGTGGGGGATCGAATCGGCCGCCAGCTTGCTGGCCAGCTCGCCGACAGCGTGCGCACCCATGCCGTCCGCGACCAGGAAGACATGGCCGCGGGCAAGGTATTGCTCCGCGTCGCTGGCGGGCAGGGTCGCGTGGGAGTCTTGATTGTGACTGCGCCGCACGCCCACGTCAGTCAGACTTGCGTATTCGATGTCGTCAAAGCCAATCACCCGCGATTACCCCGTACGAGCAGTTCCCCTAGATCGCCGTGCACACCGTTGCACTAACCCGAAGCGTGAGCGAGGGATTTTGCTCCTCCCCTCGCTCACGCTTCGGGTTGGTGCAGCGGAATCGCGCACGCTCATTTTCGTCATCGTACAGCACGGCCAACGCAAATGGTAGGCTATGCGGGCGAACGCGGCAGCTTTGCCCCGGCAGCTTGCCGCGGCGCGTTGCCGCGGCGCGTTGCCGCACGCCCTTGACCGATGTCGCCGCTCCAGGTATAGGCGGCGTCCCGGCGGATGGTCCGTCCGGCGCCGGCATGGATGCTCGAACCATGAACGCACGTTCGCGGATGGCACTCGGTTTCGCGGTCCTGGCGTGCGCCCTGCCGGGCTGCGTCGAACGCCGCTTCGTCATCACCACCGATCCGCCCGGCGCGATGGTCATCGACGAGAAAGGCTTCGCCATGGGCAAGGCGCCCGTGGATCGGCAGTGGGTCTACAACGGCACGTATCAATTCACGCTCATCCAGGACGGCTTCGAGACGCAGGTGGTCCGCGAGGACGTGCCGCCGCGCTGGTATGAGTACTTCCCGTTTGACTTCTTCGCCGAGAACGTGGTCCCCTGGACGATCCGCGACATCCGTCGCTTCCACTATCAGATGCAGCCGCTGGCCGTGATTCCGCCCGAGACCGTGCTGCAACAGGGGCAAGCGTTGCGGCAGCGCGGCCAGGGGATCGGCGTGCCGCTCGTGGGCGATCCGCTGGTCGAAGTTCCCATTCAATAACCGTCACAGCGTCTTCAAGTACTCGATCACGGCCGCGCGTTCTTCCTCCGTCAACGCGTCCCCGAAGTTGTGGCCGGCGTTGCTCTGGCCGCTCCGCGTCGTGTCGTACACCTTGCGGCGCTCGATCGCCGGCGTCTCGCCGCCGGGCGCCTTGTCCAGCACCGTGACCTTCACGCCGAGCCTGGCCTGGTCGTAATCCTCAATCTCCGTGCGGTAGGAACGCGTGAAGACCTTGGGGCGGGCCTTCGAATTCAGCACGTGATACACGGTCGGCGCCGAGCCGTTGTGGAAGTACGGGGCCGTCGCCCAGACTCCGTCCAGGGGCGGCGCCTGGTACCCGTCGCGCTCGACCACCTGGATCGGCTTGCCGTCCGGTCCGGGCTCGCGGGCCAACCAGCTGGCGTTGATGTACTTCAAGTTCTTGCCGCCGATCGAGGTGGCGAGCTTCGGATCGGTGCCGAGCGTCTCCAGCGGCACGACCTTGTCCGGGTAGCTGGGCTTGGCGCCGTACGCGCCGTGGCAGCGGGCGCAATTCTGCTCGAACACCTGCCGGCCGTTCACTGCCAGCCGCTCGTCGATCGCGAACGGATACTTGGGCGAATCGACGTTGAGGATGAAGGCGTGGATCGCGGCAAAGACCGACTCCTGCTTCTTCACATGCTCGGCGCTGTTGAGCGGACTCAGCAAATTGACCATGTCGATGCGGATCGAGCCGGCGGCGACGCCGCCGGTCCAGTTCCGCGTCTTCTTTTTCTTCAGCAGCCACCACGCGGGCGGATCGCTGGCCAGGTCGGAGACGTAATCGAGCTCCACCGGGGCTTGCACGTTCAAATCGGGGTCGCGAAACGTCATCAGGAAGACCGCCGGATTGACCGGATCGACGGTGCCGCGCACCGCGCTGAAGCGGAACGGGAAGTTGATGGTGTAGGTGGTTGCCGCCGACAGCTCTTCGTACAGCCCTTGCAGCTCGAGCGCCGAGTTCCCCAGGCCAATGATCGTCTGGCCCGCGACCCGGCCGGCATGACACAGCAAGCAATCGTTCATGGGCCCTTTGGCGAAGGGGCCTTGGGCGACGTGCAGGCCCATCGGCAGTCCGTCGTTGTCGTAAGGAGCGGCGTGCAGGCCGTAGCGGTCGCGAAAGGCCGCCGCGTAGTTGGCCGGTTTCTCCTTCAGACCCCAGCGCTTCCACACGTTCTCGTAGGCTGCCATCGGCCAGATGGGCGGGTTCAACGCCGGCCGGCCGCGCACCGCCAGGCGGCCTTGCTCGATCCTGGCCCGCTCCGCCGCGCCGTCTGCGCCGTGCAGCGCGGCCGCGACGGCGAACAACGTCAACGTGAATAACATGATGCCCGCAACGCTTGCTGCTTGACGTGACATGACGTGACTCTCCCGCTGCGCTTCCGGGGATCGGAGGCGCACCAACATTTGGTATATGCCAAAGGCGGGCGGGGTTCACTCTTTTCGGCGCTGAACGCCGGGCCAATCCTCGTCCAGCACCAGTCCGGCAATCGCGCCGGCGGCTTTCCAGGCGTCGCCCCAGGCGCGGAGGTGGTCCAGCTCGTCGTCGATCATTTGCCGCTGGAGCTGGATCACCTGCAAGTTGCTGAGCTTGCCCCCCTTGAAGTACAGGGTGTGGGCCTGGTCGTGGAGCTTCCGTGCCGTCGCTCGGCGCGAATCCAGCCGCTCGGCACGCAACCGCGCCGTCGCGTAGTCGCCGTAGGAAGCCGCCAGCCGCTGGGACAGCTCCAGCTGCACTCGCGACACTTCGGCAATCGCCCGGCCATAGTCTGCCTGGGCCGCCCGGATGCCCCCCTGGTTGCGATTGAACACCGGCAGCGGCACCTGGATCTGGTACAGCGCCTGGTGCTCGCGGTCGTTGAAGTTGCGCTGGTAGCCGCCGGCGAGCGTGATGTTGGGGACGGCCTGGGCCCGCTCGCGCTGCAAGAACGCTTCCGCCCGGGCGATGCCGACCTGGGCGATGCGAACCTCGGGATGGGTCGCGACCACGTGATCGCGCAGCTCGGCGAGGCGCTGCTGGGATTTCAACGGGTCCGCATCGACCGCGTAGAGCGGCAGCCGATCGGCAAACGGGTTGGCGACGAAGTCCGGCATCGCCAAGCTCGGTGTGCCGGCGGCGGCGGCCAGACGGTTCCACGCCGCGGCATACTCCCGCTGGGCCGCGGCCAGCTCCAGGGAGATTCGATCCAGCTCGTACTGGAAGGTCAGCGGGATGATCTCGGCGCCCTCTTCGGGCAACACCTTGATGCGCTTGTTCGCCTCGTCCAGGGTCTTGGCCACTTCCTTGGTGCGCTCACGCAGCACGTCGCGGCGGCGCTGCGCCGCCACGACCTCCACGAACGCCTTGCGAACCGCCGTCACCAGCGCAAACCGCTTGCCGGCGAGGGCCAGGAACGTCTGATCCAGCTCGCGCTCGGCGACGGCCCGCGCCCACTGGAGCTTCTTCGCGGTGACGATCTCCTGGCTGATGAGCGGCAACGTGTGGATGCCGGCCTTGGGACCGATCTCGTCCGCGCCGATGGCGACGGTCGGGTTGGGGTACTTTCCCGCCTGGAGCGCCCGCCCTTCCGCCGCTTCGATCTCGAGCTGGGCCTGGGTCAAGGCGGGGTGCTGCGCGAGCGCGGCGCGGACCAGATCGTCCAACGCATAGCCTTGGCCAGCCGTTGGCGCCGCGCGTGGCGCCGCCACGGGCGCCGGCTGCGCCGCCAGCAGCGCCGTGGAAGCCAGCCACGCTGCAACCCATGACAAGAAATGCTTGGCGTTCATGCCTTCTGCTCCCGCGCCGTCCGTGAATCGGCAGTAGTGGATCGGCAGAACTCGCTCACGATTGCGGCTTCTGCACGAAGACGCCCAGCGGCCCGTGCAGCCGCGTTGGCCGGTCGCTCGCCTTTTCGACCGCGTCCCACAGGTCACGCGGCGACGGCTGCTTGCCGGGCTCGGGATGCACCCAGAACTTCTTCTTGGCGACGTCCGCCTGCACGCTCTTGACGCCGGCGACTTCGTAGAGCTTGTTGCCGATGCGTTTCGCGCCGTTGGCGCAGTGCATTTTCTCCACGGTGATGACCGTGTAGGCCGGCGGCCGCTCCTGCGCTCGAGCCATCAGAACCAGGCCGAGAGCGGTCACTGCTGTGAGAAAGCCGGCAAGCTTGAACATGATTCGCCTCCATGCATCAAGAGTCTGGGAACGGCGAGCGGCGCGGCGTCAGGCCGACGTGGCAAACTCCCGTCAACCACGTCGGGCTCACGCCACGACGCTCGCCAACCGGGCTCACGCCACGACGCTCGCCAACCGGGCTCACGCCACGACGCTCGCCAATCGATTCGGAGTTACTTCTCAAACTCCTCCTTCGGCGGCGGTTCGGGCTTCTTGTTGTACTTGGCGACGTACATCGCTTCGTACTTCTTGTACAGGCCCGGATCGCACTTGAAACACTGCGACTTGGCGCGATCGTGGATGTTGCACCAGTCGCCCACGTCCTGGAAACGCTTCTTCACCTCGGCCTGGGGAAGGCACAGGCTGCAATCTTCCTCGGGGATGCCGTGTTCCTGGCACCACCAGCCGCTGTGGTCCCCCTTCTTGAGATCGACCTTCGCTTCCTTGTCGTCTGCGTGCTCGTCCCCGCCCGTTTTCTTGGCCTTGGCGGTGGTGGCCGCATCCTTGGTGCAGCCGCCGCTCACCACGGCGACGGCCGCCACGCCGGCGAGCGCCAAGCTGCCGAGCCAATGTTGCCAACGCATCAGGTCCCTCCTAGGCATGCGCCTTCATGGGGTTAGTCGGAAACCGCCTCACCCGCCGCCCGCGAGTCCCGCGCGGCGGCGGCCTCTTCCTCTGTTTCCTTATCCAGTTCCGTATCCAGCGGCGACTTGAAGACCAGGTACAGCACGCGCACCACGAACAGCGACATCACCATCGCGCTGATCACGCCGCCGATCACGACCGTGGCGAGCGGCCGCTGCACCTCGGCGCCCATCCCCGTGCTGAACGCCATCGGCACGAAGCCGAGGCTGGCCACCAGCGTGGTCATTAGCACCGGCCGCAGCCGCGTCACCGCCGCCTGCCGGACCGCTTCGTCAAGCGGGAGTCCCTTGCGCCGCAGTTGCCGGATGTACGACACGAGAATCATGTCATCCAGCACGGCGACGCCCGACATGGCGATGAAGCCGATGGCCGCCGAGATCGAGAACGGCATGTCGCGCAGCCACAGCGCGATGATGCCGCCGACCGCGCCGAACGGCACGCCGGTGAAGACGCGAAGCATGTCGATGAAGTTACCGTAGGTCAGGTACAGCAACCCACAGATCAGCAGCGCGGCGACGGGCACGACGATCAGCAGCCGGCGGCGGGCGCTGATGAGATGCTCGTACTGGCCGCCGAATTCCAGGTGATAGCGCGGCGACGGCATCGACACCTGGTCCCGGAGCTGCCGCTGGGCGTCGGCGACAAACCCGCCCAGGTCCCGGCCGCGGACGTTGCAGGTGACCGTGAGCGCGCGCTGGCCCCATTCGCGGGTGATGGTCGACGGGCTGTCTTCAATGACATCCACCCAGGCGAGCCGCGACAGCGACAGGCGTTCGCCCTTGACGGTCACGATCGGCAATTCTTCGATGAGCTTCTTCGAGTCGTAGGCGTCGGCGCCGCCGGAAGTGCCCCGGTACCGTTCGGGCAGGCGGAGGACCAGCGGGAAGCGGAACTGGCCCTCGACCACCTCGCTGAGGCGCGTGCCGCCGAGCGCCTCGACCAGCTCGAGCACTTCGCTGGCCGGCACGCCGTGCCGCGCCAGCTCGTCCTGCTTGACCTTGATCTGCAGGAGCGGCAGCCCCGCCGTCTGCTCGACGGCCACGTCGGCGTTCCCGGGAATCGTCTTCAGCACCTTGTCCACCTGCTGGCCGAGCTTCTGCAGTGTTGTCAGATCGTCGCCGAACAGCCGCACCGCCACGTCGGCGCGGACGCCGGAGGTCATCTCGTCCATGCGGTGCTTGATCGGCTGGGAGAAGCCGAAACGCGGTCCGAGAAACGGCCGAATCTCCCGCGACACCAGCTCGGTCAGCTCCGCCTGGGTCCTGGCCTTCTTCCACAGCGGCCGCGGGCGGAGTGCGATGTAGAAGTCGGTCAGCTCCACGCCCATCGGATCGGTGGCGACCTCGGCCGAGCCGATCCGGCTCCAGACGTGGCTGACTTCGTCGGGAAAGGCCTTCAGCACCGCCTGCTCCAGCCGGGTGTTCTCCTCGATGGAGCGTTCGATGGGCGTGTCGGCCAGGCGAACCACGGCAATGGTGAGCGCGCCTTCCGAGAGCGTCGGCACGAACTCGGTCCCCAATTGCGGCGCGATGAACCCGAAGGCGAAGACGAGCACCGCGAGCGCCAGCGCGATCACCAGCCCCTTGTGCGTCATCGAGAAGCGCAGGATCGGGTTGTGGATGGCGTGCGCGATCCGCATGAACAACGGCTCGCGCTCCTGATGCCGCTTCGGCAGCAGGTAGCTGGCGAGCACCGGCATCAGCGTCATCGACAGGATCATCGAGCCGGCGAGGGCGCAGATCACCGTGAGCGCCATCGGCCGGAACAGCTTGCCTTCGATCCCCTCCAGCGTCAGGATCGGCAAGTAGACGATCATGATGATCAGCTCGCCGAACAGCGTCGGCTTGCGGACCTCGACGGCGGCGTCGCGAATCATCTCGAGCTTGGTTTTCTTGGCGAGGTCGCCATGGGCGATGTGGCGGACGCAATTCTCGACCATGACCACCGAGCTGTCCACGATCATGCCGAAGTCGATGGCCCCCAGACTCAGGAGGCTGGCGGCGATGCCGAAGCGGAGCATGCCGGAGAACGCGAACAGCATCGACAGCGGAATGGCCAGGGCGACGATCGCGGCGGCGCGAAGGTTGCCCAGGAACAGGAACAGCACCGCGACCACCAGCAGGCCGGCCTCGAACAGGTTGCGGCGCACGGTATCGAGCACGACATCGACCAGCTCGGTGCGGTCATACACGGGTCGCACCTGCACGTTGGCCGGCAGCGACGGCTTGATCTCGTCGAGCTTGCGTTTCAGAGCCGAGGTGACGGCGTGGCTGTTCTCGCCCATGAGCATGAAACCCAGGCCGAGCACCACTTCGCCCTGGCCGTTGGCCGTCACCGCGCCGCGGCGGATCTCGTGGCCGATCTCCACCTCGGCCACGTCGCCGATCTTGATCGGCACGCCGTGCTGCGCGGTGATGACGATGCCGCGGATTTCCTCGAGTGAGGCGACCCGGCCGAGGCCCTGGACCAGCAGCATCTGATTGCGGTAGCGGATGTCGCCGCCGCCGACGTTGCGGTTGTTCTTCTGCACCGCCTCCACGACGTCGTCGAAGGCGATCTTGTGACGTTCGAGCTTCAACGGATCGATGCGGATCTGATACTGCTTCTCGTAGCCGCCCCAGGTGTTGATCTCGGCGGCGCCGCGGACGGTCCGCAGCTTCGGTTTGATCACCCAGTCGTGGATGGTGCGCAGGTCGGTCAGGTCGGTCTCCTGGCCGGTGACGACGTAGTGAAACACCTCGCCCAGCCCGGTGGCGACGGGGCCAAGACCGGGCCGCTCGATGCCGGGGGGCAGCTCGACCGCGGCGAGCCGCTCGGTGACGAGCTGGCGGGCGAAATAGACGTTCGTGCCGTCGGCGAAGGTGGCGACCACCTGCGACAGGCCGAACTTGGAGATGGAGCGGAGCCGCTCCAACCCCGGCAAGCCGCTGATGACCTGTTCGATGGGGCTGGTGATCTGCTCTTCGATGTCCTTGGGGCCGAGCGCCGGCGCGACCGTGTTGATCTGCACCTGCACCGACGAGGTGTCGGGAAAGGCGTCGATGTCGAGCTGACGCATCGACAACACGCCGGCGACCGCCATGGCCGCGGCCAAGACCACGACCATGAGCCGATGACGGAGCGATACGTCGATGATCCAGTTCAGCATGATCCTGGTTCCGCGCCGCCGCTTGCGGCTTGGCGTTCGCCGCGAAGCGTCGGCATCTGTCTGTTCACCGCGAACGCCAAACCGCAAGCGCCGTCCAAGCCGCGAGCGTTCATGCCACCGGCCCGACCGGGCCGTCAATGGCTGTGTCCTCAGCATTCGCCGAGCCGGCTCTTGAGCAGCTCGGCCCGAAGATTTCCGCTGTTCTTGGTCGCCACCACCTCGCCCGGCAGCAAGCCTGCGATGATCTCGATCGAATCCCCCTGCTTGACTCCCGGCCGCACCGTGCGCACGTGAAAGACCTTGGGCGCGCCCGGTTCCAGGAAGTTCTTGTCGCGCACGAACACGATGTGGCAATCGCCTTCCCAGTGCAGCGCCTGGCTCGGCGTCAGGATCGCGAGTTTCTCTTCGCGGAGGACGATGCGCCCGGTTCCAAACGTGTTCGCGAGCAGCGATCCGTCGGGATTCGGCATTTCGGCGCGGACCTGCACGGTCCTCGTCTTCTCGTCCAGCTGGGTGCTGCGCCAGATGAGCTCGCCGCGAATCTCCGGTCCGCCGCCGTCGGGCCGGAAACGCACCTCCTGCCCCGCGGTCCTGGTCTTGACGCCCCGAACGCGCAGGTACTTCACGTCCTCCAGCCGGACGTTGAGCACCACCCACATCTGGCTGGTGTCGGCGACCACGAACATCGTCTTCGACGGATCGACGACCTCGCCGGCCGTGACCTTGCTGACGGCGACCACGCCGTCGCGCGGCGCCAGGATCGGGAACAGGTTGCCGGTCGTTTTCGAAGTCAGCCGCTTGGCGATCTCGTCGGGAATGCCCAGGAACTGAATGCGCCGCGCCAGTTGTTCCGGCGTCAGGCCTTGGATGTCGTCGAGCTCGACCGGCAGTCCGAGGTTCACCAGGACTTGCTGGGCCCCGAGGAGCCGGATCTGAGCTTCGCGGATCGCCGTCTCGGCTTCCTGCATTCGCGGCGCGGGGACGGTGATCTGCTGCTTTTCCAGCGCCTTCAGATTCTCTAGCACCTTGGCCTTCAGCTCCACCTGGGCGAAGGCCTGCAGCAGCTCCGCCTTGGCCTTGCCCACGTCGGCCGCATCGACCAGCGCCAGGAGGTCGCCGCGTTTCACGGTCGCGCCCTGCAGACCCTGCTCGGTCACGTACCAGACGCGCCCGGCGATCGCCGTCGCCACCGGCGCCACGCGCGGCTGCTCGTAAACGATCTCGCCGCTGGCCGTGATGAACTCGACCACCGGACCCTGCCAGGCGGGGGCGATGTCGATCCCCATCTTGTCCACGACCTCGGCGGAGGCGAACTGCAAGCGCCGCTCCGCGATCGTGCAGCGCGGGCTGTTGGCCGGGCGCTCCTTCAAGTCGAGGGCGTGCTTGGCCCGTGCCAGGTCAGCGGAGGCTACGGCCGGCGTTTCCTTGAGCTGGGCGATCTCCGGCCGCTCGAACACGCAGTAGTGAACGCCATGGGTGCGGCACCACGCGGGTTTGATCTTGGGGAGAAGTTTTTCGTTGCACTCCACACACAGCGATTCGGGGACGGTGTGCTCCGGGCACCAGTCGTCTTCGGCCGCGGCGCCGCTGAATATCTCCGAGAACTTCGGGACCGTCCACCCCGTGCGATGGCCCACCACCGCCAGCCCGCCCAGGAGCAGCACCACGATGGCGGTGGGCAGGCCGCCCATGAGCCATGCGAGCCAACCCTCGCGCTGCCGCGCGTGTGCGGACGACTCTTGCACGGAGGCGGGCCGCGGCGGCGCGCTCGGAGTCGGGCGTTCCAACAGATGGATTTGATCGAGGTTGTCGTTCATGGCCATGCTCCACAAGCTCCTTTGATTTCCAACGGCGCTGTCACTTCCAGCAATCAAGATCGAACGGAGAATCCAACGGAAAGCGGACGCAAATACCGTGATCGAGCGGCGGTCCAGCAAAACGAAGGTGTGCGCGCAGGGGCGCCCGACGATATGGACTAGACGCGCGGCGGACGCATCAAACCGGCGTGGACAGGTGCGACGTAGGCGACAGTGAGGTCAAGCGTGCATTCGCCGGCCTGCGCGGCGGACGGCTCGGTTGCCGGCGTCGCATTCAGGCATGGCGCCTTGGCAACGCTGCACAGCGAGCAGCCGCCCGGAAACGGACAGGAGTGGTCGCCGGGCGGGCAGCATGGGCAGGTTGGGTGGTCCGACTGCGGCGCCGACGGCTTCACGGGTTGGCTCGCCGGCTTGCTCGACTTGTCCCGCTTCGCGCAGCAGTGCTTGCAGCGTGGCGTGTTGGATTCGGTGGAAGCAGCATCCACAGGAGCAGGTCGACCAGACTGCGGCCATGCGAAGCCGACGTGCGGCTGGGTCAGCGCGAACGCCGCCAGGGACACGCACGACACCAGTCGCAGTAGCCGACGCGACATGCCGGGAATCTCCGACCTTGCCTGTTAAACTATATCTTCTTCGGCACGAAACCACAACGGAGAGCAGAAAAACTCAAGCGGAGTACGATGCCCCGGCGGCTGCGTCACGCGATTGGCTGAGAGCCGGGGCTTCGAAGACTCAGCCCCGGCCACGCATCCCACACCCCCGCGCGACAGATTGGAAATCTATCCTACAGGGCACGGGGCGCCCGCCGGCCCATCCGGGCGCGTAGAATAGAAAAGCTCGGCACGTTTCCGCCTCCCCGGCAAACAGGTCGGCGAGTCTCTCAGAGGTCAGCGGCCCCCTCGGAGTAATCCTGTCATGTCCGCGTTGCTGCAAGACCAACAGGCGCTCTTCTCCCGCG
The DNA here is from genome assembly GCA_022616435.1 of Gemmataceae bacterium. Taxonomy (GTDB): domain Bacteria; phylum Planctomycetota; class Planctomycetia; order Gemmatales; family Gemmataceae; genus JAKEET01. The sequence goes on from JAKEET010000189.1 coordinate 30,407, forward strand.
AACAATACCGCACCCTCCTGGAGGTCGCCGAAGCGATTGCCGCCCACCGCGACCTGGGCGAGCTGTTTCACGATCTCGCCCAGCGGCTGCCGCGCATCGTCCCGTTCGATTACATCAACCTGGTGCTGCACGATGCCGCGCGCAACGTCATGCGCCTGCACTTGCTGGTGACGCCGGAGCCCAGCACGATCAATCCGGGCCTGGAGCTGCCGGTGGACGAATCGCCGGGCGGCCTGGTCTGGTCGACCCAGCAGCCGTTGATCGTCGAGAACGTGGCCCTGGAAACCCGCTTCCCCAAGTTGACGCCCATGCTGCTCGAGAACGGCGTGCAGTCCTTCTGCGGAGTCCCGTTGACTTCGGCGCTGCGGCCTCTCGGCGCCATGGGATTCGGGAGCATGGAGAGGCGGACCTATCAAGAAGTCGAGGTCAGCTTCATGCAGCAGGTGGCAAAGCAGGTCGCCGTCGCCGTGGACAACGTGCTCCACGACGAGATCGCCCGCGCCGCCCAGCGGCAACTGACCCGCGAACGGGATCGCGTCCGCCTGCTGCTGGAAGTGAACAACGCCGTGGTCTCCCATCTCGGTCTGGATGACCTGTTCGTCGCCGTCAGCGCTTGCTTGCGTCGAGTCATCCAGCACGACGGGTCGGCCCTGGTCCTGGTGGACGAGGTGAGCCGCCGCTACCGGGTCCACGTGCTGCAGTTCACCAAGAACCAATCCTTCATCGAAGAGGGCCACGTGGCGTCCGATTGCTGCACCAAGGCCCCCTCCGGCATCGCAATCACCACGCGGAAGCCGGCGCTGTTCGGCGAGCAAGATCTGCAAAACCTGTGCTCCGAATCGCCGGTCGCGCAGCACCTGATCGCCGAGGGGGTGAAGGCGTTCTGCTCGATTCCCCTGTTGTCCCACGATCGCGCCCTGGGCGCGCTCAACGTCGGCCGCTGCCGCAACGACCCGTTCGGCCCCGATGACGTGGAGCTGCTCGGCGAAGTCGCCAAGCAGATCGCCATCGCGGTCGACAATGCCCAGGCCTACCGCGAGATCACCGAGCTGAAGGACCGGCTGGCCAAGGAGAACCTGTACCTGGAAGAGGAGGTCCGCACCGACCACAACTTCGGCGAGATCGTCGGCGACAGCGCCGCCCTGCGCCGGGTGCTCAAGGAGGTGGAGACCGTCTCCCCCACCGGCTCGACGGTGCTCATCTGCGGCGAGACGGGCACCGGCAAGGAGCTGATCGCCCGCGCCCTGCACGACCTGAGCCCGCGCCGCGATCGGACCTTCGTCAAGCTCAACTGCGCCGCCATTCCCACGGGGCTTCTGGAAAGCGAGCTGTTCGGTCATGAGAAGGGCGCGTTCACCGGCGCCATCACGCAGAAGGTCGGCCGCTTCGAGCTGGCCCACCAGGGGACGCTGTTCCTCGACGAAGTCGGCGACATCCCACCGGACCTGCAGCCCAAGCTGCTCCGCGCCTTGCAAGAGCAAGAGTTCGAACGTCTGGGGAGCACGCGGACGGTCCGGGTGGACGTGCGCCTGGTGGCGGCGACGAATCGCAACCTCGCGCAGATGGTGGCCGACGGCCAGTTCCGCACCGACCTGTACTACCGGCTCAACGTGTTCCCCGTGGTGCTGCCGCCCTTGCGTGAACGCGTGAGCGATATCCCGATGCTCGCCCGCCACTTCACGCAGAAGTTCGCGCGGCGCATGGGCCGGCGCATCGAGACCATCCCCACCGCGATCATGGACGCGTTGGTTCGCTATCCCTGGCCGGGCAACGTCCGCGAGATGCAAAATGTCATCGAACGCGCCGTGATCCTGTCGCCGGGCCAGGCGCTGCAGATGGATCCCGCGGAATTGAAGGTCAGCAGCCAGAGGTCAGAGGTCAGAAGTCAGAGGTCAGAGGTCGGAAGTCAGAGCTCGGGCAACGGCGCGCTGACTTCTGATCTCCGACCTCTGATTGCTGATCTCCGATCTCCGAACTCCGATGCTCTCGCCGACGCCGAACGCGAGCACATCCTGGGCGTCCTCCGCGAAACCGGCTGGGTGCTGGGCGGACCCAACGGCGCCGCGGTCCGCCTGGCGATGAAGCGGACAACCCTGCAATCGAAGATGAAGAAGCTGGGCATTGCCCGGCCGACGTAGCGTTTCAATCCCCCGAAGTTTCTGCTGGTTGAGCAGCGAACGCCCACCGCAAGCGGCGGACACCCATGCATGTTGACACTCCGCAAACCCGCTGTCGCGCCGGCATCGCTCGCGGCGACATCACGCCGCCGGCCGGCATCTACCATCGCATGTGGGGCGCGGCGGTTCATGATCGCGCCACCGGGGTGCACCGGCCGCTGACGGCGACGCTGCTGTGGCTGGCGCCGCGCGACGGCGGCCGGCAACTGGGCCGACTGGTCGTCGCCCTCGACCACTGTATCCTGGTGAAGGATGAAATCGGCCGCATGCAGCAGGCCGTGAGCCGAGCCGCGGGGATCGAGCCGCAGCAGGTTCATGTCACGCTGTCGCACACGCATGGGGCCGGGCTGATGATGCGCAGCCGGGCCGAGTTTCCCGGGGGCGATCTGATCGGGCCGTATCTGGACAACGTCGGCGAGCGCCTCGTCGACTGGGCGCCCAAGGCGATCGACAGCGCCCAGCCGGCGACGCTCGTCTACGGCACCGGACGCTGTTCGCTGGCCGCGAATCGCGATTGCTGGGACGCGCGCAAGAAGATCTTCGTGTGCGGCCTGAATCCGGCCGGGCCGAGCGACGACACGGTGCTGGTCGTGCGGGTTGCCGCGGAATCGGGACAGCCGATCGGGACGCTGGTGAACTACGCCTGCCATCCGACGACGCTGGCGTGGGACAACACGTCGATCAGTCCGGATTACATCGGGGCCTTGCGCGAGACGGTCGAAAAGGAAACCGGCGCGCCGTGCATGTTCCTGCAAGGCGCGTCGGGCGATCTCGGCCCGCGCGAGGGGTTCGTCGGCGACCACGCCGTCGCCGATCGCAACGGCCGGCAGCTGGCGTTCGCGGCCCTGTCGGCGCTGGAAGCGCTGCCGCCGCCCGGCACGCGCTATGTGTATCAAGGGCCGGTCGTTTCCGGCGCCGTCATCGGCGCCTGGCAGCACGAGCCGCTCAAGCATGCCGACCTGGATCGCCAGGCGCACTGGCGCTGCGAGCAGTGGACCGTCGAGCTGCCCTATCGTTCCGACTTGCCCACGATCGAAGACAGCGCGCGGCAGCAAGTCAGCTGGCAGGGCGAGGAGGCCCGCGCCCGCGAGAAAGGCGACGCCATCCGCGCCCGCGACTGCCGGGCCAAGGTCGAGCAGATGACCCGCTGGCTGGCCCGGCTGCGCGAATTGCCGCCCGGCAAGACGTTCTCGTTTCCAGTCACGCTCTGGCGGCTCGGCGACGCATTCTGGGTCATCGTTCCGGGCGAGCATTACCAGGCCCTGCAAACGACACTGCGCGGCCGTTTCCCCAAGCACCCGATCGTGGTCGTCACCCTCACGGGTGATTGGCTGCCAGGCTACGTGCCGACCGCGGCGACCTACGGCTACGGCATCTATCAAGAATCGATTGCCCTGGTCGCGCCGGGAAGCGCGGAGGTGTTGCAAGAGGAGATCACCCGGCGAGCCGCGTCATGGCTCGGATAGGATGAATTTGTTTAGCCCCTGTTCGAAGAACCGGGGGGACTCGCCGGCACGGGCGTCAACCCCGCCGCCAGGATCGCCACCAGCACGTGTTTCGCGATGAATGACGCGATGATGCCGACGATCGGATGGAGCGTGAAGCACCACAAGGTCGCCAGCAGCGTGATGGCCGACATCGAGATTTGCCACAGTCGGAACTGCACCCGCCGCCGCGGATCCTCCTCGGCCGTGCTCGGCGCTTCGATCGGCGGAATGACTGGGAACATGGGCCCGCTCCGTGACGGGCGTCATTCTACGCGGAGCGCCGTCGGATGGGAAGCTCAGCGCATGGGCATGGCGGGGCGCGCCAAATAAGCGTGCGTGATTCGGCTGCACCAACCCGAAGCGTAAGCGAGGGGAGCACAAGACCCGTGACCCGGCCAGAGACCAGCTCCCGCAGCGTGATTCGGCTGCACCAACCCGAAGCGTAAGCGAGGGGAGCAGGCGAAATCCCTCGCTTACGCTTCGGGTTGGTGCAGCGCATTGCCCAGTCACGGATTGAAACTCTTGACCGCGATCGGTGCTCTCAGCGGACTGTCCACCGTGGCCACGAAGGCGATGCGGCGCAGGTGCTGATCGCGCCCGAAGGAGAGCGGGCCGGTCAGGCCGGGAAAGTCTTGCAGCTTCAACAACTCGGCCCGCAGCTCCTCGCGAAGCTTGTCAGGCGCCGACAGATCGCACTTCTTGAGCGCCTCGGCGAACAGGCGGACGTTGTCGTAGGCGAGCGCCGCGTGAACATCGGGATCGGTGCCCGCGGCGGTGCGGAATTTCTTGGCGAACTCGAGGGCTTTGGTCTGGTCCTTGCCGAGCGCGAACGCAGTGGCCACGACCACGGGCTGGCCCGCGACCGGTTCGGGCGGCATCCACGAGCCGTCGTCGCCGGCGAAGACGAGCCGGGGCGATTGGACGGCCCCGTGGGTGGCCCAGGCCTTGCGCAGCGCCTCGAAATCGGCGGCGGCCCCCGCGTACACGATGGTCTTGGGCTCGTCCTTGATCACCGCCGTCGCCCATTCGGCGTGCTTGACGTCCTTGGGGAGCGCCAGCTCACGCCAGGGCGGTGAGTCGCCTTTGGCATCCTGCTTCTGCCAGGCGTTGTGCCAGCCGCGGTGAAAGCTCTCGGCCGCCGTCAACGACTCGTCGCGGCGCGGATCGACGATCAGCGTCCCCGGCACGGTCGATTGCTCCAGCAAGAACTCCGCCAGCGCCCGGCCCTGAACCGAAGGCGCCAGCCCGGTGGTGAACAGCAGTTCGCTCATCGCGCTCGTGCGAAGTCCGATGGCCGCCAGCACCGGGACGCGGCTGCGATCGAGCCGCAGGGCTTCGTCCCTGGTCAGCCCGCCCAGCAAGCCGACGACCTTGTTGACGCTGACCAGCCGTGCCGCTTCCCCTTCCATGTTGTCGAGGTTGCCGGCGGCGTCCACGTGCCGCACCACCAAGGGCCGATCGCCCAGCGCCTTGCTGGCGTCGGGCCCGAGGTCTTCGAGAGCGATGCGGATGCCGTGCTCGGCGGACTTGCCGGGCCTGGCGTCCGAGCCGCTGAACGTGGCGATGTGACCGAGAAAGATCGCCGGCGGCTGCTGCTGGCCGCCGCAGCCGGCGGAGGCAAAGATGGCGAGGGCGAGGGTGATGATCGTACGAATGCGGCTCATACGTCAATTGTAGCTGGTGAGTGGTGAGTGGCGGGGGTTTGTGCCGCTTGCGGCTTAGCGTTCGGGAGAGGATGACGCGAACGCTAAGCCGCAAGCGGCACTCACCGAACACCACTCGCCATTCACCATGAATACAACATGACCATGGCCCGATTCTTCAAGTTTCATGCGTTGACCGACCTCGAAGATGAATGTCGCCGGCTGGGGCTGGCGCTCCAGTTCAGCGCGGATTTCGCGCCGCTCTTTCAGCCGGTGCGCGTCGGCCCGCACGTCGCCGGCAACACGTTCTGCATCCAGCCGATGGAAGGCTGCGACGGGACCTCGGATGGACAGCCCGACGAGCTGACGTTTCGACGTTATCAGCGTTTCGGCGCGGGCGGGGCGAAGCTCATCTGGGGCGAAGCGACCGCGGTTGCTGATGAGGCCCGCGCCAATCCGCGGCAACTGCTGATCAACGAGCACACCGCGCCGGGCCTGGAGAAGATGCTGCGCGTCTGCCGCGAGGCCCATCGCACGGCGCTTGGCCGCGACGACGATCTTGTCGTCGGCCTGCAACTGACGCATTCCGGCCGGTACAGCTTCCAGAAGCCGCTGATCGCGGTCCACGATCCGATCCTCGATCAGCGCATCGTGATCGACAAGGCGACGGGAAAGACCATCGACGCGACGTATCCGCCGCTGGACGACGATTACCTCAAGCACCTGGTCGATCATTACGTCGCCGCCGCCAGGCTCGCGCACCGGATCGGCTATCAGTTCATCGACATCAAGCAGTGTCACCGTTACCTGTTGAGCGAGCTGCTGGCGGCCAGGTCGCGGCCAGGCCCATACGGCGGCAGCCTCGAAAACCGCACGCGGCTGGCGCGCGACATCATCGTTGCCATCCGCAGCGCCGTTCCCGGCTTGACGATTGCCACGCGCATCAACGTCTACGATTGCATCCCGTACCGCAAGCAGGCCGGCACGAATGCCGGCGAGCCCTGTCCGTGGACGGCGCCGCTCGAATGCGCCTGGGGAACGAATCCTCAGAATCCCCTCGAGCCCGACCTGAACGAGCCGCTGCAATGGATCGTCGAGATGACCCGGCTCGGCGTCGCCTGCGTCAACGTCAGCATGGGCAACCCGTACGCGTCGATGCACGTGATCCGCCCCTACGAGTATCCGCCGCCCGACGGCTACGAAACGCCGGAGCACCCGCTCTGCGGCGTCGATCGCCACGTACGGCTCGCGGAGCAGATGCAGCGCGCCGTGCCGCGGATCCCGGTGGTCGGCAGCGGCTACAGTTATCTGCAGGAGTTCCTGGTCCACGCCGGCGCGGCCAACGTGCGCGACGGCCGGGTGGCCTTCGTCGGCGCCGGCCGGGCGACGCTGGCCCAACCCGACTTCGTCAAGCAGCTCATGGACCACGGCAAGCTCGACCGCAAGCGCATCTGCCGGACGTTCAGCTACTGCACGGCGCTGATGCGGTCCAAGCACAACGAGCTGGGCCAGTACGCCACGGGCTGCCCGCCGTTTGACAAAGAAGTGTACGGGCCGCTGTGGGAGGGCGCCAAAGGCGCCACCTAGTTTAGCCCCGGTTCGCAGAACCGGGGCGGGCGTGATCCGTGCAACGCGATGATCCAGCTTGCAACGCGCTCATCCAACCGGGGATGCGGTCCGCCCCGGTTCTTCGAACCGGGGCTAAACAGTGCGCATCGCGATCCTTAGCTTTGGCGTCGGCTGGCACGTGCGCGACCTGATGCGCGCGGCGCAGCAGTTCGGCCACCAGGCGACGCCGATCGACTTTCGCAAGGTGCAGGCCTCGTTGCCGCACGCGTCGACGCTCGACGGCTTCGACGCTGTCATCGTGCGGACCATGCCGCCGGGGTCGCTGGAGCAGGTCGTGTTTCGCATGGATGTCTTGCATCAGCTTCAGGCAAAGGGCGTGCGCGTGCTGAATCCGCCGCGGGCCCTGGAAATCTGTGTCGATAAATACCTGGCGAGCGCCCGGCTCGAAAACGCCGGGCTGCCGACGCCGCCGACCGTGGTCTGCCAGGACGCGGAAGCGGCGTTCACGGCCTTTGAGAAACTGGGCGGCGACGTGGTCGTCAAGCCGCTGTTCGGCTCCGAAGGCCGCGGCATGGTGCGGGTGGATAGTCCGGACCTGGCCTGGCGCGTGTTCCGCACGCTGGAGCGGCTGCAGACCGTGCTCTACGTGCAGCAGTTCGTCGCCCATCCGGGCTGGGACCTGCGGCTGTTCGTGCTGGGCGGCAAGGTGCTGGCGGCGATGCGGCGCCGCGCCAAGGATGGCTGGCGCACCAACGTCGCCCAGGGAGGCCGGGCGGAGGCGGCCTCGGTGACCGCGGAGGAATCACGGTTGGCGTTGGCCGCTGCCGAGGCGGTCGGCACGGAGGCGGCCGGGATCGATTTGTTGCCGCACCCCGAAGGAGGCTATCACGTATTGGAAGTGAACGCGGTCCCCGGCTGGCGGGCACTGGCGCCGGCGACCGGGGTCGATGTAGGGCTGGCAATCGTTGATTCAGTCAGTAGTCCGTAGTCAGTAGCAAAGGCAGCACGCATGCTTCTTGCTACGGACTACTAGCTGCTGATCGCGCCTCCCATGACCTCCCGCGCCGCTCCACTCGGACTTGCGGAGTGCGCCGAACTGGCGTGCGTGTGGGAAGTCCGCGCTCGCAAGGCGGGCAACGTCAATCCCGACCACCGCTTCCGCGACCTGGGCATCGACGAATTCTATCGGAGTGCCACGGCGATCGCGCCGGTCATCGGCGCCGCGGCCGAGCGCTCGGTCGGCGCCACGGTGCTGGCGGCGATCGAAGCGACGCGCGAGGTGGTGGCTTCCAACACGAACCTCGGCATCGTGCTGCTCCTGGCGCCGCTGGCGAAAGTGCCGCGCCCCTATCGATTGCAGGCCGGCATCGAAGCGGTGCTGGAGGCGCTGACCGTCGAGGACTCGCGGCAGGTCTTCGCCGCGATCCGGCTCGCCAACCCCGGCGGCCTCGGCACGCGGACCAACCATGACGTCCACCGCGAGCCGACGTTGCCGTTGCGCGACGTGATGGCCCTGGCCCAGGACGACGACTTGATCGCCCGGCAATACGTGAACGGTTTTCACCAGGTGCTTGACGAAGGCGTGGCCGCGCTGGCGGAGGGATTGCAGCGGACGCGGATCGTGGAGGACGCCATCATCCATTGCCAGTTGAGCCTGCTCGCCCGCCATCCGGACAGCTTGATCTTCCGCAAGCAGGGCTATCATGAAGCGAAAGAAGCCAGCGAGCGGGCCGAAGCCGTGTTGAAGGCGGGCTGGCCGCAATCGCCGCTCAGCCGCCGGGCGTTCGCCGACCTGGACGACTGGCTCCGCGCCGTCCGCAACCGCCGCAACCCCGGCACGACCGCCGACCTGGTCACCGCTTCCTTGTTCGCGGCCTTGCGCGAAGGTATCATGAAAGTGCCGAGTCAGTATCCGTGGTCCGACGGATCAAGGATCTCGTAAGATTGGCCGAGCCATGCCCGAACGTTACAAAGTCCGCGTCACCAAGGACCACCTGGTCTTCTGCTCCGGGCATTTCATCAGCTACGAGGGCGACCGGTGCGAGCGGCTCCACGGCCACAACTACCGGACCACCGTGGAGATCGAAGGCGACCTCGATCCGGCGTCGTGGTACGTGTTCGATTTCATCGCGCTCAAGCACCTCACCAAGGCGATCACCGACGAGCTGGATCACCGCATGATGCTGCCGACGCGCAATCCGGTCATCACCCTGACCGAAGAAGGCCCCGGCATCCGCGTGCGCTACAAGGATCGGCAATGGCTGTTCCCGCGCGGCGACTGCGTGCTGTTGCCGATCGAGAACACAACGGCCGAGCTGCTGGCGCGGTGGATCGCCGAGCGGCTGCGCGGCGAGATGCAGAAGCAGCACCAGTTCACGCCGCAGGTGCTGCGCGTGGAGGTGGAAGAGAACATCGGCCAGTCGGCGACGTGCGAGCTGCGAGGGTGACGCGATTACTCCGCACACAACAGCCCGGCGCGAGCCGGGCCGTCAAGTCGTCACCTGGTCACAAATCCTCAGTTGGCCGCGGGCGTTGCCGGCGCTGGCGGCGCCACACTGACGCGTCGCCCGCCGCTTTCAAACGTGACGATGCCGTCGGCCAGGGCGAACAGCGTGTGATCGCGGCCCATGCCGACCGAACGGCCGGGATGGAACTGGGTGCCGCGCTGGCGGACGATGATGCCGCCGGCGCGGATCGCCTGGCCGCCGTAGACCTTGATCCCCAGCCGCTTGGCGTTGGAATCGCGGCCGTTCTTGCTCGAACCTTGGCCTTTCTTGTGAGCCATTACCGACCTTCCTTTTTCTCCGGCGCCTTGACCTTGTCCACCTTGTCCACCGCCAGCGTGCGGCTGCGGTTGGCGGCGCGATAGATCCACTCCGCAGGGGCCTTGAACTTGATGTCGCGGGCATCGACCGAGAAGCGCTCGCCCTGGCGCTCGAAGTTCAACTGCAGGGTTTTATAGCGAGTAATCGGCGGCAGGCCAGGGGCCGGCGGATCGACGACCACGTAGCCGTTGGACAGGCCGCGCACGAAAATGCTGAACCGCGTCGCGTCGCTCAGGTCCTTGGTGTTTGGATCGCGCCCCTTGGCGTCGGCGGCGGAGCCGTCCCAGATGGCCACGCCCGTCACCGCCCGCGGATAGGCTTCCTCGGCCGGCTTGGACGGCGGGATCTTGGTCAACTGCATCAGCACCGAATTCTTGATGTCCTGGACCCCGGCGGTGTCTTCGGCGCGGCGAATCGCTGCCTCCGCCGTCGGCAGCACTTCGTCCAGGTACACCGCCGGCGGATCGAAGGTGACCAGCTCGAAAATCGGCACGAAGTCCTTGGGCACGCCGGTGCGGTTGATCACCTGATACCACATGTACCAGCAGATCCGCGTGCCGCGGCCGGGGACGTGGACCTTGATCAGCCGTGGATCCTTGAAACGGAAATCGAAGGACCAGACGTCGGCCTTGTCGAGCTTCGACGGCGCCGATTTCACTTCGCGCTCGTTGAACGTGAGCTGCGCGAATGCGGGGGCCGCGGCCAGCAGGCACAGCGAACCCAGCAGGACGGATGAGCGCACCAGCATGTGTACATCCTCCAACGCCGCCGATGGTGTTTGCGCAGCGGAGTTTGCGGCGAACGTTCACTATAAGATAGCGTGGATGCACTGGTCAAGACGAAGCGCCGACCTGGGCCTGGCGGCGCATGTGCAGCCGGCTTTCAAGCTGACGTGGCTTCGCCAGCATCATTGAGCCTGGGCAAACTGCGTCAGGCTTATAAATAATGAACGGATTCGTCTCGCACCTCACGGGGCACAGATGGCCGATACCGATCTGCTCCTGCGCGTCTTGCAAGCCTGTGCCCAATCCCCCGCGCCGCTGTTCCCGGCGGAGCTTGCCGCAACCTCCGGAATCGACCGCGCCCGCCTGGATGAGGCCATCGATCGCTTGCGGCTCAACGGCTACATCCAGATCGCCGACTGGGTCCAGGGCAAGGGCCAGGGCTACACGTTGACGCCGGCCGGCGCTGCCGCGTTGACGAAGCCGACCGAGCTGCGGCAGCCCGCCGCGGCGCCCCCCGAGCCGGCGCCCGAGCGCCGCCGCGTCCCGCTCACCTGGGAGCGCGGCGAGCTGATCCGCTCGGCCCTGGTCGAGCCCACGCCGCCGGTCGTCACGATGGTGCTGCTGTTCGCCAACCTGCTCATGTTCGCCATTGGCCTGGGGTGGGCGCTGCTGCGGGACATTGCCCTCGCGGACTATTTCACCGGATCCGTGTCGGTTCAGCTCGCCAACTTGCAATTGACGCTGGGAGCGCTGTCCACCCTGCACGTCATTCTGCAGGACGAGTGGTGGCGGCTCGTGACCTACCAGTTTCTCCACGGCGGCGTGCTTCACCTCGTCGTGAACATGTTCGCCCTGTACAATCTCGGCCCGCTGCTCGAAGCGATCTGGGGTTCCAAACGCTACCTGCCGCTGTACCTGGTTTCCGGGGTGATGGGCGGCGCCGCGGTGCTCATGTCCCCGACGCCGAGCTTCGTGGTCGGCGCGTCCGGGGCCATCTGCGGCTTGCTCGGCTCGTTCGCCGTCTGGCTGTGGCTCAACCGCGACTACTTGCCCGAGCAGGTCACGGCCGCATGGCGCTCCAGCATCATCACGAGCCTGCTGCTGATGACGATCATCAGCTTGCCGATCGGCCCGCTGAAGCGCATCAGCTGGGAAGGCCATCTCGGCGGCGTGCTCGGCGGCGCGCTGTTCTCCATGCCGCTGCACTTCCAGCGGTTCGGCCGTCCGTGGCAGCGGCTGCTCAGCTGGCTGGGGTTCGTGCTGATCCCGGCAGCGGCGCTCGCGCTTGGCTACTACATCCAGACCCGCCGGTTCGACGATCTCAACAGGGCGTGGTTGAACGATCAGTTCAGCGACCGCTATCTGGCGGCGGTGACCGCCACGGAAGACTACATCCTGGCCCGCCGCAATCAATTCATCGTGCCGGTGTTTCACGATCATGCCGACGCGTGGAAGAACGACGCCGGCAAGGTGGCCGCGCTGCGCAAGGCTTGTGAGGAAAGCCTCGACAGGCTGGCGCCCCTGCGCGCGGACCTGGCGGCGTTCGCCCCGGCCGAGAAAACGGCGGCCCAAGAGGCCCGCGCCGTGCGCGACTATTTCGACGCCTGGCACGAGCTGTTCGATGGGTTGCAGCGTCATCTGGAACAGCCGGCCGCCTGGAATCCAGCGCGGCGCTTCGTGTTGCAGCAACAGGACACCAAGGTGTTCCAGGTGCGCGAGCCGCTCGAGAAGAACACGGTGCTGCCGCCGTTCCGGGCGCTGGCGCCGGCGAAGCAAGGCCCCGCCCCCGCCAAACCGCCGCCGAACGTGGCTTGAGACCGGACAGCGTCGCTTGACAGCCTCCGTTCCGCGCCTATACAAAGGAGACACGCCGCCCCCATCGTCTAGTGGCCTAGGACATAGCCCTCTCAAGGCTAAGACAGGGGTTCGAGTCCCCTTGGGGGCAGTCGAGGTTGTGTTCTTCAAGTTGCTGCCGTCGTTTGCGGTAGGCGACAGCCCACGGCAGCCAGACTGCCGCCTAACCGACGATTGCGACCACCCCCATCCCGCCGCCAAGAAGTCGCGCCCGCTCGTCTTGCTGATGACGGGCAGCCGAAGCGGCGGCGTCTTTCGGCACGAGCCACACGCCGTCGATGCGTTTCTGGCCGACCACGACGTATTGCCGGCCATCAGCATCGGCGAAGAATCCGGGTCGCCAAGACGCCTCGGCCACACAAGCAAATGTTGATTCCTAAGCAGCCACAAGGGCACGTCGAGCGGTTTCGGGTCGCGTCGCCAGGAGTTCTTCGGTTATCTTGCGGAAATGGTAGCCCAGCGAGGCCAGGATGACGGCCTCAGGGAACTTGTGGGGGTGGCGAAGGAAGGTGTGTCCCAGGAAGCGCCAGAACGGGCCGCGCTCCTGGTCACGGATGCCGAGTGTAAACAACGTGCGCCCCAGGCTGACCAAGACCTTGAACCAGTGCTCGCCGGGCGGCTCCGGCGCTTCCTGGGCGACTCGACCCAGGCAGTCCAGCGCCCGCTGGTAGAACTCGGCGGGACTGTAAATCGTGCGCAGGAGGTGCTGATAACCTTCGATGAGACGCGCGGCATCCATCCGCGGCACGAAGTTAAGCGAGCCGTCGGTATTGTTGCCACTCGAGTCGGCCAGCAAGCGTCCTTCGCGCTCGAGCCGGCGCGATAACTGGGTATCGGGCAGAGCCGTCAGCAGGCCGACCATCGCCTGGGGGATGGCACTGGCCCGAATGAAGTCGATCTGCCGCTCGAAGATATCGGCCGGGTCGGAATCGAAGCCGACGATGAAGCCGGCCATCACTTCCATGCCGTAGCTTTGAATCTTGCGGACGCCCTCCAGCATGTCGCGGCGGGTGTTTTGCCCTTTCTGGGCTTCCTTCAAGGTCTGCTCAACCGGCGTCTCGATGCCGATAAAAACGCGCCGAAAACCGGCGCGTTTCATCAACCCGAGCAACTCGTCGTCGTCGGCCAGGTTCAGGCTGGCCTCCGTAAGGAACGAGAACGGCCGGCCGCGTCGCTCCGACCACTCCACGAGGTGTGGCAGCAACCCCTTGACGTTGCGCTTGTTGCCGATGAAGTTGTCGTCCACGATGAAGACTAGGCCGCGCCAGCCCCCGTAATAAAGCGCGTCCAGTTCCGCCAGTATTTGCTCGTTGGTCTTGGTGCGCGGCACTCGGCCGTAGATCTCGATAATGTCGCAGAACTCGCACCGGAACGGGCAGCCGCGTGAGTACTGCACGGGCATCGCCAGGTAGTGGCGAAAATCGGCGAGCCGGAATATGGGCACGGGGCTGGAGGTAAGCGCGGGCTTCTCGTCGGCTTGATAGGTGCGGCGCGGGCAGCCATCCTCCAGGTCGCGGATGAACTGGGGCAGCGTCGTTTCCGCCTCGCCGACAAACAGGTGATCGGCGTCGAGCGCCCTCACGCCGGTGCTGACAAACGGTCCGCCCACGACCACGCGCTTGCCCAGGGACTTGCAGCGCCGGATGATCTGGCGCAACGAGTCCTGCTGCACGATCATGGCGCTGGCGAAGACAACATCGGCCCAAGCAATGTCGGCGCGGGTCAGGCGCCGCACGTTCAGATCGACCAAGCGTTGCTCCCAGGTGGGAGGCAGCAAGGCAGCGACGGTCATGAGCCCGAGCGGCGGAAAGGCCGAGCGTTTGTTCCACAGCCGCAGGGCATGTTGAAAGCTCCAATAGGTGTCGGGGAACTCAGGATAGACGAGCAAGACCTTTGTGGACACGTTTCTCACCTCAACAGATAGGCAAAAGGCGCGGGACAGGCTGCCTGCCAGGACGTGAAAGCGCTGCCGCCAGCGCGAATCATCGACGCTTACCTTACTTGATCTTTAGGGGCCACCCGAGTTCCCGATGTTCTTTTCCTCGCGCGTCACAAATGGCTTGCACCCGCGCCGTTCCCGGTTACAATCCGCTCCATCCACATCCTCCTGTCCGCGAGGCAAACCATGCTGTACCGAGCAAAGCGTTGGCGCAGGGCTATGTCTCCGGGCCGTATTGCAGCCCGACGCGGGCCGGGCTCCTCACCGGACGCTACCAGACGCGCTACGGCCACGAGTTCAACGGCCAGGGACCGAAGTTCGGGCTGCCGCTGAGCGAACGCACCCTGGCCGACCTGCTCCGGCGGCTCGGCTACGCCACCTGCGCGATCGGCAAATGGCACCTGGGGATCGAATCGCAGTTCCGGCCGATGAACCGCGGGTTCGACGAGTTCTTCGGCACGCTGGCCAATACGCCGTTCTACCACCCCAAGCAGTTCGTCGATTCCCGGCTGTCGCCGGACGTGCGCGAGATCGCCGACCCGAAGTTTTACACGACCGAGGCCTACGGCGAGCGGGCGGTGGACTGGCTGGACAAGCATCGCAAAGGGCCGTGGTTTCTGTATCTGCCGTTCAACGCCCAGCACGCGCCGTTGCAAGCGCCGCAGAAGTATCTGGATCAGTTCGCGAACATCAAGGAGGAGAAGCGGCGCACGTTCGCGGCCATGATGGCGGCCATGGACGACGCCGTCGGCCGGGTGCTGGCCAAGATCCGCGAGCTGGGGGCGGAGGAGAACACGCTGATCATCTTCGTGAGCGACAACGGCGGGCCGACGCAGCAAACGTCGTCGCGGAACGATCCGCTGCGCGGCTTCAAGCAGACGACGCTCGAGGGGGGCGTGCGTGTACCGTTCTGCATCCAATGGAAGGGCAGGCTGCCGGCGGGCAAGGTCTACGAGCACCCGATCATCCAGCTCGACGTGCTGCCGACGTGCGTGCAGGCGGCCGGCGGCAAGATCGACCCGGCCTGGAAGCTCGACGGCGTCGATCTGCTCCCGTACCTGACCGGCGTCAACAAGGATCGTCCGCACGAGACGCTGTACTGGCGCTTCGGCGCGCAGTGGGCGATTCGCAAGGGGGACTACAAGCTCGTGGTCTCGCGCATCGACGGCCCCGAGCCGCGGCTGTTCAACCTCGCCGATGACATCGGCGAGGCCAAGGACCTGATGGCGAACGAGCCGAAGCGGGCGAAGGAGCTGAAGGAGCTGTGGGACGCGTGGAACGCCGAGCAAGCCAAGCCGTTGTGGCAGCCGCCGGCGAAGAAGAAGGAGAAGAAGAAAAAGAAGGCGGAGGAAGCGTCCGCGGACAGCGAGAGCCGCAGCCGCGCGTGGTTCCGGTCGCCGCGCGACGGTGAAACAATGGGGACAGGCACCGGCCTCGTCCCCCGATTTCCAACGTTTCTCGCGGGACGGCCGGAGCCAGTCCCCATCTTTTCCGACGCGGCCGCTGTTCTGAGCGCTCCGCGTCACGCGTTGCCGGCCGCGTGGTCCCGGCCTCAAGCCACAGCCCAGGCGCTGACCGCTCACATCTTGCGATAGACGCGCTGATCGCGCAGGGGCCGGACCTGGATGCGGCGGTTGTTGTGGTTGACCGCCGCGTTCAGGACGCGCTGGGCCTTGTCGAGGTTGGAGACCTTGAAGATGCCGTAGACCTTGCCGTTTTTGCCGCCGGAGCTGCAGTAGGCGTAGTCGATGTTGATGTGGCCGCCGGCGAGGGTTTCGCAGACGTGGGCCAGGGCGCCGGGCTGATTGCGGAGCTCGACGGTGAGCACGTCATGAGTGGCGCACTGCTGATTCAGGCCTTGCAGCACCTTGCGCGCGGCGGCGGCGTCCTCGCTCACCAGGCGGAGCACGCCTTGCTCTTGCCGGTCCATCACCGCCAACGCGACGATGTTGATTTTCGCCTGCGCCATGGCCAGGAGAATCTGCGCCAAGCGGCCGGGCTTGTTTTCGAGGAATACGGTGAGCTGCTTGCGAGTTTCCACGTCACGCTCCTTCCGAGTTGCAAAACCACACCTTTGCGGACATGCCTGGGGCGTTCGCTATTGTAAGCGCGGATCGCCGCCTGCCAGCACGAAAATCCGGCACAACCGGCACGAAGCCAGGCTTCCGAAGCCTTGAAGACTTCGGAAGTCTTCCCGCCGTCCCTGCCGGTCCAGTATCATGCATGGTGATCGGCAGACATCCGAAGTCCGGCCACCTGACGAAAGTTTCCCAGGCGATTCCCATGGCCCGCACCGCGCAGATCCACCGCAAGACCGGCGAGACGAACATCACCCTCAGCCTCGACCTCGACGGCAGCGGCCAAGGCACGATCCAGACCGGCGTGGGCTTCTTCGATCACATGCTGACCTTGCTCGCCAAGCACAGCCTCATCGACCTCACTGTGCAAGCCCAGGGCGACTTGCACGTGGACGCGCACCACACCGTCGAAGACGTGGGCATCTGTCTTGGGAAAGCCCTTTCCCAGGCGTTGGGCGACAAGGCCGGCATTCGCCGCTACGGCTCGATGACCGTCCCCATGGATGAAACCCTCGTGACTGCGGCAGTCGATCTGAGCGGCCGGGCGTTCTGCGTCTGGAACGCCGACGTGCCGATGGAGCTGCTGGGCGCCTTCAACGCCCCGCTCGCCGAGGAGTTCTGGCGCGCCGTCGCGGGCAACGCCCTGATGAACTTGCACGTCGTGTGCCACTACGGCCGCAACACGCATCATATCATCGAAGCGGTATTCAAGGCGACGGCGCGGGCGCTGCGCCAGGCGGTGGAGATCGACCCGCGCGGCACGGGGGTTCCTTCGACCAAGGGCGTGCTGTGACCGGCCCGCGTGCAGCTCGACCCGTTGAGCGCACGCAGCCCCACGCCTGCGCTAACGGGTCGAGGGATCAACCCGTTCTCGGCAGCCTGGCATACGTCCACACATAATCGATCCCCGACACGGCGCTGACCGTCGCCGCGACGAGCACGATCGGCATCCGCCAGTCCGCGACATGGGTCCCCAGCGCCGGTTCGAGCAATACGACGGCGATGAAGACGAACTGCGCGACGGTCGCCAGCTTGCCGAGCCAGCGCGGCGGCATCCGCGTCCAGGCCTGGGGGCCGTCGCGCAGCCGCGCCGCCATGGCGCCCACGATCACGATGAGGTCGCGCAGGCTGATCAGAATCACTTCCAGCCACGTGACGCTGCCGTCCCAGAGCAACGTGCCGACGACCGCCACGAAGAATACCTTGTCGGCGATTGGATCGAGCAGCACGCCGAGCTTGCTCTGCGCGTTCAACCAACGGCTGAGCTGGCCGTCCACACCGTCGGAGATGGCGGCCAGGATCACCGCCGGCAGGCGCCAGTCGGGCGGCAGCATCGGAAACGCGACGCCCGCGAGCAGGCGCAACAGGGAAACGGCATTGGGAAGCCAGTGGAGGGACCGGATGACGGCACCGCCTCCGGGCGAGAGACGAAGGATGGACCGCGTGATGATGATTATAGCCGACCACGATTCAGCAGTGGTTGCTCGGCGAGTCGCCACGGCGCCCGTTGCCGTCGCGCCGCCGTGACCCTACCCTGATCATTGCCACATGGCTGCTCCCGAAGAATGGTCGCACCTCGTGAGACATCGCAATGTCCGAGTTCCGCGTCGAAAAAGATTCCATGGGCGAAGTCAAGGTTCCCGCCCAGGCCTACTACGGCGCCCAAACCCAGCGGGCCGTCGAGAACTTTCCCATCTCCGGCCAGCCGCTTCCCAAGCGTCTGATCCGTGCGCTCGGCTTGGTCAAGGTGGCCGCCGCCGTCGCCAACCGCGAGCTCGGCAAGCTCAAGGGCGAGATCGCCGAGCCCGTGATCGAGGCGGCCCGTGAAGTCGCCGCCGGCAAGCTCGACGACCAGTTCCCCATCGACGTCTACCAGACCGGCTCGGGCACGTCGTCGAACATGAACGCCAACGAGGTCATCAGCAACCGCGCCATCGACATCACCAAGGGTGACCGTTTCGCCGCCAAGAAGCCGATCCATCCCAACGACCATGTCAACATGGGGCAATCGACCAACGACATGTTTCCGACGGCGATCCACGTCGCGGTGGCGCAGACGATCGCCAAGGACTTGATCCCCGCCCTGCAACGCTTCCACAAGGTCCTCCTCGGCAAGGCGCGGGCCTGGGACGACATCATCAAGATCGGCCGGACCCACCTCGCCGACGCCACGCCGATCCGGCTCGGGCAGGAATTCAGCGGATACGCGCGGCAAGTCGAGCTCGCAGTCGATCGTGCCCAGCGCGCTCTGAATGCAATCCTCGAGTTGCCGGCCGGCGGCACCGCGGTGGGCACCGGCATCAACACACACCCGAAGTTCGGGGCCAAGGTGGCCGAGGCGCTGGCCAAGGAAACCGGCGTACCCTTCGTCGAGGCGCGGAACCACTTCGAGGCCAACGCCAACCGCGACGGCCTCGTGGACTGCTCGGGCGGGCTGCGGGCCATCGCGGTCACGCTGTTCAACCTGAGCAACAACATCCGCTGGCTGGGCTCCGGCCCGCGCTGCGGCTTCTACGAAATCATGCTCCCCGACCGCCAGCCCGGCTCGTCGATCATGCCCGGCAAGGTCAACCCGGTGATGTGCGAATCGATGATGCAGGTCTGCGCCCGCGTCATCGGCAACGACCAGTGCATCGCCTTCTCGGGCGCGACCGGCGGCCAGTTCGAGCTGAACATCATGATGCCGGTGATGGGCCTGGCCGCCATCGAGAGCGCCGAGTTGCTGGCGGCGTGCACGCAGGCGTTCATCGACTTTTGCGCCATCGAGATGGAAGCCAACCGCGCGAGCTGTGAAAAGCAGGTCGAGTGGAGCATGGCCATGGTGACCAGCTTGAATCCGCTGATCGGCTACGACGCCGCGGCCGCGCTCGCCAAGGAGGCCTTCAAGAGCGGCAAGACGGTGCGCGACCTGTGCCTGGAGAAGATCAAGGCGGGAACGCTGAAGAAGAAGGACAGCCAGGAAGTGGTCAAGGAAGCGGAGTTGAACGCCGCCCTCGATCCGCGCGGCATGACGGAACCAGAACGGGGTCAGTAGTCATTGGTCATTAGTCATTCGTCAGGAGGTTACGATGAAGCGCTGCGTCCTTGCGACTCTGTGTTTGGCGTTGGTGATCGCGGGCTCGACTGGGCTTGTCGGGGCCGGCGAGAAAGACAATCCGATTGTCGAAGCGGCCAAGGCGAGCGTCGCCGATCCGAAGAAGCCGTTCACCATGGTCGTGATGGTCGAGGTCAAGGAAGGTCAGGGCAAAGCCCTGGAAGACTTGATGAAGCCGTGCATCGCGGCGACGCGCAAGGAGAAGGGCTGCATCGCCTACGACCTCAACCGCGATCCCAAAGACGCGACGAAGTACCACGTCTATGAACGCTGGCAATCGGTGGCCGCGCTCGAGCACCATATGCAGACCGAGCACATCAAGACGCTGCTGAGCAAGCTCGGCGACGTGGTGGCCGGGCCGCCGGAGGTGAAGTTTTACGTGGTGGCGGGGGAGTAGGCGGCAAGGCATGCGGCCGATGCAGTGTCTTTCGCTCTTTCACGATCGCCGCGGCATCGGATAAGATGATTGCGGCATGACATGCCGAAGAGGGCCGCTTCATGACCCCGGTTACCACATCCCATATCTGGCTCGACGAGCGCGGCGTGGCCTGGATCGATGATACGAACATCAAGGTCATCGAAGTCGCCAAAGAGTGGTATGCCTCCGGCGCCAGTCCGGAGGAAATCGTCTACCAGCATCCCGGCTGCTATTCGCTCGGCCAGGTGCACGCTGCGTTGGCGTATTATTTCGACCACGAAGAAGAATTCAACGCCGAGATCAAGCGGCATAGCGAAGAGTACGAGCGCCTTCGTGCGGCGTCGTTGGACAGCCCTGTTCGCCGTCGCCTGCGCGCCCTGGGAAATTTGCCGTGAGCGTGTCGCTGTACATGGACGTTCATGTGAAGCTGGCGGTGACTCAGGGCCTGCGGCGGCGTGGTGTTGACGTTTTGACGGCGCAGGACCGGACGGGAACCGCCTTACCATTTTCGTTTCTACGATCTTCATACCAGCCAACCGTGGTTTTGGGCGCTGGCCGTTCCCGCCGCCATCGTGATCTTGGCGATGCTATGGCGGCGTTGGCGAACTCGGCGTCTCAGGATAGTTGCGACACCCGCCGCGGCAAGTGCATAGCAAGCTATCGACGCCGCCATCGGAAATGGCGGCTCCAGTTTGATTCACGACGATTCCTTGCCTCAGAGAGTGTGACTACGGGATGTGCAGCACCCGGCAGGTTTCCTCGTAGCTCGCCTCCAGGTCCACCAGGACCGACAGCTCTTCCGTCAACCAGATCGGCAGCTTCGGCAGTTCCTTCCCGATCGCGAGCGGGTGCGCCCAGACCGCGAATTTCGGGCTGCCTCCGAGCTTCCGATTGCGGCACGTGATTATAACCTGATTTTCCCTTCCCTCCCAGCCGCTCATCCCTTATCATGGCATCCGTCCGTCCCGCCCTGCTCGCCTCGCAACGCACTTTCCTGGGGGGATCGCCATGTTGACCGTACTCGGTTCGCCGCGCCGGGCGTGTGACGGCGTCACGCGCCGCGAGACTCTCAAGGTCGGCGCTCTCAGCGCCCTGGGCGCATTCGGGCTGCCTCAGATTCTTGAAGGCAACGAAGCTCGCCGCACCGGCCGGCCCGGCCGGGCCAAGAGCGTCATCCTCCTCTACCTGCTCGGCGGCGCCGCCACGCAGGACATGATCGATCTGAAAACCGCCGGCCCGGCCGACGTCCGCGGCGAGTTCCGCCCGATCAGCACCAACGTCCCCGGCATCCAGATTTGCGAGCACCTGCCGCGCATGAGCCGCTGGATGCACAAGATCGCCCTGGTCCGCTCGCTCAATCATCGCGCCGGCTGCCACAACACGCTGCCCTCCTACACCGGCTCGGAGCTGCTGACGCCCGACAACACCACCACCCGCGACACATTCCCGCCGAGCATGGGCTCGGTGTGCGAGCTGCTGCGCGCCGAGGGCAACCGTAACCGCGCCATCGACCGCGGCGCCGAACTCCCCGATTACGTCTACATGCCGTGCTACCTCGGCTGGGGCCAGGCCATTCGCCGCGCCGGGCCCTACGGCGGCTTCCTCGGCAAACGCTTCGACCCGCTGTACACCGAAGTCTCACCCTACAAGGCGCCCGGCGTCACCACCAGTCCCGGCAACCCGGCCACCGTCCTCGGCGAGCCGCGCTTGCCCGACAGCATCCTGGCCCCCGAAGTGACCATCGACCGGCTCAACACCCGCCGCACCCTGTCGCAGCAGCTTGAAGACAACCTCCGCCGCGCCGAGTCGCAAACCGCCCTCGACAGCTTCGACCGCACCCAGCGGCGGGCCTTCAACCTGCTGACCTCCAACGACATCCGCTCCGCCTTCGATCTCGACCGCGAAGATCCCCGCCTCCGCGACCGTTATGGCCGCACGCTGTTCGGCAACTGCGCGCTGATCGGACGGCGGCTAGTGGAGCGCGGCGTGCGTTTCATCAACGTCACCTGGGACCTGTTCTGGGACCGCGTGCAGATCAACTACGACGCCTGGGACACGCACACCCGCAACTTCCACATCCTCAAGAACGTCAACCTCCCGGAGTTCGACCGGAGCTACTCGGCCCTCCTCGAAGACCTGCAAGCGCGCGGCCTGCTCGACGAGACGCTGGTAGTGGTGATGAGCGAAATGGGCCGCACGCCGCGGATCAACGGCAACGCCGGCCGCGACCACTGGACCTACTGCTACGGCATGTGGTTCGCCGGCGGCGGCATCCGCGGCGGCACGGTGGTCGGCGAGTCCGACGGCCAGGCGGCCTACGTGAAGGATCGCCCGGTCAGCCCCGGCGACGTGTGCGCGACGATCTACGAATGCCTCGGCATCGATCCCGACATGCCGGTGCACGACCGCTCCGGCCGGCCGGTGGCCGCGGCCCAGGGCGGGCGGGCGATCCGGGAGATTGTAGGTTAGGGCCTTGTGACCGTACTTCCGCCGCACCGAGAATGCCATTCAGCAAGCCCCATTTGTAAGTCCGTGAGAATAATGCCATGAGAAACCCCCTTCACTCCCGACTCCTCTCCGCCTGTTCAATAGAGAGGGGAAGTTTGTAGAGTGCCCAAGTGCGACGTCGGCTACAGCTACATTGTATTTGGCAATGCCGTTATGCCGGACTGGGTTCCGGCGAGTCGGGGAAGTGTGCACTGATGCCTTGGCTTTCCCATTGACCAATGACTACTGACCAATGACTACTGACCAATGACCACTCACGGCTTCACGATCGTCCCATCGCGCCGCCGGTAGTTCCCCCAGCGATAGTCAAACGGCGGGTCGTCGGTGATCGGGAACTTCGCCGCCAGCCGCTCGTCCAGGTCAATGCCCAGGCCCGGGCGGTCGGTGGCGTGGAAATAGCCGTTGCGCAGCTCCGGGCAGCCGGGGAACACGTCCTTTTCGGCCTGGGTGAAGTTGCGCGACTCCTGGATGCCGAAGTTCGGCGTCGCCAGGTCGAGGTGGACGTTGGCGGCGTGGCCGACCGGACTGACGTCGCCGGGGCCGTGCCAGGCGGTGCGGACCGCGAACCATTCGCACAGGGCCGCGACCTTGCGGGCCGCGCTCAGGCCGCCGATCTGCGAGATGTGGATGCGGATGAAGTCGATCAGCCGATTCGAGATCAACGATAGATACTCATTCGGGTTGTTGAACAGCTCGCCCATGGCGATCGGCGTGGTCGTGACCGCGCGCAGCTTGTCGAAGTAGCCGACGTCTTCGGGGCTGAACGGATCTTCGAGGAAAAACAGACGATAGGGTTCGAGATCGCGGCACAGTTGCATCGCCAGGATCGGCGGCACGCGCTCGTGGACGTCGTGCAGCAGCTCGACGTCGTCGCCGACCGTGCGGCGGAGATGCTCGAAGAGCTTGGGCAGCATCCGCACATACGGACCCGGCTCCCACACCTGCGGCCGGCGATTGGGCGGGATGTCGTCATTGGCCCCCCGCGCGCCGGCGGCGCCGTAGGTCGCCAGCCCCGGCACGGCCATCTGCACGCGGATGTGGCGAAAGCCGCGGTCCTTCGCCGCCAGCACCGCCTTCTCCACGTCCTGAAACGTGCGGCCGCTGGTGTGGACGTAGGTATCGACCGCGTCGCGGCACTTGCCGCCCAGAAGCTGATAGACCGGCATGCCGGCGCGTTTGCCGAGGATGTCCCAGAGGGCCATGTCCACGCCGGACAGGGCGTTGCCGAGGACCGGCCCGTTGCGCCAGTACGAGCTGACGAACGAGGATTGGTAAACGTCCTCGATCTGCATCGGATCCTTGCCGATGAGGAACGGCTTCAGGTAGCGATCGACGGCGGTCTCGACGACGCGGGCCCGCTGCGTGAAGGTGGCGCAACCGAGCCCGTAGAGCCCGGCCTCGCTGGTCATCACCTTGACGACGACCAGGCGGATGCCGGCGGGCTGGGTGAGGATGGTTTTGACGTCGGTGATGCGCAAGGGCGGCAAACGGCGGCCCTGCGCGGCGCCGGCGGGGCCGAACGCGGGGGGCGCCTGGCCCTGGGCGACGGCGTGGATCAGGGGAAGGCCGGCGGCGCCGGCGCCGAGCTTGAACCAGTCGCGGCGGTGCATGGGGATGACTCCTGCAAGGTAACCACGAATCAGGCGAATGCGTTTGGATATTGCCCCGCTGTCGCACATCTAGGGGCGCTCTTGTTCCAGGATGTCCATGCACAACTCGGTGCAGTTGCGGCAGATGAATACTCTCTTCCGCCTCCCTCTGGGCCTGCGCCTTCGACGAGCGGCCCGGTTTCCGGGTATTTCTTACCGCAGAATGAGCAAATCGGCTTCTTGGAAGAGTCAGGCAACGGCGCTGGCGCCCCGGCGAGGAGTTGTTCGATGGATTTGTACTGAATAGCGACCTGAATAACATTCGTTCCAATCGTTCTTACCGTTGTCTCCGGAACGAATCTCATTCTTTGCGCATCGAAGATGGGTTCATTGATGGAGTAGAGCGTAACCACTCCCGGTCTACTGGATTCCTCAAGGGGAATCGACAGTTCGAGCGGACGTCCAGCCTCGTCCCATCCAAGCTCAATGACGATGCGCTCGGCGGATATCAATGCGCGTGGGCCGTCCGCCATTTCAGTGGTCGAGAACGCTTTGTGGAAGCGTTTCGCATCCGCATCGCCGGGAATGCTCATGTTCTACTCCTCGAGCCCTTCCCCAGTCCCGTTCGACGGGGCTTTCCGCAACGCGGTGTAGGCCCGTCCTTGAGGACGGGTAGGTGCGACCGTTGGTTGCGTTTTACGCCCGTTCACGGGCGTTCTCGCGGTTCGGCTTCAGCACTGCGAGAAGACCCGGGTCTCGATCCGTTGGCGTGTCCCGGTTACCCGCCGTGAACGGCGGGCCTACACCGCTGCCGCGGAAAGCCCCGTTGAACGGGGCTGTGGTCAAGCGATCCATCGAAGGCACATCCAATCCCCAGCGCCGTCTTCAAACACTCGCCCATTCTCCCCAGGGCGTCGTCCGACAGTTTTCCGATCACGTCCTGGAGACGGTCCTCACTCATCAGCGACAGCAGATACCCGGAGAAAAGGCTGTCCTGAAGAATCCCGGCCGCTTGCCCTTCCGGTGTTCCTCGATGAGGAAACAGGCCGGGTCGTCCTTGTCGTCCAGATTCGTGGTCAACTGAGCGACGACAGCATGGCGAAGTCGCTTGTTGTAGATGTCGGTCTGGACGACGACGACAGGACGTTTCTTGCCGCGTCCACCGGACGCGTGCGGGAAGCGGGCGCTGATGACTTGGCCGCGCTCAACGTGCATGGGATTCCCTTCGGGAGATGATGTCTTCGGCCTCGTCCGCCAGCAAGTTCATCACCTCGGTCGTCCACGGCCCGGCATCGTAGTCCGGGTCCAAACGGAGGTAAATGTCGCGGCGGACAAGCACGCATTCGGTGCCGGCCACATTCAGCGGCACCGGCTCTCCGTTGGCAACTGCTTGTTGTTGTTCTCTACTCAGAACCATGATGCCCTCCTTCTAGCGATTCAGGCCGCCGTCATGGAGACATGCTACCGGACGGAAGGGGACCAAACAACCGCCTCCCGGCTCCTATGTCCGCGGTCCACCCCGTTCTCGTTCCTGCTGTTTCTCTTCCTCCGCCGCCGCGTGCAGTTCTTCGAAGCGACGCAAGTAGGTCTGATGCACCTTCGCGAGGTGGTTTCGCACCTTCGCCAGCGCCGCCGGCGAGCTGCGCTTGATGACCTGGGCCACGTCGGCCCGATCCTGGATCCGGTTGGAAGCGAGCTTGGTTTCCACCCAGCCGGGCAGGGCGGCGTAGTCGGCGCCCTTGGCGACGCCTAGTTGTCTTGGACCGGGGATCGTCGTCGGTGCATGGCGCTGAGGCTTGCCCCCCTCGGGCACGACATCGATGTCCACGCCGGCAAAGTGCAGCTTGTGCCAGCCGTCCGGGTCTTGCCAGATCACCTTGATGCGGTATTTCGGGGCGATGCGAATGATGGCGTCCAGGGCGGTGCGCGGGACCACCACGTCGATGTCGTTCGTGGTCCGTTCGTATCCGTGGTAGATGGCCGCAAGTCCGCCGATGAAGGCCAGCGGGATGCCTTCCTTCAGCGACAGGTTCCTGAGGACGTCTTGAGCGCCGCCGATCTTCGAACCTTCGCCCCCTTGGCCCTTGACCGCCATGATGAGCCTTTCGAATTCCACCAACGAGGCGGCGAGGGCACGCTCACGCGCCTTGGGTGTTTTTTGTGTTAGGGGCATCGAACAACCTCCAGCGATGGTCACTTTGCGCGCTTGCCATTCTTCCGCCCGCCGTTCATCTTCGGCTTGATGTCTTTTTCAACCCATTCCATGAACTCGCAAACCACTTCGGTCTCGTCGAGCACTTCCAGCTTATCAAGAAGTCGTTGAAGCTGGTCCATCGGCAAGAAGGGAAACGCCGCGCTGCGGTCAGACACTTGATACCGATCCACCGGTGCGCATGCGAATGCGCAACATCGCGACCAGAATCCCGACAAGCCTGCCCAACACCCTGCTTTCGAACTCATGCTCGTGAGACAGCGTCATGATCTCCAGCCGTCCTTCGTCGTAGGTGCAACGGATCGGCCGCTCGCCAATCGATTCCAGCAACCTTTCGTACTCGTCCCAGGAGATTTCTTCCAGGTACGCGTACGTCTCGGTTCCCACCGGGATCTGTAATGTATCCATGACACGTTCTCCTATTTCGTCGCCGTCTTCGGCGCCAGCGCAAATGCATCATACAGCCCCCATTGCTCCGCCGTCATCTCGCCGTTCTGCCACAGCCGGCAATTCATGACCAGCGGCGTGCCGAGCTTGAACCAGTCACGGCGGTGCATGGTTGAATCTCCCGCAAGCGAACCACGGATGGCACGAATAACACGGATCGAGACGCCACGGCTGGAATGTAAACCGTTGCCAGGCCTTTGACAACCCTCAACAAGCATGGCGAAAGAGCGGATGCCGCTCATGCAATTCATTCTGAAATCGGTGGACGCGCTCGCCTCTTCGCGCCCACTATGAATAGACGGATCGACACCATTCCCTCGGAGCCGACGGCATGTCCTCGGGCCCGATCCACCGTGTCCTCAGGCATCTACGCCATGCGGCCCAGCCGGCCAACGGCGGCGAGCGGCCGGACGCCGAGCTGCTGTGCTCGTTTCTGGAAGGGCGCGACGAAACCGCCTTTGCCGCCCTGGTGCGCCGCCATTCCGCGATGGTGCTCGGCGTCTGCCGCCGCGTGACCGGCGACGCCCACGACGCCGAGGACGCGTTCCAGGCCGCGTTCTGCGTGCTGCTGCGCAAGGCCCGCTCGATCCGGCGGCGTGAAGTCCTGGGGAGCTGGCTGTACGGCGTCGCCTATCGCACCGCCCTGGCGGCCAAGGCGCGGCGCGCCAGGACCCGCCGGCGCGAACAGCAGGTGGACGCCATGCCCCAGCCGATGCACATGCCCCCCGATCCGAGTCAGGACTGGCAGCCGCTGCTCGACGCCGCCATCGAGCGTTTGCCGGACAAGTACCGGGTGCCGATCATCCTCTGCGATCTGGAAGGCAAGTCGCGGCGCGACGCCGCCCGCCAGTTGCAGGTCAGCGAAGGCACGCTGTCCAGCCGGCTGGCGCGCGGCCGTCGGCTCCTGGCCCAGCGCCTCAAACGCCACGGCCTGACGTTGTCCGGCGGCGCCCTGGCGGCCATCCTGGCACAGAACGTCGCGTCGGCTCAGGCGCCGGTGTCGCTCGTGCAAGCCGTGTCGCAAGCGGGCGCCCAGGTCATCGTCGGCCAAGCGCCCACGTTTCTCGCGTTCTCGGCGCCGGTGGTCGCACTTACGGAGGGTGTCATGAAAGCCATGCTCATCAGCAAATTGAAGACGATCGCGCTGGTCTGCGTTGTGTGCGCGGCGGCGACGCTGGGCGGAAGCTGGATGGTCGGCGCCGCCGCCGACCCGCCCCTTGCCGCAGACGCGGCACAGCAGGAGCCGGGGGCCGTGCCGCAACGGGCCCAGCCGGCGCAGGCGGCCCAGCCGGCGACCATCGCACAGCCGGCGCCGGCCGCGCAGCCGCCGCGGGCGGGTCAGTCGCAATACGGCGAACAGCGGCTTGGCGGAAGGCAAGCGGCCCCGCGATCGGCGCTCGGCCACAACTCCGCGGCGCCGCCTCCCTCCGGGGCATCGTACCGCCTCGAAACGGTGATCGCGCTTCCCGACTCCAAGGAGAAAACGTTCACGATCGCGCCCGTGCTGACGCAGCTCGGCCGCCGCACGCCGGGCGAGGTGCGCACGGCGGTCGGCGCGGCCGGCGGCCAGGCGCGCCCGACGCAGGTGATGTGGAACGTCGAGATCGTGCGGCAACGCGGCTCGGACGTCCTGGTCAACGTCATCTTCGACAAGAAGGATCGCCAATCAAGCGCCGTCGTGCGCGGGCAGAGCCTGGAATTCGAGGATTTCGTCCCGCTGGGCGCCTGGAAAACTCTGACGGACGCGAGCTTCCCGGGCGTCGAATTCAAGATCATGGTCAGTCTGAACCTCGGCGTTGCTGCTGACATTCCCGCCGGCAACACGCCGCCGGGCGCCGATCCGCTCGGACCCAAGACGTCGCCGAATCGTGCGCCCGGCGCTCAGCCAAACCTTCCCGCGGCCGGCGCCGGCTCGGTGACATCGGCAGTCCGACTTCAGTACGTCCTCGCGGCAGCCATCCTGAGCGACCTCAAGCAAAAGCTCGGTGGCAGCGAAGTTGCTCTTGGTATCGATGAGCGCACCAACAGCATTGTCATTCGCGGCCCCGGCGCCCAGGTTGATGCGGCGCGAGCCGTGATTGCGCGCCTCGATGTGACCAATCCGGCGGCTTTGCCCATGCCGGCCGCGGACCCGCCTGCCGACAGGGCGCTTCCGGCGGCCATCGCGATATCGCCGGACGGCCGCCGCCTGGCGTTCGCCAGCGACCAGCGCGTGCTCCTGATCGACGTCCAGACCGGCAAGCTGCTGTCGGAGTCGGTCGGCGACGGCAACGCCAAGGCCCTGGCTTTCTCGCCGGACGGCAAGATGCTCGTCGCGGGCACGCAGCAGGGTGCGGTCAACGTCTACGATGTGCCGACCGGCAAGATGATTCGCAAGCTCCTATCGAAGCAGCCGATCGTGCAAATCCAGATGTCCCCCGACGGCCGCACGATCATCACGATCGGCGGCGATCAAACCCGGATCTATTGGGACATGGCCACGGGCGAATTGAAGCGGATGGAAGCGCCGGATCGGGCGAAGTAACGCATCCCGTTCGCGGACCCCTCTAGCGCACGCTGCACGAGGCGTGCCCAAAATGGGTCTTTTGTTGCGACGAGTTGTCGCTGGGCAGTTTCACGTCGATCGGTTACAATGCGGACAAATCAAGGCATGTTGCCAGGGATTGCGCCATGACCCGAAAGCGCCGTCCACCATCGCGGCCCGAGCACGACAGCAACACGCAGCCGAGCAAACGAGACAAGCATGAAAAAGGCCAACGCCGCCGCGGCATGGGCCAAGGCAAAGACAAGAAACGGCAGAAGCCGGAATGGTTCCAACGGTGAGGCATTCCACTCCGTCGAGCGACTGCTTGCGCGTAAGAGCTGGGCCAAGGCGCGGGCAGCGATCCAGGAATTGCTGGTCTTCCATCCCGCCGATCACTGGCTGTGGATGCACCTGGGCGCCACCTACTACGAACAGAAACAATACGACAAGGCGTTGAAATGCTGCGAGCACGCCGTGCAGTTGCAGCCGGATTGTCCATTGGCCTTGTGGCACTACGCCGGCGCGCTGTACATGTCCGGGCGCAGCAACGCGGCCGTCACTATCTGGACGAGCCTGCTGAGCCTCGATGTGGAGACCATCGCGTACGGCGACCACGGCGAAGGGATGGACTGGGCGCTGCAGCTTGTCAACGACGTCCATTTCCGCATGGGGCAGTGTTACGCGCACCTGGGAAATCTGAAACTCGCCAAGCAATCACTCGAAAAACACCTGCACAACCGCAGCCATGGCGTCGGCAGCCTTTACGACCTCCGTACCGCGCGGCAGCGGCTCGACGCCATCAACGAGCAATTGGCATCGGCTCCGTCATCGTGACCATGAATCTGCTGTTCATCCCAATGATCGTTTCGGCCGCGATCGTCGGCGTGTTCGTCGCGGTTGCCCTGGTCGGATTGGCGATGGCGCTCGACGGCGGCAGCAGGGCGGCGGGAAAAACGCTCTTCAAGGCGGCGGGGAGCGCCTGCATCAGCGGCCTCACTTTTGCCTGGTTCGGCGGCTTCATCGTGCTGTTCGCTGTGAGTCCAATCTCGGAGCAGTGGGCGATCCTCGGTTTCTGGGCGAGCGGGCCGGTTGGCGTGGTTGTCGGCCTGCTGTTCTCGCTGCGCGGGCTTTTGGCGAAGGGCGGGCGCGGGGCGACGGAATCCCCCAACAGTCCCGAGTAGAGAAGTTAGTCTCGCAGCGAACTTGGTCTTGATCGAATCATGCTCCCCCTCAACGACTTCATCGCCGGCCTTGCCGACTTCCGCCGCCGCGGCCGCTGGTTCGGCGGCATCGCGCTGGCCTGTCTTGTGATATGGCTGACCACGATGATCGTTGCCGGCCTTTGGTTCAGGCATCGGCGCGACGACTTTCTTTGGGTACTGTTCATCATGATCGGGCCCTGGCTGCCGGCCATTTGCGCTGGCGCATGGTTGATGCGGCGCGA
Organism: Gemmataceae bacterium; assembly: GCA_022616435.1. Classification (GTDB taxonomy): domain Bacteria; phylum Planctomycetota; class Planctomycetia; order Gemmatales; family Gemmataceae; genus JAKEET01. The sequence goes on from JAKEET010000189.1 coordinate 60,940, forward strand.
CACGCGCCTGGTCTGCCCTCATTGCCGCGGATCACTTCACCAATTCGGCCCATGGGTCGTCGCGACTCGAAACTGCTGCGGTTGCGGACGGCGCATGCTTGACGAACCGGAGGCGGCCCCGAGCGGCGTGGGCAATTTGTTGACCGAAGAGGGCATTCGCAACCCGGCCCGCGTCGAACTTCGTCGTGAATTGATCTGGATCATCGTGGCCCTGGGCACGGCTCTTGGCCTGTTCGCATTGGCCGCCGTCTTCGTGCTTTCGCTGCGCTCGCGCTGGGAAGATGGCACGGCCGAATGGCTGCCATTCGTCATTTTGGCACCCACGATCCTGATCCTCGAATACTTGATCTGGCTGCGCTGGGGCAGCCGCAACATGGATCGCTCGCTGTGCTGCCCACATTGTGCCCAAGCGCTCGTCGAAGTCTGCGGAGTTGTCCTTGACACGGGCTGCTGCGGTCACTGCGGAGGGCGCGTGTTGAGCCGGCCGGCTGGACCGGACGAGGATTCTCCCCACCCGGTAACGCCGCTTACATCGGTCGGCGAGTTTCTTCGACTTCAGAAACGGTGGGCACTGACACTCGTCATCCTGGTTTTTGGCATGGTGTTTGGGTTCGTCAGCGCCATGGGCCTCGGCGCCTGGATCTCCACGTTTCTTCCGGGAGGCGAGCAGCGTCCGCCCGAGGGCGCCGCCCTGGCCGTCTTGATTGCCGTCGTGGCCGGTTGGTTGGTCGCATTCATAGCCCTGTTGACGCTGTTTCACCGCCGTCGAGATCCGCGCCTCAACTGCCCGCACTGCGGCAAGGACCTGACGGGCAAGCACGTCGCGATCCTGATCGCCACGCGCCGGTGCCCGCAATGCAAGCGGACATTTCTGGCGGAGCCGGCGGAACAGGGAATTGCCTGAGAACAGGATTGGATTGTGATTGGTGTCTCCGCAGCTTTTCGCTAATATCGGAAGATCATAGCCAGCGGAGATCGCGATAATGAAAACCAGCAGTATCATCATCCTGTGCGCCACGGTCGTCGCATGCGCCTCCTCGCTCACGGCCCAGACCAAAAGCAAGCCCAAGCAAGTCATCCCCCACGCCCAGACCAAGCCGCCCGGCCCGCCCTTGTCGCCGCAGGAGGCGCTCAAGAAGATGCAGGTCCCGCCCGGCTTCCACGTCGAGCTGGTCGCGGCCGAGCCGGACATCGTCAACCCGGTGGCCATGACCATCGACGAGCGCGGGCGCTTCTGGATCACCGAGAGCCTCGAGTATCCGAAGCGCGCCGCCGGGCCGGGGCGCGACCGCGTCAAGGTGCTGGAGAGCACCAAGGGCGACGGCAAGTTCGACAAGATCACCACCGTCATCGAAGGCTTGAACATCCCATCCGGCATCGCCGTCGGCCATGGCGGCGTCTGGGTCGCCAATTCGCCGGATATGCTCTATTACCCGCTCCTCGACCGCGACACGCTGAAGCTCGGCAAACCGGAGGTCGTCTGCACCGGCTTCGGCCGCGACGACACGCACGAGCTGCCCAACTCGCTTACGTGGGGCCCGGATGGCTGGCTCTATGGCTTAAACGGCGTCTTCAACCGCAGCCGGGTGAAGAGCAATAACGGAAAGACCTACGACTTCACCTGTGCCTTGTTCCGGATCCATCCGCGAACCAAGGAGTTTCAAGTCTGGTGCGAAGGCACGAGCAACCCGTGGGGCCTCGCCTTCAACGACAACGGCGACGCCTTCGTGTCGGCCTGCGTCATCGATCACCTCTGGCACCTGGTCGAGACCGGCTACTACCATCGCCAGGGCGGGCCGTATCCGCCGTTCACGTGGAAGATCGAATCGATCGTCAAGCACAAGCACCAGAAGGCGGCCTACTGCGGCCTGACCTGGTTCGACTCGGACGCCTATCCGCCGGAGTATCGCGAAAAGCTGTACATGGGCAACATCCACGGCAACGCCATCAACTGCGACATGCTGACGAAGGATGGCTCGACGTATCAGGGAAAGCCGGCTCTGAGCGCTAAACGGCAAGCGGGTTTGGGGGCGGGCGTCGGCGAGGGGTCCAACTTCCTGCTGGCCAACGACGTCTGGTTCATGCCGGTGGTGCAGAAGACCGGGCCGGACGGCTGCCTGTACATCCTCGACTGGTACGACCGCTACCACTGCTACCAGGACGCCAACCGCGATCCGAAGGGGATCGACCGGCTGCGCGGGCGGTTGTGGCGGGTCGTGTACAAGGATTACAAGGCGGCGGGGAAGTTTGATTTGGGGAAGGAGACCGCGGATCAACTCATCGACCGGCTGAAGAGTCCGAATGTCTATTTTCGCGAAATCGCGCAACGGATCTTGGCCGGCTATCTCAAGGATCAGCTACGAATCTCGCAAGACGCCCAGCAGTCCTGGAAGAAATTGAACGGGTTGCTTCGAGATGTTGGTTTGCCGCGCAAGGTGCGCTTGCAGGCCCTGTGGGCCTTGTTGGCGAGTGACGCAAATAGCATTCAACTGCATCAATACTTGATCGCCCACGGCGATGCTGCGTATCGCGCCTGGCAAGTTCGGACGCTCGGCAGCCGCGGACGATATGCCGCCGGCGCGCTTGACGATGTGATCAAGCTAGCCCAGGATCCTTCGCTCGACGTAAAGCTCCAAGTGGCCGTCGCTATTCAAAAATTGACGAACGATGACCCATTTCCTGTCCTTCTGAACGTCCTCGCCGATAGCGGCAACGACAAACTCATCCCGCACATCGTCTGGCAAAACCTGCATCCGCTGCTCGAAGAGCGCGGCGAGGAGTTCTTCCGACTGGCTGCCAAGCAGGACATGAAGAAGTCGCCTGGCTTGGCGGCGGTCGTCCCGCGCGCCTTCGACCGCGTCCTGGCCGGCAAGAAGTTCGACGCGAAAAACCTCACGGCCATCATCGACTCGCTGTCGAAAGCGCCGGCGGACGACGTCCTGGTGCAATGCCTGGCGACGTTGAACCAGCGCATTCAGACCGGCGAGCTCAAGTCCAGGCGCGGCATGATCTGCGAAGCGATCGGCGAAGATCTGCGCGTGCGGCTCATGAACAAGGCGCCGAGCAACGCAGCCCAGTTCGAGTTCGGCATGCTGATGGCGAGCTTGCGGGAATCCATCGGCCTCGAGTTCGCTCGCGCCGCCTTCGACGATTGGGGCCGGCCGGAAGGCGAGCGACTCAAGGCCCTGGCCGCGCTGACGGCGACCGACGACGATTTCGTGCTCGAACGCGTGCCGAGCCTTCTGACCTCGCTCAAGGGCTCGCCGCAGTTCCGCGGCCAGGTGATTGCCACGCTTGGCAATCTCGACGATCCCGACGTCGCCAAGATCGTGCTCACGGCCTATCCGAAGATCGAGCCGGAGCTGCAACCCCGGGTGGTCGACTTGCTCACGCAGCGGGCCGTCTGGAGCAAGGCGCTGCTCGCTGAGATTGCCGCCAAGAAGATCCCGCAGAGCGCGCTCAATGTCAATCAGGTCCGCAAGCTGCTCGCCAGCAAGGATGCCGCCCTGGTCAAGCAGGTGACGGCCGTATGGGGCACGGTCCGCATCGATCGCAATCCGCAGCGCGAGCAGCTGGTCGCGCAAATGCGCGGCATGCTCCAATCAACGCCCGGCGACCCGAAGGCCGGCCGGCTGCACTTCAACAAGATCTGCGCCCAGTGCCACAAGATGCACGGCGAAGGCCAGGAGGTCGGTCCCGACATCACCGCCAACGGCCGCAACGATTTCGAGCAGCTCCTGTCGAACGTCTTCGATCCGTCGCTCGTGATCGGCGCCGGCTACACGGCGACGACGGTGGTCACGCAAAACGGCCAGAGCCTGGCGGGCCTGCTCGTCGAGGACAGCCCGCAGCGCATCGTCCTGAAGACGCAAGGCGGCAAGATCGAGACGATCGCCCGCGACAACGTCGATCAGGTGCTGAAGAGCAAGCTGTCGTACATGCCCGAGGACGTGGAGAAGCAGCTCCGGCCGCGGGAGATCGCCGACCTGTTCGCGTACCTGTGCCTGGATCGCCCGCCGGAGGACCCGAAGGCGCGGAAGATTCCGGGGACGCCGCGATAGATCGACGGGGTGCACGGATGATCGTGACGTTGTGGGAGCAGCGTTCGCCATGACGCAGAAGAAACCGAAGCGACGGGCGTCTTCCCGTCAATCGATCGTGGAATCGCTTCGAGCGCCAAAGCCCATGCTGCCGGGCGATGACCGGGCAGTGGCAATCACGCTCGCCCTTTGGCATCGTTGTGGCGATAGCGGAGCACGCGGACCGCTTCGATGGTGATGAGGCCTTCGCCCACCGCCTGGTCCAAGAATGGCAGCAAGGATTGGATTCGCGCCGCGCCATCGACCAGCTCAATGACGACAGGCAGATCGGTCGATAATTCCAGGAGGCGGGCGGTGTGGACCCGGCTGTTGGCGCCGAAGCCCATCGGTCCGCGCAGCACCGTCGCGCCGGCGAGCCCCAGCTCTTTCGCCTTGAGCACAATCGCGCGATAGAGCGGCTGGCCCTGCCAGGTGTCGGATTCCCCGATGAAGACGCGCAGCAGCTGGCCTTCTTCGCTCATTTTCATGACAGGAAACTCCTCCGGGCTCGGCAAGGTGGAGAAGGGTGTGATCGGGCCGGGAAGGTCAAGACGGATGGCGGCCCGGTCCGCCGCGGCGCGGTGGTGGCGGTAGAGCAGCACATGGGCGCGTTCCAGCGTGGCCAATCCTTCAGGCACGACCTCCGCGACGTCGCTCAGGAACGCGCCGATTCGACGCGGATGATCCACGAATTCGACAATGACCGGCACATGTTCCACGAGCGCCCAGCGCCCGCCCTCCAGCAACGACCCGGTTGAATCCAGGCCGAGGATGCCGCGCAGCATCGTCGCCCCGGCCAGGTCCCGGCGCTTGGCGCGCTCGACCAGCAGGTCGCTGGCCGCCGACCAGCCGTGCTTGTCGGTGTTCCGCAGCCAGACGCGCAACAACGTCTGTTCGCCTTCGAGCTTCATGGCGACATCACTCCGCGCGGGCCAGCAAGACGCCCAGCCGCACGGCCACCAGGCCGAGCAGCACGCTCGCGGCGACGTAAGTCAGCCCCTTCAGGGAATCGCCGTCGCGGAGCAAGCTGTGCGTTTCGAATTCCAAGGTGGCAAAGGTGGTGTAGGACCCCGTGAAGCCGACCGCCACCAGGAGCCGCAGGTCGTCCGCGCGCAGCCACGCCGGCCCGTTCGTCGCTAGCCGGTCCGCGAGGATCGTCAAGAACCAGCCCAGAAACAGGCTTCCCGACATGTTGATGAGAAACGTGCCCCAGGGAAAGGCCGTCCCGAAGAGCCGGCCGCAGGCGACCGCCACGAACCAGCGCAGCAATCCGCCCAGGGCCGACCCGAACGCCACCAATGCGACTTGTGAGAGCGTGTGCAAGCACTTCTCCTCAAAAAAAACCGCCCGGCCCGGAGCCATGATTCCGGACGGGCGAATTTCGGCAAACCCCATCGCCAGTCGTGATCCATTGCCATGGAGCACGACTCTGCCGCCGTCGGTCAACTCAGATTGGAAAACTTCCGCACGACCCATTCCGCGGTGATCAGCGCCAGGAAGATCAGAAAGGCCAGCGGGTTCCACAACAGGATTTCCTGGCGGCGCGTGAAGCCGACCTGGCGCGTTTGAATCGAACGGGCGAGCTGCGCCAATTCCTCTTCGCGGTAGAACCGGCCGCCGCTCGCTTCCGCCAGGTCGCGCAGGGCCCTTTCGGCCAGGCCCGATTCTGCCAGCTCGTGCCGGGGCGGCAGCTCGACGCGGTACGAAAACGTCGTCGGCTCCGGATTGGCGATGCGCACCTCGAACCGGCCCGGGCGGTCGTGGGCCAGCAAGGCGCGATACTCGCCGGCGCGGCCCGGAATCGCCTGCAACGTGATCTTCCGCGTCCGCTCCTGACCCGGCTTGGCGTCGACGTAGTCGAGCACGGCTTCAACCTGCGGGTCGCGGCGCGGCTGGTAGCTCTTGTCCAGCAGCCGCACGAAGATCGACCCCGGCTGATCGAGCACCGCCTCGGATCGTTCGAGCGCCGCCTGCACGCGCTTGGCCGTCTCGCCCATCAGGCTCGGCAAGCCGACTTGATAGATGAGCTGGCCCCAGAAGCGGATGAAGTGCTTGTCCTGCACGTTGAAGCGCCACCGCCAGGTTTCGTCGGTCCCCAGGTACACCACCTGCCCCTGCCCGTACCAGTGCGTGGCCACGATCGGCGCGGGCTGCTCGCCCATCTTGGCGCGCGGGTTGACGACCAGGCTCGTCGCCGCCGGCCGCAGCCTGGTCACCGGGTAGTGCCAGTGGAAACCGGGCAACGCCTGCCAGACCTTGAGGTTTTCCTCGGCGGTGTCGGCCAGGGACAGCATCTCGGTCCGCTGGCCGACTTCGGTCAACGTCGGCGGATATTCCTGCGTGCGGACTTCGGCCTCGACCTTGAATTTCCGCGGCACAAACTCGACGGGCAACACCTCGGCGAGCGGCGTCTCGACGTAGCTGGCGGGCATGTGCTGCCGGCCGGCGATGACGATCAGGCCGCCGCGGTTCTCGACGAACTCCTTGATCCAGTCGAGGTGCTCCTTGCCGAGCCAGCCGGCCGCCACGTCGCCCAGGATGATGAGGTTGTAGCGGGCGTCGAAGAACTTCTCGCGCGTCGGCGGGAATTCGGGCAGGAACGGCGGCCCCGACTTGGCGACTTTCGGATCGGCCTGGACGAGCAGGAAGTCGGCCTCGACGCGGCGGTCGCGGAGCAGCGCGGTTTGCAGGAACTTGAACTCGAAGCGCGGCGCGTGCTCGATCACCAGCACGCGAATCTTGCGGTCCACGACGCGCACCTCGCGGACCAGCGCGTCCTTGAACTGATCGTTCCCCTTGAGCTGGATGCTCACCGCGAGGTCCAGGTCTTGTTCCTTCGCGTCGCCCTTGGGCACGACGAAGCTGAGCACGTCGCGCAGGTCCTCGCCGATCTGCACGGGCGCTTCCTTCCTGGCCACCTGCTTGCCGCCGAGCGTGAGGACGATCTCCACCGTTCCCTTCTTGAATCCCTGGGCCCGCCAGCGGATCGGCACGAAGATGGTGTCGTCCACGAAGATGGTGTCCGGCGCGCCCAGCTCCTTCAGCCGCAGGCTGCCCCCCTCCGCGGTGCCGACGCCCCACACGTGCAAGGGCGCCTGCTGGCGGACGCATTCCTCGGCGGCTTCCTGGAGTGTGAACTTGCTGGCATTGTCCTGTCCGTCGGTGACGACGACGATGGCCGCCGGCGCGTCGCCGTCGCGGCGCTCTAGCACTTCGTGGATGGCGTCGGCCAGGCCCGTCTTGGCTTCGTCCGCCTTGAAGCTGGCCAGGAGACGCGACTGCGGCGCGGCGGCGCCGGCTTCCTCCTGCGTGCCGCGCAGCTTCGGGCCGAACAGATAGGGCCGCACCGGGCCGCGCTGGTGCAGCTCGTCGAACAGCTTCAACTGCGGATGCCGCAGCATCCAGCGGACCATGTCGGCGCGGGCCGGGTCCTTCGGCGTGTCGACCGGCAAGTTGGCCAGCGATTGCTCGTCGGCGATGTTGGTCGTGATCGGCACCAGGTTCCTGGCGAGGGCGACGCGGAACTTGTCGGCCTCGCTGAGCCGGCGGTCCTGCTGCGTCATGCTCTGGCTGTTGTCGAGCAGGAAGACGACGTCGCGCGGCCGCTGCCCCTCGAACTCGGCGAGCAGCACCGGCCGGGCCAGAAGAAACAGGAGCAACGCCAGCAGGGCGACGCGCAGACCGATCATGACGGCGCGGCGCACGCGGCCGAACGTGCCGCGCTCCAGGCGATAGAGGTACACGATGCCGGCCGCGAGCGCCAGCAGCAGCAGCACCGCGAGCCACCACGGCACCAGCCCGCGGAAGTGCAATTCCGCGGAGGTCAATGACGTGTTCGCCGGAGCGTCCACGGCCAGGAGTTTGGCAAGGATGTTCATCATGTTCGATTGAAAATCTACCAAGCTCGTCCGCACCACCAGGCGAGCAGCGCTTCGGCGACCACCAGCCCGAACACGGCCATCAACAGCCACGTGGTCCACTCGCGGTTCAAGCGATCCGACAAGGTCAGCGCGCCGGCCTCCGCTCCCGCGGTCACGTGGGCCGGCGAAAAACCGAGACGCTGGTCGAGCTGCTCGTCGCTGAAGGTCTCGAGGCTGTCGCTTTCGCGCAGGTCCGGCGTGACGGCCAGCGGGATGCCCGACGTCTTATCGTCCACGGGGATCGGCGCGGGGGTCGTGTCGGCCGGCAACGACTCCACCAATCGATAGACGCCGGCGGCCGGCAAGTCGCTGGCCGTGACCACGAGGCGGTTGCCCACTTTTTCCGGAAGACCGAGCCGCTGGCGGACGCCGCCCGGGCTGACCAGCGTGAACGAGCGCGTCATTTTCTCGCTGGGATACCAGCGCAGGGTTTCGCCGGCGGTCAGGTTGTGGTTCTGCGTCTGGCCGTGCAACAGATGCGCCACCGCCACGTCGATGAACGGCACGTAGACGAAGCGCAGCGGCCAATCGGTCCAGGTGGGATTGGGCGAATCCTCCTTCCAGCCCGGATCGGCGGCGGTCGTCACCAGCAGCACTTCGCCGGCATCCACCTGCTTGGCCGCCAGCGCCGGCAAGCCGTTCTGAAAACGAAGCACGACGCGGGCGGGCGCGGCGCTTGCCTCCTGGTTGCCATCAGGCCCGGCGCGCTGAACGGGGTCCGACGGCCCCGCCCGGCTCGCGGCGGCCGCCTGGGATTCGTCCAGCTCCAGCGCCTGGTACGCCTCGACCCGGTTGAACTCTTTGTAGAACTCATCGGTCTTGAACTTGAGAAACGCCGGCAGATCGAAGCTGTCGCGATTGACCAGCAACGGTTCCTTGATGGCCCTCTCGACAACGCCCTTGATCTTCAGCGGCAACAGGCCCAGCTTCTGGCCGAGCAGGCGGTTGTACGCGTCGGCCTGGACCTGGTCGCCGGCGAAGATGATCAGGCCGTGCCCCTCGCGGACGAAGCGGCCCAGCTCGTCGAGGAAATCGCGAGCCAGGGCGTCGCGATGCTTGAGGTCGGGCTGCGCCGCCGCGTTGACCAGGATGCACAGGTCTTGCCTGGCGAGCAGCGCGGGCGACGCCAGCCGCGGCGGCACGACGCGCGGCTGCAGGTAGTACTTGGCCTTGTCGCTGTCCTTGACGGGGACCAGGGCATTCATGAGGTAATAGCTCGACGACTTCTTCGGATCGCGCTCGCTCAGGCCGCCGTCCACCACGAGCACGTTGACCTGCTCGCGCACCAGGAGGATCTGGTCGAAGCGGTTGTCGCCGTCGAGGTCGTCGGTCTGCAGCTTCGCGGTCAACACGTGCAGGCCGGGCTTTTCGAGCTTCGCGGTCAGCGGGATCGCGCGGGTTTCGCCGGGCGCGATCAGGGGCGCCGCCTGCACTTCGGTCGATTTGTCATCGAGATTCACGGTGAGCGAGATGTTGAGCCGCTCGACAGCCTCCGTGCCGGTGTTGCGCAGCAGCACCGCGAAGCCGACGCGCTCGCCGGGCCGCGGCACGCCCGACTGCGGCGCGATGCCGACCACGGCGACGTTCTTCACCGGCCGCGTGCCGCAGCGCACCAGCGTGATCGCGGCCTTGTCCTTGATGCTCTCCAGGGTGCGCTTCAACGGCCCGGCCTGCCGCTCCCAGCCTGATTTCTGCATGTCGGAGAAGACGTACAGCTCCTTGTTGGCCGCCTGGCCGCGCTCCAGGATCGACGCGGCTTCGACCGCGCCGGGCGCCAGGTCGGTCGCCAGCGATGTCAGCTTCACGTTGTTGATGATCTGTGCCGCTTGATCGAGGTTCCCCGGCGACTGCGGCCCCAGCAGCTCCGCGCGGTCGGCGCAATGCACGACCTGCACCGTCGAGTGCGGCGGCAATTCTTCGAGGATCTTCAAGGCCGCCTGCTGGGCGCGCTCGAGCCGCGTCTTGGCGCCGTCGCGGCCGCCCATGCTGTAGGAGACGTCCATGAGGAACACGGCGTCGACGGCGTCGCCGCGGCCGGAGCCGCGGGCCAGGGTGGTCAACGGCCGGGCGAACGCCAGCGCCAACAGCGCGAGCACCAGGCAGCGGACGATCAACAGCAAGAGTTCCTGGAAGCGCAGCCGGCGGCTGGTCTGCTCGATGCTGGTGAGCAGGAACTTCATGGCCGCCCACGGCACCGTGCGATAGCGGCTGCGGAAGAAGAAGTGCAGCGCGATCGGGATCCCCGCGGCGAGCGTTCCCCAGAGCATGAAGGGAGTCAGGAAGGACATTGGACCCTGAGAGTCGTCGTTCGCACGTTTTCGTCGTTCGCACGTTTAGCCCCGTTTCGAAGAACCGGGGCGGACAGAGTCCCTTGCAATGCCGATGCGGTGCAGCGAGGGATCCTGTCCGCCCCGGTTCTTCGAACCGGGGCTAAACGAATCGATCACAATCGCACCTTCAACCGCCGCGCCAGGTACGCCGTCAGCGATTCCGCGAGCGGCTTGCCGGTGTTCATCAACAAGTAATCGCAGTGATTTCGTTCACAACCTTTGCGGATTTCATCCAGATACTTCTGCACGGCCCGCAGGTACGCCGGCCTTATCAACTGCGGGCGGGTCAGCAGCTCCAGGCGTTCCTCCATGGCGTCGAACTTCACCATGCCGTTGAAGGGGAAATCAACCTCGTCGGGGTGCAGGACGTGGAACACGATCACCTCGTGTCCCTGGAAACGCAGATGCTGCAAACCGACCAGGATCGACTCAACGTCGTCGAAGCAATCGGAGATCAGGAACACCAGGCCGCGGCGCCGCACCTGGCTGGCCAAGTCATGCAAGAGCGGCGCGATCGAGGTCTTCTCGCGAGGCTCGACGCTCTCCAGCGTGTGCAAGATCGTCTGCACGTGGCCCACCTGGCCGCTGGCCGGCAAGCGGTCGCGCCAGCCCGCGTCGAAGACGTTCAAGCTGACGCTGTCGCGCTGATGCACGATCAGGTACGCCAGCACCGCCGCCAGCACCTTGGCGTACTCCAGCTTGTTCGTGGCCCCGTCGCCGTAGAGCATCGACCGGCTGGCGTCGAGCAGGATGTGTCCCGCGAAGTTCGTCTCCTGCTCGTACTGCTTGATCGTGTAGCGCTCCGACCGGCCGTAGCTCTTCCAGTCGATGTGGCGGATGTCGTCGCCGGGGACGTACTCGCGGTGCTGGACGAACTCGACGGAGAAGCCGCGGTAAGGGCTCTTGTGATCGCCGACCCGCAGACCCTCGACGACGGTGCGGGCCTTGAGGCCGAGCACCTGAGCGCGGGCGACGACATCCGGGGGAAGATAGTTGGCCATCATAAACCAATTGAAAACTGCAAATTGGCCATTGAAAATTGCAAATTTGCATCGATCGACGTCAATCCGTCTGTCAATTTGCATTTTTCAATGGTCAATTTTCAATTTTCAATGCCTCATACTTTCATGCCGCTGCTTGGTTTTTTGGCACGGCGTTCAACAAACGCTGCACGATGTTCTCGATGGTCACGCCTTCGGACTGGGCGGTGAAGTTGGTGATCAGCCGGTGGCGCAGGATCGGATCGGCGACCGCGGCCACGTCGTCGGCCGAGACGTGATGGCGGCCCTGGAGCACCGCGTGGGCCTTCGCCGCCAGGATCATGTTCATGCTGGCCCGCGGCCCCGCCCCCCAGGTGACCCATTTGTTGATGAAATCGGCGGCCTCCGGCGTGCCCGGCCGGCTCATGCGCGTGATCCGCTTGGCATAATGGAACACGTGGTCGGCCACCGGCACGCGGCGCACGATGTGTTGCAGCTTGAGAATGTCGTCGCCGTGCAGCACCTTGGAGACAATGAGCGGCGTGTCCGACGTGCCTTGCCGCATGATCTGCTCTTCCTCGGCATCGTTCGGATAATCCACCTTGATCATGAACAGGAAGCGGTCGAGCTGGGCCTCGGGGAGCGGATAGGTGCCTTCCTGCTCGATCGGGTTCTGCGTGGCCAGCACGAAGAACGGGTCCTTCATCGGATAATCGGTCCCGCCGATCGAGGCCTTGCGCTCCTGCATGGATTCGAGGAGCGCCGCCTGCGTCTTGGGCGGCGTGCGGTTGATCTCGTCGGCGAGCACGATGTTCGCGAAGATCGGGCCGGGCAGGAACTTGAACATGCGCTGCCGCGTCGCCGGATCGTCCTGGATGACCTCGGTGCCGGTGATGTCGGTCGGCATCAGGTCCGGCGTGAACTGGATGCGCTTGAACGTGAGATCGAGGGCCTGGGCAAGCGTGCTCACCATCAGGGTCTTCGCGAGGCCGGGAACGCCGACCAGCAGGGCATGGCCGCGGCAGAAGATGGCCATGAGCAGCTCGTCGAGCACTTTTTCCTGGCCGATGATGATCTTGCCGATCTCCTGGCGCATCTGCTGATGAGCGGTGCGCAGGGTCTCCAGCATCTGCACGTCGGACGTGGTGGAGTTCATGAGACGGATCCTGGAAGGCGGGAGAGACCGCGCTGGGTAGGCCGAACTTGTTCTATCCTACAAAGTCGTGCGGCAAACACAATTTCCTTTTTACTTTTCGGCGGCCGCGTTCTACTCTGACAGGGTGGAACGAATCTCTCGGTCGTCATGGAGACAGCCATGTCCTCCTCCCCCCCCGCGCAGGAATTCCAGATCGTGCGTCACGGCGAGATTGCCGTGGTGACGCCGTCGGCCAAGGTCGAGGAAATGCACGAGACGATGATCGAGCAGGCCGCGCGGCTGGTGGTCCAGTCGCTGCGGAACGATCCGCCGGCCGGCATCGTCATCGACCTGAGCCAGGTGAATTACTTCGGCTCGGTGTTCGTGTCGTTCCTGCTGCGCTGCCACTCGCTGGCGAAGAAGCACGGCAGCGAGATCGTGCTGGCGGGCCCGTCGGAACCGGCCCGCGAGCTGCTCAAGCTGCTCGACCTGGAAACCTTGTGGGCGATCTACGACACCCGCCAGGAAGCGATGGACGCGATGAGCGGGTCGGATTGACGCGACGCACCCATGCCAAACGCCTCATGTCTCTCGCCATCCTCATCAGCGGCGGCCTCGACAGCGCAGTTTTGCTTGGCGACACCCTGCGCCGCGGCGAAACAGTGCATCCCCTGTTCGTTCGCTGCGGCCTTCGCTGGGAAACCATCGAACTAGAATACCTGCGCCGCTACCTCGACGCGCTTGCCGGCCCGAACCTCAAGCCGTTGATCATCCTCGAACAGCCGGTGGCGGACCTGTACGGCGATCATTGGAGCATGACCGGCCGCGGCGTTCCGCACGCCGAGACGTCGGACGAAGCGGTGTTCCTGCCGGGCCGCAACGTGCTGTTGCTTGCCAAGTCGATGCTGTGGTGCCACCTGCATCATGTCCCCGCCGTGGCGCTGGGAGCGTTGCAGTCCAATCCTTTTCCTGACGCGACGCCGGAATTCTTTCGCGCCATCGAAGATGTGGTCAATCGCGCCGTCAACGGCAACGTGCGCATCGAGTTGCCGTTCGCTCTGCTGAAGAAAAAGGATGTGATGAAGCTCGGCCGCGGGTTGCCGCTGGAGCATACGTTTTCGTGTATTCAGCCGTTGATGAGATTGACGACAAACACGCCCCACAGCGGGCATCACTGTGGACGTTGCAACAAGTGCGCGGAACGCCGCCAGGCGTTCGTGGATGCAGGTTTGTCCGATCCGACCGTTTACAATAGCTGATAGCCCATCTTTCCCATACCGCCAAACGAACCCGGAAAAGCTTGCCGGTTGCTCGACCTGTGCGGCGTTCAGCGGCAAAACCTGCGGCGACCCGGCGGCTCTCTTTTTGACTTAACCGGCAAAATCGACGATGCAGTAAGAGACGACGGAGTAAGAGACTGTTCGAAGCAGGTCTGACCCCCGCGCCCGGCAGACACGGATGTCTGCCCCACGCCAACAAGGAGGTTCCCGGTGCGTACGCAAACTCGCTGGCTGGCGCTGGTGCTCGTGAGCGCCTGCGGGACCGCCGCATCGGCCCAATCCGCATCGGCCCAATCGCCCGTCATGTACGGCATGCAGCCGTATCCGCCGTATCCGCATCCCTGGTCGCAGCCGCGACCGACCTACTACGCACCACCGCGCTACGCGCCACCGCGCTACGCGCCACCGGCAACCTATCAGCCGCAGCCCCGCGTCATTTACGTCCCGGCGTCGCCGTCGCCCTCGCCCGCGCCATGGTACGGCGCGCCGACTTCACCGCCGACGCAACTGCCGCCGCCGGCGAGCAATCCGGCCGGCCAGCAGGGCTCGGTCACCGTCGTCGAGCCCGCCGCCCCGGTCGCCAAGGTGCTCACCAAGCCGGCCGCGCGGAATGCGTCCGGCGCTGCCGCCGACTCGACGCAAGACGCGCCGGAGGCTGTCGCGATGCCCGCCGAGGTGTACGTTGCACCCGAGGCTTGCTTGCAACCTCACTGCGACGACCACGCCAACTGGCTGCCGAAAGGCCACTGGGACGTGCAAATCCTGGGGGGCTGCTTCGGCGACATCGGCGACGCCAACTACAACTGGGCCCAGACCAGCATTCGCCTCGGCCGCGTGTGGTGCTGCGAATGCTTTTCATTCCTGCCGGGCGGGGTGGAAGGTTTGATCGACGTCAACGGCGCCAGCACGATGGACAGCGCTTTCGGCAACCACTTCTTCGGCGGCGGTTTGATCGGCCGCTACAACCTGGTCACGCTGGGCAGCCGGATCGTCCCGTACGTTCAAGGCGGCGTCGGCTTCCAGTACAACGACGCCTACCGGGACCCCGTTCAGCAGTTCCTCGGCTCGCGCATCGCCTTGACCGCCCAGGCCGACGTCGGCCTCCGGCTGTTCTTGACCAAGTGTTGTTCGATCGATCTGGAAGGCGGTTACCGGTTCATTTCCGGCCTGAGCATGAGCGACCGCGACGAGGGGATCAGCGCCCTGGGCGGCATGGCGGGCGTGACCTTCTTCTTCCCGCGCGGGCGTCATTAACAGACAAGAACGCCGCTTGCGGCTTAGCGTTCGGGAAGGGTCCATGCGAACGCTAAGCCGCAAGCGGCGTCTTCTGATTCGTCCTGACCCATCAATTCTTCTTGTTGGTCGGCCGCACCACGACCAGGCTGCCGTTGGGCCCCGGCACGGCGCCGCGGACGAGCAGCAGATTGTTGTCGGAGTCGATCTTGACGATGTCGAGGTTGCGCACGGTGCGCTGGGCGTTGCCGTATTGCCCGGCGGCCTTGTGGCCTTTCTTGGGCCGGCCGCTGCCGCGGTTGCTGGCGTGCGAGCCGATCGAGCCGCCGGAGCGATGCACCTTCTTGGCGCCGTGGGCGGCGGGCAGGCCGTGGAAGTTGTGCCGCTTCATGACGCCGGTGAAGCCGCGGCCTTTGGTGGTGCCGATCACGTCGACGCGCGGCACGTCCTTGAAGACCGCGTCCACCTTCAAGATGGCGCCGACCGCCGCGTCGGTGGCGGCGTCGAGGCGGAACTCGCGGATGTAGCGCTGCGGCTCGCAGTTGGCCTTGGGCAGCACCTGCACGCCGGCCTCCTGCATGCCCTTGCGGCGTTTCGACACGAAGTCGGCCGCGACGTGGCCGCGCTCCGCCCGGATCGCCTTGTTGCGCGGCTTGTTCTTGAAGCCGAGCTGCAGCGCGTGATAACCGTCGCGCTCCGGCGTGCGGACTTGCAGCACCGGGCACGGGCCCATTTCCAGCACGGTCACCGGGGTCATCCGGCCCTTGTCGTCAAAGACCTGCGTCATGCCCACCTTCAGGCCCAACATTCCAAGCGGCATCGTCGTATCCTCGTCAAGAGCCGGCGCGACCGATCGCGCGGCATCAGGATTTTTTGGAAAAGGTTATTATGGGACGCCGGCGCCGAGCGTCCAGATGGCGCTCGCTCTGCGTAGCGCTCTCTGCGTTCTCAGCGGCCTTTGCGGTTGAAACTCGAACCGCAGAGGTCGCGAAGAACGCAGAGAAATTGGAGTGTATCATCCATTCACGCGGCGCGGGCCATCGGCACGGAATCGCGATCGCGAACAGCACCGCGCCTCACCCGGCCGACACGCCACCGGTAGCACCCCCACGCCACGAGCGTCAATCCCAGCACCGGCCAGTGCGCCGGCACAACCGTCAGACGCCACGGCCCTTCCGGCCACGCGCTGAGCATGAGGACAATGCCGCCGGCGCTCAGGATTCCAAAGTCAGCCGCGGCGCCGGGCGCAGCCCGCAGGAACAGGATCAGCACGAAATAGCCAAGCCCGACGAGCGGCACGAACCAGCGGATCGAACAGCACGCGCCCGCGTAGTTCGACGAACCCGCTGCATACACCAGCCAGACGCCGCCGCCGGCGCCCAGACAGTACAACACCTCCGGCCAGTACGGCGACCTCCTTCGCAGCAGATAGATCCCGGCCGGCAGCGCCAGCAACAGCGGCAGGTTGTGGCCGAGGAAACCCTTCTTGCCGATCAGCAATTGCAGCGCGTAGCTTGCGAAGCCGCCGACACTGGCGTGGTTCCACTGGCCGGTCAGGTTCGTGCGGAAGGGGCTGTGCGGCCAGGCGAGGTATTCCGGGACCGCGTTGGCCGGTTTGAAGGTGCCGCCGGTCGCGTAGTTGACGGCGTGATGCGCCGCCAGCCACGGCAGCGACGCGAGCAGGATCAACGCCAGCGCCTTCCACGAGCGCGTCCGCCACGCGGCCAGCAGCACGCTGCCCAGCCACAACGGCGGCCCGACGCCGAGGTCGATCGTGTACGCAAACCCCGCCAGGCTGCCGAGCGCGACCAACAGCCCGAACCGCGGCCGACGCGCTTCGACCAGGCAAGCTTCGACCAAGTGTAAATGACACGCCAAGAGCGCGACCGTCACGCCCAGGAGCAGCACGTGATTGTTGACGTAGCGCGTGTAGACCAGCGCCAGCGTGCCCAAAGCGAAACTGGCGGTCACGGCGAGGCGCAGGCGCAGCGGCAAGCGCAGCCGCGTCGCGATGTGATCGATCCCGGCGACCGCCGCCACGTAAGCCGCGCCGGACGACAGCACCGTCATCAGGTAGCAGAACGCCTGGGGGTGAAGGCTCGCGGTCAGCCCGGTGGCCCATTGCAGCAGTTGATACAGGAGGGCCATCAACAAGGCGGGCACGGGCGACTTGTCGGAATACCAGTGCCCGTCGATCCAGAGCTTGTCGAAGGTGCCAAGCATGCTGGGCGGCCGCCGCGGGTCGCGCAGGATCGCCGATTCATAAGGCGACGTCTCGACGCTGGCCACCTTGACGAACATCGAATCGTCGATGGCCAGCGTATGTCGATCGACGAGGCTCTCGACAGTCGCCAGCCGGCTGCCGTCATTCCAGCCGCCGGCATGCGGACGGGCGCTGGCCAGGGCGATTACGGCGGCCCCGACCAGGACGGCGATCCAAACTTTGCGTTCGCTATTGCCGCCGTGCATGCGATCCTCCCCAGGTCGATTTGGCATAGCACAAAACGGCTCGCGGCGACAGCCGAAGAGATTTCGGCGCGGCGGGTTGGCGAAGCTGGCGAATCGGCCCAAACTGGGCGGCTGCGTTGCTCGAGCAGATCAGTCCGCTTCAGGTGAAGCGAACGGGGCGCGGCAGGTGGCGGTGCTGCCGATCGCGGGCCGACGGCAGCATTGCCCTTGCCTCTCCTCATGACCCGTCGATAATGAACGCATGGTCATTCCCGGTCGAGTCCAGAACGGCGTCGTGGTCTTGGAAGGCCCGGTTTCGTTGCCGGAAGGCGCGGAGGTCATGGTCTCGGTGGCCAGCGCGCCGTCCGGCGTTCAAGGCAAGCGCGTGGTTTTCCCGCTCGTTGAGTCCGATCATCCCGGTACGTGGGATCTGACGAACGAGCGAATCGCGGAAATCCTGGACGAGGAAGATGTATCTTCCTGACGTCAATGTCTGGTTGGCGCTGGCATTTCGTGCCCACATCCATCACGCCGCCGCCACGATGTGGCAAAGCCGCTTGGCCGCGAATCAACTCTGCTATTTTTGCCGCTTGACTCAGCAGGGCTTTCTCCGGCTTGCGACCAACCCCAAGGCATTTCCTACCCAAGCGGTGTCGTTGCTCAAGGCTTGGCAGATGTACGACGCCATCCTGGCCGATCCGCGCTTTGCGTTTGCGGACGAGCCTGCGGGGCTGGAGCCGATCTGGCGCGGATTCACGCAAAGTCGGCAGTTCTCGCCGAAGGTCTGGAACGATGCATACTTGGCGGCATTTGCCATCGCCGGAAATCATGAAGTTGTCACCTTCGACCAAGCGATGACGCAGTATCA
>JAKEET010000190.1 GCA_022616435.1 Gemmataceae bacterium
GATGACCTCACGTCGCCTTCGAATCACTCATGGCTCGTTTCAGCCAAGCGCGAGCGAAAGTCCAGTGGCGGTCGCCTGTGCTGGGGGAGATACCTAGCACCTGGGCGGCTTCGTCGGCGGTCAGGCCCGCGAAGTAGCGCAACTTTACAAGCTCCGCTTTTTCCGGATGTTGCTCGGCGAAGCGTTCGAGGGCGTGATGAAGGGCGAGCAGTTCGTCATCCGGCTCGGGAGCGACAATGTGGTCAAAGTCGATCTCCTCGCGCCGAGCATCGCCGCCGCGTTTGATCGATTGCCGACGGCGGGCCTGTTCGATGAGGATGCGGCGCATGGCCTCGGCGGCGGCGGCAAAGAGGTGGCCGCGGCTGTTGAAGTGCGGTTGCTCGCCGTGCTCGCGCAGGGGGCCCGCCACGAGACGCAGATACGCCTCGTGGACGAGCGCCGTCGCCTGGAGCGTTTGCCCCGGTTTCTCGTCTGCCAACCACTGCACGGCGAGCTTGCGCAGCTCGTCGTAGACGACAGGCAAGAGCTGGTCAACCGCGTGGGGATCGCCGGCATCGATGGCGTCCAGAATGTGGGTAATGGCGGTCATGAATACCAGCATACTACCCGTGGGAAACGGAAACCACCCGCGGGCGGTAGACCCGTTTGAAGGCACCCGACCTTCAATCGTCGTTCAGAATCGTGCCGAGGCCGCGGTTCTTGGTGAACAGCGAATTGCCGCTGTTGCCGAACAGGTCGAGGTAGAACGACTCGTTGGCCTCCTTCTTGCTGTCGCCCTGGACGCTCACGGCTGCGCCGGTGGCGCTGCCGAAGAAGTTGACCACGCCGCCGTTGCCGTCGTCGGCAAAGCCGCCGACGAGGGTGACGGCGCCCGTTGCCTGGACGGCGGCGCCGGCCGACAGGGTCAGGCTGTCGCCGACCTGGAGCCCGACGGCGCCGGCGCTCGAATTGATCGTGACTCCGGCGTTGATCGAGAGGTTATCGCCGGGCCTGGCCGGAATCGATTCGCGCGCGGTCAACGTGATGTCGCCAGGTGTCTGGACGTTCTCGATGACCGTGAAGGCGCCGGCGCCGCCGGCGCCGATGTTGCTGATCGTGATGGCGCCGCTGGTTGCGGTCACGCCATCGATGCCGGCGACGCTGCCGATCGTCAGGGCGCCCGCGTTGGACAGGAAGACGCCGGCTCCAACACTGGCGGCGAACGCGCCCGCCGCGGTCTGAAGCGGTGTGGCGACCGCGCCGATCCCGCCGCCGGCCGCGACCGCGACGGCGCCGACGGTGACGAGTCCTGATGCCGACTGCAGCACGCTGCCTCCGGTCATCAACTGGAGCAGCGGAATGACGTTCGCCCCGCGGCTCAGATCGACGGCCGCGCTCACGGTGATGTCGCCCGCGGCACTGCCATCGTTGCGACCAATGATCAGGGTGGCGGCGCCGATGCGGTCGAGCTCGGCTTCGGTCAGGCCGAGGGCCGTGTTCGTGCCGAGGTTGATGGCCCGGCCCGGCGTGAAGTTGCGAATCGTGACGACGGTGCTGGCGCCGATCGACGCCGTGCCGGCGATGGCCACGTCGTCGGTGGTGAGCCGGATGTTGCCGGCGCGCGCCGTCGTGATGCTCGCGTTGCCGTTCAGCGTGATGGCGTCCGCGGCGGTGAGATCGATGAGGCCGTCCAGGGTGGAGCGGGTCGCGCCGTTGTTGAAGGTGGCGGCGCCGCCGAAGTTGGCGGTGATGTCGCCGGCGCCGGTCGCGGAGATCGCGGCGGAGTTCTGGACCAGCGTGTTGCCGTTCAAGGCGACGTCGCCGTTGCCGCCGGCAGCCGTCACCGCGGCGCTCACGGTCAAGATGGCGGCGGCATTGCCGCTGTTGGGTGCGTCGGCGGTCAGCGCGACGTCGCCGCCGGTCGAGTTGAGCACCGGCGCATTGATCGTCAGTCCGAGCGAAGCGGCGATGATCACATCGCCCAGGCCGCCGCCGGTGCGCTGCACGCCGGTGATGCCGTCCACGGTCGCGACGGTCAGGACGCCGGTGTTGCTCAATTGAATATCGCCGGCGGCGCCAGCTCCGCCGTTGCTCGCGGCCAGCATCGAGACAGCCAGGTCGAGGTCGTCCGCCGCGCCGATGCCGGCCGCCGCTTCGATGGCCAGCGCGGCCGCGCGCAGATCGGCCTGTTCGGTGAGGGTGCCGTCCACGACCCCGGATCCGGTCCGCAGATGCAACGTCGGCACGGTGTTGGCGCCGGCGGTCAGGTCGATCTGCCCGCTGAGGGTGATGGCGCCGGCGGCCGCGGCGTCGTTGCGGCCGACGATCAGCGTCTCGGCCCGAACCCGGTCAAGCTCCGCGTCGGTCAATCCGAGATTGGCGTCGCTGCCCAGGCTGATTGCCCTGCCGGCCGTGAAGTTGCCGATCGTGACGACGTTGTTGGCGTTGGCGACGCCGTCGCTGGCGCTGATCGTCGCGGCGGCCGCCACCGTGAGATCGTCGGTGGTCAGGGTGATGTTGCCGGCGCCGGTGACCTGGAGCGTGGCGGCGCCGTTGAGCGTCGTGGCGGCCGCGGCGTTGACCACGATGGTGCCGTTGACTGCGGTCACGACGGCGCCGCTGTTGAAGACGGCGGTGCCGGCCGTCAGAGTGATGTTCGCCGAATCGGCAGCGATCGGGCTCGCCACCGTCAGACCGCCGGTCGTGGTGTTGACAACGATCGGGCCGTTGTTGGTCGTGATTCCGGCGACGGTGTCCACGGTCCCGATGGTGAGTGCCCCGTTGTTCTGGAAAGTGAATCCCGCGCCGCTGTTGGCGACGTCCGCCGCCAGGGTCCCCACGCTGTTGCTCCCCGTGAGGCTGACCGCGGCGTTGGCGCTGAGGCGCAGGTTGCTCACGATGATCGCGCCAGCGCCGGTAATGCCGCCGCCGGTGTCGATGGTCAGGGTCGGGACGTTGTTCGGGCCGACGGCGGCGCTGACGGAGACGTTGCCCTCGTTGCCGTCGCCGATTTCCAGCACTCCGGTGGTGGCGATGGTGTCGAGCTCGGCGTCCGACAGACTGAGCACGCTGATCGGGTCGGAGACTGCGCCGAGATCGATCGGCCGATTCGCCAGGGTGGCATCCAGCTCGACGCGCCCGCCGCCGGCGGCGGTGATGGCGCTCGTTCCGGGAGCGCCGTTGAGCGCCATGCGGTTGGCCTCGATACGGATCGTGTTGCCGGCGGAGTTGCTGACGACGGCGCTGTTGGCGAACGTGCTCTCGCCGCCGCCGGCGGTGAGCTCGATGGTCGCCGCGCCGGCGCTGACGTTCTGGCTCACGGTCAGGGGGCCGGCGGTGGTGGTGACGTCGATGGGGCCGCCGCTGGTCGTGATGCCGACGGTGCCGGACACCGTGCCGATGGTCAGATCGTTGGCATCAGTGAAGGTGAAGCCCTGTCCGGCGCCGCTGACCACCGCGCCCACGATGAGGTCGCCCTGAGCCGTGTAGGTTTGGTTGAGCGTGGTGATGGCGCTGACCTGGGATTGGAGGGTGACGGTCACGTTGTTGCCGATGTCGAGCTGAAACTGGATCGCCGCGACGTTGATGTTGGCGCCCGAGGCAGTGGCGGTGAAGACGCCGTTGGCCAGTGTGACTCCCACCGTTGGATCGGTGGAGATCGCCAGGTTGAAGGCCGGGACGACGCGGTCCTCCAGGATCTCGAGCTGCGGCCGGTGACGCCGCGGCTGGGTGCGGCCACTCGCGCCGCGGGTGCTGTGGGTCTTTCGACTCGACGAACGCTGCCATGCATCAAGGGAGAACATGAGATGCCCCTTCCGGTTGATGGAACCTGCTGAGCGTCCGACTGCTGATGCGACTCGCGGAAATGTGCGATTGTTCCGTTTTGACCCCGTTGCCCGAAGCCAGCTCGCTTCAGGATCATCGCCCCGATGCTTGCGGACCTTGATGGGCGAATGGGCCTTGATAGCCCTTCTCGGGTGTGCCGTGAACTTCTTCAAAGATGAGTTATCAGAGTTTGTGAAGAAATGGGGACTGGCACCGGCCATCCCTCGAAAACCCTGCGATTGTGGAGACGAGGCCGGTGCCTGTCCCCATTTCTTCACAAACTCTCAGTCCTCGCTCACCGTCACATACCGATTCGCAGCCAGGTCGTGCAAAGTTTGCGACTGCCCGGACGGCCAGGTCACCGTCACCCGGTCCGCCTTGGGCGCCTGGCCCAGGCCGAATCGATGCCGCGGGTCGTGGGCTGAGCCGTAGCTGCTGCCCCCCTTGCCGAAGCTGGTGATGGTGCGGCCGCCCGCCTCGACGGCGATCTTGACGCCGACCAGGTCCCGGTTCTTGGTTCCCTTCAACTCGATCCCGAGCCAATGATTGGCGTTGGGATGCTCGCCGCCGGCGCTGCGCTGAATCACCAGCGGTTCGTTGACGCTGCTGACGACAAAGTCCGGCCAGCCGTCGTTGTCGAGATCGCCGACCGCCAGGCCGCGGCCGCAATGCTGGCCGTTGAAGAAATCGCCGCCGCGCTTGGTGATGTCCACGAACTTGCGCCCCTTGCGGGGCTCCGCCGCGTCGGCCGGGATGTTGTAGAACAGCACCGGCTTTTGCCGAACGCCGGACAGGACCGGATGACGGATCACGTGGCCGTTGACAATGACAATGTCGAGCCAGCCGTCGTAGTCCACGTCCACGAAGTTCGTCCCCCAGCCGACGTAGCGCTGGCCGATGCTGGCGATGCCGGCCGCGGTGGTGCTGAACAGGAACAATTCGCGCTGGCCGAGGTTGCGGTAGAGCGCGTGGTTTTCGTTTTCGTAGTTGGTCACGAAGATCGACGGCAGGCCAGTGCCGTCGTAATCGCCGATATCGACCCCCATGCTTCCCTGGGCCTTGCCGACCAGGTCGCGAGCCACGCCTTTGAGCCGGCCGTCTTCGGCGAACTCGAACTGGCCGCGATTGATGTACAGGAAGTTGTCCACCGTGTCGTTGGCAACGTACATGTCCGGCCGGCGGTCGCCATTGAAGTCCGCGATGACGACGCCCAGCCCCTTGCCGGCGTCCTCGCCGGGTTCCTTGGGGTTCATTTGCCGCAGACGCGCCGTCGCGCTCATATCGGTGAACGTGCCGTCGCCGTTGTTGCGGTAGATGACGTCGGGCAGGCCCTTGAACTGGGTGGGCGGGCACACATCCTTGGCGATGCCGGCCGAATAGCCGCTGCAGGGCGGATTGTTGTCGAACGACCAATCGACATAGTGGCAAATGTAGAGGTCGGCGTCGCCGTCGCCGTCGAAATCCGCCCAGCCGGCGCTGGTGCTCCAGCGCGGGTCCGTGAGCCCGGCTTTCTTGGCGACCTCGATGAACGTCCGGCCCTTCGCGGCGTCGGCGGGGTCGCGCGGCACATTGTGAAACAAGAGCACTCCGCCCCAACCCGTCACGAGCAGATCGGGCCAGCCGTCGCGATCGTAATCCGCCACCGCGCAGCCGTGGGTGTACGGCCAGGAACGCTCCAGGCCGGCTTCCGCCGTCACGTCCTTGAACTTCCAGTTGCCGAGGTTCTTGAAGAGCTTGCACGGATGTCCGCGAATCTCCTGGTTGTTCTTGCCGGCGTAGAAGCCGCCGCCCGGTGCGAAGATGTCGAGCAGGCCGTCGCCGTCGAAATCGATCAGGCCGACGCCGCCGCCGAGCGATTCGAGGATGGCGTAGTGGCCGGTTTCCTGGCCGTTGCGATAGGTGAAGGCGATGCCGGTGTCGGCCGTCACGTCCTTGAAAAACGCGGGGCCTGTCGCGACGGCCGGCGCCGCTTCAGAGACGTTGGCGGGGGGAAGCGGCACGCCATTGTCTCGACTGCATGAAGCGATGGTCGCCAGCAGCGCGAACAACGCCGCGCCGGCGAGAAACCATCGCGCTTTAGGAACTTGCATGAACGTTCTCCAACATGGACAACGAATTGATGAATAACGAATCCACAAGTCGTGGTCGCGCTTCGGCGGCCGCGCTTCCAACCTTCCAAGCTCCAGGGCGAGTGCAGCGAGCCCTGGGGTCGCCGGGGGTCAACCGCCAAATAACTGCGGTTTCACCTGCCCGCTGCTGAGCGGCACCATGCGCGTGAACGCGTCCCGTACTTCACGCCGCGGATCGACGCCGAGCGCGTGCAGCAAGCTGGCGGCCAAATCGGGCGGCGTGATCGGGTCGTCGGCCGGATAGGCGGCGAAGCGGTCGGAGCGGCCGATGATCCTGCCGCCGGCCGTGCCGCCGCCGGCGATGACCAGGGAATAGCACTCCGACCAGTGATCGCGGCCGGTGTCGTTGACGCCGTTGCCGGTGAACTGCCCGAAGCGCGGCGTGCGTCCGAACTCGCCCATGCACACCACCAGCGTGCTGTCGAGCAAGCCGCGCTGGGCCAGGTCTTCCACGAACGCCGA
Organism: Gemmataceae bacterium; assembly: GCA_022616435.1. GTDB lineage: Bacteria > Planctomycetota > Planctomycetia > Gemmatales > Gemmataceae > JAKEET01. The sequence goes on from JAKEET010000190.1 coordinate 6,396, forward strand.
GAAGCATTGATCGAACGGCGGCAGCAGCTCGTCCTTGAGGCGGCGATTGTTGTTGAAGTGCGTGTCCCAGTGGGGCAGGGGATTGTTGACGCGCCCGCCCCAGTACACGGTGACCAGCCGCACGCCTGCCTCGACCAGCCGCCGGGCCAGGAGCAGGCTCTGCCCGTACTTGTGCCGGCCATAGCGTTCGCGCATCCGGGCCGGCTCCGTGCTGATTTCGAAGGCGCGGCGCGTCGCTTCCGACGTCAACAGATCGAAGGCGCGTTGCTGATGGCGGCCAAGATCTTCGATGGCCCGCTCGTGGGCGAGGCGGCCGAGGCCGTGGTTGACCGCGCGCAACAGCTCTTGCCGATGGGTCACCCGCGGCCGGTCGGCGGCCTCGTGCAAGCCGTGGACGGCGAAGTCATCATCATTGGGGTCGCCGTGGATGGTGAACGGCGCGTACGCCGCGCCGAGAAAGCCGCCGTTCTGGCCTGGGCACGTGTAGGGGCCGTCGCTGACCGGGTCCGGCAGCGACACCGCCGTGGGCACGGTTCCCCGATTGGGCCGGCCCAACGCGACCTGGGCGCCCAGGTGCGGAAAGTCGTTCTCGGTCGGCGTGAACGCGATCTGCTCGCGCGGCGGCGGCTGGCCCGTGGTCACGTAGTACGTGGCCGCGTTGTGATTGATCGCCGAGTGGGTCATCGAGCGGACCATGGTGAGACGATGAGCCTGCTGGGCGACGAGGGGCAACAGCTCGGTGATGTGCACTCCGGGAGCGCGGGTGGCGGCCGGCTGAAACTCGCCGCGCACTTCGGCCGGGGCGGTGGGCTTCATGTCCCAGATGTCGAGCTGGCTGGGCCCGCCGTGCAAGAGAAACAGGACGCACGATTTCGGCCGGCGGGCGCCGTCGCGTTCCTCGGCGCGCTCTTCGGCGCGGAGCAGCTTGGGCAGCGACAGGCCGAGCGTCCCCAGTCCGCCCAGTTGCAGCCAGCGGCGGCGAGTCCAACCTTCGAACGGACAATCCGGAATGGTGAGCACCGATCATACCTCCACCATGGAGGTTAATGCGGCCGGGCGGAAATGTCAAAAGGCTTATCGCCGCAAGCGGCGGTCTACTTCTTGTCCGTCTTGCGCAGATACGCCTCAAGCTCGCGGCGGTCGAGGCGGCCGTCCTTGTTCGTGTCGATGTCCGCTAGCCGCGCGAGCCAGGGCGTGCCCTTCAACTCGTCCTTGGTCAGGCGGCCGTCGGCGTTCTTGTCGAGCGCGTCGAAATCGGGCGGGCCTCCCGGTCCGCCGCCTTTCGGGCCAAACGGTCCTGGCACGAATTGCCGGGCGATCTGCAAGAGCTGCGTGACTTCGGCGCGGTCGAGGGCGCCGTCGGCGTTGCGGTCCACCTTGGCGAACGCCTTCTGCAAAAACGGCGGCAGCTCGTCCTTCTGCAGCAGGGCATCCTTGTTCTTGTCGAATTGTTTCAGGAACTCGTCCGGCGACTTCTTCAGCAGGTCGGCGATGAAGGGGGGCAACTTCTTCTTCGGCGGGCCTTTGTCCGGCACCTGCGCCTGCACCAAGGTGACCAGACCCAGAATGGCGACGCCGCCGAAGACAAGAGTGAATCGCATCGTTGCATTCCATCGAATTGTTTAGCCCCGTTTCGAACAAACGGGGCGGGATTCGTTGTTGGCAACAGCCCGCATCACTTGGCGAGGGACCGGGTCCGCCCCGTTTCTTCGAAACGGGGCTAAACAAATCCGCATCCGCCTCACCATTGTCAACACCCTCACTGACCGTCGGTCCCGGCCTCCTCCGGCGTTCCTTGGGCGACGATGCGGCCGCCGTGCTTGCCGGCGCCGGGGCCCAGCGCGATCACGTAATCAGCATTCTGCACCAGCCGCCGATGGTTGTCCAGGCACACGATCGAATGTCCGGCTTGCACGAGGCCGTCGAGGCAGCCGAGGAGCCGATCGATGTCGGCGGGGTGCAAGCCGGCCGTCGGCTCCACCAGGATGAACAAGCCTCGCGGCTTGCGGCTGGAGGCGAGGTGGCCGGCGAGCTTCAGGCGCTGGCTTTCGCCGCCGGACAGGGTTTCGGTCGGTTGGCCCAGGCGCAGGTATTCGAGGCCGACGTCGAGCAGCCACTTCAGCCTCGCTTCGATGCCGCGCTGGGCACGGAAGAAACGAAACGCCTCGCGGACGGTCAAGTCAAGCACCTCGGCGATCGACAGGCTGCGCACCTTGACGTTCAGGATGTCGTGCTTGAAGCGCGTGCCGTGGCATTCGGGGCAGGTCATGGCCACGTCGGCCAGGAACTGCATGTCCACGGTGAGCGTTCCCTGGCCTTCGCAGGCGTCGCAACGGCCGCCGGGCTGGTTGAAGCTGAAGTGGCCCGGCCCGAAGCCGCGAATCTTGGCCTCGGCGGCGGCGGCGAACAGGGCGCGGATGTCATCGAAGATTTTCAAGTACGTGGCAGCGTTGCTTCGCGCGGTGCGCGGCAACGGCTCTTGATCGATCAGCACGACGTCGGCGACCTGGCCGGCGCCTTGCACCGTCGCGCCGGCGGGCGCCTCGGGACGCTGCTTATGTTGCTTGGCCAGCGCCAGGCAGGGATACAGGGCGTGCTGGATCAGCGAGCGCTTGCCGGCCCCGCCGACGCCGGTGACCGCGCACAGGACGCCGAGTGGAATATCGACAGATACGTCCTGCAGGTTGTGCAGGCGAACGTTGCGCAGGTGCAGCCACTGCTGCGGCCGGCGACGCTGGGACGGCGGCGTGTCGGAGTCGCCGTGCAAGTACTCGCCGGTTGCCGAATCCGCCGCCGCCATGATCGTCTCGACGGGCCCCTGGGCCGCCACGCGGCCGCCTTCCTCGCCGGCGCCCGGTCCCAGGTCGATGACGTGATCGGCCGCCCGGATGAACTCTTCGTGATGCTCGATCATGACGACGGTGCTGCCGGTGCCACATAAGCGTCGCAACGGGGCGATGATCTTGGCGGCATCGCGCGGATGCGAGCCGGACGACGGCTCTTCCAGCAGGTACAGAGCGCCGACGAGGTTGTTCGCCAGGGCGGCGCAGAGCTGCAGCCGGATGCGTTCGCCGGCGCCGAGACTCTTGTCGGGGCGGAGCAGCGTCAAGTAGCCAAGTTCAACATCGCGCAGAAACGTCAGCCGCCGCTGAAGCTGATCCCGGGCGGCGCGGGATGTCGGCGCTGCGGCGACCATGTCCACGAACTGGGCGAGTTCATCCAACGTGAACGAAGACAACTCTGCGATGTTCTTGCCGTGCAGGCGAACGGTCAAGGCCTGGTCGTTCCAGCGCCGGCCGTTGCACGCCGGGCACGGCGCCGCTCCGTGAATCCGCTTGCCGCGTTGGACGGCGCTCGATGCGATGCCCGTCCCGCGGCACGTGGGGCAAGCGCCGAGCGGGTCGTCGCAGTCCAGCAAGCGCCGATTCGGCTCCGGGACCGGCACATCGCAGCCCGGGCACCGCCAGCGCCGGTCGAATGCCTGGGCGACCGTGGCGTTCTCCGTCAGCAGGACCAACCGGCCTTGTCCGCGGCTGAACGCCGTCTCCACCGAATCGCGCAGCCGCTCGACGTTGACGGCGCCCGTTTCGATTCGATCGAGCACGACGAACGCGTCGCTGTCTTCCTTCAGCTCAGGGACCGCCGCTTCATCCAGGCGAATCAACCGACCGTCGATGTGCACGCGCACGAAGCCTTCTTCGAGCAGCGCCGCCGTCCAGGCCGCGACATCCTGGTCCGGGTCGGGCCGGCTGGGGAAGGCGACGGTGACGCGTTGCCCCGGCGGCAAACCGTCGATGGCGGCGCGAACGTCCTCCACCGTCGCGGGCCGAACGGCTTGCTGGCAACGCGGACAATGCACCGTGCCGCCCCGCGCCACGAGCAGCCGCAGCCAGCTGTCGAGCTCGGTCAAGGAACCGACCGTGGCGCGGCCGGCCGGGCCGCCGCCGCGGCGCTGGCGCACGGCGATGGCCGGCGGCAGATCGCCGATCGAGTCGGCGTCCGGCCGATCGAACCGCTCCAGTTGTTGACGGATGCCGACCGAGAAGCTTTGCAGATAGCGGCGTTGCGCTTCGGCAAACAGCGTGTCGAAGACGAGGCTGCTCTTGCCGGCGCCCGAGACGCCCGTGACCGCGGTCAGCTTGCCGATGGGAATGTCGACATCGATGCCTTGCAGGTTGTGAACGCGGACGCCGCGCAGGGAGATCGTCGAGACGTGCGCCATGGAAGTATTGTAGTATCCATGCGCCCCCGAGCTTCTCGCCCGAAGGTCTACTTTTCGCCCGAATGTGGGGAGTCTGACACAGTGACAAGCGGGACGCGTGCCACTTTGCCAGCTTGCCACGCAACGTGCGTCGGTAAACTCGCGATTCGTGCAGCAACGCACGGCGTGCCCTGCCGGAACCGGGGAGTTTTCAGGTCGGCGGACATGCCGGGTTGATGCGGGTGATCGTGTAACCGATGACCGCAACGGGACTTGCCGCGGAGCCGTGATTCCGGTTGGCAGGCAGGATGCGGCTTTCGAATGCTCGCTGCAAAGACCGGCAATAGCGTGAGCGACCGTTCGGACCAAAGCCCCAGCGCTGGGCACAGCGGCAGAAGCGGGCACTGCTGCGGCAGCTCCCGCCGCGCACGGACCGGCAGCCCACATTGCAACAGCTCACAAAGAAACAGTCCTGACACCATTCCCAGACATTGCCGAGCATGTCATGGAACCCCCACGTGTTGGGCGTCTTCTGACCGACGGCGTGCGGTTTTGCGTCCGCATTGTCCTGATACCACGCAGCATCCTGCAGCTCGCCGTGCCGTGGCGCCGAGCTTCCCGCCCGGCAGGCGTATTCCCACTCCGCTTCCGTCGGCAAGCGATATTCCCAGTCGTGAGCGAGCACTCCGGCTTTGCGGTCGCGTTGGGTGAGCTTCAGACAGTACTCCTTCGCCTGGTCCCAGGTCACCGAATCAACCGGTGCATCCCCAATCTTCTCATGGTCCGTCGGATTCGTGCCCGTGACCGCTTCATACTGATCCTGCGTGACCGGCGTTTTCCCCAGATAGAAGTCGCTGCCGAAAGTGACTTCGCGCTGCTGTTCCCAGGTCCGATGGCCGTCCTCGGACTCCGGGCTGCCCATGGTGAAAGAACCGGCAGGCGCCCTGATCATCACAACGCCGACGGAACTCTTGAATTCTGAAGTTGGAGACTTCGACATGACGATCCAGCCTCGCTCAACAAGTCGTCGACTGAGTGGTTAATCCTCTTCATCGTACTGTTGATTCCCGGGCACGACGTTGGCTTGGCTGCATTGAGGGCATTTGACCTTCTTGCCGGCTAGCTCGGCGCGGGCTTTGAGGTTCCTGCCGCAAGCCGGGCAGGCAAAGGTCACCAGCGTCGGCGCGGCTTCGCCGCTGACCGCGAACAGCCGTTTCCGACTGAGCCGACGCTGTAATGCCAGTCCGCCGGCCAGCATGACCATCAAAACGATCAACGTCAGCAACCACCAAAAGCTGCGTCCTGGCGGAGGCGCCAACGGAGCCGGCTCGGCGGATGGACCTTGCTTTGCGTGCCAGGATCAGGAAAGTCGCCTGGAACGCGTCCTCTGCGTCCGCTTCGGTGGTCAGCACGCAGCGGCAAACATCCAGCACCATCGGCCCGTGGCGGCACAGCAATGCCTGAAACGCCAGTTCGTTCCGAGCGTTGGCGAATTGGGCCAGCAGCTCTTGGTCCGACCATTGCCTTGTCTGCTCGGACTCGTCTGGCCGACTGGTTTTCTCCACGATCGGACTTATCGGTTCCATACTCACGCCAATCCCACGAGGATCGATCCTAGATAGTTTCCGGCCACGAGGAAATGTGCCGAAGTTTTTTCCCGTTACACCAAAATTCGGCAAGGAATACAGCCTGCGAAGAAATCATAGCGAATGCTGTTTTGGCCAGTCGGACGCAAACGAAGCGGCCGCGTACGCCGTCTTTGATCTAGCGAGTTTGTCCCGACACATGCAGATTCCGCTACCTAATGAGGACCTTCCCATGTTGCCTTCAAATCGTTCTCGTCAGTCCGTCGCCCTGGGCACGTTCTTGTTGCTGCTCGCGCAGCCACTTGCCGTGGCAGCGTGGGCTTTTGAATCCGTTTCGATTGACCAGTCCGACCTTGTGAGATCCTCGTTCAATCCGGTGTGGTCGGTTTCATGGAGCCCCGACGGCAAGCGACTTGCTTCGGGCGGATACGACGGCCGGATACGGCTCTGGGACGAGAACGCGACGGCAAAGGAGGTCCTGTCGGGCCATCATCAAGCGGTCACCTTCGTGGCCTGGAGTCCCGAGGGCGAGCGTCTGGCCTCGGCAGGCCAAGACGGCACAGTTCGGCTGTGGGACGCTGGAGGCAAACCGGGACCGGTGCTCGAAGGACACAACGGCCTTGTCGCCTGCGTCGCCTGGAGCCCAGACGGCAAACAGCTCGCCTCCGCCGGCTTCGTGGACCGCACGGTGCGGGTGTGGACCGCCCAGGGGAAAGCGGTCCTGGTCCTGGAGGGGCATCGGTATTGCGTCCATTCCGTCGCCTGGAGCCCGGACGGCAAACGTTTGGCGTCGGGTGGCTATGACGGCACGGTCCGGTTGTGGACGGCGGATGGCAAGTCCGAGCGCGTCCTCGAAGCTGATGGCGGCAACGTGTATTCCATCGCCTGGCAACCCGACGGCAAGCGACTGGCGTCTGCAAACCATGACGGTGCGATTCGGCTCTGGACCGCTGATGGAACGCCCACAGCGGTGCTACGCGGGCACAAAGGGTATGTCGCTTCCGTGGCTTGGAGTCCCGACGGTAAGCGCATCGTCTCGGGCGGGGAAGACAATACGGTGAGGTTGTGGGACGTCGGTGGCACAGGCCGGTTCATTCTGAACAAGCACGTCAACATCGCTCATGCGGCCGTCTGGAGTCCCGACGGCGCCCAGGTGCTTTCCGGCGGCATGGACGGTCTGCTCTGCTTATGGGACGCCAAGACGGCAAAACTCACGCGAACCAGAGATCTTTCGCGAATTGAACAGTGACGGCAAAAACCACACGCGCGTTGTCACGAAGAATCGACGGCCCGCGTGATACTGCGAAGCGCGTTTTTCTTCCATCGGCTGTCATCTGCCTATCGCTGCCATGGCTCTCGTGGGGGTTGTGGGGTTTGTTGTGCTGGTAACCTTCAGGCTACCACAGAGGGCGTTCGGATGGGCGTGCGTGGTGTCCACTTCGCGTTCGGCGCTTGCGCTACGAAGGCTCTGCGAGAACGAACCAGTCCCACGGCGGCGGATGGTGCTCCAGGTCGCGCCAGCAGGAGAACTGCTTCCAGGATAGATGCACCTTCTTCAGGCTGCGCACGCGGAAGCCGGCGCGGCTCAGCCGATGGCGAATCTCAGACGGCTGCCAGAAATGCTGCTCCAGGCCCTGGAAACGGAACTCGCCGAAGCCGAAATCGTAGCATGCGTGATCGTTGTGGTGGGCGGCGCTCTTGCGGGCGGCGTCCAGCGGCTGGCCCAGCGCCAGGGCGCGGTCCACCAGCAGCATCGTCAGGTAATGAACGCCGTCCATCGCGGGCAGGATGCCGAGCAAACGCCCGTGCGGCCGCAAGCAGGCGCGAACCTCCGTCAGGGCGCGATCGAGATCGCGTGGATCGGGCAGCACCAGGCTGTTGACGGCGACGGCCACGTCCAGGCGGCCGTGGAGCGGCTGCAGATCGGTGAGGGGGCATTGCACGAATTCGAGTTTCGCGCTCGGCGGGGCCGCCGCCCTGGCCCGTTCCAGCATCCCTGCCGCGAAATCGACCGCCCAGACCTTCGTGAAGTGTTCGACCAGGAACGGCAACAGCGGGCCGATGCCGCAGCCGAGATCGGCAACGGCGCCGAGTCCGCGCCGCGCCAGCCGCCGCAACACGCGCCGCAGCGGACTGCGCACGTCGGGCCGATGGGGATCAATGAATTCTTTCTCGTAGGACGCCGCCACGCGGCTCCAGTGCAGGTTCTGATCGCTCATCGGGTCACTTGAGATGTTCCTGGCGGATGCGCTCCAGCGCTTCGAGCCCCGGCTTGATTTGCCCGGCCGCGTCGACCAGTCCGCAATGGGGAAAGGCGTGCGGCGCGGCGTCGCTGAATTGCGTCCAGCGCACGGTGCGGACGAACGGCTTGCACACCGCCAGGTTGGCGAAGGCCGTGATCCAGTCGGCCTGCACGACGGGCGAAAACCCGCTGCGCCAGTGGCCCGCGCCCAGGCCTTGATCGGGATCGGCCTGCGGATCGGGATCGGCTGCCGACGGATAGCCGAGCAGCACTTGCAGGGGTACGCCCAGCAGGGCGTACAGGTCGAGGATGCGCGAGGCGTCGAGCGTGTCGCGGCAGTAGCAGCCGCGCGGCGTCACGCCCATGAGCATTTCCAGTTCGAGGCCGGCCAGTTTCACGCCGGTGCGCAAGAGCGTGTCGGCAAAGACGAACGGCGACTGGCTGCGTTCCTGCTGGGCGAGGTAATCGCCCCACGGCTGGGCGATGCCGACGATGACTTCGAGCGTCGGATCGATCTTCTTGACGGCGTCGATCATGCGGACCGTGAGCCACAAGAGCTCCTCGTCGCCCATCGCCAGTACGCCGGCCCAGTTGTTGGCGGCGCTGATCTGCCAGGTGCGAATCTGCGAGTGATAGCGGCGGACGATCTCGGCGGCGAACTCCGTCATGTAGTTGGACAGGCTGAGCAGGTCGCGCTCTTTTTCCCAGAGCCAATCGGGGATGTCGCGGCCGGTGAAGTCGATCAGCGGGCCGCCGATCAGGTGCAGTTGATTCTGGGAGGCCCAGTGCACCAGGGCGTCGGCCTGGTCCCATTGCGGCTGGCCCTCGACCGGCTCGATCTGCTGCCACGAGAACGCGAGCTGGGCGGCGTTGAAGGCGCGCAAGAACGCGGCGGCCGTGTCGCCGTCGGGTTCGCGCGGCACGGTGCAGGCCGACCAGGTGTCCAGCCGCGGCTGCCGCTGATGGCGAACTTGATAGACCTGTTGGATGTAGGAATCGACCAGGTTGCTGGCCGCCTCGAAGCCGTGCGCCAGGGCCTGCTCGGCATCCTGCGCGGCCTCTACACTCGGCGTCCGCGCGACCGCCTTGCCGAACATGTGGGTGGCGCGGCGGATTTGCTCCGCCAGGGAATCGCCCAGGAGCAGCCCGCCCATGAGCCAATCGGCGGTCTGGCCGCGCAACTGGTTGATCTTGCCGCGGGCCAATTCGATGAGGAGATGGTAGGGAGTCATGCGTTCCATCAAGGTGGCCGAGCACGTCATGAGATGGCCGGCGCCGGTGATGTTCCAGGGCGCTTGCAGGCAGCCGCTTTCCTCGACGCGGCGATTCAGGATCAGTTGCTGATCGTCGAGAAGGGCCTGTGTCGGATACGGCATGCAGTCTTGCCCGCCGGCCACGCTGGCGCGTTCCAGCTCCGCCCGGGCGTCCTCCGGCAGGTTCGGCGGCAATTGAAACAGCATGGTCCCCATGGCGACGCCTGACGATTAGTCTTCGGACTGGCTCACGATTGCTGGCCCACGAAAGGCGGCAACTGGCGCGCGATCGGCCTCCGCTGGAACCGGGTAAACACCGGCAAGCCGTCGTGGCCGATGCGGATCGCGACCTCGCCCTGAATCAGCGGCCCGGCGTACGCGCGCATCGCCTCGCTGATGCCGGCGCCGGCGCTGTCCATGAAGTCCCGCGGCAACGCCCGGACCCCGTTGGCGACCTCCGCCAGGTCGATCAGGCCGGGCGTGCTGCGATAGGGTTGCTGGCTGACGCGGTTCAAGTTAACCATCTTGCCGGTGACGCCCGCCAGCGCCTGCCGCACCGCCGCTTGGCCGCACTCGTACGCTTCGTCGCTGTCGGTCTTCGAGGCGAAATGCACGGCGTTGCGCTGGCACGTATCCAGCTTATTGTAACGCGCCTTCAACCCCGTTTCGCGCTTCACGATGCCCGCCAGGTACGCCGCCACGCCGCCGAGCTGCTGGTGGCCGAACATGTCTTTCTCGACCGCCGGCCGGTCCGGCCGCGCCAGGTCGGAGATGTAAACACCCGCGGCGTTCTTGATGCCCTCGCTCACCACGACGAAGCAGCGGCCCAGGCGCCGGTGCACCTCCATCACGTCGCTGATGAAACGCTTTTCATCGAAGGCGATTTCCGGGACGTAGATCAGGTTCGGGGCTTCGTCGAGATGCCGCTTGGCCAGGCCGGTGGCCGCCGCGATCCAGCCGGTGTTGCGGCCCATGGCCTCGGTGATGCTGACGGGGTCGAAGGTGTACATCGCCTCGGTGTCGCGGCCGGCTTCCATCACACAGGTGGCCAGGAACTTGGCGACGCTGCCGTAGCCCGGGCAGTGGTCGGTCCCCTTCAGGTCGTTGTCGATCGTCTTGGCGATGCCGACGACGCGCAGCTCATAGCCCCGCTTGGCGGCGAGACGATTGACCTTGTCGGCGGTGTCCATCGAATCGTTGCCGCCGATGTAGAAGAAGTAACGGATGTTGTGGGCCGCGAAGACCGCGAGCAGGCGGTCGTACTTCTCATGATCCTTGTCGGGGTCGCCGAGCTTGTACCGGCACGAGCCGATCGCCGATGAGGGCGTGGCGTGCAGCAGGGTGATGGCGTCGGGCGACTCGGCCCCCAGGTCGAACAGGTCTTCCTGGACGATGCCGAGGATGCCGTTGTTGGCGCCAAGAAGGCCGGTGATCGCGTCGCGCTGGCGCAGCGCCTCCTCGATGACGCCGCAGGCGCTGGAATTGATGACAGCTGTCGGCCCGCCGGACTGGGCGACCACCGCGTTGCCGCGCAGAGTGCTCATGGTTGCTCATTTAACCACAGGCGGTGAACTTGTCCCATACAAAATAGGAAAAATCGCCGCCGTGTTCAGCGGTCAGCGGTCAGCGGTCAGCGTTGCACGTTCTGTTTCCTTTGACCTTTCCGGCGCTTGCGGATACGATCAACATCATCCTACCGTCGTCGTCCCCCGCTGCCTCCGTGTCTCCATTCAGGAACCTGTTCATGCGCCGCCTCGGCTTGTGGTTGGGGTGTTGGTTGTCAGGGCTGCCGGTTGTCGCCGCCGAGCCGGCCAACATCGATCCACGCAAACTGCCCGCGGCGACGCCGGGGACCATCGACTTTGCCCGCGACATCGAGCCTATCTTCGCGAAGAACTGTTACTCCTGTCATGGCCCGGAAAAGCAACGCGGCGGCGTGCGCCTGGACGACGCCGCCGCGGCGCTGAAGGGCGGAAATTCCGGGACCATCATCGTTCCCGGCAAAGCCGCGGCAAGCCGGTTGCTGATCGTCGTCGCCGGGTTGGATCGCGACCTTGTGATGCCGCCCAAGGAGAAGATGCCGTTGACCGCCGCCGAGGTCGGCCGGCTGCGCGCCTGGATCGAGCAAGGCGCCAAATGGCCGCGACAAGCCGGTGGGACCACGTCGGCCGCGAAATCGGCTCACTGGGCGTTTCAACCGATCCGGCGCGTCGAGCCAACCGTCGTCAAGAGACAAGGATGGATTCGCAACGACATCGACCGCTTCATCCTGGCCCGACTGGAATCGGAGAAGATTGCGCCGTCGGCGGAAGCGGATCGCGTGACGCTGATTCGCCGCCTGTCGCTGGACCTGCTCGGCTTGCCGCCGACGCCGGCAGAAGTGGATGTCTTCGTCAGGGATTCGCGGCCGGATGCCTATGGGCGGCTGGTCGAGCGCTTGCTGTCGGCGCCGCACTACGGTGAGCGCTGGGCCCGGCACTGGCTCGACCTGGCCCGCTACGCCGACAGCGACGGCTACGAACAAGATCGGCCGCGGCCCTATCACTGGCGCTATCGCGACTGGGTCATCCAGGCGATCAACCGCGATCTGCCGTTCGATCAGTTCACGATCGAGCAGCTCGCCGGCGACCTGCTGCCGAACGCCACGCTGGCGCAGAAGACGGCGACCGGCTTTCATCGCAACACGCTGACCAACCGCGAAGGCGGCACCGACAAGGAGCAGTTCCGCGTCGAGGCGTGCGTCGATCGCGTCAACACCACGGCGAAAGTGTGGCTGGGCCTGACGCTCGGCTGCGCCCAGTGTCACGACCACAAGTACGATCCGTTCAGCCAGCGCGAATACTACCAGTTCTTCGCGTTTTTCAACCCAGATAACGAAGTCGATGTTCCCGCGCCGCTGCCCGGCGACGCCGCGGCGCGGGCGGCTTTCGACAAGAGGAAAGCGGCGCTGGAACGGAAACTGACCGACTATCAGGAAACGCAGCTTGGTCCGACGCTCGCCATGTTCGTGCGCGGCCTGGAGGCGGAGGATCGCAAGAAGCTGCCGGACAAGATCGCCAAGCTCCTGGGCAAGGGAGACAAGCTGAACGCCAAGGAACGCCAACTAGTCTTCGACTATCTGGGCAAGGACGACAAGACCTACAAACAGCTTTCGAAAGCGCTTGCCGATCACGTCAAGAAGCCGCCGACGCCGGCGTACGTGCCCACGCTTGCCGCCAACGGCGGCCGCAAGACGCACGTGCTGATCCGCGGCGACTTCCTGCGGCCCGGCGTGGCCGCGGCGCCCGGCGTGCCGGCCGTGTTGCCGCCGCTCAAGAGTCGGGGCCAGCCGGGCCGGCTCGATCTGGCGCGGTGGGTGGTGTCAACCGAGAATCCGCTGACGGCGCGCGTCATCACCAACTGGGTCTGGCACCACTATTTCGGTCGCGGCCTGGTCGCCACGCTGGAAGACTTCGGCGCCCAGGGCGAGAGGCCGTCGCATCCGGAACTGCTCGACCATCTGGCGTCGCAGTTCATGCAGTGCGGCTGGAGCCTCAAGCGGTTGCATCGCTACATCGTGACTTCGGCGACCTACCGGCAATCGTCGAGGGTGCGCCCGGAGCTGGCGGGCCGCGACCCGATGAACATCCTGCTCGCCCGCCAGAACCGCATCCGCTTCGAAGCCGAAATCCTGCGCGACAACGCGCTGGCGGTGAGCGGCCTGCTGGTTGGCAAGGTCGGCGGGCCGAGCGTCAAGCCGCCGCAGCCGGCGGGCATCTCGGAGCTGACCTACGCGAACGCGGCGAGGTGGGTGGAGAGCAAGGGCGAGGACCGTTATCGCCGCGGCATGTACACGTGGTTCCAGCGCACCAGCCCGCATCCGCTGCTGACCATGTTCGACGCCCCGGACGCCAACCTGAGCTGCGTGCGCCGCGACCGGACGAATACGCCGTTGCAGGCGCTGACCTTGTTGAATGACGCGACGTTCGTCGAATGCGCCCAGGCATTGGCGAAGCGGATCATGACGGACAAGACTGGTTCGGTTTCCGAACGGCTCGACCACGGCTTCCGGCTGTGCGTCGGCCGGCATCCGTCGGCGGCGGAGCAGGAGCAGCTCCAGACGATGTATGATGAGGTGCTGGCGCTGGCCCAGGCGAATCCCAAGGAGGCGGCCCGGCTGGCGGGCGCCGCGTCGCCCGCCAACGTGCCGGTGGCGGAAGGCGCCGCCTGGGTGACCGTGGCGCGCATGCTGATGAACCTGGATGAGTTTGTGACGCGGGAGTGAGGTGATGCAGCGATGATTGTCGCCGAACGAAACATGCGAAGCGCGGAGACATCGTCGGGCGTGGTCCTGGATGACATTTCCTGGGACGACTACCAGACAATCGGCGCCATCTTGCGCGACCGTCCGGCCCTGCGCTTGACCTACGATGGCGGGAGCATGGAAATCATGACCACGTCGCCGGAGCATGAAAAGTACAAGATGCGCCTGGGACGACTCGTCGAGACGCTTGCCGAGGAATTCGATCTGAAGCTTGAGCCGGGCGGCAACATGACGTTTCAGCGTGAAGACCTGGTCAAGGGTCTCGAAGCCGACCAATGCTACTGGATTCAGCATGAGGCCGAGGTTCGGGGCAAACTCGTCTGGGACCCTGTCGCTGACCCGCCGCCCGACCTGGTCATTGAGATCGAGATTTCCCGCAGCGCCATGGGCCGGATGTCGATCTACGCTGCTCTGCGCGTGCCCGAGGTGTGGTGCTTCGACGGCGAACGGTTGCGGGTTTTCGTCTTGCAGTCGGACGGGGTCTATGCGATTGCCGAACGCAGTCCGGCGTTTCCGAGCGTCGATATGAAGGAGCTCGCCAGATTCTTGCAGCCGGCGCCGGAGCAGGATTACTTGAGCTTGATCCGGTCATTTCGAGCGTGGGCCCAGGACCACCGGCGACACTCGCCGAAGAAGGAGGCGATTCGATGACCGCGCTCTTGCAACGTCGGTCCCGGACCGCGACGCAGAGCATCCATGTGTCGGTCCTGCGGGAAAAAGGATATCACGACGTCGACCACAGCCCGTCGTTGCCGGAGATTCGAATCCAGGAGATTCCCAGGTTTCTCGACATCGGCATCGCCCGCGGCGAGCTCGCCATGATCAAACGGTTTCGCAAGTGGATTCGCAAGTCCAGAAGGTCGAAAGGCAAGAAATAGAAACTCGGACGAACTCGTGATCGGATGGGAAGAACCGGAACGAAGGAGGCGCGGATGAAATCCAACTTGAAGCCATCGCGGAAACGGAAGCATGCCATGGGACGATTCTCCGTGGAAGTGCAGCTGGCGAACAACGAAGACTTGATTTACGCCCAAGGCGGCTCGTTGGAGCCCGACAAAGTGCGCCGAGTCACGGTCACCGGCGTCGTCGATTCGGGAGCGACGCGGCTTGTTCTTCCCAAGTCGGTTGCTGATGAACTGGGGTTGCGGCCTCGTCGAAAAGTCCGCGTGCGCTACGCCGATGGGCGTCGCCGCTTGCGAAACGAAGTCGGCGGCGTCCATCTCACGCTGCAAGGACGGGACGACGTCTTCAGCGCCGTCGTGGAGCCCAAACGTGACACGGCCCTGATCGGCGCAATCGTGTTGGAGGATCTCGACTTCCTCGTGGATTGCATCGGCCAGAAACTGACGCCGCGCGATCCCGATTTCATCGTCAACGAGATCGAATGAGGCCGCGTATGCACTCGGCGATTCAACAAATCCACCAATCCCGCCGCGACTTCCTCGCCACCATGGCCAACGGCATCGGCGGCCTGGCCGTCGCTTCGCTCCTCAGAGATGACGGCGTCCTCGCCCAGGAAGCAACGCGCGATCCGGCCAATCCGCTGGCGCCGCGGCGGCCGCACTTCGCGCCCAAGGCGAAGGCGTGCATCTGCATCTACCTCGAAGGAGCGCCCAGCCAGATCGACCTCTTCGATCCCAAGCCGCGCTTGAACGCGTTGCACGGCCAGCCCTTGCCCGAATCGCTGTGGCGCAACGTGCGCTTTGCCTTCACCCAGCCCGCCACCGCCCGCATCCTCGGCTGCCCGCGCGTCTTCCACAAGCACGGCCAGTGCGGCATGGATTTGTCCGACCTGTTGCCCAACCTCGCCACGTGCGCCGACGACATCTGCTGGATTCGCTCGATGCACACCGAGGCGTTCAACCACCATCCCGGCCAGCTCTTCATGAACACCGGCCTCCCCA
The DNA here is from genome assembly GCA_022616435.1 of Gemmataceae bacterium. Taxonomy (GTDB): domain Bacteria; phylum Planctomycetota; class Planctomycetia; order Gemmatales; family Gemmataceae; genus JAKEET01. The sequence goes on from JAKEET010000190.1 coordinate 21,885, forward strand.
CCTTCGGCCGCCCGACGATGGGAGCGTGGCTCAACTACGGTCTCGGCAGCGAATCGCGCAGTCTGCCCGGTTACGTCGTCCTCACCGCCGGCCGCGGCACCAGCGGCGGCGCCTCGAACTGGTCGAGCGGTTTCTTGCCGTCGCACTACGCCGGCGTCCTGTTCCGCAACCAGGGCGAGCCGGTGCTCAACCTCAACAATCCCGCCGGCCTATCGGGCGAAATGCAGCGCCGCACCATCGAAACCATCGGCAACCTCAATCGGCTGCGGCACCAGGAAATCGGCGACCCGGAGATCAACAGCCGCATCGCCGCCTACGAGCTGGCCTTTCGCATGCAAGCCGCGGCGCCGGAGTTGATTGACCTCAGCGGCGAGACCCGGCAAACGCTCGACATGTACGGCATCGACCGGCCCGAGCCGTCCGGCGGCGGCCGCGGCGGCGGCGCCGGCGTTTTTCGCCAGTTCGCGACGAACTGCCTGCTGGCCCGCCGGCTGGTCGAGCGCGGCGTCCGCTTCGTCAACCTCTATCACGCCTCGTGGGACCACCACAGCAATCTCACGCCCGAGCTGACCTTCAACTGCCAGATGGCCGATCAGCCGGTCGCGGCGCTCTTGAAGGATCTGAAGCGCCGCGGCCTCTTGGATTCGACGCTGGTGTTGTGGCTGTCGGAGTTCGGCCGCACGCCGCTGGGCGAGAACCGCGGCGGCAACCCGAACGCCACCGGCCGCGACCACCATCCGTTCGCGTTCACGATCTGGATGGCGGGCGGCGGCGTCAACGCCGGCCATATCCACGGCGCCTCGGACGAGCTCGGCTGGGGCATCGCCCGCGACCCGGTCCACATCAACGACTTCCACGCGACGCTGCTGCACCTGTTCGGCCTGGATCATTTGCGATTGACGTACCGCTACCAGGGGCGCGATTTCCGGCTGACCGATGTGGCGGGGCGGGTGGTGCGGGGGTTGATGGCGTGATTGGCGACTGATTTCGGGACACCGTCCCTGGTTCTGCGAACCAGGGCGAAACAACGAGGGCTTGACCATGACCATGCACGACTTGATTGAATTCCTCGAATTCACCCGCCAGAAAACCCTCGGCACGCTCGACGCCGTCGCCAAGCTCGACAACCCGGCCAAGGCGCTGGGCTGGCGGCCGGGGCCGGGACGGGCGCATGTCGCCTGGCAGCTCATGCACATCGGCGCCACCGACGACCGCCACGTCCACGTCCGCATGACCGGCGGGCAGCCGCAGGAGCCGGAGTACGTCCGCCGCTTCGCTGGCGGCAGCACGCCGGACGACGACATTCCGAGCCTGGATGAGATTCGACGTTACCTGACGGCCCAGCGCCAGGAACTGACTGCCCATTTGAAGGCGCTCGATCCCGCGCTGCTCGACAAGAAGCCGAACGAGCAGGCGCCGTGGACGTATCACGAATGGATCAAGGTGCTCGCCTGGCACGAAGCGCATCACCAGGGGCAGGCGCACATCACATTGAATCTGCAAAAGGCGGCGAGTTCGTAGCCGCTGGGCGGCCGCTTGCGGCTAAGCGCTCGTCGCGAAAGGCCGGAATCCTGATTGCTTGCAGCGGAAGCTAAGCCGCAAGCGGCGGGTTCAAGCGTCCAACGCTTTGGCGTCGGCGGCCGGCGGGCAGCCCGCCTCGAGGTAACTCTGCAGCAGCATCTGCGCCGCCACCTTGTCGCGGCGCTCCTTGCGGCGTCGATGGGTCAACCCCGCGTTCCACAGCTCGCTCTCGGCAAACTGTGTCGTGAAGCGCTCGTCGTAAAACACGCACGGCAATTCGGTCCAGGATTGCAACTTCGCGCCGAAGGACCGGGCGGCCTGGGCCTGCACTCCCTCGTTGCCGGTCGTGTGAACCGGCAGACCCACGAGCAGCAAGCCGATGTCTTCGTCGGCAACGGTCGCGCGAAAGAACTGCGCATCCAGCTCGTCGTTCTTGCGCGAGTAGACGGTCAACGGGGAAGCAAGCCGGCGCTCGGCGTCGCTGACCGCAAGGCCGATGCGCACCTTGCCGGGATCGATGGCCAAGATGCGCGTTTTCGGCGACACGACAAGATCTCCGATCGGCACGGACAGGTTGGAAACCTATCCTACAGGTATTTCTCCAACCCCTTTTTTTTGAGCAGCTCGACCAGGTGCTTGATGTTGCCTTCCTCGCGGCGATCGGCGACGAGGATCGCGTCGCCGTCTTGAATGATCAGCAAATTGTCAACGCCGACCGTCGCGATCAGCGTGTCCGGTTCGCCGACGATGACGCATTCCTTGGTGTCGATCGCGCAGTGCTGCGCATGGACGGTGTTGCCGTCGGCATCCTGCGGATGCATGCGTTCGAGAGCCAGCCAGCTGCCCACGTCGTCCCAGCGGTAGGGGGCTTCGATCACCAGCACTTCCTTGGCTTTCTCCATGACGGCGTAGTCGATGCTGATCTTGGTCAGACCTTCGTACTCGGTGCGCAAAACCTCGTCGCGCTTTGCCGTCGGCCAGGCGGCGGCGATGCGTTCGATCGCCGCCGACAGGTTCGGCTGATTTTGCTTGAGCGCTTGCAGGATCGTCGTCGCCTTCCAGAAGAAGATGCCGCTGTTCCAGTAATACTCGCCGGAGGCGAGGAACTGCTCGGCCAGCTCGGCATCGGGCTTCTCGCGGAAGGCCTTCACCTGAAACACGCGGATCCCCTGGCGCTCCACCAGCGCCGCGCCACGTTGAATGTAGCCATAGCCCGTCGCCGCGAACGTCGGCTTGATGCCGAAGGTGACCAGGGTTTGCGGATGTTCCTCGACCATCCGCTCGGCGACCTGGGCGGCCCGGCGAAACTCTTGCGCCGGCTCGATGACGTGGTCGGCGGGCATGACCATCATCACCGCGTCCGGATCGTGCTGGGCGATGAGCGCCGCCCCCAGACCGATGCACGCCGCGGTGTCGCGGCCGCACGGTTCGCCGATGATGCGCTCGGCCGGCAATTCGGGGAGCTGGCGGCTGGTTTCGCCGGCGTGCATGGCCGCGGTGATGATCCAGGTGTTTTGCGGCGGCGTCAGGACTTCGATGCGATCGAAGGCCTGCTGCAAGAGCGAGCGGTCGCCGGCCAGGCTAAGGAATTGTTTCGGCTTCTGCTGCCGGCTGCGCGGCCAGAAGCGGGTGCCGCCGCCGCCGGCCATGATGACTGCGTGAAGCATAAGAGTCCTTCCCTCAACAAACTTCCGAAGTCTTCAAGACTTCGGAAGTCTATTCTATCGCTTGATCGGCTTCGGCACCGGGTCGGTCGCGAACGGCCAATCCGTGGCTTGGTAGCGGAAGTCCAGGTGCGGCGTCTCGACGCGGCGGTTTCTTTCGCTCTTGCTGACCATCACCGCGTCGAGGATGCCGGTCGTCAGTAGAGTGCGTTCGACCGGGTAGGGGGCGTGCCCGGTGTTGACCAAGGAATCGATGGCGCGCAACTGGTAGGCGAAGTGCGCGAACGGATCGGGCTGCTGCAAGTAGAAGTGGGTTGCCCGCGGTTTGGCCTGGCCGCGCTCACGCACGGCGCACAGGAATCCACCGCCGTCGCCTTCGTGGATCCAGCCGTTGAGCATGGCGACCGCGCCTTTGAAGCCGTCGCGGTATTCGATGACGAACACGCCGGCGTCCCTGGCCTTGGCGGTCAGCTTGCGGAAGTCGCCGTTGGCATGGGCCGGGACCAGCGCCATGCCGGCTTCGAGCAGCTCGCGCGAGAACACGCCGCGGTCCATGGCCCGCCACATCTCCTCGCCTTGCAGGCACGTGACCGCGCGGACCCCGGTCTCGCCGCCGCGACGCCGCTCGACCAGGCATTGCAGGGCCTCCAGCGCGTGGAAGCCGTAACCCTCGAACGGCCCGTAGCCGATCTGTACTGCCTCGGTCAATTCGGCGCCGCGCTGGATGCGCAGCGCCGGCCGCCGCCACGTCACCGGCACCGACGAGCCGGCCATGAACGGCACGTGCAGCTCGCGGGCCCGGTCGTACATCCACTTGGCGTCGTTCCAGGTCGCGGCCAGGTGCTTGTCGGTGAACACCGGGACCGAGCGCCGATAGCGGGCGAACACGGCGGCGGTTTCCTCGAAGAAGCGCCGCCGCGGATACAGGACCTGGCCGCGCGCGTTGGTCGGATACTTGCCGTGCTCGCCGATCAACAGCACCCCGTCCACCGCGACTTCCTTGCGGCCCAGCGTGATGGCCCGTTCGATTGAGTCATAGATCGTGAAATTGTGCTTCTTGGCGAAGCCGCGGCTCAGATCGCTGTCGGGGAACTGATCGACAAACATCGACACGAGCCGCATGCGTGGGAATTCCTTGCCGTCGTGCAGGAAGCCCTCGAAGATCTTGCTGACGATGACGTCGGCGTGCGAGTGGCGGTGGTAGACCGTGGCGATGGCGGCGACGCGTTTGGGTTGTTGCTGGTTCATGGTGTGGGAATAGGACTCATGGGTCCCATGGGACGTATCAGCCCTATGACTGCCACTGGTCCGCGCGATTCACCGCCCGCGCGGCTTCGACTTCCGTGGTCCTCGGCCGCAGTTCCAGGCCGACGCAGCCGCGGTAGCCCAGGTCGTGCAGCTGTTTCAGCACGCGCGGGTAGTGAATCTCGCCGGTCCCCGGCTCATTGCGGCCTGGATGGTCGGCGAGCTGATAGTACCCCGCGGCGGCATAGCCGTCGCGCATGTGGCCGCACAGGTCGCCTTCCGAGATCTGCATGTGATACAGGTCCCAGTTGATCTTCACGAAGCGCGAGTTCACCGCCTTGATGATCCGCACCGCCGGCTCGCTGCCGTACAGGCAGTGCCCCTTGTGATCGACGCGGATGTTCATCGGCTCCAGGATCAGCGTGACGTTGTGCTTCTCCGCGATCGGAGCGGCCCGCCGCAATCCGGTGATGACGTTTTCATGCATCTGCTGCTGCGTCAGGCCGCGCACGTCGTCGCCGGCGACCACCGTCATCAAACGGCAATGGAGCTGGTGGGCGACCTTGCAGCCGGCTTCCACCTTCTCGATGAACCGGTCATGGTTCTTGGTCTCATTCAGTCCCGGGCGGAAGCCCCACGCGGTGAACTGCGCGACTTCGAGCTTCAGCTTCTGGCAGGTCGCGGCCACGGCGGGAATGTCCTTGTCCTCCCACGGCCAGAACTCGATGGCCGGAAAGCCCAACCGCGCGGCCTCCTCCAGCCGGCGCAGGAAGGGCAGGCGGCGCCACCACATCTCGACATTGACGGCGAACTTGGTATGGGCCGTGCGGCCGAGGCGCGACACGTCGTCTTGCTGGGCGGCGGTCGCGATTCCACCGGTGGCGGCGAGGGCGGCGGAGGCAGTGATGAATTGGCGGCGCTGCATGACGTTGCTCCGAGAGTGAGGAAGGGTCATTCTATCCATAGGTATTTTGCGAAGCGCGACGACGGCGTGCTCACGATGCCGTCGGGGGTTTCATAAACGAACACGGCGGCGCAGTCCTTCTGCGATTCAATCAACTTCAATCCCTTGTCGGGACCGAGGACGCAGGCGGCGGTGTCCAGGCCGTCGGCCCACACCCCCTTCGGCGCGATCACGGTCACGCTGCGCCGGCCGACCAGGCCCAGCCCGGTCTGGGGATCGATGACGTGCGAGTAGCGCACGCCGCCGATTTCGACGAACTGGTTGGCGTCGCCGGACGTGGACACCGCCGCGTTCTTCAGGAGAAGATAGGTCATCGGCGCCGATTTCCCACCTTTCCCTGGCGCGACGACGGGGGCGATGCCCACTTTCCAGCCCTGGGCCTCGGGCGGCGGATCGCTGACGGTGATGTCCCCGCCGGCCGCGACCAGGGCGCTGGTCACGCCGTGCCGGCGCAGCACGTCGAGCACCGCGTCGGCCGTGTAGCCCTTGGCGATGCCGCCCAGGTCCAGCAACATCGCCATCATGAGCAGTTGCACGGTGCGGCGCTCGGGATCGAGACGGATCTTCCGATAGTCGACGCGGGCCAGCGCCTGCTTCAATGTCTCCATATCGGGGAGCTGCTTCGTCTTGCGGGCCGTGCGCCACAATCGGATGACCGGGGCGACGCTGACGTCAAAGGCGCCGTCGGACAGCTTGGCGATCTCATCCGCCTTCTGCAGGACGGCGAACAGGTCGGCGCTGACCTTGACCGGATCGCCGCCGGCCTGCTCGCAAAGCCGCAACAGCTCGCTCTCCGGCAGGTAGTCGCTGAAGATGCGATTGAGCTCGGCGACCCGGGCAAAGGCCGCTTGCGACGCCTTCTTCGCGGCCGCCTCGTCCGGCGCGTACAGGACGATGCGGAACACCGTCCCCATGTGCCGCTCCTGGAAAGTGAACCGCTTCTGGTCCGTGGGTTGGGCGCGGACGCCGATCGTGACGAGCGCCAGCCCCAAGAACACGACCGCCAGGCCACCGAGGAGACGTCGTCCCATGTTGTGATCCTCAGCCGCGAGCGCCGGACTCGGCGCGGGCGACGCCGCGCTCCATCCGCGTCCCGTTCCAGGGTATCCGTTCCAGGGTATCCGGCGGCCGCGGCGGGCGTGAGTCTTTTTTCCGAAAAAGTGATAGACAGGTGTTCGACTACGGGCGAGAATGAGCCATCATGCTGCCTACCAAGTCACTCTTCAGGAGATACCGATGAGCGAAACCCGACGCGAATTCTTGAAAGCCAGCGCCGTGGCCGGCGGCGCCCTGGCCGCCAACCTCGACCTGCTAAACGGCGTTCACGCCGGCGGCAGCGACATCGTCCGCGTCGGCCTGGTCGGCTGCGGCGGCCGCGGCTCCGGCGCCATCGAGCAGTGCATCCGCGGCGGCCGCAACGTCAAGGTCGTGGCCCTGGCAGATGCCTTCCGCGACAAGGCCGAGGCACTGCGCAACTCGCTCCGCAACCTGGCCGCCAATAATGAACGGCTGCGCAACAGCGTGGAGCTCCCGGACGAGCGCATCTTCGTCGGCCTCGACGCGTATCGACGCGTCATCGAGAACGTCGACGTCGTGTGCCTGGCGACGCCGCCGGGCTTTCGGCCCACGCATATCCGGGCCGCCGTGGCCGCCCGCAAGCACATCTTCACCGAAAAGCCGGTGTGCGTGGACGGCCCGGGCGCTCGCATGTGCCTGGCCGCGTTCGAGGAAGCCAATCGCCATCGCCTGTCGATCGTCGCCGGCACGCAGCGCCGCTACCAGACGGGCTACCTGGCGTCGATGCAGAAGATCCACGACGGCGACCTGGGCCAGATCACGTCGATGCGCGTCTACTGGAACGGCAACACGCTCTGGAGTCGGCGGCGCACCGACGACATGACCGACTTGCAATGGCAGCTGCGCAACTGGTACTACTTCACCTGGCTGTGCGGCGACCACATCGTCGAACAACATGTCCACAACCTCGACGTCGCCAACTGGGCCTTACAGAACAGCCATCCGACCCGCTGCGTCGGCCTCGGCGGCCGCCAGGTGCGCGTGGAGCCGCTCTACGGCCACATCTACGACCACTTCGCCGTCGACTACGAGTATCCCAACGGCGTCCGCGTCATGAGCATGTGCCGGCAGATGCCGCGCCCCTGCGAGAACAATATCTCCGAGGCGGTCACCGGCACGCGCGGCACCTGGACCAGCAGCAACTATCGCATCGTCGGCGAACGGCCGTGGCAATTCCCGGCCCGCGAGGACAACAACCCGTATCAGGACGAGCACGTGGCCCTGATCAACAGCATCCGCACCGGCCGGCCGATCAACGATCTCAAGAACGTCACCGAAAGCTCGTTGACCGCGATCATGGGGCGCATGGCCTGCTACACCGGCCGAGCGGTGACCTGGGACCAGGCGCTCAACTCGCAGCAGAACCTGATGCCGGAACGGCTGGCGTGGGACATGGAACTGCCGGTGCCGCCGGTGGCGATGCCGGGGACCACGCCGCTGACGTGAGATGGACAGGGGATCATCGAAACGCCAAGACGCCAGGTGAGCTACGCCGACACACGTCTGTCGCATGCGTGGTTCGCCTGGCGGCTTGCTCTTCTCCGGATCAGAATTCGCTGCCGTCGATCACTTCACCGGCCGCCTTGGTGCACATCGCGGCAAAGGTCAACAGCCCAATCGATTCGCGAATGAACGTGACGTGCCCGTCGGCGAAGACCACGTTGATGCCGCCGGGATGGAAGCTGTACGGCTCATTGTCATTGGTGGCGTTGATGGCTCGCGGCGTCAGCACCGGGCCCAATCCTTGAACGGAGCCGTCGATATTGGAGCCGTTGAGGCTGAACGGGCCTTCGCTGTCGATCCAGCCCTGACCCTGGTTGTTCTGGACGCCGGTCAGGACGGTGCGGCCCCGATAGATGAGCGGCCGGGCGGCGCATTCCAGCACCAGGATCGTCTGCGAGGTGCCGTCCTGGATGTCCGTCATGCGGGTCGTGGCATCGCGGTACATCACGCACCGATTGATTGGGAAGGAGCCGTACAGCACCGGATCGACAAAAGGCTGAACGCCCATGATCGCTTCGTAATCCGTGGGGGCCAGCGGCCCGGGGAACGTCATCGCTGGCCGCGGCGGCAGGGCGGGCGCCGAGGTGACGCCGGCGTGGGCCGGGGCGCTCGGGCACACGAACAGGGACACGGGGTAGATCGCCGCGTTCAGGTTGGCCCCTTCCCACCAGTGCACGTTGAAGTCATACAGCTGTTGCAGGTTCGTTTGTTCGACGTAGGGGAGCGTCATCGCCCGCCAGCCCACGTACTTGCCGGCCGGATTGCCGGAGCCGGCCTTGGTCCAGCCGGACGGGGGGAAGCACTTGTTCGAATCATGAAAGTTCTGCAGCGCAAGGCCGATCTGCTTCAGGTTGTTGGCGCAGTGCGTGCGGCTGGCCGCTTCGCGCACTTTTTGCACGGCCGGCACCAGCAAGGCGATCAGGATGGCGATGATCGCGATGACCACCAGCAGCTCGATGAGCGTGAAGCCGCGACGTTGCAGGGTCACGTGAAACTCCTTGGGGTTAGCTGGTGCTGGAATCACGATTGTTCGAGCAGGACCGTGCTGATGGCTTGGCGGCACTCTTCCTGGGCCGCGCGGTCGCCGATCTGATACGAGGCGACGAAGTAGAACACCTGATCGCCGCGGCGCACGCCGATGATGTCGCGCAGCGACGGCACGCTGTTGTACATGGCGCTGTAGGTGATCTTGGCCGCCGGCAGACCGCACACGGTCAAGGGCGAGACGGCGCTGGGCCGTTTCCAGTCGTGGCCGGGGCTGCGGTTCTTCACGCAATCGGCAATGTCCTGGTCCCTGGGCGTATCGACGACGTGGACGCGGAACGACGCGGTCGGCTGATTGGGGAGGATGCGCTTGAACTTCACGATCATGCGGTCGCCGCGATGATCGTTGGGCGCCTCGGTCGAGCGCAACTGCATGCTCCAGCGCGGCGGCGGCGTGAACCTGACGCGCGTATGCTTGTCGTGGAAGTCCTTCCCCTCGCGCTTCAAGAGCGGCCGGTTCGGCATGGTTTCCAGCGTGGCCGACGGCCCCTGGAAATGCCGGTAGATGAAGTAAAGCGACGTCGGCAGGAGCACGACGACGACCCCGAGGAGGATGCGCTGCTTCCACGGGTTGTCGGCCGGGGAAGCCGGCGCCGGAGCAGGCTTATGTTGAATGACGTTCATGGTGTCGAAAGCGTGACTCGTTGATCGTAATGCCCGCGACGCCGGATGTCAACCAAGACGCTGCCAAAAGCACATCATGCATACGGCATCAAGATCTCCTGGCGGTCGATGCCGGCCAGGTCTTCGAAGCCGCCGGCGTAGATCATGTCGGCCAGTTGCTGAACGCCGCGGAAATAGCGATCGCTGGGCCGTTCCCCGGTCAGCTTCCGGCGCAGGTCCTGGCACAGGATATCGGCGCTGGCCACGGCGATCTCGCTCGTGCGGGCGTGGGCCCACTGGATCGTCACGATCATGGTGATCGCGTCCTGGACCCGCTGCGACAGCTCGGCCATCCGGCACTGCCGGTCGGCGAGCTTCAACTGATGTTTGCGCAGCGTGGCGCTCAATTCGCCCGCATGGCGCTGACATCGATCGAGAGCAAAGGCGAGATGCTCGCTCAAGCGCCGGTCCATCCCGGCGACGCGCTGCCGGTCGCGTCCCTGTCCCATGCGACGCAGGCACCAGCCGCCATACGACGTCAATTCGCCGCGGAGCTTCCACAGGTGCGACGGGTTCGCCGGGTTGAAGGTCTTTATCTGCAACTGCTGCAGCCGCTTGCCCAGCGGCTCGAAGTATTGCCGGCCATGCTCCTTGACAAGCGACTTGAAGAACGCCATGCCTAGCATCTCGCCCTCGCCCTCGTAGATGCATGGGGCGAGAAACTCGTGGACGTTGTCGCCGAACAGATGGCCGTGCAGGAACGACCGGCCGCCGTGGGTCTTCATGAACAGCTCGATGGCGGCTTCCTTCTGGGCCTCGCTGCCGAAAATCTTGGCGATGATGCACTCCAGCTCGCCGCGGAAACCCTGATCGATGAGCCACGAACCCCAGGCGACCAGCGCGTCGGTCCCGGCGATGAGCGCGGCCAATCGGGCGACGCGGCGCTTGACCAGCTCGCGGACCTGAATTGGTTGGCCGTACGTGCGCCGATAGGCGATCCAGGGCAGCAGATTCGCCAGGAACACGCGCATGCCGGCCGACGCCGCGGCACACAGGGCGAGCCGGCCCAGGTTCAGGCCGTGGTACGCGATCGTCAGCCCGTCGCCGGTCTTGGGGACGAGCAGGTTCTCGCGCGGCACCCGGAACTTGTTGAAGACAAGTCCCTGGTTGTAGGCATGCTTGAGCGCGTACAACCCGTATTTCTTGATGCGGAACTGCTCGTTCTCTTCGGGCAGCTCGGCGATCAGCACCGCCGGCTTGCCTTCGAGCAACACGACCAAACCGATCAGCCGGCCGGGCACGGCGTTGGTGATGAACAGCTTCTCGCCGGTGACTTCGTAGTGGTCGCCGACCAGGGTGGCGGTGGTCCGCAGCGCCGTGAGATCGGAGCCGGCGCCCGGTTCGGTCAGCGCGAAGGCCGAGATTCGTGCGCCGCTGGCCAGGATCGGCAACAGCCGCGCCTTTTGCTCAGTGTTGCCGAAGGTGCGGACCGGATCGACCGCGCCGATGCAGCCGTGGACCGAGGCCATCGCCGACACGGTCGGATCGACGAGCGCCATCCTGGTCAGAAACGGGGCGAAGCGCGCGAACGGCGCTCCCGAGCCGCCGTACTTGGGATCGATGAGCAGGCCCCAGTAACCGGCGTCGGCGAGGTCCGCGATGGATTCGTTGGAGAGCTTGTGTTCGTCGTTCAAGAGCGTGTTGCTGTCGCGGCGCCGTCGCGCGACCGCCAGCGATCGTTCCATCACGGCATCGCACGGCAAGGACGTCGGCGGACTCGGCGGGCTGAAGAGATCGAGCGGAGTGCGGCCGTCCCAGATGGCCTTGTGGATCGGGCTGTTGACGGTCTGATATTGCGGCGCGAACAGCGTCTCGACCTGCTCGTCCGCCTTGTCCATCGCTCCCAGCCGTCGCGCCTCTTCGTCGCTCTTGCCGCCCAGGCGCAAGGCCGTCTCGGCGAAACTCTGCGGGCTGTCCGTCTGCGTGGCGGGGGCCATGCGGTTGCCTCCGTGAACGTGTTTCCTTCATTGTACCCAACCGTTGTCGATTTCGCGCTCGCAACCTGGCGAAGGATGGGTTATCGTGCTGTCATTACCCGTATCCTCAGCCAGGAATCATTGAGCCGGCGAGCTTGCTCGCCGCGGACGGCATCCCTTCAACAGGTGCGGATTCTGTCCACGGCGAGCAAGCTCGCCGGCTAAATGAGCCAGACAAATCGAGAGGGTTCACACATGAAGCGCTTTGCGTTCGTTCCGGGTCTTGCGGTCGCGTTTCTCAGCACACTTTCACTTGCCGCCGGCGAACCCAAGACCGGCTTCCTGCCGCGTGTCCACAAGGGCGCCGACGGCGACAGCAAGTACTACCTCTTCGTGCCGCACAAGTACACGGGGACGGAACCGGCGCCCTTGATCCTGTTCCTGCACGGCGCCGGCGAGCGCGGCGACGACGGCGAGCGCCCCGTCAAGCAGGGCATCGGCAACGCGATCAAGTTCAAGGACGGCGAGAAGAACTTTCCCTTCTTCGTCATCTTCCCGCAGTGCCGCACGAAGGGCTTCTGGCGGGCCGGCGGCCCCGATGCGGAACGGGCCATGGCGATCCTCGCCGAAGTTCAAAAAGGAGTACAAGATCGACGACAAGCGGCTGTACCTCACGGGCCTGTCGATGGGCGGCGCCGGCACCTGGAGCCTGGCGGCGGCGTATCCCGACAAGTGGGCCGCCATCGCGCCGATCTGCTTCGGCGGCAATCCCGAGACCGCGGACAAGATCAAGCACATCCCCTGCTGGTGCTTCTGCGGCGACAAGGACAGCCCCAAGCTCTTGGAAGGCTGCCGCACGATGGTGAAAGCCCTGCGCGCCGCCGGCGGCAACCCGCGCTACTCGGAGTTCCCGCACGTTGGCCACAACTCGTGGGACCCGGCGTATGTGACGCCGGAGCTGTATCCGTGGTTTTTGTCGCACAAGGTGAAGTAGTTTCGTTCGACGCGGAGTGACGCCCAATGACGATGGCGAGCGTCGCCGCGCTAGCGCGACGTGGACGTTGAAGGGCACTCTATCCACGTCGTGCTTACGCTGCGACGCTCGCCGGCCAATTTCCTCCATTTTCAATTGGCGTTTCCCCCCCCATTTGTCACAATAAGGCCATCCAAGAAACACCACTGCCAACCGGCCCGGTCGTGCGACCTCGCCGCACTGCATCGTTTTCTCGTTTCAAAAGGATCTCTCCATGAACCAAAAGCGTCGCAACTTCCTCAAGACCGCCGGCGCCGCCACCGCCGCCATGACGATGAGTGCCGCAAGCTATGCCCAGGTCGCGGGCGCCAACGGCCGCATCGGCATCGCCTTCCTCGGCGTCGGCGGCCGCTGTCAGCAGCACATCGATGTCATCCTCGCCCTCCAGCGCGCCAATGCCAACAGCGTCCGGCCCGTCGGCGCCTGCGACGTCTGGGACGGCGATCCCGAACTCGGCCGCGGCCAGGGCAAGGGGCTGTATCCCTCGGCCCAGCGTTGCGGCCTGCGGCGCGACGACGCCCAGCACGTCACCAAGGACTATCGCCGGCTGCTCGATCAGCGCGACGTGGATGTCGTCTGCATCGCCACGCCGGACCACTGGCACGCGAAGATGTCGATCGACGCCGCCAACGCCGGCAAGCACATTTACTGCGAAAAACCGATGACTAGGACCATCGAGGAGTCGAACCTCGTCGTGGACGCGGCGCGGCGCAACAACGTGGTCATGACCGTCGGCGTGCAGTGGACCGCGGACCCGATCTTGCCGCAGGTCAACGACCTGATCAAGCGCGGCGAGATCGGCCACGTCGCCCAGGCGCAGACCTGCTACTACCGCAACAGCCTCGTCGGCCAGTGGCGTTACTACCCGCTGCGCCGCGACATGACGCCGCGCACCATCGATTGGGACATGTTCCTCGGCCACGCCTTCAACGTGCTGCCGGGCGTGCCGCTGGCGCCGCGGATGCCGTTCGACCGGGCCGTGTTCGCGCAGTGGCGCTGCTACTGGGCCTTCGGCGGCGGCCTCTACACCGACCTGTTCGTCCACCGCACCACCCGCATGATCAAGGCCATCGGCCTTCGCTATCCGAAGCGCGTCGTCGGCGGCGGCGGCATCTACGTCGAGTACGACGGCCGGGATGTCCCCGACGTGGCCACCATCGTCGCCGATTACGACGAAGGCTGCCAGCTCATCATCACCGGCACGATGATCAACGATCACCCGATCGAGGACTGCATCCGCGGCCGCAACGCCACCATCAAGTTCACGAGCCGCGAGGTCCAGCGCGACGGTCAGAACCGCCGGGACCACGGCTACGAGATCATCCGGCAATCGATCGCCAACCGCCCGACGCAAGGCGGCGGCCGCCAGCAGCAGGGCACGCGCTTCGTCGGCGGCGGCATCGACGAGGGCGGCGGCACGCAGCGCTTGTGGGAGAACTTCCTGGAATGCTGCCGCACCCGCAACCGCGAGACGATGAGCACGCCGGAGCTTGGCGCCGCCGCGTTCACCACGGTCGCGATGGGCGTGCAAAGCTACCGCCGCGGCGTGGCCCTGGCCTGGGACAGCGAACGCCGCCAGGCCGTGCCGGCCGACGAAACTTGGGCTCGCCAGTGGGAGCGCCGCAGCCGCGAGCGCGGCCGCCCGAACCAGGTCGCCGGCTGGACCGGCGGCGATTCGGGCAGCACGCTGTCGCCGCCGGAGTATCAACGGCTGGAAGGGCCGTGGGTGAACGGGCAGGATCCGGCGCCGGCGGCGGGTGGGAACGACTAGCCGCTCCGTTTGACGTTTCGATAGTGTTCATCAACGAGCTTGCCGCCTTCGGGCGACAGGCTCGTTGTGCTTTCATGCCGGACCGCGCATCGCTGACAGGGGGTTGTCGCTCCGCAACGATTCTTTCTTGACGTGGTCCAATGGTGTGGTAACATTCATCCTCCAGCCAAGAAATCGGGACGTGCCCTCCGTTACTCTTCCAACTCAGCGCCGCACCAAGGAACCAAGCCATGTCGCTATTCCGCTCTCTTCTCCATTCGTGGAACAATCGCTCGGCGAGGCAAGCGCCTACGGCGGCCGGGCGAGCAGGTCGTCGCCGTCTGGAAATGGAGGAGCTGGAGAGCCGCGAGTTGCTCAGCATCCTCATCTCACCGGTCCGCGGATTGCAGACCAGCGAACGGGGCGGCTTCAACGTCGTCACGGTGGCGATGACCGCGGCGCCGAGCGCCGACGTGACCATTCCCTTGACAAGCAGCCGGCCGAAGGAAGGCCAGGTTTCCGTCAGCTCCCTGACCTTCACCCCGGCCAACTGGAATGTCCCGCAGCAATTCCGCGTCACCGGCCAGGAAGATTGCGTGAAGGACGGCAATCAATCGTACTCGGTCATCACCGGCCCGGCGCAAAGCGCCGACCCGGCCCACAACGGCATCAACATTCCGGACGTGTCGCTGCGCAACCTCGACAGCCGCAGGGTGGCCGGCATCACGGTCAGGCCGGCATCGGGACTGGTCACCAACGAGTTCGGCAAGTCCGCCACCTTCACGATCAAGCTGAACTGTCCGCCCCGCGCCGACGTCCTCATTCCGCTGCGCAGCTCCAAGATTTCCGAGGGGGTCGTCAGCCCAGGATTCGTCACGTTCACACCGGCAAACTGGAACGTCCCGCAGACGGTCACGGTCACCGGCGTCGATGAGCTGCGGATGGACGGCAACGTGAGCTACAAGATCATCACCCGACCCGCCATCAGCGCCGATGGCCACTATCGCGGCCTGAACGCTGTGGACGTCTCGGTCACGAACCGCGACAACGACCAGATCGCGCGCTTCGACGGCACGTACCGGGGAAGCTACACCGGTCGCGTCACGGGGTTTGGCGTCGTCCGGCAGATCTCGGGCCCGGTCGTCTTCACGGTGCGCCGCGGCGTCATCACGGTCACCAATCCTCCGGGCGGCACCGGCGTGGTCAGCCAGAATGGAGCGGCCAACTTTGAAAGCGGCTCCGGCTCCGTGCAGGGGGCCAAGTTCGGCGGCGTCTTCACCATCTCGGGTGGCCGCGCCAGGGCCTCCGGCGGTTGGTCCTTCCTCGACAGCGGCGTTTCCGGCCACGGCCCGTGGCAGGCAAGCCGATAAGGCGGCGTGGTGAATGGCCAGGATCCGGCCCCGGCGGCAGGAGGGATGAGCAAGTTGGCGGAATACGAAATAGGCGGCCCGAAAACACGAAATCCGAAGCATCCGCTTCGGATTTCGTATTGGTAAGCTTGACGATCAACCGCTCGCGTCACTTCTGTGAAACCTTCAGCGCTTCCGGCGGCGGGTACGCCTTGGCGATCTCGGCGCAGGTTTCCGCGTAGTCGGACGGCACCGGCTCGAAGGCGGTGATCTGGTACATGTGCATCATCTCGCGGGTGCGCTCGTTCTTGTTGGCGTTGATCATGCCGGCCCGGAACTTGGCCAGCGTCGCCTCGGTCAGATTGCCTTTGCGATAGGCGATGACGCCGACCGGGAACGTCTCCGACGCCTTGACCACCTTCAACCGCGCGAAGCAGCCGGGCTTGATCGCCTGGTAGCTCTCCAGGGCGACGGTCTCCACGATCGCGGCCGGCACCGTGCCGTGGCACACGTCGTCGAGGGCGCGCTCGGTGCCGCCGGGCCGCGTCACCTGGCTGAAGAACGCCTTCGGCTCGCACTGGCCGCAGTCGGCGCAGTGGCGTTCGAGGAACAGCCGGCAATGCTCCTTGTTCTTGAGGGGATAGGCGATGTCCTTGCCCTTGAGACAGGCGAAACCGACGATCGGGCTGTCCTTGCGGACCACCAGATGGGCCTTGATGTTCGGGTGGCGGTTGATGGCGACCATGAGCGGTACGAGGTCGCCATGCTTCTGCCAGGCCCACGCGAACTCGACCCCCTGGTAGACGCCGAAGTGCAGCTGGCCGTCGCGGACCAGCTTGGTGGTCTGGAACGGGTTGCCGCTCTGGACCATCTGGGTGGCGAAGCCGGTGCACTCCTTGCACAGCTCGTTGAACGAGGGGGCGAACAGCTTGACGAGGAAGGGTGAGACGTCGACGAACAGGCTTTCGTTCATGCCGATCTTGATGGGATCGGGTTCCTTGTTTTGAGCGGGCAACGGCACCGCGAACAACAATAGACATGGCAAGAGCACGGCGGCGCGCGCGGGGAGCATGAAGGTCCTCTTTCTGTTCCGGATCAGACTGGAACTTCCGAAGGGGTCCGAGACTTCGGAAGCCTGAGCAAGTGATCGACTTCGCCAGTGAGCGACTTCGCCAGTGAGCTACTTCGCCGCAGGCGGGTGATACCCGCCCGCCGTCACGCGTTCAAGAGCAGCTAGGGCCAGGGCATGCTCGAAGCTCCACTGGTTGAGCAACGCTTCAAGCTGGTTAACCTGGGTGCGGGCCCGCAAGTATTCTTCGCCGCTGGCATTGCCCATGTCGAAGCGCTCCTTGACGCGCTCGGCGACGCTCCGCGCCTCTTTGGGGAGCGGCGTCAGGTTTTGCACATTTTGGGCCGCCTCCAGCCATTTGAGGTAGTTGGCTTCCACCTCGAGCGCGATCAAGTTCTCGGTCTTGTTCACTACGGCAATCGCCCGATCGTTGAAGTCGCTGGCGCGCTGGACGCGGTCGGTCCGGTTGCCGAACAAGAAGGGCGGCATTTCCGGGCCAATCGCGCCCGGACGGTATTCGCCGTTGGCGACGCCCTGCGGAATCGGCCTGGCGTGGATGTCGCCGCCGGCGGCAAACGTCTTGGATTCGAGCCTGAACCAGGTGCGGGACTGCGCGGTGATCTCCAATTCAGTCACTTGATTCATCGCCAGCGCCTGTTGCAATTCGGCGCGTTTGGCCAGCGCTTGGCCGATGAGCTCGTCCTTGTTCGGCGCCGGCGCCAAGGGGGGCAAGGGTTCCACGACGACGTCGAGTGGGAAATCTAGGCCGACACCCAACGCCTCGCGCAACGCGGCCTTCGCCTTCTCGATGCCGATCCTCGCTTCGGCCTCCTTCATCGAGAGGACAGCCTTGGCGATCTTGAGATTGTCGCGGTCGATCGTCGTGACCTTGATCTTCGGATCGCCGGCGTCGACGAGCTCTTTGGCCTTCTTGTAGGCGTCCTCGATTTGGGACACAGCGTCTTTGACCACCGCGTACTGCAGCCGGGCGTACTGCACGGAGTAGTAGGTGCGGCGGACCGCGTAGCGCGTCTCCCACTCCGCCTGCTCCAGCCCCGCCGCGGCAATGGTGACGCCCAAGCACGATTGCTGCAGGCGAATCGGGATGTCCCGCGACACCACCCGCGCCGTGCGCGGCAGGTTGCTCACCGCCTGGTTGCCCGAGTACGCGGCGGCCAGGCTGGCGCGGGCGGCGGCCAGGGCCGGTTGCCGCTCCAGGCCCAGCCGGATGGCGGCATCCAGGTCCAGCTTCGCGGTGGTGACGGGCTCCTGGGCGCCGGCTTGGGGCCAGGTCCAAGAAACGCTGGTCAAGAGGAGGGTTCCCAGGCCCGCGGCCCAGGTGCGAAGCAAGCGCGGCGCGGCGGTTGTGGCCATGGTGCGGATTTCCACGCGATTTCAGGCGCTAGCGTCAGCGTCCTGCCACGACAAGCGACGATTGTCCAGCTTGCCTGAACAGCGGCACGACATGGGCTGTCCCGGCACATCCTTGCCAGATACATCGACTTCGAACTGTAACGGACTGGAGCGACGTTGCCCAGTTTGAAACGCCGCGGCTTGAATCGCCGGCGCAAAATTCGGAACGCGCGGCCTCGTGAACATGGAGCGCAACCGGCAAACTCGGTATGTTGAGAAGAGTGCGCGAATCAGGAGCCGGGGGTCAGCAATCAGGGGTCAGGGGTCGGCTTGCCGTTTAGCGCTCGCCGCTTCCCACGCTGCCTGAAACGGAAAACGTCGCCAGCCCACATCATTCCCATGAAACTCGAATTCACTCCAGCGCTGTCGATTGCCCTGCGGCGGGGCTTGCTGGTCGCCGAGGCGGAGGGATTGACCGCGCTCGAGCCGGTCCACCTGCTCCGCGGTCTGCTGGCCGAGGACGAGGGATACTGCGTCGCGGAACTGCGCAAGGCGGGCTTCGACCTGGATCAATGGCGTCAACGCGTCGGCCCCGCGCCGGATTCGGCGGCAGTGCACGAGCTGGCCGACGCCGAGCTGCGCGTGTCGGCGTCGGTGCGGCACATCTTGAACCTGGCCCGCGACCACGTTTCCGCGATCGCCGAGGAGGGAAGCCTGGCCAGCGATCAGGTCCTGGCGGCCTTGCTCGCCGAGGTTGAGGAATTGCGGCGCCGGCTCGAAGACTGCGGACTGGACTATCCGGCGTTTCAATTGCACACGGTCGACGAGACGCCTGCCCTGGTGCTGGACACGCCGCTCTTGTTCGACGACCCGCGGGATCCGATCGACGCGGCCCGGATCGTGGACGCGTGCGCCAACCGGGCCCGCGAAGCCCTGCGGGTGCTGGAAGATCATGTCCGCTTCGTGATGAACGATGCGTTCTTCACCGAGCAGCTGAAAGAGCTGCGCCACGGGCTGACGGCTGCTCTCGCCGATCTTCCGGTCAAGCTGCTGGCGGCGGCTCGCGACACCGAGCAGGATGTCGGCACGCGCCTCACGACCGCGCAAGAAACGGAGCGCGATTCGCTGGCCGACGTCGTGCGGGCCAACGCCAAGCGGCTGCAGGAAGCGTTGCGCAGCCTGGAAGAGTACGGCAAGGTCCTCAGCCCGGCGCTCGGCCAGGCCGCCAAGCGGCTGCGTTATCAGGCGTACACGCTCGAAAAGGCCCTGGTGCTGGGGACCGACGCCCGGCAGCGGCTCGCGGACGCCCGGCTGTATGTGCTGGTGACGGAATCGTCGTGCCGGGCTTCGTTGGTCGGGACGATCCGCGAGGCCGTCGAGGGTGGCGCCGATGTCATCCAGCTCCGCGAGAAAACGCTGGACGATCGCACGCTGCTGTCCCGGGCGCGGGAAGTGCGGACATTGACGCGACGATTGGGGGCGTTGTTCATCGTCAATGACCGGCCCGACATGGCGCTCCTGGCGGAGGCCGACGGCGTGCACCTGGGCCAGCAGGATATTCCGCTGCAGGAAGTGCGGCGGCTGCTGGGGCCGGACGCGCTCGTCGGCGTGAGCACGCACGACATGAGCCAGCTGCGGCGCGCGCTGCTGGAAGGGGCCAGTTACGTCGGCGTCGGGCCGACGTTTCCGTCCGGGACGAAGACCTTCGCCGCGCTGGCGGGACTGGACTATGTTCGCGAAGCGACGGCGGCGACGTCGTTGCCGGCATTCGCGCTCGGCGGCATCGCCGTCGACAACGTCGGGGAGGTGGTCGCGGCGGGGGCGCGGCGGGTCGCTGTCAGCCAGGCGGTGTGTGCGGCGGAAGACCCGCGCGGCGCCGCGCGGGCGCTCAAGAGGGCGCTGGCGTAGGCGTGATGTCTTTCTGTGTGGAAGCCATTCCGCCGCGTGAAAGACGCGTTCTGCTGTCGGGCGTATCACATCCTCGGCAATTTTTCGCCCGAAACTTCTTGACACCCCCCCACTTCGCTCCGCATGATAGGATGGTGAGGCTTTCCGGGGGCGGGGTTTGCTTCGGGGATGCCTTGCTTGGCGATTCCGCACGTTGGGTCGGCATTCCCCGGCAGGCCGGGCAGGCGGGATCTTGGGTCTGTCGCGTGGATCGCCCGCGTTTCTGATTCCTTTCGTCTTTTCCGGGATACCGCATCATGGGAGTTTGCACTGCTTCGCCCGGCCTGGCGTTGGGCCGTTGGCTTTTGTCGTTTGCCCTCGTCGCCTTCGCCAGCACCGCGATCCTCACCACTCCCGCCGTCGCCTACGCCCAGGAAGGCGAGCAACCGGTTGAAGAGAAGAAAGAAGGCGAGGAAGGCAAGACCAGGCTGTCCGCCAATCCCATCGTCCACTTCTTCGTGTCGATTGGCGTGGTCTTCGGCATCATCTTCGCCGCGCTGTCGGTCGGCACCTTGGCCCTGATCATCATCCTGGTGATGGACCTCCGCATGGGCGAGGCGGTGTCGCCGGCCTTTGTCGATGAGTTCACGGGCCTGGTCAACAAGCGCCAGTTCAAGCAGGCCTATGAAATGTGCAAGAACGACAACTCGTTCCTGGGCCGCGTGCTCACCGCCGGCATGGGCCGTCTGCAATACGGCATCGAAGACGCCCGCGAAGCGATGAGCAGCATGGTGGAGACGGTGAAGGCGAGCAAGGATTCGATGATCAGCTACCTGGCCAACGTCGGCACCCTGGGGCCGATGCTCGGGCTGGTCGGCACGGTGTCGGGCATGGTCGGCGCGTTTCGCCGGCTGGGCGCCGCTCAAAAGGCCCCCGACGCCAGCGAACTGGCTGGCGAGATCTCCCACGCCCTCGTCGTTACCCTGGTCGGCGTGGCGGTGGCGGTCCCCGCGATCTTCTTCTATTCGTACTTCAAGAACCGGCTGACTGCGATCGCCAACAACACGGCCAACCTCGCCGACGACCTGCTGACGCAGATGTACCACAACTCGAAGAAAGCCGGCCCGGCGCCGACGACCACGGCGGCCGCCACCGCCGCCACCGCTCCCGAGCGGACGCAGACAGCGGTGCAGGAGAAGAAGTAGGCGAGCGTCGGGGCGTGAGCCCGACGTGGAGTCTCGAAAAACGGCGAGCGTCGCGGCGTAAGCCCGACGCGGAATGCAATGTGAATCCCCGCAAGCACGTCGGGCTTACGCCGCAACGCTCGCCGGTCATTGTGTGAGGTCGAGTCATGTCCGCCAACCTGGAAAGCTCCGACGCTGCCGATCCCAACCTGGTCCCGCTCCTCGACGTCGTCTTACAGTTGATCATGTTCTTCATGATCACCGTGAACTTCGTCCGCGTCGATCAATTCGACGATTCGATCGCGCTCCCCGTGGCCCAGGCGGCCATGCCGCTCGACAACACGGCCGAGGAGTGGATCTTTCTCAATCTGAATTCCGACGGCAAGCTGGTGGGCACGTTGTCGAACTTCGCGCTCGACACCCCGGAAAAGCTCAAGGCCCACCTGATGCGCGAGAAGATCGACCTGCAGCGGGTCTGGCAGGAGAAGAACCCCGGCCGCAACCCGGATCGCGACTTCAAGGTCGTCGTCGTGCTCCGCGCCGACCGGAACTGCCGGTACAGCGAGGTCTGGCAGGTGCTCGATTCGTGCCAGCGCGCCGGCTATCGGCGCTGGCAGTTGCGCGTGATGACCCGATCGGCGGCGTGAGTTTGTTGTAGTTACGAAGAATACCGGAAGACGGGTTAACGTCCATGAGCAAGAGAAAACGTATCGCCAGCGAGAGCGGCGGCGGGGTCAACCTCAACTACATCATCACCCCGTTCCTCGACATGTCGTTCCAGCTCCTGGCATTCTTCATCATGACTTATCACCCGTCGGCCCTGGAAGGGCACATCGACGGCAAGCTGGTGCCGCCGACCGAGACCGCGACCAAGTCGCCGACGCCGGTCCTGCCGACCGATCTCCCCCCGGACAGCGATCCGGACGCGGCCGAGACCATCCTCGTGCAGGTGAAGTCGGTCCCCAAGGGCGGTGTCGAAGGCAGCCGGCACGACGGCGAGCCGAGCCAGATCCTGCTCAAGCAGCTGCAGGAAACCAAGGTGGTGACCGACAGCTCCGATCCGTCGCTGGAGGACGGCCTGAAGAAGCTCGACGCGGAGCTGAAGCATATCCTCAACCAGCCCGGCGCCATCAAGTCGGCGATCAAGCTCGAAGGCGACGGCAACCTCCGGCATCAGTACGTCATGCGCGTCTACGACGTCTGCAAGCTGGCCGGCTACAAGAACATCTCGTTCGTCGCCCCGAAGTTCGAGAGGCCGAAGACGGACTAGGGAATCAGGGGTCAGGAGTCAGGAGTCATGGGTCAGTGGTGAGTGGCGTGTGGCTTGCCGTTTAGCGCTCGCTCCAGCCACGCAGCGTCACTGACTCGAAGCAGTCGTCAGGAAATCAGGTCAGAGCCGCTCCATCATGCGCCAGGCACCCGCGATCGAAGGCGTGCAACTCGGGCTGATCATCACGCCCATGCCCGAATCCGGGAACTTTCAGGCCTCCAGCGCATCTAACGTCAGGGGATTGGTGCGCATGCCTGTCCCGAAACGAGCCGCGTGGTGGCTGGCCGGCTTATTGACATGCTTGATCGCCCCATGGTGGACAAGCGGTCAGGAGCCGTCCAAGGAACCCGTTCCCGCGCTGAACAAGGACGAAGAGTTCTGGTTTACCCGCGCGAAGCGCAGGCCGGCCGCGGCCGCTCAGATGGTGCTGGCCCGGCATCCCCTAACGATCGCTGCGCTGCGCGTCGAGTCTCTCCACCAAATGGTGTGGGAGGGACTGGAATTCGCCAGTGAATTCGCCCCGCCGTTGAACGCGGACTGGTTGGAGCTTGTCGAGGACAATCGGCCTCTCCCCGATCTGCGGGGCAAGGCGCCCGAAGAGTTGCCGAAGTCGGCGTTGCCGACCTATCGGGCCTACTGCCAGGCGTTGATCTACGCGTTCCAGTATCCGCCGGAGGCCTTCAAGAAGAGCGCCAGGGACAACGCCTTCATCAAGTTCCCGCACTTGTGGACCGAGCCGAAGATCCATCGCGGCAAGGTGGTCCCCATCGACGGACGCATAGTGCGGATTCGCAAGTACGAGGCGCCCTGGCAGGCCAAGCAGGCCGGAGTCACGCACCTGTACGAGGGGTGGGTGTTCGGCGATACCAAGCGCAGCCATCCGTATTGCGTGATCTTCCCGATGTTGCCGGAGGGCTTCGAGGTCACGGAGGACATGCGGCGGCAAGTGAGCTTCAACGGCTACTACATGGGCCGGTTTACGTTTCGGGTGCCGGACAAGGACATTGACATTCCGCTGCTGATTGGGCCGACCATCTACGGCGCGAAGGCGCCGCCGCCGGTCATCGACGCCACGCCGTTTTCGCTGGTCGTGCTGATCGGCGTCGTGGCCCTCCTGGTCGGTCTGGTGGCGGTGATCTGCGGCATCACCTGGTGGTTCCGCAAGGGAGACAGGGCGATCCAGGAGCGGTTGTCCGCCCGGCTGGATCAGCAGGCCCTGGAGATGATGGAAAACGTCGAGGCCGGAACGCTGCCCGAGGAACCGGCCCCTGAAGCGACTCCGGCGCCGCCGCCGCCGATCGCGCAGCCGGTCGATCCGAATCGGCTGGGGCAGCCCTGATGAGAATGTCGTCCCCGTCATGGCGGTTTTCGGTTGCGTCCGCCCCGATGTCGGGCGCATAATTGAACCATAGAGACTCTCGAAGTCTTCAAGGAGTTGTCCCATGGCCGACGAAAACAACAACTCGAAGCTCCGGCCCGCCGCTCCGGTGGTGGTGGCCCACGAGATGGACTATAGCGACACGCGCAAACAGCTCGCCCGCATGGGCCCGGCGGCGCTCATGAGCGTCGTGTTCCACGCCGTCCTCCTTGGCGCCTTCTTCCTGCTGGCGCCCAGGGGCTCGGCCGACACGCAAATGGAACGCAAGGAGGAACCCACGCCGGTCAACACCGATGCGGCCGAGGACACCAACAAGGACCCGTTCCTGACCACGGACGTCGATCCGGCCGCCCAGGAATTCGACACCGACATCAACTACAACGTCGATCGCATCGCCGAGGTCAGCGTCCCCGGCACCGTCAATCCGAATGAAGCGGTTGGCATCCTGAACGGCGACAAGGAGATGCCGCCGGTCAACCTGCCCGCGCCCGGCGGGTTCGGCAACAAGGGGCAGGGTGGCGCCATCGAAGGGTTGGTCGGCAACAGCAACGCGGTTGGCGAGCTGGGCGGCTACGGCCCGCGCGGCATGCCGCTGGCCGGCACGTTCTACGGCCGGTCGGGCGCGACCCGCGAGAAATCGCTGCGTGAAGGCGGCGGCACCGGGGCTTCGGAGGCGGCGGTGGCGCGGGGCCTGCAATGGCTGGCCCGCAATCAGTTCCCCGACGGCAGCTGGCGGCTCGACGGCAACTTCCAGGACAAGGGGAGCAACAACGACATCGCCGGCACCGCGTTCGGCCTGCTGCCGATGCTGGCCGCCGGCAAGACCCACAAGAACTCGAAAGACAATCCGTACGACAAGCCGGTCGAGAAGGCGCTGTTGTTCCTGATCCGCAAGCAAGACAAGCGGACGGGGAACTTTGGCGGCGGCATGTACGGCCACGGCCTGGCGGCGATCGCCATGTGCGAGGCGTACGGCATGACCCAGGACCCGGCGCTGCGGCGGCCGGCGCAGATGTGCCTCAACTTCATCGTTTCCGCCCAGCACGATGCCGGCGGCTGGCGCTATGCTCCGGGCCAGGCCGGCGACACCTCGGTCACCGGCTGGCACATCATGGCCCTCAAGAGCGGCCAAATGGCCGGCCTCGACGTCCCCGACATCACGATCCGCAAAGCGATGCGCTACCTCGATTCGGTGTGCGACACCGCCACCGAGGGCTACGGCTACGTCGGTCCTGGCTCGGCGCCGACGATGTCGGCGGTCGGCCTCCTGTGCCGGCAGTACCTGCAATCGTGGGGCCCGCAGAACATCCGGCTGATCAAGGGGATCGACAACAACCTCAAACGGCAGATGCCCGCCACCGGCCCGCGCAAGAACATCTACTTCTACTACTACGCCACGCAGGTCATGCACCACTTCGGCGGCGAGGCGTGGCGGGCCTGGAACAAGCAGATGCGCGACTTCCTGGTCAAGACCCAGGAAAGCGACCAGAAGAGCCCGAACTTCGGCAGCTGGTCGAGCGCGGGCGATCCCCACGCCAGCTCCGGCGGCCGGCTCATGGTCACCAGTCTCAACCTGCTGACGCTCGAAGTCTACTATCGCCACTTGCCGCTCTACTTCCGCGAGGCGGGCGCCGGCGCGGACATGGCCGTCAAGAAGGCGCTGTAAACACTGCCCGAAGCGGCCAGTACGCGGCGCCCGCTGGCGCTTCGGGCGCTCCTATTCTGACGAGGGTGGCCCGCCAAGAACGTAGGGTGGCATGCGTGGGGTGGCATGCTTTCGCCGTGATGGTCCCCATCCTTCCGCCGTGGCGCGGGATCGGCGAAAGCATGCCACCCTCCAACATCGTGCCACCCTGCGTCAGAATAGGACGCGTGGGGTGGCATGCTTTCGCGGCTCCCTCGCCACCGACGAATGTTCTGAACCAACACCGCGAAAGCATGCGGGGTGTCGCCGGGGACAACATGCTTTCGCCGTGATGGTCCCCATCCTTCCGCCGTGGCGCGGGATCGGCGAAAGCATGCCACCCTCCAACATCGTGTGTCCCTGCTTCACATCTCGATGGGAGTCGCGCATGTCCCTTTCAGCAAAGACTGTCGCGGTACGTCTTCCGAGCTCCGGCGACACGCGCCGCAACCTGCGGCGGCTGTTCCCGGCGAGCTTCGCCAGCCTGTTCTTCCACGGGGCGATGATGACCCTGTTCGTCCTGCTGTCGTCCCCCGGCCAGGCGGAGATCCCCGTCGAGCCGGCCATGATCCAGTCGGTGATCGGCACCGAAACGCAGACCTATGATCCCGCCAGGGACGATCCGTTCCTGTCCACCGTTCGCAACGACTACAGCAAGGAACGGCACCAGGATCCGGTCGCGGACGTGCCGCGGAAAGACGAAGTCACCATTCCCGGCCAGGCCGATCCGCTCGACAACGTCGGCCTGAAGGGCGGCGCGCTGGACGGCGTGCTCCGCGATCTCGGCCAGCAATTCGGGATGACGAAGTTCGGCAGCGGCCTGGCCGGCGCCATCGACGGCCCCAATCCCAACTCCGACAAGCTGCTGCCGCCCGGCGGCGTGATCTTCGGCGGCCACAATCGCGACTATTTCAAGGTCATCCGCGGCAGCGCGGCCACGCGCAGCTTCCTGCTGGAAAAGGGCGGCGGCACCGGCGCTTCGGAGGCCGCCGTCGCCAAGGGCTTGCAATGGCTGGCGCGGAACCAGGCGGCCGACGGCAGCTGGCGGCTCGACGGCAACTTCCCCGACAAGGGGAGTCAGAACGACGTCGCCGGCGCCGCCTTCGGCCTGTTGCCGTTCCTGGGCGCCGGCAAGACGCACAAGAGCGCCAAGGACAATCCCTACGACAAGCCGATCGAGAAGGCACTGAAGTACCTGATCGACAAGCAAGACCGACGAACCGGCAACTTCGGCGGCGGCATGTACGGCCACGGCCTGGCGACGATCGCCATCTGCGAGGCGTATGGACTGACGCAGGATCCGTTGCTGCGGCGTCCGGCGGCGCTGGCCATCAAGTTCATCGTGGCCGCGCAGCACGACGGCGGCGGCTGGCGCTACGCGCCCAACCAGGCCGGCGACACGTCGGTCACCGGCTGGCACATCATGGCCCTCAAGAGCGCCGAGATGGCGGGCCTCGACGTTCCCGAAATCACCATGAAGAAGGCGCAGCGCTACCTCGACGGCTGCGTCAGCCCGGTCGACGAGGGTTACGGCTACGTCGGCATCGGCTCGCGGCCGACGACCACCGCAGTGGGCTTGCTGTGCCGGCAGTATCTGCAGTCATGGGGCCCACAGAACATCCGGCTCATCAAGGCCATCGACCTGCACTTGAAGCCGAACGCGCCGGCCGCGAAGCGCGACATCTATTACTACTACTACGCCACCCAGGTCATGCGCCACTTCGGCGGCGAGGCGTGGAGGAACTGGAACGAGAAGATGCGCGACACCCTGGTGAAGACGC
Source organism: Gemmataceae bacterium (assembly GCA_022616435.1). Lineage (GTDB taxonomy): Bacteria > Planctomycetota > Planctomycetia > Gemmatales > Gemmataceae > JAKEET01. The sequence continues at coordinate 49,220 of JAKEET010000190.1, forward strand.
AAGACGACAACCCGAAAGGCCCGCAGTTTGGCAGCTGGCCGGCGGCCGGCGACCCGCACGCAAGCTCCGGCGGCCGGCTGATGGTGACCAGCCTGAGCCTGCTGACCCTGGAAGTCTACTATCGCCATCTGCCGCTGTACTACCGCGACATGGGGGCGCCGGACGGGATGAAGAAGAAGGGAACCTGATCGCGGCAGGGGAAAGGGTGGATCACTTACCTGGCACCCACCAATTCGGGCATCTCGGAGAATCGGCAGGCATATCTCGCTACCCGGAAAGAGCTTGCGGGGGGAGCTCGAGATGCCCAACAGCTTCGATCAATTCGGGCATCTCGGGAAGCATTGGGGTTTTTCGCACCTCACCCATCCGTCATGGCAGTCTTTCTCGGACACCGACCCTCGTATGGATGTTGTGTGTGTGTAGCGCAATGCAATCCAATTCTCCATATCCATATCCATGGCCCGTCGTTCACACAGGAGCGCACATGATCTCCAGACGGACATTCGTCGGCGCCGTGGGCGCTGGCGCGATCGGCGCCAGCTCCGTTGGCACACCGGTCCAGGCAGGGCGACCCGCGGCCGCCGGCCGCAGGAAGCTGGCGGTCATCACCACCGAATGGCGTTACCGCTCGCATGCCTGGCACATGCCCGAACGTTTCCTGCACGGCTACCCGGTCGCCGGCCGATGGCATCGGCCTGCCATTGATCTCGTGTCGGCGTACGTCGATCAAACGCCCAAGAACGACCTGAGCCGCGGACGGGCCAAGGAGTTTGGCTTTCGCATCTATCCGACCATCGCGGAGGCGCTCCGTTGCGGCGGCGACAAGCTCGCGGTGGACGCCGTGCTCATCATCGGCGAGCACGGCGACTATCCCCGCAACAAGCTCGGGCAAAAGCAGTATCCGCGCTACGAGTTCTTCCGGGCGGCGGCCGAGGTCTTCCAGAAGGACGGCCGATCGGTTCCGGTCTTCAATGACAAGCACCTGTCGTGGCGTTGGGACTGGGCGCGGGAGATGGTGGACACGGCCCGCAAGCTGGGCTTCGCGTTCCTGGCGGGTTCGTCGCTGCCGGTGACCTGGCGCATGCCCGCCCTGGATCTGCCGCACGGCGCCGAGGTCGAGGAGCTGATGTGCGTCGCCATGGGCGGCGTGGACAGCTATGATTTCCACGCCCTCGAAGTCATCCAGTGCATGGCCGAGCGGCGCCGCGGAGGCGAACGAGGCGTCACGGCGGTGCAAGCGCTGCGGGGCGAGCCGGTCTGGAAGGCGATGCAAGCCGGGTCGTGGCGGACCGGCGGCTGGTCGCCGGAGCTGTTCGACGCCTGCCTGTGCCGCAGCCAGACGCTGGCCCAGCCGCCGACCTTCAGCCACCGCCGTCCGACCGCGAAGCAGATCCGCGAGTGGGTCAAGGACCCCGTCGCCTATCGCTTCGAATACGCCGACGGCGTGAAGGCGACGATGCTGCTCCTGAACGGGCTGGTCGGCGACTTCACGTTCGCCGCCCGCATCAAGAATCAGGCGGAGCCCCTTTCGACGCTGTTCTATCTGCCGCCCAATCCGAACGTCACGTACTCCGCGGCCCTGATGTCCAAGGCCGAGGAGATGTTCATGACGGGCAAGGCGCCGTACCCGATCGAGCGCACACTGCTCACGACCGGACTGGTCGCCGCCGGCATGGAGTCGCTGGGCACGGGGCAGCGACGGATCGAAACGCCGCACCTGGCGGTTCGCTATCAAGTGCCGCGGGCGTCCACGTTCTGGCAGAGTTGAACTTCCTTGGGGGAACATATGATGGTCCTGCGTGCAATGATCGTGGCGGGGCTGCTGCTGGTTGTCGTGAGCGGTGGGACGCCGGGGCAAGAGGCAAAGGTCCCGGCGCCGCCGCGGATCGTGGCCCATCGCGGCCTGTTCAAGCACGCGGCGGCCTTCAACGCATGCGTCTCGCTGCGTTGCGGCTTCGAGCTCGACATCCGCCGCAGCAAGGACGGCGACCTCGTTTGCATCCACGATGACGACGTCCGGCGCACGACAACAGGCGGCGGCAAGGTCAGCGGCTTCACGTTCGCGGAGCTGCGCAAGCTCGACGCGGGCAGCTGGTTCGACCCCGCGTTCGCCGGCGAGCGCGTCCCGGCCCTGGCGGAGGTGTTCGGCCTGCTGAAGGACGCCAAGGCCGCCGCCGCGACGATCATCGCCCTGGACATCAAGGTGGAAGACGACCATATGGCCGGCGACATCGTCAAGCTGGCCAAGCAGCACGGCCTCGGCCCGCGCCTGGCATGCATCGGCAACACGATCACCTCGCCGAATCTGCGCCGCCAGCTCCGCGCCGCCAGCCCGATGATCGGCGTCGCCGTGCTGGCCCAGACAGCCGATGATCTGGAAGCGGCCTTGACCGACAAGAACGCCGACTGGATCTACGTCCGCTTCGTGCCGACGCCCGAACAGTCGGCGCGAATCCACAGGCTTGGCAAGCGGATCTTCCTCTCAGGCCCGCTGGTCGCCGGCAACGAACCGGAGAACTGGCAGCGAGCCCGCCTGGCCCGGGTGGATGCCTTGCTGACCGACTACCCGCTGGCGTGCCGGGAGACGTGGCGGGAGGTGAAGTAGGCCGGTTATGGATGGAGACCGTGGTCCGGCCGCCGGCATGGGCAACGGCGGACAAGGGGCTGACGATGAATCAACCGGATTCCGGCGCCAACTCTTACACCAGCGGTTGCGAATCGGCCACGGCGAAGGTTAGAATGCAGCCGGAGGAGAACATGGCGACCGTCGAACAAGAAGTGCCGCCCCTGAAGCCTGGACTCCGGTTGACGCGCCAGGAATTCTTGCGCCGCTGGGAGCTGCATCCCGAGATCACCAAGGCGGAGTTGCTCGGGGGAGTTGTCTATATGCCGTCGCCGGTATCGGTCGAGCATGGCAGCGGGGAAGGACACGTCGGTCTGTGGATCGGGACCTATTGGGTCGCCACCGCCGGCACGGAATTCGGACACAACACCACGTCCATGATGCGCGAAGACACTCCCCAGGCGGACGTCCACCTGCGCATCGTGCGGGAATGCGGCGGCGCGTCATGGGTGGAAGGCAAGTTTCTGCACGGCGCGCCCGAGCTGATTGCCGAAGTCTGCCTCACCAGCGCCGACTACGATCTGCACGTCAAGTACGACCTCTACGAAGCGGCGGGCGTTCAAGAATATGTCGCCGTTCTCTTGGAGCGACAAGAGATCTGCTGGCATGCCCTTGTCGACGGTCGCTACGAGCTCTTGCCGCCCGACGCCGACGGAGTTTGGCGTTCGCGTGTCTTTCCCGGCTTGTGGCTCGACGGCCCGGCCTTTCTGCGCCGCGATTTGGCGACGGTGCTCGCGAAGCTGCGCGAGGGCATGCAAACGCCGGAACACGCAGCATTTGTCCAGCGGCTGGCCGAACGCCGCGCGGAGATCCAAGGGCGTTAGGCGCAATCGTGAATCCGCCGGTCACCGTCATTTCCGGAGCTCCAGCAGCTCGACCTCGAAGATCAGTTGCGCGTTGGGCGGAATCTCGGGCGGCGCGCCCCGGCTGCCGTAGCCGAGCGCGGCGGGGATCCACAGCTTCCGCTTGCCGCCGACCATCATGCCGGCGACGCCCTCGTCCCAGCCCGCGATGACCTCGCCGGCGCCGAGCTTGAACGAGAAGGGCTCGCCGCCCACGCTGCTGTCGAATTGCTTGCCATCCTTCAACCAGCCGGTGTAGTGGACCACGACCGTGTCGCCGGACGCCGCCAGATCGCCGGCGCCCTTCTTCAGGTCGTGGTACTCCAGTCCCGATCGGGTCGTATACATTGGGTTCTCCTGTGATCATCCCGTTTCGTCAAAGATCTGTGTTGCATCACACCAGCGCCGCAACTTCCGTCTGCGGCTCGCCGCCCGTCACGTGTACCGTGCCGTCCTTGTCCACGAACACGTCCACCTCGCTGCGAACGCCGAACTCCGGCAGGTAAATGCCCGGTTCAATCGAGAAGCACGTCCGCCGCATGACCCGCCGTTCCTCGCGCGTCTCCAGGCCGTCCATGTTGGCGCCGTTGCCGTGGACCTCCTGGCCGATCGAATGCCCGGTGCGGTGGCAGAAGTATGCACCATAACCCGCCTGGTCGATCACGTCGCGGGTTGCCTTGTCCACCTCCCAGCCCAGCAGCGTGTCGCCGGCCGCGAACGCGGACTTCACCCTGGCGATGCCCGCGTCGCGCGCGCGCCGGACCACGTCGAACACCTCGCGGATCTTCGGCGGCACGTCGCGGCCCACGAAGGCCACGCGCGTCAAGTCGCTGTACACTGCCCGCGGCCGATCGCACTTGGCCCACAGGTCGATGAGCACGAAGTCGTTGGCGCGGATGACGGCGTCCTGGCCCTTCACCGGCCCGTAGTGCGGATCGCCGCTGTGGGGGCCGACCGCGCAGATCGGCGGATGGTCGCAGGTCAGGTTGTTCTTCTTGAAGTGGTCGAGGATCGTTTGCTGGACGTCGGTCTCGCGGATGGCCTTGCCGGCGCGGACGCCGGCGGCGATGAACCCGAACGCCACGTCAAACGCCGAACGCGTGTGCCGGGCCGCCTCCAGGTGCATGGCCCATTGATCGTCGTCCCAGCAGGCCTCGAACAGCTGGACGAGGTCGCCGGAGGGTACGACGGCGGCGCCGAACGAACGCACCAATTCGATGGTGCCGGCGTCGACGCGCGAAACATAGGGGTTGGCGTTGCGCGGCACGTATTCCATGGCGATGCGGCGGGCGCCCTGGACGAGGGCGCCGACGCCGGCCTCCAGCTCCTGCCAGCGCAGGTACTGCTGCCGCGGCCCCGGGAGAAAGTCGAGGGCGTGGGGCTCGATCTGGTGGACCAGCTTGCGCGGCTCGCCCAGGGCCGGCACGTAGTAGAACCAGCGCCGCGACAGGAAGGTGTCGGCCGGCAAGCCGACGACGCGGCGGGCCAGCACGTTGAGTCCGCGGAAATCGTAGAGCAGCCAGCCGTCGAGCTGCTGGTCGCGAAGGGCGGCCTGGACGGCGCCGAGGTCGAACATGGCGGCTCCTTGGTGGTCGAAATACTTGACACGCGCCCGCGATCTAGGTTAGTTTCAATTGTAGGCAGCCGTATCGTCCAGGCACGTCGGTGGTCCTCGAATCCCATCTGGTTGGAGTCTCCGATGCAACAAGTCCGTTGGTCTCGTGGCGGGCATTTCGGCCTGGCCGTGGCCGCTTTGTCCGTGGTCGCCTTGTTGACGTCCCTGAGCGGAGCGCCCGGTCAACAGCTCAGCCGGGGTGAAGATGAGCTGGCTTTCCGAGGAATGTCGTTTACCTTTCGCGAGAAAACGCTGGCCGGTCACGAATCGGCGAGCGAGCAGACCCTGGAGCTGGCGTCGCGCTACTACGTGCTGCGGGTCACCAGCGTGGAAGCGCTCGCCGACATCCCTAAGCGCATGCACGGTGTTCACATGGAATTCGAGGTGATGGCCAAGAACGTCGCCAAGAACTTCAACACGAACCGCGAGATCGTCCGCAAATTCACGCCGCACATGCTCAAGCGCTTCAAGGAGGTGTTCGCCCTGGACTTCAAGTCGAACAGCCTGGCAATTGTCAACGGCGCGCTGCTCTTGCCGCACTTCGCCAAGTTCCGGCACGATGACGTCGGCGACTACCTGGCCGAGTTGATCGCCGACGAGAAGACCCACGACGCCATTCGCGTGCACGCCGCCGACGGCATGCTGGAATACTTCCCGATCAAGGCCTTCACCAAGTTCTCCAGTCAGTCCGACAAGGCGATCCAGGAGCGCAAGACCCGCGACGCCAGGCGGGTCGACGCCCTGCTCAAGTTCGTCAACCGGCCGATGCCGCCCGTTGCCGACGCGGAGCAGTTCGAGGCGCTCCGCTTCGTGCGCCGCAAAGCGGTGATCGCCCTGGCGGCCACCGGCGTCCCGGCCGTCACCGCCTACAAGGGGAAGCTGGAAGGGCCGGTGGCCGGCGGCCTGATCAAGATCCTGTCCAAGAAGGTGCAGCCGCCGCCGTCCCTCTCCGAGCGCCTGGAGGCGGCGATCGGCGTGTGTTACTTCACGAAGTACGTCGAGGAGTACGATCCGAAGATCGGCCTGTTTCTGGTCGGCGAGGCGCTCGACGACATCTTCGCCGAGTATCAGCGGGACTTCGCCAATATCGCTCAAAAGCCCAAGGATCGCAAACCCACCTACCTGCCCTGGAAGATCCAGAGCAAGCGGCTGGAACACGCCATGAAGGAGCTCATGGACAACACGCGTGGCACGCCGGTGGCCGCCGACGCCCAGACCCTGGCGAACATGGCCCTGCCGATGCTCAACGCGATCGGCCGCAGCGAACAGCTGGAGCGGACACTCGACTTCCAAGCGGCGGTGCGGAAAATGCGGCCCAAGGGGAAGACGCTCTTCAAGAATGAAAAAGGCTCGATGCTGGACGTGGATTGGGAGGCAGCCGCGCCGGCGCCCGAGAAGTGATGCGCGGCGCCGCGGCGTGAGTCGCCGGCACGAAGGAAGATGAGTCTTCATCTTCCTCCTTCTCTAATCTTGTGGCTCGCGATGCTGGCTGCTTCCGATGGCGCGCTTGATACAATGCCCCAATGCTCATCTGCCTGTTCGACATCGACGGCACACTCCTGGCCAGCGGCGGGGCCGGGAAGGCGGCGCTCGAGTCGGCCCTCACCGAAGATTTTCAGGTCGAATTGCGCGTCAAGGTTCCCTACAGCGGCCGGACCGACCGGGCCATTGTCCGCGACTTGCTGCACGTCCACGACATCGACGAGACGCCGGAAGTCCGCACGCGCCTGTTCGACGGCTACTTGCGGCGGCTGCCGGGTTGCCTGCGCCGCCACCGCGGCCGCATCCTGCCGGGGATCGACAACCTGCTCGCCCATCTGACCGCGCGAAACCATTGCGCCCTCGGCCTGCTGACCGGCAACGTCCGGGCCGGGGCCAAGGCCAAGCTCGGCCATTTCGGCCTCGCCGGCCACTTCCGTTTCGGCGGCTTCGGCGACCATCACTTCGATCGCGACGACGTGGCCCGCGAGGCCCTGGCGTCGGTGCGAAAGGAAATCGATGCCGATGTGAATCCCGAGAACATCTGGGTCATCGGCGACACGCCGCTCGACGTGCGCTGCGCCCGCGCGATCGGGGCCAAGGTGGCCGCGGTGGCGACCGGCGTGCATCCGTTCGATGAGCTGGTCGAGGCGAAACCGGACGTGGCCGTGCGGGATCTGTCCGATCCGTCGCCGTTGCTCGAGCGCTGGCAATGAACGTGGCGGCAAGTTTCCAACTTGCCGCGTGGGGCGAATGGGGCAAGTTGAAAACTTGCCCCCACGACCAAGACGGGGGGTCAAGTGCGCTGGCCATCACTTCTTCTTCTCGTGTTCGCGCCGCTGGCCGTCGCCGGCGGTTCTCCCGTTTCGAAAGACATCGCCCTGGTTGTCAAGCAAGGCCGGGGCACGCCGGAGGGCCGGGCCGCGTGGGAACGTCTGAGCCAGGCAAGCCCGGATGCGCTGTTGCCCATCCTGCGGGCGATGGACGGGGCCGACACCAGCGCGAGCAACTGGCTGCGGACCGTCCTGGACCGCATTGTCCTTCGCGAGCAAGCCAAGGCCCAATCCCTGCCGATCGATGATCTGCTGGCCTTCGCGAAGGACGTCAAGCAGCCCGGCCGGGCACGCCGCCTGGCGCTGGAATTGGTCGAGCAAGAGCGTCCCGGCGTCAGCGCCAGGCTGTTCGCGTCGCGGCTCGACGATCCGGAGTTTCGTTTCGACGCCGTGGCCCTCGCGCTCGCCAGCGCCCGTCAACACCTGAAGAAGGGCGCGAAGGATCAAGCTGGGGCGTCGTTCCGCCAGGCGTTCGAAGCGGCGCGCGATGTCCAGCAGGCCCGCGACGCGGCTGCCGGACTGGAGCAGCTCGGCGTCAAGGTCAACGTCGGCGAGCATCTCGGCTTCTTGATGGACTGGCGCCTCATCGGCCCGTTCGACGGCGGCGGGCAAAAGGGCTTCCATCTCACCTATCCGCCGGAGAAGCGAGTTGACCTGTCCGAGCAACAGCCAGGGCAGGGCGGCAAGACGCTGCGTTGGACGCGCTACCACGTCACCGAGCCGCCGCACGCGTCCGGCGCAAAACATCAGGCGCTCGTCAACCTCGCCGCCAAGGAAGCACTGGGCAACGCCGATGACGCCGTGGCGTTCGCGTACACCGAGTTCACGGTCGCCCAAGGCAGCGACGTCGAGTTCCGCGGCGCCGCCGACGATCATTTCACCGTGTGGGTCAACGGCAAGCGCGTGTTCGGCTTCGAGGAATGGCGCAACGGCGTGCGGCTCGACCGGCATCGGTTCCAGGTGAGCTTGCGCGCGGGCAAGAACACGGTGCTGGTGAAGGTTTGCCAATCCGCCGCGCCGAACCCGGAACCGAACTGGGAGTTCTTCCTGCGCGTGGTGGACGCGACCGGGAAGGGGATCGCCATGAAGAACGTGATTCGATGACTGGTGGGCGCGCGTCGGGGCGTAAGCGCTGGCAGGCGAGCGTCGAGGCGTAAGCCCGACGTGGACGTGACGTGGTTGCGGGCTGTCGGACAC
>JAKEET010000191.1 GCA_022616435.1 Gemmataceae bacterium
AGCGTGGGCACATCAGGGCAAGTTTGCACGGCGGCCATGGCGTATCCTCGCGGCGGAACGCAGCAACGGATTGAACGGTTGCCGGGTTCACCCTTTGATATGCGCCAGGGAAGCGGAATCTTCCCGCAATCCCGTTGGCGCGCGTCGAGCCGTACGGCCGACGGGACCGCAGGGACGCCGGCCACGGCGCGCGTGCGCCGCGACGCTCCCCCGGCAGCCTTGTCGGCCTTACGGCTCGACGCTCGCCGTTTAGGTCGACGCTCGCCCCGATCATTCGAGCATGCCCGCCAGCTCTTGCCGTATGCGCTGGAACACCTTGGATTTGGCCGCGTAGACCGTGGCCGGGCTGATGCCCATACGCGCGGCCACGTCGCGCGGCGGCCGGCCTTCCAGGACATACGCCTCGAACGCGCTCCAGATGGTCGCCGGGAATTCGGGCTTGAGCTTCTTCAAGATCACCCGCAGGAGCTGCCGGCGATACTCCTGCTCTTCCTGCTCCGCCCAGCCTGGCTCCACGGCCGGATCGAGCCCATCGCCGACCGGTTGGGGGACGAGCCGCCGCCGGGTCTCGCGCCACTTGTTGAGCAGGACGGTGCGGAGCCAGCCGCGAAAGCTGCTCCCATCGCGATACTCGAACTCCGGCAGCTTGCGGTACAAGAGCAGCAGCGTTTCCTGCACGAGGTCGGCGGCATCGGATTCCTGCAAGCCCCAGCGTCGCGACCACACGAACAAGAGCGGCGTGTACAGCTCGACGAAAACGTCCCAGGCCTCGCGCTGGGCCGGGTCGCGCAGCCGCCGGAGCAGGCTCGGGGGAGTCGTGTACATGAGGCCCGGATTATACCATGGCGGCGTGGCGGGGGAGGGCGGGAAGTCATGCGCCATTCTGTGACCGTTTAGCGCACGCGCGGCGTCATGCGTGCGCTAAACGGGTTTGGGCAGGCGCCATGATTTTCTGAAGATCAGTAGGGTCTGCAAAACAAAAGCGGATCGCGGTCCCCGATCGCGATCCGCTCCTGATATATATCGTCGACCAAGCTTCGCCGTTCACACCTCCCAGTGTCACACCTCCCAGTACGGCTTCGCCCCCGATGCCAGCAACAAGGCCCGCTTCACCGCGACTTCGATCAGCCGCAGCTTGTAACCGTTCTGGCTGAGCGGCTTGGCCCCCTCGGCGGCGGCGCGGCCGGCCGCCGTGGCGCTCGCCTCCGTGATCGCGCGGTTGTCCAGGGCGCGCTGGGCGGCTTCGGCGATGTACGGCGTCGGCGCCACGTGGCCCAGCACGATTCGCACGCCGGTGGCCTTGGCGCCGTTCTGGCCGCCCTGGAACGCGACCGCCGCCTGCACCAGCGGCCAGTCGTAGGCCTGCTTGTGGCGGACTTCGTAGCTGGCGCTCCTGGTGCCGGCGATCGGAATCGTCACCGACAGGACCAGCTCATTGGCCGCCAGCGTGTGCTCGCGCTCGGCCGGCCCGGTCGGGGCCCGGAAGAACTTGGCCAGCTCCACCGTGCGGCGGCCGTTGGGAGCCTGCACGTCGGCGCTCGCCCCCAGGGCGATCAGCGCCGGCGCCAGCGTGGACGGGTGGACGATCACGCAGCGGTGGCCGGCGGTGAACACGGCGTGGTACTTGTTCTCGCCGTCGAGGGCGTTGCAGCGCGGGCCGCCCTTGAGCAGGCAGTTGGTGTGCTCGTCGCGGAAGTACCAGCAGCGGTTGCGCTGGCACAGGTTGCCGCCCAGCGTCCCCATGTTGCGGATTTGCGGGGCGCCGACTTCGGCGGCCGCCTGGGCCAGGGCCGCGGCGTGCTGGCGGACGCTGGCATGGGCGGCGACGGCGGCGATGGTCATGCCGGCGCCGAGCGTGATCGCCCGGTCGCCGATCGACACGTTGTTGAGCTGGGCCACCCCCGCCAGGCTGACGATGCGGCTCGGCTGGGCGATGTATTCCTTTTGCAGGTCAAGCAAGTCGGTGCCGCCGGCGAGCAGTTCGGTGTTGCCCCAGCGCGCTTCGAGAAGGCCGACGGCTTGCTCCGGCGAGGTCGGACGGAAGTAGGTGAAGTTTTTCATGGTTGTGGGTCCTTGATTGTGAACCACGGATGACACGGATGAACAAGAGCCATACGATCAATCCCGTGATGATGCCGACTCTTGTTCACTCCGATCCGTGTGATCCGTGAAATCCGTGGTTAACTGTTTCATCGTCGGTTGGCGAGGGCGGCCAGCACGTGCTCCGGCGTGTACGGCGCCTGCGGCACGCGCACGCCCAGGGCGTTGTGGATGGCGTTGGCGATGGCGGCGGCGGTCGAGATCGTCGGCGGCTCGCCGATGCCGATCACGCCGCGCTCCGGCATGTCCATCATGTGGACGTGGATCTGCGGCATGTCCTGGATGCCGCCGAGCTTGTAGAACTCCATGTCGGGGTTCACCATCCGCCCCGTGGCCCGGTCGTAGATGCACTCTTCGAACAATGCGTAGTTCACACCCATGATCACCCCGCCGGCCACTTGCGATTCACAGCCCTGCTTGTTGATGATCATGCCGCAATCCTGAACGGCCCAGACGTGGGTGCAGCGGACCACGCCGGTCTCGGTATCGACCTTGACTTCGGCGACCTGGATGCCGCCGACGCCCTGGTTGGTGAGGGTCTGTTGCCACTCGCGGCGGAGGGCGGCGCCCGCGGGGGTCATGGCGTTGAGCTGGCCCGGGGGCGGCCAGTCGCCGGTCGCCTGGACCGGGTTCATGCCGAGGCGGGCACACGCTTGCCGCCACGGCGTGCGCTGATTGTTCGTGCGATTGACGATCACCCCGGGCTCGATGGTGAGGTCGCCGGCCTGGGCGTTGAGCCGCGGGGCAATCTCGGCCAGGAACGCGCTGCGGGCCGCCTCCGCGGCCTTGAGGATCGCGGGCGACGTGCCCGGACAGGTGGTGCTGCCGCCCGACGGCGTCGACGGGCCGTGGACGCTGTCGCCCAATTGCACGGTGATGTCGCGCGGCTGCAAACCGAGCACCTCGGCGACGATGATCGCCGTCACCGTGCGTTGCGCGGTGCCGAGGTCCTGGCTCGACGACTGGGCGAGGACCGAGCCGTCGGCGCTGATGGTGACCTTGGTGGGGTTGGGTCCACGGCCGCCGCCGCCCCAGGTGTGGAGCGCGACGCCGAGGCCGGTCTTGACCACGCCGCCGCCCTTGCCGGGCGCGTGCCAGCGCTGCTCCCAGTTGCACATCTTCTTGATGATGTCGATCTCGCGGGTGTAGATCGTGTTGCGCAGCGCCAGGAACGACGTCGGCGCGTTATCGACCGCGTTCGGGTCGTTGGCCGGCAGGTTGCGCAGGCGCATGTCCAGCGGGTTCACGTTGAGCCGCGCCGCCAGGTCGTCGAGCGCCTGCTCGGTGAGCAAGCAGTTCTGTGGATGGCCGGGCGCCCGCATGGCCCGGGCCGTCTGCACGTTCATGCGCAGGCGCGAGTGCTTGCGTTTGACGTTCGGCGCCGAATAGACGTAGGGCAAGAGGTTGAAGTTCACCGTGGCCGCCCCGCCGATGCCGGGCGAGCCGTAACAATCCACCTCGAACGCTTGCAGCCGGCCCTGGTTGTCGCCGGCGACCTTGACCGTGCCGAAAGCGCTGGGCCGCTGCCCGCCGCAGGTGACTTCCTCGGCGCGGTCGAGCATCAGCTTGACCGGGGCGCGGGCCTTGCGGGCCAGCTCGGCGGCGACGGTCCCCTGAATGTCGGGACCGAACTTGCTGCCGAACCCCCCCCCCATGTAATGGGTGATGCATTTGACGCGCGTGGCGGGGAGCTTGAAGTACTGGGCGAGCTGATTGGCCGTGTTCGGCACGGCCTGGGTCGAGGCCCACACCGTCAGCTCGGTGGCGTCCTGGTTCCATTCGGCGACCAGGCCGTGCGACTCCAGGCACTGATGCGAGATGATCGGGACGCCGTAGGTCCCTTCGACGGTCGCGGCGGCGCCTTGATAGGCTTGCTGGTCGAAATTCGCCGTCGCGAAATCGCCGGCGGCCTCGACGTTGGTCATGGCATTGCCGCTGACGGTCCGCCGCTTGGCGGTCAGCGCTTCGCTTTCCTTTACCAGGTGCGGCAGCTCCTGGTAATCGACGCGGATGGCCCGCAGCGCGTCTTCAGCATGCTCCTCGGTGTCGGCGGCGACGGCGGCAATCTCGGCCCCCGCCCAGTACAGCTCGGCGTCGGGCTTGACGATCGTGTGCACGGCCCGGACGCCGGGCGCCTTCTCCGCCTGGCTGACGTCGATCGACTTGACGCGGGCATGGGCGTGCGGACACCGCAGCATCCGCGCGTGCAGCATCCCCGGACGATTGATGTCAAAACTGTACTTGGCGCGCCCCGTGGCCTTGTCCGGCCCGTCGAGACGCTGCACCTTGGTGCCGATGATTCGGCGCGTTTGTGGCCATGGCATGGAAGGATCCTCGTGATGACGACAATGATTCGCAATTCAGTCCGTCGTCCGGAGCCCGCAGCAAGAACCACTCGGCCTTCTTGCTACGGACTATTGACCACGGACTACTGACTCCGTTTCTGATTGCACAACGCGTAGATGGCGTCGCGCATCTGTTCGTAGGTGCCGCAGCGGCAAATGTTGCCTTGCAGGCCGTGCTCGACCTCGGCGGGCGTGGCCTTGGGGTTTTGCTCCAGGACCGCTTTCATCGAAACCACGAAGCCGGGCGTGCAGAAGCCGCACTGCTGGGCGTCGTGCTGCACGAACGCGGCGGGCACGGCGTCGAGCTTGTCCCCCTGGACCAGGCTCTCGGCGGTGCGGATCGGCTTGCCCTGGGCCTCGACCGCGAAGGTGCTGCACGCGTAGACGACCTTGCCGTCGAGCATGACCGTGCAGGCGCCGCAGCTGCCGCGGTCGCAGACACGCTTGCAGCCGGTGACGTCGAGATAGTTGCGCAGCGCGTCGAGCAAGGTGACGCGCGGCTCGACGCTGGCGTTCATGGCGCGGCCGTTGACGTTGAGTGAGATCTTGACCGGGCCGGGGCCGAGAGACGGGACGTTGCCGCCGCCCGCGGCGGCGGCCGCGGCGGCCGCGGTGGCCGGAGCCACGGGGGCGCCGGTCAGCGCGGTGGCGGCGGCCGCGGCGCCCGAGCCGCGCAAGAACTGGCGGCGCGACAGGCCGCTGCCGCTGGCGCCGCTGGCGCACGATTCCTTGGTGTCGCTCATGGTGTCCTCCCGAATGAGGGCAGGGTGGATTTCCGCAGGGGGATTGTAAGGGGCGGGCGGGTCAAGCACAAGAAATTTGTGGAAAGGAATTTTCGATTCGAGTTTTTCGAAACGCGACCGTTCTTTCACCTCGCCCCTGACCTCTGACCTCTGACCTCTGACTTCCGACCTCTGATCTGACTTCTGACTTCTGGCCGCCTGAACGCCCGCGAGAATGCCAATCTGCCAACTGGCCAGCGTATGCGGCACGGATTGTCCGGCGTTTGAGCGTTATCTCGTTCTCGGCCAAGGACTTGCTTCGCATTTGCCGGTTGAACGTCCGAAAAAACGCCGATCCTGAGATGATCGACGACGACCGATCGCGCGACGATCGTCACAAGTCGTTTGATTGACTTGAGCTGCATCGTCGCGTTCGCACCGGGCAGCCTCGATCACCCGCATCCAAGTTGCCAACCTGCCAAGCGTGCCAACACGGTTTGCTGACTTCTGAGCCCTTCCGACCTCCGACTTCTGACCTCTGACCTCTGACTTCTGATCCATTCACTCCGCCCGGTCCCGTCCCGCCGGCGTCACCAGCGCCCACCACACGCGCCGGTCCATCCCGGGCGCCAGCGCGCGGACGCTGCCGTCGGCCATGGCGGCGTTCATCGCGTTGTGCCCGGTCGCCGGCAGGCAGCCGCCCTCCCGCGAAAACGGGGACTGGCCCCCTGCATTCCCGGGGCCTGTCCCCGTTTTCGCGAGCCATGCCGATGCATACTTCTCGGCGAACAGGATCGTGTTGCCAGTGCCGTCGCGGGAACGTCGTGGGCAAGATCGGCTTGCCCTGGGCGTTGCGATTCGAAAACGGGGACTGGCCCCCTGGCTTTGAGGGGCCTGTCCCCGTTTTCGCATCGCCTCGGTGGCGCGAATCTTCGTAAAGCGATTGCTGCTCGACGTAGGGGAGCAGATGGAAGAAGAGGTTGCCGAGCGCGTTGCCTCCCTGGAAGATGTCCGCGCGCGGGAAGAAGCCGAAGGCGGGCGGCATGCGGTTGTGGTCTTCGTGAAAGGCGTGGCAGGCGAGGGTGATTTGCTTCATGTGGTTGGCGCATTGGGCTTTCGCCGCGGCGGCGCGGACTTTCTGGATGGCGGGGATCGTGATGGCGACGAGGATGCCGAGGGTGGCGAGGACGACGAGGAACTCCATGAGGGTGAACCCGATCCGCGGCTTCTTCCCCTCTCCCCCGCGGGGAGAGGGGTTCGCGGTGACGGGCGCAGTGGGCGTGGCCGGGCTGCGCGTTTGTCGACGTGTTCGCGACGAGTTCTTGTGGACCTGGCCCGTGGCCCTCTTCGCCGGTTTTCAGATCACGTTGCAGACCATCGTGGCAGTGGAAGCGGTGGAAGCCGGCCCCGACCGGGCGCGGCGGCGCTGGCTGTCGCGCGGCGTGGTGCTCGCCTTCCTGGCGATGTGCTGGCTCTATTACGTCGCCTGCCAGCAGCTCGGCCTGGCGACCGCCTGGGCGTTCCTCATCGGCTTCCTGCCGGCCTGGCCGTTGGCGGCGCCGGCCGCGCGGTCGTGGGTGGCGCGTGCGTCATGGTGGCGACGCGGCGCCTGGCTGGCGGCGGCGTACTCAGTCTTCTACTGGAGCGGCGGCGCCTTCATCGCCTGGAAGACGGCCATCGCGGAGGTGTGGGAACACTCATGACGTTAGGACGTCTTCCGATCCCTGGTGGACGGGCATGGCGCGCGGGGGGGTGTGTAAAACTCGCAGGCGCAAGGCAATCTATTAACACGTTGGCACGTGGTGGGTTGTGACAAACGCCCGGCAGGCGGCGCCATGCTGCGCCCCCGTCCCGGCGAAGCCTACTCGAGCACCTGCATCGTGTCCGGGCCGAACTCGGCGACCAACGCATCGATCTCGAGCTTTCGGGCCTTCGCGGCAACCCGTTCGATAAAGTCCAGTACGGTCCGCCGATTCCCGTCGTTCTCATCCAGCAGCGGCCCGCCGGTATTCTTTGATTGCAGATGCACCTCCAGCATGTTTCGCAGCGTGAGGAAACCGCGCATGATCAACGTGTACTTGTTTCGCAGCTCGTCCTGCTTGTCGAAGTCCATGGTCGTCTCCGTGTTCGAGGCCCATCAGGAGGCGTCAGCGCCGGCGTCCCTCATTTACAGGACTCGGGTCCAGCCAGTGGACATGTAACTCGGCGGCGTTAATATAATGTGGATTCCGCCAGAATGACGCCGCACCAGATCAGGGCGCGCCGCCCGCCTCAAGAGGCGGCCGCCCGATCGTCGAGGACTTCCAGCCATGAGACTCGTCAGCGCCCGCAACGCCGGGCTCGGGGCAGCCGGGTTCTTGTTCGCCGGCACGGTCGTGTTGAGCGCCACGGCGTGGTTGCTGAGCCAGGAACAGAGCGCGGCGCTCAACGCGGGGCTCAAGACGCCGGCCGGCTTGCCAGCCGTGCGCCTTCCGGACGGCAAGGCGCCCAGCGCCGCCGAGATCGAGCTGGGCAAGCAGCTCTACTTTGACACTCGCCTGTCACGCGACCGCACCGTCAGTTGCGCCTCGTGCCACGATCCGCAGAAAGGCTGGTCCAACGGCGAGCGCTTCGCCACCGGCATCGGCGGCAAGGTGGGCGACCGCAGCGCGCCGACGATCATCAACGCCGCCTACTTTCCCTTGCAGTTCTGGGACGGCCGGGCCCAGGAGCTCGAGGGCCAGGCGCTGGGCCCGATCCAGAACCCGATCGAGATGGACCTGACGCTGGACGAGCTGGTGATGCGGCTGCAGGCCATCCCCGGCTACAAGAAGCAGTTCGACGCGATCTACAAGGACGGCGTCAGCGCCGACAACGTGGCGCGGGCCATCGCGTCGTTCGAGCGGACCGTGCTGTCGGGCAACGCGCCGTACGATCGCTACAAGGCGGGCGACGCCAAGGCCCTGTCCGAGGCGGCGCGGCGCGGCGCGGACGTGTTCTTCAACAAGGCCCATTGCACCGCCTGCCACTCCGGACCGAACTTCTCCGACGGCGGGTTTCACAACGTCGGCATCGGCCTTCACGGCAAGGACTTCAAGGCCAAGAACTTCGACGTCGGCCGCGAAAAGATCAGCGGCCTGGAAGGCGACCGCGGCTCGTTCAAGACGCCGACCCTGCGCGAGATCGCCCGCACCGCCCCGTACATGCACGACGGCAGCCTGAAGACGCTGGAGGAGGTCGTCGACTACTACGACCGCGGCGGCAACAAGAACCCGTGGCTGGATGAGGAGCTGTTCGTCCTGAAGCTGACGGCCCGGCAAAAAGCGGACCTCGTGACCTTCCTGAAAGAGGGATTGTCCAGCCCGGACTACCCGGTCGTCCGCCCGCCGAGCTTGCCGCCCGATCCGAAGTGAGTGGTGAGCGCCGCTTGCGGTTTAGCGTTCGTTGCCAAGGGCCAGAATCGCGGACGATTCGCGGCGAACGCTAAGCCGCAAGCGGCCGTGACGGTGTGTGTGTTTCACCCCCAATCGAGGAGCATCCATGTATTCGCGCGTGATCTGCTTCGTCGCCGTCAGTCTCGGCGTCGCGGGCTTGGGCGCGCCGGCGGCGACCGCCGGCGACGCCGAGGTCAAAGTCATCGCCGACGGCCTCGTTCATCCCACCGGCATCGCCATCCATCCCCAGAGCGGCGCCCTGTACGTCTGCGAGAGCGGCGCGGGCAAGGTCATCCGCATCGACCCCGCCACCGGCAAGACCAGCGCCGTCATCACCGGCTTCAAGCTCGACATCTACGGCAAGGGCCCCAAGTACGAAGTCGGACCGCTCGGCCTGTTGTTCCTCGACGGCCAGACCCTGGTGGTCGGCGGCGGCGACCTGCCCGACGGCCAGGAGCTAATGCGCGTCTACAAGCTGCAAAAGGGCAAGACGTTCGACGCCGAGGACGCGTTCGCCACCTACGGGCCCGTCGCCGCGGGTGAAGAATCCAAGATGGGCGAGGGCAACTTCTACGGCCTGGCCGCCGACGACGCAGGGGTGTACGTCACGTCGAACGGCGACGACACCAAGGGCTGGATCCTGAAGCTGCCGCTGCCGGTCAAGGCGGGCAAGAATCAGAAGCTGAAGGCGTTCATCGCCACCAAGGAGTTCACGGAGACGATCAACGCGCCGGTCGGCATCACCATGACCAAGAAGGGCAACCTGATGGTCGGGCAGATGGGCGCCGTCAACCTGCCGAAGGATAGCTGGCTGGTGGCGTTTTCGCCGAAGACCGGCAAGGGCCTGAACAAGGCGGCGACCGGCCTGCACGATATCGCCGGCCTCGGCTACAGCCCCAAGTCGGGCAAGCTCTACTGCGTCGACTTCGCCTGGCTGGCCCCGAAGGAGGGCGGCCTGTTCCGCCTCGATTACAAGAAGGGCGACGGCGGCACGATGGACGTCAAGACCACGAAGATCGCGGCCCTCGACCGGCCCACGTCGATGGCGTTCGCGGCCGACGGCACGCTGTACATCACCGTCAACGGCGCGTCGTCGCTCGGCTCGAAAGAGAAGACCGGGAAGGTCGTGCAGATCAAGGGCGCGCTGTGATCGATGCTGGATGCTCCCGAAGCTTCGATGACTTCGGATGACTTCGGGAGCTCCGTTGTCCTATGGAAGCGAGATCTGCGGCGGTGGTTGCACCGATTCGACCGCCGCGCACGAGCGTATGGCACGCCGCGAGGTCCGATCATGGCATCACTCCTTTCCGTCCGCACCATCACGGCTGCGTCTGCACCAATTGCAGCAGCCCGCGGAGCGGGATGGCGACCCAGTGCGGGCGGAACTCGAGCTCGTGGCGCAGCTCGTGCAGCGACTTTTCCAGCAGAAACACCGCCAGCAGCGCCTGAATCTCCGCGCGGCTGCCGGGCAAGAAGCCGGCCGGTTCCGCCAGGGCGAGATAGCCCTTCAAGAACGTGGCCGACACCCAGAGATACCAGGTCCAGGCCCACGGCTCCAGGATGGCGATGTCCTCCGAACGGATCAGCCCGGGCACGCGGCCGCGGCCATTGCCCTCGCCCAGCAAGGCGCCGAACGCGGCATAGTGGAAGGAGCGGAGCATCGTCGCGACATCGCGCAGCGGCGACCGCTTGGTGCGGCGATCGGCGAGCGACCGTCCCTGCTCCCCCTCGAAATCGATGATGACGAAGTCCTTGCCCGTGTACAGGACCTCGCAGAGATTGTAATCGCCGTGACAGCGGATGCGCTGGCCCGTGAACCGGCGGTCGAGCAGCGACCGGAAGCGCTCCAGGATGACTTCGGACAAGCCGAGCACGCGCTGGCCGTCGCCTTGGAGGTTGTCAGGCAGGTTCTCGAGGTGTTGCCGAAGCTGATCCAGCGCCCGCCGATGGACGTTGCGCATCGATTGATAGATCGACCGCTGATAGTGGTGGGTGAACGGCTCGGGAGTGAACGCGGGGTCGTCGCCTTCCTTCGCCAGGGCGACGTGCAGCTCGGCGGTGCGCTGCCCGAGCAGCGCGGCCGATTCCAGGTACCGGCCGATCAGCTCGTGCACGAGCGCCGGCATGTCGCGATCGGCCAGGTCGAAGAAGGTCCCCTGCGCGGCGGCCGGGACCTGTTGCGCGGCGGCCGGCAGCGCCAGGATCCGCTCGAAGTAACGGCTGAGCTCGTCGAGAGTGTATTGCCAGGCGGTGCCCTCGTTGGCGACAAAGCCGTGCAGCACGGCCAGCGTGGTTGCCTCCGGCTTGCGGCGGCGGAATTCGATGACGCCCAGCACCGGGGCCACGTGCTTGAGGGCGGCTTTCTCGGTGAGATAGCGCCCCACTTCCACTTCGGGATGAATGCCCTCTTGAAGGCGACGGTAGAACTTCAAGATCCGGTCGCCGATGCGGACGGATGTGTTGGTCTGGTCTTCGCCGTCCAGGCTCGTGGTGAGGGCGGCGCCGGCGGGAGCGGCGCCGCCGTCGGCGGGCCCGAAGTGCCGGGCCATCAACTCGCCGTCGCCCAGCGCGAAGGACTTGCCGTCGGCAATGGCCTGCAGAACGACCTGGCAAAAGCTGGGAGAATTCAGCGCGTCGAAGAGAATGCCCTGGGCGCCCCCTTCGAGCCGCGCCACCGCCGCGTCGAGCGCCTGTCCATGGAGCTGCAGGGTCGAATCGCCCTGGGCCAGCGCCAGGGGCAGCACGAATCGTTCGGGCGGTCCTTCGATGAATTCCACTTCGAGCACACAGGCAAAGACAGCGCCGTCGTCGTAGCGGATGCGATAGGCCTGGCGCAGCACCGCCGATTTGGCCGACGGCACCCGGTCGCCGATCCAGCGCGATTTCGGCAAGTGCTCGGTCAGCACCACCTCCAGGCGCGACTTGAGCGGGGTGCGGAAGACCTCCTCCCAGCTTTCCTGCACGACAATGACCGGCAGGTCCGCTTCCGGCGTGCTCGGCCGGCTCCGCGGATAGCCGGCCGGCTGCGACGCCAGCACGAACCAGTAGAAGGCGTGCGGCCCCAAGGTCAGCGGATACGGCTGCTTGCCGATGCGTGGAAAGGCGTTGCGGCCGAACAGCTCGACCGGCGCCAGGCCTTGATGGTTGCTCAGGTCCAGCTCGAAGTGCTGCACGAACCGCGACAGGTTGGCGACGACCAGGATGTGCTCGTCCCCTTCCTTGCCGCCGGGCGACTCGGTCTGGTGCGGCGGGAAGTGGCGCAGGAACGCCAGGATCTTGCGGTTGGCCGGCTGCAGGAACTCCAGGCTCCCCCGGCTGAACGCCTTATGGCGCTTGCGGAGCGCGATCAGCCGCTTCATCCACCACAAGAGCGAATTGGGGTTGTTCTGCTGGGCCTCGACGTTGATGGCTTCGTAGTGGTATTCCGGATCGATGATGATCGGCAGGAACAGCTTCTGCGGGTTGGCGCGGGAAAAGCCGGCGTTGCGATCGGCGCTCCATTGCATCGGCGTTCGCACGCCGTTGCGGTCGCCGAGGTAGATATTGTCGCCCATGCCGATCTCGTCGCCGTAGTAGATCACCGGCGTCCCCGGCAACGACAGCAGCAGGCCGTTCATCAGCTCGATGCGGCGGCGATTGTTGCCCAGCAGCGGCGCCAGGCGATGGCGGATGCCGAGGTTGACGCGGGCGCGGGCGTCGCTGGCGTACGCGCGGTACATGTAATCGCGCTCTTCGTCGGTGACCATCTCCAGGGTCAGCTCATCGTGATTGCGGAGGAACAGACACCACTGGCAGACCTCCGGGATCGCCGGCGTCTGCGCCAGGATGTCCATGATCGGAAAGCGGTCCTCCATGTGGATCGACATGAACATCCGCGGCATCAGCGGGAAGTGGAAGGCCATGTGGCTCTCGTCGCCGGCGCCGAAGTAGGCCACGGCGTCCTCGGGCCACTGGTTGGCCTCGGCCAGCAGCATGCGGTTAGGATACTTCTCGTCGACGTGCCGCCTCAGGGCCTTCAAGAAGGTGTGCGTCTCCGGCAGGTTCTCGCAGCTCGTCCCCTCGCGCTCGAACAGGTAGGGGACCGCGTCCAGGCGCATGCCGTCCACGCCCATCTCCAGCCAGAAATCGACCACGGGGAAAATGGCGTTCCAGACCGCGGGGTTGTCGTAGTTGAGGTCCGGCTGGTGCGCGTAGAAGCGGTGCCAGTAGTACGCCTTGGCCACCGGATCCCACGACCAGTTGGAATGCTCGAAGTCCTTGAAGATGATCCGCGCATCCTTGTACCGCTCGGCCGTGTCGCTCCAGACATAGAAGTCGCGTTCGGGGCTGCCGCGGGCGGCGCGGCGGGCGCGCTGGAACCACGGATGCTGATCGGAGGTGTGATTGATGACCAGCTCGGTGATGACGCGGAGGCCGCGGCGATGCGCCGCGTCCAGGAGCTCCTGGAAGTCGCGCAGCTTGCCGAAATGCGGATGGACGTCGGTGTAGTCGGCGATGTCGTAACCGTCGTCCCTGAGCGGCGACGGGTAGAACGGCAACAGCCAGATGGCGGTGATGCCCAGGTCTTGCAGGTAGTCGAGTTTCTGGGCCAGCCCGCGGAAATCGCCCATGCCGTCGCCGATGCCGTCGTGAAACGAGCGGACGTGCAGCTCATAAATGATGGCGTCCTGGTACCAACGTGAATCGCTGTCCAACATGGGTTCCGTCCTTTGGAGTCCGGGTCATATCATAGGTTATTCATAATCGTCGCGAATTGAAACTCATCTTGGCGGGGGCGCATGGCAACCGGCGACGAAACCGGCGACGGCAGCGGGGTCCGACGGCTGGGCTGGCGCGCCGCCTTCCAGCGCTACCTGCCCGACGTGGTGTACGGGGCCAACGACGGCGCCATCACCACCTTCGCCGTCGTCGCCGGCGTCACCGGCGCCGACCTGTCCCTCCACATCGTCCTGATCCTCGGCCTGGCCAACCTGCTGGCCGACGGCTTCTCCATGGGGGCGAGCAACTACCTCGCCATGCGCTCGCGCGGGGAGGGCCAGCACCTCCTGAATCGCAGCACGGCCGCGCGGCACGGGCTGGCCACGTTTGTCAGCTTCGTCGTGGTCGGGGCCATTCCCCTGATCGGCTACATGCTCCCCGGACCCCAGGGGCAGCGCTTCCCCGTCGCCATCCTGTTCACGTTATGCAGCCTGTACGGCGTCGGCGCGGCGCGGTCGTACTTCACGGGCCGCAGCTGGTGGCGGAGCGGCCTGGAGATGGTGGTGGTCGGAGCCCTGGCGGCCGGCGTGGCCTATGGCGTCGGCGCCCTGCTGGCGGCATGGCTGGGCGGGCAGACGCCGTGACATGGACATGGAGCGGAATTCGCAAAGAGCTCCGTCCGCCCGCAAGGGATAGCGTGCAGACAATGAATGTGCGCTGCCGATCACTCGTGCCGAACTTTTTCCGTTATTTCCCGCTGGACAGCGAGCAGCGCCCGGTCAATTCCGTCTCCGTGGGCGCCCGAGCCGGGTTGCCGGATTCGACATTGCTAACCAACGCGGAGCGGGTACATTGGCGTTCATGTCCGAGGTGACCCGCATCCTGTCCGCCATCGACGCGGGCGACCCGCGCGCGGCGGAGCAGCTGTTGCCGCTGGTCTACGATGAGCTGCGGCGGCTGGCGGCGCACCAACTCGCCGCCGAAAAGCCGGGGCAAACGCTCCAAGCAACCGCACTCGTCCACGAGGCCTACCTGCGGCTCGTCGGTCCCTTGCCCCGCGCCGCCGCGGGCGAGAGCGGCGGGAGTCAAGGGGTGGACTGGAACAGCCGCGGACATTTCATCGCCGCCGCGGCCGAGGCCATGCGCCGCATCCTCGTCGAGAATGCCCGCCGCAAGAAAACTCAGAAGCACGGCGGCCGACGCAAACGCCTTGATTTTTCCCAGGCCGAGCCGATCACCCAGGCCGATCCGGATGCCGTCCTCGACCTCGACGAAGCACTGACAATCCTGGCCGGCGAAGATCCTGAGGCGGCCCAGGTCGCCAAGCTCAGGATCTTTGCCGGCCTGTCGATTGAGGAAGCGGCGCAGACTCTCGCTGTGTCTCGGGCCAACGCCTACCGGCAGTGGGCCTATGCGCGGGCCTGGCTGCAGGCCCGCCTTCGCGAGGCGCCGGGTTCCTCCTGATCGGTATCCTCGGAATTTTTCTGAGACATTTTCAGCGCGTTTCTCGCACGTATCCGTGAGACGCCAGAGAACGAGTCACGCCATGAACGTTGACCCTCAACAGGCAAAGGCGATTTTCTTGGAGGCCGTGGAGAAGCTCGACCCCGACCAGTGGCCGGCGTTTCTCGACCAGGCCTGCGCCGGCCAACCCGACGTGCGCCGCCGCGTCGAAACGCTGCTCGAGGCTCATCGCGAAGCCGGCACCGCCGACGTTCGCGCCGACGACCCTCAGCCGGCATCGGCCGACATCAGCAGCGCCGCCGAGCAACCCGGCACGATCATCGGCCCGTACAAGCTGCTCGAACAGATCGGCGAAGGGGGCATGGGCACGGTGTGGATGGCCCAGCAGACCCACCCGGTCAAGCGCGTGGTGGCGCTGAAGCTCATCAAGGCCGGTATGGACTCGAAGCAGGTCATCGCCCGCTTCGAGGCCGAACGCCAGGCCCTGGCGCTGATGGACCATCCCAACATCGCCAAGGTGCTGGACGGCGGCACTGTAGGTCCCGTCTGCCGGACGGGACCTGGAACCGGGGAGGCTGAAGGTCCCGCGCGGCAGGCGGGACCTACCGATCCAGGTCGCGCCCGGCAGGCGGGACCTACCGGCCGACCTTATTTTGTCATGGATCTCGTCAAGGGGGCGCCGATCACGAAGTACTGCGACGAACATCATCTCACCCCGCGGCAGCGGCTGGAACTGTTCATCCCCGTCTGCCAGGCGGTGCAGCATGCCCATCAGAAGGGCATCATCCACCGCGATCTGAAGCCGTCCAACGTGGTCGTCGCCCTCTACGACGGCAAGCCGGTGCCCAAGGTCATCGACTTCGGCGTGGCCAAGGCGGCCGGACAGCCGCTGACCAACAAGACGCTGGTCACTGGCTTCGGCAACATCGTCGGCACGCTGGAGTACATGTCGCCGGAGCAGGCGGAGATCAATCAACTCGACATCGACACCCGCAGCGACGTTTACTCCCTCGGCGTCCTTGTGTACGAACTGCTGACCGGCAGCCCGCCGTTCAGCCGCAAGGAACTAGAGAAGGCGGGCATGCTGGAGATGCTCCGCGTGATCCGGGAACAGGAGCCGGCGAAGCCGAGCACCAAGCTGAGCACGGCGGAGGGCTTGCCGACCCTGGCCGCCAACCGCGGCACCGAGCCGGCGAAGCTGAAGCGGCTGGTGCGCGGGGAGCTGGATTGGATCGTCATGAAGGCCCTGGAGAAGGACCGCAACCGCCGCTACGAGACGGCCAACGGCTTTGCGATGGACGTGCAGCGCTTCCTGGCCGATGAGCCGGTGCAGGCCTGCCCGCCCTCGGTGGGGTATCGGCTGCTGAAGTTCGTGCGACGCAACAAGGGACCGGTGCTGGCGGCCTCCCTGGTGCTGCTGGCGCTCGTGGGCGGCATCCTCGGAACGACCTGGGGCATGCTTCGCGCCACCGACGCGGAGGCGGCCGCAGTCCGTGAGGCGAAAGAGAAAGAGACGGCGATGCTCGCGGCCCAGGCAAGCGAGCGCGACGCCAGGGACCAGTTGTTTGAGGCGCTCGTGAGCCACGCCCACGCCGGCCGCCTCAGCCGGCAGATCGGCCACCGGCACGACAGCCTCACTGCCTTGGTCAAGGCGGCCCACATCCGGCGCGACGAGCGGCTGCGCGACGAGGCCATCGCGGCACTGGCCCTGCCTGACGTTCGTCTCCTGCCGGGCTGGCGCTCTCCGCAAGGAACCCCCACGGCGGTGAGTTACGGCGGACAATACCGCCTTTACGGCCGCGTGGACTCCCAGGGAATCATCAGCCTCCGCCGCATCCCCGAGGACGACGAGATTCAGCGCATTGCCTCGCGCGGAAGCCTGCCGGTCTTGCTACAGTTCAGCCCCGACGAGCGCTTCCTGGTGAGCGTAGGTCAGGACTCCACCCGGTCCCTCTGGCGCGTGGCCGACGGGATGCCGATGCTGAAGCGCCCGCTTCGCGAATCCAGGGCGAGTGCTTTCAGCCCGGACGGCCGGCGTCTCGCGGTCGGCGAACTCGGCGAGGTCGTCCTGGTTGATCTGGCATCGGGTCAGCAGGAGAAGCGCTGGCGCGTGCGCTCGCACCCAAGTTCGCTGGCGTTTCACCCCGATAACAGCAAACTGGCCGTCGGCTGTCATGGCCACAGCATCGCCTTCGTGTATGACGTCGCCAGCGCTTCCCTCCTCGCCGAGTTACCGACAGGTTCGGGCGATCCGATTGTCGCCTGGCACCCGGACGGGGAGCGCCTGGCCGTTGGGGGGTACGACCCACGCATCCAGATCTGGAACGTGGCCGCGAAACGTAAAGTGGCCATCCTGGAGGGCCACGTAAACTACCCCGGCCACCTGACATTTCACCCCGACGGCCACCTGCTGGTCTCACTGGGCTGGGACGGCCTGATGTTCTTGTGGGAGCCGTCCACCGGGCGGCAGTTGATGCGCGTGAGTGCCTCGCGCAACTGGCCACAATTCAGTCCGAACGACCGATTCGGCGTCATCTGGCATGGCGACGAGGCCAAACTGCAAGTGGTGACGCCGAGCCACGAATACCGCACCCTGGCCAGCAGTGCGGCCGCCGGGGCCAGTTACCCCGATGGCGTTCCTGGGGACATCAGCCCGGATGGTCGCTTTCTGATCATGGGCATGAACGGCGGCGCCCATCTGTGGGACCTGCGCACCGGGCGCGAGTTGGCCGCTCTGCCCGCAGGGACCATTCACGTTGCATTCGAGGGGGGAAGAGCAGCTCCGACAGGCTCCGACAAACCCCACTTCCCGACTGCTGTGTTGACCAGCGGGCCAGCCGGTCTCTTGCGTTGGCCGCTCGCAGGCAACGATTCGGAAGATACCGGCGGGCCAAGGGGTGGGAGTGACCGAACGCCCAGGCGGCTGCGTCTGGGTCCGCCGCAACGATTGTCATCGCTGCGCCGCGCCTGGTTTGCTCGCAGCCCCGACGGCCGCACCCTGGCGGTGGTCAATGAGGAGGGGGGCGCGAACAAGCTGCTGAATCTGAAGACGGGAGCCCTGGGACGAGAGCTGGGACCGCATCCGAAAGGGATGGTCAAGGCTCTCAGCCCAGACGGTCAGTGGGCGGCAAGCGCCGGGTGGAATTCTGACCGGGTCCGTCTCTGGAACGCTGAAACGGGTCAGTTGGTCCACGAGTGGCCGGTGAGCGTGCAATCGGCGGTCTGTTTCACGCCCGACAGTCGCACGCTGATCATCGCCCAGCGCGATGATTACGCCTTCTGGGACCTCGCCAGGTTGCAGTTGGTCCGCCGCCTGCCCCGCGAAGTCGCCCAGCAACCCGGTTTCGTCGCTTTCTCGCCGGACGGGCGGCTCATGGCCCTGGAGATGGCCCCGGCGGTCATTCACCTGAAGGAGATGACCACGGGCCGGACCATCGCCAAACTCGAGGACCCGCACGGCGATCATAAGCCCTGGCTGGCCTTCACGCCGGACGGCACGCGATTGGTTTGCGTGGTGTCCCGGCTGGCCCCGGCCGTTCACATCTGGGACTTGCGGGCCATCCGAGCGCGGCTCAAGGAGATGAACCTGGATTGGGATTGGCCGGAGTTCCCGCCCGCGGCGACCGCCAGGGCCGCCGAGCCGCTGACGATCGAGGTCGTCCTCGGTGGCGGGGTGAAGGCCGCCGTGATGGGAGCACAGAAGGGCAACACGAACAAGTAACCGTTGCTTGTCGAACGACGTGAACTGATTCCTGTTTTCGGATGCAACCGCCGCCCCGGCGTTCGGGGTGCGCGCCGAGCGATTCGACCGCAGAGTTCGAATTGCTAACGCCGCGTCGTTCGCGGCTGCTTTCCCAGCCCTGTTTGCGGAGGAATAGTCATGGCCGTAAAGATGCGCGAATTCTGGAAGAGCGACGTCATCAAGACGTGGGGCGGCGCGACAGCGCACGCCGCGCCAACGCAAGCTGCAGCCCCGGTCTTGCGAGGAGACGACGCGGGGCCTGGGCCGGCCTCCGCGGTGCAAGGCGCCGTGGCCAAAGCACTCACGGTCGACGCCCCGCAAATGGGCACGATGAGTGCCGCCCCGGCTGGAGCGCCGCTGACGGCAGGAACCAACGACGCGTCGGAGTCGAGCGAAACGCCGCTGCAACACCTCGTGGAGCAAAAAATGCTGCGCGACAAACTCGGTACGCCGCGCAGCTATCCTGAGAGGGCAGCCGATGAGGCGCGCCTCGAAGAGATCAACCGCAAACTGGGGCAGATCGCCAACCGGAGCCCCAAGTCTCCGCAGAACGCGCCTCCGCAGAACGCGCCTCCGCAGGAACCGCCACCCAAGCCTGACCCCAAGATGCTGGAGCAAGCATCGAGCATCGGCTATCAGGACGGCGTCCAGCAAAAGCAAAGTAGAATGCTCCTCTTCGCAAATGCTCCCGAGTTCCAGAAGAGGTACGAGGAAGGATACGCGCGCGGGTGGCGAATTGCTGAGTTGCATCGAGCGAAGGGGCCACAGCCTGAACCGGATGTAATGAAACCGATCAGCCAGACAGAGGCCGAGCGAAGCAAGGAGTACACAAGACGCAAGCAAGCTCGAAAGGAGTTCATCAAGTATTTGAACAAGTGGTGGAAGACGCGGCTTCCGGAAGATCTGTAGACGGCACGGCTTCCGCAACTGCGCCTTCGGACGACTTGAGGCGACTTAAGGCCCCTCCGCCGTTCATTTTATACGTCGCTTGGTTCACAGCGGAGCACACGCCTCGTTCCGGGCGCGCGACCGGTGGACAGGCTCGGCCTCCTTTCGTACGCTGGCCGTAGCGCGGCGCAGGTGCGTGTCGCGCCTGTCGACTCTTCCCTTCAGAGCGTGTCACTCGTGCCAGTGGCATGCCGTCCTTGCGACCCCATAGCTCGTGTGCGGTTCGAGTGCCGAGGTGTG
Source organism: Gemmataceae bacterium (assembly GCA_022616435.1). Classification (GTDB taxonomy): domain Bacteria; phylum Planctomycetota; class Planctomycetia; order Gemmatales; family Gemmataceae; genus JAKEET01. The sequence continues at coordinate 19,673 of JAKEET010000191.1, forward strand.
CGATTTCGGCGCAGGTCGCTCCGTACCTTGGCCGTTGCACACGCGATCGATCAGGAAATACATCGCAATACTCGCAGGCTGCGCAAAGAATTCGAGAAGTTTCGACGCTTTGGATGGCACGGGTTCCGTTTTTGCGTTCCGGGCCGTATGGGATGCAGTAGCTCATCCACGGAGACCCGGAACGTGATGCCTTCCGCCGCCGAGTTGGAAGAAATCGTGAAGGCCCGGCTCAACGGCCGCGTCAGGGCGTTTCAGGTGATCGTGGAGGGTGAGGGGCTGATTCTGCGCGGCTGGACCCGCACCTACCACGCCAAGCAGCTCGTCCAGCACGTGGTCATGGAATTCTGCGCTGTGCGGATCCTGGCCAATGAGATCGAAGTCATCCATGAGGGCAAGCCATGACCGTGACCACCGGTCTGACCGTGGCCCAGGGCTCGGCCATCGAGAAGCTGGCCATCAACACGATCCGCACCCTGTGCATGGATGCCGTGCAGGCGGCCAACTCGGGCCACCCGGGTTCGCCCATGGGCATGGCGCCGACCGCCTATGTCCTGTGGCAGCGCTTCCTGCGCTTTGATCCGGACGATCCCATCTGGGGCAACCGCGACCGCTTCGTCCTGTCGGCGGGCCATGCCTCGACGCTGCTCTATTCCTTGCTGCATCTCACCGGCGTCAAGGCGGTCAACAGCAAGTACGAACGCCTCGGCCAGCCGACCGTGCCGCTGGACGATCTCAAGCGCTTCCGCCAGCTCGACAGCAAATGCCCCGGCCACCCGGAATACCGCTGGACTTCGGGAATCGAAACGACGACCGGGCCGCTCGGCCAGGGCCTGGCGACCAGCGTCGGCATGGCCCTGGCCTCGCGCTGGGCGGCCGCACGCTTCAATCGACCTGGTTTCGAGATGTTCGATTTCGACGTCTACGCCCTGTGCGGCGACGGCTGCATCATGGAAGGCATCTCCAGCGAGGCGGCGTCGCTGGCCGGGCACTGGAAGCTGTCGAACCTGTGCTGGATTTACGACAGCAACCAGATCACTATCGAAGGCCACACCGCCCTGACCTTCAGCGAGGACGTGGCGACCCGCTTCATCGGCTACGGCTGGAACGTCACCCGCGTGGGCGACGCCAACGACCTGGAGATGCTCGACCGCGCTTTCCAGGTGTTCAAGAACACCAGCGACCGGCCGACCCTGATCATCGTGGACAGCCACATCGCCTGGGGTTCGCCCCACAAGCAGGACACCAGCGCGGCCCACGGCGAGCCGCTCGGCGACAACGAGGTCCGCCTGACCAAGCGCAACTATGGCTGGAAGGAGGACGCGAAGTTCTTCATCCCCGACGGCGTGTACGAGCATTTCCGCGACGGGATCGGCAAGCGCAGCAAGGAGCTCCACCAGGCCTGGTTGGCCAAGCGCGATGAATACAAGAGCAAGTACCCCGAGCTGGCGGATTATCTCGACCGCATGCAGCGCCGCCTGCTTCCAGAGGGTTGGGACAAGGACCTGCCGAGCTTTCCGCCCGACCCGAAGGGGAAGGCCACCCGCGAAACCTCCGCGGTCGTGCTCAACGCCATCGCCAAGAACGTTCCCTGGCTCATCGGCGGCTCGGCGGATCTCGCGCCGTCGTGCAAGACCCGGCTGACCTTCGACGGGACCGGCGACGGAAAAGGGGTCGGGACCCTTTTGCCGGAACGGCCCGGAGGGCGCTTCGCACAAAAGGGTCCCGACCCCTTTTCCGTCGCCGGCGACTTCTCCGCCTCAGACTACGGCGGCCGCAACCTCCACTTCGGCGTCCGCGAGCACGCCATGGGGGCCATCCTCAACGGCCTGTCGCTGTCCAAGGTGCGGCCGTTCGGCTCCGGCTTCCTGATCTTCAGCGACTACGGCCGCAATCCGCTGCGGCTGGCGGCCCTGATGGAAATCCCGGTCATCTATATCTTCACGCACGACTCGATCGCGGTCGGCGAGGACGGTCCGACCCATCAGCCGATCGAGCATCTGGCGTCGCTGCGAGCCATTCCCGGCCTGATCACGCTGCGGCCCGCCGACGCCGGCGAGGTCGTGGAAGCGTGGAAGTTCATCATGCAGAGGCGCCACGAGCCGGTCGCCCTGATCCTGACGCGGCAAGCCGTGCCGACGCTGGATCGCACGAAGTACGCCACCGCGGAAGGCCTCCAGCGCGGCGCCTACGTCCTGGTGGACGCCCCGAATGGCAAACCCGACGTTCTGCTGCTGGGCACGGGCAGCGAGGTGGCCCTTTGCCTGGACGCGTTCGAGAGGTTGAAGGCGGAGAACATCGCGGCCCGGGTCGTGAGCATGCCGTCGTGGGAGATGTTCGAATATCACTGCAGCAAGCACCCCGGCTATCGCGAGCAGGTGTTGCCCTCCGCGGTGCGGGCACGGGTCAGCGTGGAGCTGGCTTCGATGTTCGGCTGGGAGCGGTACGTCGGCGACGGCGGCCGGATGCTCGGCATGAACACGTTCGGCGCCTCGGCGCCCCTCAAGGAATTGCAGAAGAGGTTCGGCTTCACCGCCGACGCGGTGGTGGCCGCCGCCAAGGAAACGCTGGCGCGGAGGCCCAAATGACCATCGTCGACCGCGCCCTGGAGCTGGTCACGGATGGCGCCACGATCGGCCTGGGATCGGGCCGCGCGGCGCAAGCCTTCGTGCGCGCCCTGGGCGAGCGGGTACGCGGCGGGACGCTGCGCGTCCGTGGCGTGCCGACGTCGGAAGACACCGCCGCCCTTGCCCGGCAGGTCGGCGTTCCCCTGGTGACGCTGGAAGAAGCCGGCGAGCTGGCCGTCACCATCGACGGCGCCGACGAGGTCGATCCCGAGTTGAACCTGATCAAAGGCTATGGCCGGGCCCTGGTGCGCGAGAAGATCGTGGCCGCGTCGTCGCGGCAGCTGGTGATCCTGGTGGGCGAGGAGAAGCTGGTGCCACGGTTGGGCAGCCGCGGCAAGCTGCCGGTCGAAGTGGTGCCGTTCGGCCTGCCGCTGTGCGAACGGCGGCTGCGGCAGCTGGGCTGCAACCCGGTCCCCTACCGCCGCGACGGCAAGCTGTTCGTCAGCGACAACGGCAATTACATCATCGATTGCGAGATCGCCCTGACCGCCGCGCCCTCTCAGTTTGAGCAGGAGATCATCGCCATCCCGGGGGTCGTGGATACGGGCTTGTTCCTGGACATGGCCGACGTGGTGCTGGTCGGGGACAGCACGGATTTCCGCCTCACGGACGAACGGCGCTAGTGTCGCCTTTCGCTCCGCGAAAGGGCGCACTTTCGCGGAGCGAAAGGCGACTGAAGCGAGGTGTGCGATGAAGGTCGGCATCGTGGGCAGCGGCTTCGTCGGCGCCACCGCCGGCTACGCCCTGGTCATGCAGGGCGTCGGCCGCGAGATCGTGCTCGTGGACAAGAACACCGCCCGCGCCGCCGCGGAGGCGGACGACATCCGTCACGCCGTGCCGTTCGCGCATCCGCTCGAGGTGCGCGAGGGCGGCTACGAGGACCTGGCCGGCGCCAGGGTCGTCGTCCTGTGCGCGGGCGTCGGACAACGACCCGGCGAGACGCGCTTGCAGTTGCTGCAGCGCAACGCCCAGGTCTTCGCCGACGTGGTCCCCTCGGTCCTCAAGCACGCCCCGGATGCCGTGCTCGTCGTCGCCACCAATCCGGTCGACGTGATGACCCACCTGGCGGCGCGGTTCGCGGAGAAATGCGGCGTGCCGCCGGGCCGCGTGTTCGGTTCGGGCACCACGCTCGACACGGCCCGCTTCCGCAGCCTGCTGGGCAGCCATTGCGGCGTCGATTCCCGCCACGTGCACGCGCACGTCATCGGCGAGCATGGGGACTCGGAGGTCCTGACCTGGTCGCTGGCGACCATCGCCGGGATGCCGCTGGAAGCGTTCGTCCGGCTGCGCGGCATCGACCTGTCGGAGCCGGTCCGCCAGGACATCGACGCCAAGGTGCGCGGCGCGGCCTACACGATCATCGGCGGCAAGGGGGCCACCTATTACGGCATCGGCGCGGCGCTGGCCCGCATTGTGGATGTGGTCCTGCACGACCAGCGCGCCGTGATGACCGTGGGCGCCCCCACGGCGGACGTGGTCGGCGTCGGCAACGTCACGGTCGCCTTGCCCCGCCTCGTGGGCGGCCAGGGCGTCCTCGAGACGTTTCCGCTGCCCCTGAGCGCCGACGAGACGGCCCGGCTGCGGAGCAGCGCCCGGGTCATTCGCCAGGCCCTCGACGAGCTCGGCCAAGGGGCCTGAGAAAGGAACAACGCATGAGTCATTCGATCAGTCTGCGCGATTACGACCTCACGGTCGCGGAAGTCCATCATAATCTTCCGCCGAGCGTGCTGTACGAGCATGCCATCCGCTACGAGAAGAACGCCAGCATCGCCGAGAACGGCGCCCTGGTCGCCTACTCCGGCGTCAAGACCGGACGCTCGCCGAAGGACAAGCGGATCGTCAAGCATCCCGACTCGGAAGCCGACGTGTGGTGGGGCGCCGTCAACATCCCGCTCGATGCGAAGTCGTTCGTGATCAACCGCGAGCGCGCGCGGGACTACCTGAACACGCGCGAGCGGCTCTATTGCTTCGACGGCTTTGCCGGCTGGGACCCCAAGTATCGCATCAAGGTCCGCGTCATCTGCTCCCGGCCGTACCACGCCCTGTTCATGCACACGATGCTGATCCGGCCCACGAAGCAGGAGCTGGACGCCTTCGGCAAGCCCGACTTCGTCATCTGCAATGCCGGCGCGTTTCCGTCCAACCGCTTCACCGCCGGCATCGACTCGAAAACCAGCGTCTGCCTGAGTCTCGAGGATCGCGAGCTGATCATCCTGGGCACCGAGTACGCCGGCGAGATGAAGAAGGGCGTGTTCACGGTGGCGAACTACTTCGCGCCCAAGCGCGGCCTCCTGTCCATGCATTGCTCGGCGACCGCCGACCGGCAATCGGGCCGCTCGTCGCTGTTGTTCGGGCTGTCGGGCACCGGCAAGACCACGCTGTCGGCGGATCCCAAGCGCGACCTGATCGGCGACGACGAGCACGTCTGGAGCGACGACGGCGTCTTCAACATCGAAGGCGGCTGCTACGCCAAGGCGATCAACCTGTCGCCGGAGTCCGAGCCCGACATCTTCCAGGCGCTGCGGTTCGGCGCCGTGCTGGAGAACGTCGTGCTCGATGACGATCACACGGTGGACTTCAGCGATACGAGCATCACGGAGAACACCCGCGGCGCCTATCCGATTCATTTCATCAAGAACGCGCGCATCCCCTGCATGGCCGGCCATCCGACCGACGTGATCTTCCTGACGTGCGACGCCTTTGGCGTGCTGCCGCCCGTCAGCCTGTTGTCGCCGGCCCAGGCGATGTACCATTTCATCAGCGGCTACACCGCCAAGGTCGCCGGCACCGAGGTCGGAGTGAAGGAGCCGTCGGCCACCTTCTCGCCGTGCTTCGGCGGCCCGTTCCTGGTGTGGCACCCGAGCAAGTATGCCGAGCTGCTCGCCCAGAAGATGAAGAAACACCAAGCCCGCGTCTGGCTGGTCAACACCGGCTGGAGCGGCGGCGCCCACGGCGTCGGCAAGCGAATCAAGCTCGCCCACACCCGCGGCATCATCGATGCGATTCACGCGGGGACCCTTGCAGGCGCCAAGACCCAGCGCCACCCCGTGTTCGGCTTCGAGGTCGCCACGTCGTGTCCAGGCGTGCCGCCCGAAATCCTGTGGCCGCGCGACACCTGGGCCGACAAGGCGGCCTATGATGCAGCGGCCAAGAAGCTCGCCGGGCTGTTTATCGACAACTTCAAGAAGTATGAGGGCGGCGCCGGCGCGGATGTACGGGCCGCCGCCCCCATCGCATGACGCGCATGACTCGGGATTTGGGCGGGACCACGATGACTTGGCTGCTGAGCCTTGATCAAACGAACCCGACCGCGCAGGCCATCGCACTGATCGCGCTGGTCTGCATGGTGGGCATGGCGCTGGGCAGCCTCAAAGTGCGCGGCATCGGCCTTGGCACGGCCGGGGTGTTGTTTGCAGGCATTCTCTTCGGCCACCTGACGGCGCCGATCGACCACGCGACTCTCGAGTTTGTGAAGGAGCTGGGGCTGATTCTGTTCGTCTATTGCCTCGGCCTGCAACTGGGGCCGGGCTTCCTGGCGTCGCTGCGCCGCCTGGGCTTGCGCCTCAATGTGCTCGCGGCAACGGTGGTTGTCGCCGGCGCCATGTTGGCGCCCGCACTGGGTTGGCTGGCGGGCATTGACTCCGCCGCGGTGCTCGGCCTGTTCTCCGGCGCCAACACCAATACGCCGTCGCTTGGCGCGGCGCAGCAGACGCTGGCCGCGCTGCCTGACATCTCGGAAGAACGCGCGGCGCTTCCCGCGCTCGCCTATGCGGTTTCCTATCCCACGGCGATTCTCGGCATCATCGGGACCATTCTGGTCCTCAAGTCCCTCGTTGGCATCAATGCCCGGCAGCAGGCCGAGGACTATGAGGCTCAGCAAGCCAAGGGCATTGAACCGCTCGTCCGCCGCACGCTGGTCGTGGACAACCCGAATCTGGACGGCGTCCCCATCGATTCCGTCCCGGGGCTCGTCGAGACCGGTGTCGTCGTTTCACGCATCCAACGAGTGGGCGAAACGAGTGTGCAAACCGCGACCGGCGACACCCTGCTGCAGCGCGGCGACCACATCCTGGCGGTGGGTACGGCCGCCCAGCTCGATCGATGGCAACTCGTGGTTGGTCGGGCGAGCACCGCAAACCTGATGGAAGCGCCGGGGGCCGTCACCCATCGGCGTGTTGTGGTGACCAACAACGCCGTCCTCGGCAAAACGGTGCAGGAACTCGCCCTGGACGAACGGTTCGGAGTCACGGTGACGCGCGTCACGCGTGTCGACCTCGAAATGACTGCGGTGCCCAACCTCCAGCTCCAGTTTGGCGACGTGCTGCAAGTGGTCGGCGAAGAGGCAAGCATTCGCAACGCCTCCGAGTACCTGGGCAACTCGGTGAAGGCCTTGAACGAGACTCATTTTGTGCCGCTCTTCGCCGGCATTGTGGTCGGCATCGCCCTGGGCACACTGCCGCTCTCCGTACCTGGATTGCCTCAGCCGGTGCGGCTCGGTTTGGCCGGTGGTCCGTTGATCGTGGCCATCCTCGTGAGCCGGCTGGGCCGGATCGGCCCCCTGGTGTGGCACATGCCCCAGACCGCGAACCTGGCCGTTCGCGAACTGGGCATCGCGCTCTTTTTCGCAAGCGTCGGCCTGCTGGCGGGCCCCCGGTTCTTCGCCGTGGCATTCAGTACGGTGGGATTGGCGTGGATGGCGGTGGGAATCTGTCTGACGGTGCTGCCGATCTTCGTCATTGGCATGTTTGCCCTGAAAGTGTGGAGCATGAATTTCGTGATCGTCTCGGGATTGATCGCCGGCAGCATGACCGACCCGCCCGCGCTGGCGTTTGCGACCAACATCTGCGGCGCCGAAACGCCGTCCGTCGCCTATGCAACGGTCTTTCCATCGACTACGCTAATGCGCATCCTGTCGGCGCAGATCCTGGCGGTGGTGCTGTGCGGCTAGGGATTCCCTGTGCGGTTTCACTCGAGTCGAGTTTCGATATCGAAGGAGGCATGGTCATGAACCTGATTGAATCGATCAAGCGGTACACCACGGTCGTCGCCGACACCGGTGATTTCGAGGCGATCGCCCAGTACAAGCCCCAGGACGCGACCACGAATCCGTCCCTCTTGTTCCAGGCGTCGCAGAAGCCGCAGTACGAACACCTGGTCAACGCGGCCCTGCAAGCCGCCGCGCAGGCCGCCGGCGACGAGGCGGCCCGCACCGAAGCGTTCATGGACAACCTGCTGGTCAAGTTCGGCTGCGAAATCCTCAAGATCGTCCCCGGCCGGGTCTCGACGGAAGTCGATGCCGGCCTGAGCTTCGACATCGAGGGGAGCCTGGCCAAGGCGCGGCGGCTCATCGGCCTCTACGAAAAGGCCAGCGTCTCGCGCGAGCGCATCCTGATCAAGGTGGCCAGCACCTGGGAAGGCATCCGCGCCGCCGAGCAACTCGAACGCGAGGGCATCCACTGCAACCTGACGCTGCTCTTCAGCTTCGCCCAGGCCGTCGCCTGCGCCGAGGCGGGCGTCACGCTGATCTCGCCGTTCGTCGGCCGCATCTACGACTGGTACAAGAGGGAGCGCGGCGCCGACATCCCGGCCGACGACGATCCCGGCGTGGCCTCGGTCACGCGCATCTACAACTACTACAAGCGCTTCGACTACAAGACCCAGGTGATGGGCGCCAGCTTCCGCAAGGTCGAGCAGATCGTCCGGCTCGCCGGCTGCGACCTGCTGACCATCAGCCCCGACTTGCTCGAAGAAATGGAAAACGCCTCCGGGGAAGTGACGCGCCGGTTGAACCCGGAGACGGCCAAGAACTCGACCGAGAGAAAGCTGCATCTCGACGAGAAGACCTTCCGCTGGATGCACAACGAAGACGCGATGGCCAGCGACAAGCTCAGCGAGGGCATTCGCAAGTTCTACGCCGACGCCCGCAAGCTCGAGCATTACGCCAAGGCAAAGGTGGCCCAGAAGAAGGCCGGGTAAGGTAGTGTGGCAAGTGGTGAGTAGTGAGTAGTGAGTAGTGAGTGGTGAAGGTGGTAGGTGAGTGAGCCGCCGCATGAAAGTCCTCGTCTGCAACGCCGGGTCGAGCACGCTCAAGCTCAGCCTCTTCGAGGCTGAAGAGGAGCGCCTGCTCGCCGACGGCCTGATCGACTGGACGGCGAAGCCGGCCCGGCTGGGCTTGCGCCGTCCGGGACAGGCGGAACTCCGCGCCGAGCTGACGGTTGGCCAGCATGCGGACGCGATCTCGCGCATCCTCGATGAGTTGCAAACGATTGCCCCGATCCACGCCGTCGGCCACCGGGTGGTGCATGGCGGCGACCGCTACTCGGCGGCGGCGCGGATCACGCCGGAGGTCAAGCGCGCGATCGACGAGCTGGCCGAGCTGGCGCCCTTGCACAACCCGCCGAGCCTGGGCTGCATCACGGCGTTCGAGAACGCCTTGCCCGGAGTGCCGCAGGTGGCCGCGTTCGACACCGCCTTTCACGCGACCTTGTCGGCGGCGGCCCGAACCTATCCGGTGCCGCGCTCGTGGACGCGCGACCTGGGCATCCGCCGCTATGGCTTTCATGGGTTGAGTCATTCCTACTGCGCCGGCCGGGCCGCCGCGATGATCGGCCGCACGAACGTCCGCCTGATCATCGCCCACCTGGGCAACGGCGCGTCGGTGTCGGCCGTTCGCGAGGGGGTCTGCGTCGATACCAGCATGGGCTTCACGCCGCTCGAGGGGCTGATGATGGGCACGCGCAGCGGCAGCGTCGATCCGGGTGTGCTCATCTACATGCTGCGTGAGAAAGGCCTGGATGGCGACCGGCTCGACCGCGCCCTCAATCATGAATCGGGGCTGCTGGGCGTTTCGGGAGTGTCCTCGGACATGCGCCAGGTGCTCGCCGCGGCGCCGGACAATCCGGATGCGCGCCTGGCGGTTGACATCTACGTCCATCGCATCCGGCAAACGATCGGCGCCATGGCGGCGACATTGGGCGGCGTCGATGGCCTGGTGTTCACGGCCGGTGTGGGTGAGAATTCCGCGGAGATCCGCGAACGCGTCTGCGCGAACCTCGACTTCCTCGGCCTGGCGCTCGACCGCAGCGCCAACCGGGAGCGCAGGCCGGACGCCGACATCGCCGCGCCGGCTTCCAAGGCACGAATCCTGGTCATCGCCACGCGCGAGGACCTGACGATCGTTCGGGAAACACGAAAGTTGATCGGCTTGTAACATCTTTCAACGAAGGAGGAAGAGATGACCCGTGTGGCGACCGAAAAAAAAGTGAAATCCGACGGCGCCCAGGCCGCGCCGCAAGGCTGGCTGTCCGCCGATGAGCTGCGGAAGATGCACGCCTACTGGCGCGCCTGCAACTACCTGGCCGCCGGCATGATCTATCTGCGGGACAATCCGCTGCTGCGCGAGCCCCTGAAACCCGGCCACATCAAGGTCCGCCTGCTGGGCCACTGGGGCGCCAGTCCGGGTTTGAGCTTCACCTACATCCATCTCAACCGGCTGATCAACAAGTACGACCTCAACGCCATCTTCATGGCCGGTCCCGGGCACGGCGCGCCCGGCGTGCTGGCGCCGGTCTATCTCGAAGGCGCCTATTCGGAAATCTATCCGAACAAGGGCGAGGACATCGACGGCATGCGCGAGCTCTTCAAGGAGTTCTCGTTCCCCGGCGGCATCGGCAGCCACTGCGCGCCTGAAACGCCCGGCTCCATTCACGAAGGCGGCGAGCTCGGCTACAGCATCTCCCACGCCTTCGGCGCCGCCTTCGACAACCCCGACCTGATCGTCTGCGTCGTGGCCGGCGACGGCGAATCGGAAACCGGCCCGCTGGCCACGTCCTGGCATTCGACCAAGTTCCTCAACCCGATCCGCGACGGCGCGGTGCTGCCGGTCCTGCACCTCAACGGCTACAAGATCAACAACCCCACGCTGCTCGCGCGCATCACGCACGAAGAGCTGGAAAGCCTGTTCAAGGGCTACGGCTGGACACCGCACTTCGTCGAAGGCGACGATCCCGAGGTCATGCACCAGAAGATGGCGGCAACCATGGAAGAGTGCGTGACGGAGATTCGCCGCATTCAACAGGAGGCGCGCACCAACGGCAAGTTCACCCGGCCGCGCTGGCCGATGATCGTGCTCCGCAGCCCCAAGGGGTGGACCGGACCGAAGGAAGTCGACGGCCGCAAGGTCGAAGGCTACTGGCGGTCGCACCAGGTGCCGCTGTCGGGCCTGCACGACAACCCGGCGCACATGAAGCAACTGCAGGACTGGCTCAAGAGCTACAAGCCCGAGGAGCTGTTCGACGAGAGCGGCCGGCTGATTCCAGAGCTGAGGGCGCTCGCTCCCAAGGGGCCGCGGCGCATGGGGGCCAATCCGCACGCCAACGGCGGCTTGCTGCGCAAGGCGCTGCGCCTGCCGGACTTCCGCGACTACGCCATCAAGTTGGACAAGCCCGGCACGATCACCGCCGAAAACACGCGCCCGCTGGGCCAGTTCCTGCGCGACATCATGCGCAAGAACATGACCAACTTCCGCGTCTTCGGCCCGGATGAGAACACGTCGAACAAGCTCGACGCCGTGTACGAGGTCAGCAAGAAGCTATGGCTCGCCGACTACCTGCCGGAAGACGCCGACGGCGGCCAGCTCTCGACCGACGGCCGGGTGCTGGAGATGCTCTCCGAGCACACGCTGGAGGGCTGGCTGGAAGGATACTTGCTGACCGGCCGGCACGGCTTCTTCTCGACGTACGAGGCCTTCGTGCACGTCATCGATTCGATGTTCAACCAGCACGCCAAGTGGCTGGCGATCTGCAACGAGCTGCCGTGGCGGGCGCCGGTGTCGTCGCTCAACCTGCTCATCACCTCGACGGTGTGGCGGCAGGATCACAACGGCTTCACGCACCAGGATCCCGGTTTCCTCGACGTGGTGGTCAACAAGAGCCCGAGCGTGTGCCGCATCTATCTGCCGCCGGACGTGAACTCGCTGCTCAGCGTGGCCAACCATTGCTTGAAGAGCACGAACTACATCAACGTGATCGTTTCCGACAAGCAGAAGCACCTGCAGTACATGAGCATGGATGACGCCATCGCCCACTGCACCAAGGGGGTCAGCATCTGGGACAAGGCCAGCAACGACCAGGGGACCGAACCCGACGTGGTCATGGCCTGCGCCGGCGACATCCCCACCAAGGAGGCGCTGGCGGCGGTGGTGATGCTGCGCGAGTTCTTCCCCAGCCTCAAGATCCGCTTCATCAACGTCGTGGACCTGTTCAAGCTCACGCCGGCCAGCGAGCACCCGCACGGCCTCTCCGACCGCGATTTCGACAGCCTGTTCACCGTGGACAAGCCGATCATCTTCAACTTCCACGGCTATCCGTGGCTGATCCATCGGCTCGCTTACCGGCGCACCAACCACAAGAACATGCACGTCCGCGGCTACAAGGAAAAGGGCAACATCAACACGCCGCTCGACCTGGCCGTCCAGAACCAGATCGACCGCTTCAGCCTGGCCATGGACGTGATCGACCGGGTGCCGGCGCTGCACGTCGCCGGCGCTCACGCCAAGGAGAAGCTGCGCAACATGCAGCTCGAATGCCAGCACTACGCCTACGAGCACGGCGTCGACAAGCCCGAGATCGATCAGTGGAAGTGGCCCCATTGATTGGAACACAGAACCCTGGAACACTGATCTTCGCTTTGCGGATTAGTGTGGATGAGCGCGGATTAGCGTTCCAGGCGTCTTTTTTTTGGAGGATTTGATCATGAGCGACATCAGCAGCCTGGCCAATCAGCTCGACGCGGAGTTCACCGCCGTCGCCGAGAAGGTCAAGAAGTTCCAGACTTCGCAGATCGAACAGCACAAGGGCCGCCAGCAGCGCATGGAGCAGCTCGGCAAGCTGTTCAACGACCTGGCCGAGATCTGGCGGCCGCGCCTGGAGCTTCTGACGACGAAGTTCGGCGACCGCGTCAAGGTGACGCCGCGGATCGTGCCGTCGACGCGGGAGGCGACCTTCCAGTTTCAGTCGACGATGGCGAGGATCAACCTCAAGTTCTCCGCGTATACCGACCGGGACGTGGAGAAGTTGATCCTGAGCTACGACCTGGAGATCCTGCCGATCCTGATGCGTTACACGCCGCACGCCGAGATCGAATTCCCGCTGGGCGCGGTCGACAAGGAGGCCGTCGCGAAATGGATGGACGAACGGATCGTGGAATTCGTGCGCACCTACCTCGCGCTGGGAGAGAACGATTGGTACTTGAAGGATCACATGGTGGAAGATCCGATTGCGCACGTGCGGTTCCCCAAGATGGCGGCCGGCGCCACGCTCGAGTGGCAGGGGCAGAAGTACTACTTTGTCGGCGATGAGACGCGCCGCGAGTTCGCACAGAAGAACAAGATCGCGATTGCGTAGCGGCTTCGCCAAGTGCGGCTTCGCGTGCGGCTTCGCCAAGTGCGGCTTCGCCAAGTCAGGAGAATGTGATGTCGAAGAACAACCATGATGACGACTCCGCGCCGCGGATGAAGCGCAAGCAATACGAGAAGGAGCTGCGGAAGCTGCAAACGGAGCTGTGCCGGTTGCAGGAGTGGGTCGTTCACAAGGGCCTGCGCGTCCTCGTGGTCTTCGAGGGCCGCGATACGGCCGGCAAGGGCGGCACCATCAAGGCGCTCATGGAGCGCGTCAGCCCGCGGGTGTTTCGCCTGGTGGCGTTGCCGGCCCCGTCCGACCGGGAGAAGACCCAGCTCTACGTGCAACGCTACATCCAGCATTTTCCGGCGGCCGGCGAAGTCGTGATCTTCGACCGCAGCTGGTACAACCGGGCCGGCGTCGAGTACGTCATGGAATTCTGCACGAAGGAGCAGTACAAGGAGTTCGTGGAGAACTGCCCCAAGTTCGAGAGCCATATCGTCAAGGCCGGCATCATCCTGGTCAAGTTCTGGCTGGAGGTGGGCCCGGAGGAGCAGCGGAAGCGCTTCGAGGCGCGGATCGAGGACCCCTTGCGGCAGTGGAAGCTGAGCCCGATGGACATCGAGTCGTACCCGCGCTGGTACGCCTATTCCCGCGCCCGCGACACGATGCTGGAGGCCAGCGATACCAAGGACGCGCCCTGGCACCTCGTCCGCTCGGACGACAAGCGCAAGGCGCGCTTGAACTGCATCGCCCACCTTCTCGAGCTTATCCCGTACAAGAAGGTGTCCAGGGAAGAGGTCAAGCTCCCGAAACGATCGACCAAGGACGAGTATGACGATCAGGCCACGCTCAAGGGGCGGAACTTCGTGCCCGAGAGATACTAGGCACTCGAACAAGCCCGAAGGCAGCCCATGACCTGGAAGCAACGACACGCGCTGCGACGGTATCTGCGGTCGTCCCTGTGGCCGATCCCGATGGCATGCATGGCGCTGGCGCTGGTCGCGGTTCACTTGACATTCTGGATCGACGCGGAGACCGGCTGGACGCTCGACATCAGCGTGGACGCGGCGCGGGTCCTCATCAGCACGCTCGAAGGCTCGTTGCTGGCGTTCATCGTCTTCATCTTCTCATTCCTGCTGGTGGCGGTGCAGCTGGCCAGCGCTCAGTTCTCCCCGCGGGTCATCGCCCGGATCTTTCGGGATCCGTTCACGAAGGCGGCGCTGGGCGTTTTCGTGTTCGACTACACCTATTCGCTGGTGGTCCTGGGCCGGCTGGAACATCCGGTCCCCATGGTGACCGGCATGGTCTGCGGCTACGGCACCCTGGCGTGCCTGGCCGTGTTCTTGTTCCTCATCGACCGGCTTGGCAAGGAGCTGCGGCCGGTGCGCATCCTGGCCGGCGTCGCCGCCGAGGGGCGCAAGGTGATCCGCAGCACCTATCCCCAGCTCATCACGGCGAGCCGTTCGCGGCCGCCGGTGGAGACGGGTTCTTTGGGCATGCCGTCACGGGTGCTCGTCCATCGCGGCCAGAGCGGCGTCATGCTCGCCTTTGATGACGAGGGTCTCCTGAAGCTTGCCCACGACGCCGATTGCATCATCGAGCTCGTGCCCCAGGTCGGCGACTTCATCGCGACCGACGATCCGCTCATCCGCGTCTACGGGTCCGGACACAACGGTCGACCGACCCAGCCGAGCAAGGAGGCGTCGCGCCCAGACCATCCATAAAGGGGTTCTCATGAACGTGCTCGTTGTCGATGTCGGCGGGACCAACGTCAAGATTCTCGCCATGGGGGAAGCCGAGCCTCGGAAGTTCCCGTCCGGGCCGGAGATGACGCCGGAACAAATGGTCGCCGGCGTCAAGGAGCTGGCCGGCGACTGGAAGTATGACGCGGTGTCGATCGGCTACCCCGGCCGGGTTCAGCGCGGGCGGATCGTCGCCGACCCGCACAACCTCGCCGCGGGCTGGGTGGGATTCGACTTCGAGGCGGCGTTCGGGCGCCCCGTCAAGATTCTCAACGACGCGGCGCTGCAGGCCCTGGGCAGCTATCAGGGCGGGCTGCTGCTGTTCCTGGGATTGGGCACCGGCCTCGGCTCCGCGCTGATCGCGGACGGCGTGGTGGTGCCGCTCGAGCTGGCCCATCTCCCGTATCGAAAGGGAACCTACGAAAACTACCTGGGCGACCGCGGACGCAAGCGGCTCGGCAAGAAGAAATGGCGGCAACACGTGGACCTCGTGGTCTCACGCCTGCTGGAAGCCATCCATCCTGACGATGTTGTCCTCGGCGGCGGCAACGCGAAGAACCTCAAGGAAATGCCCCCCGGCTGCCGGCTGGGCGACAACGCGTTCGCGTTCCTCGGAGGCTTCCGCCTCTGGGACGATGAGCGCCGGCCGCTGACGCTGGCCAAGACAGGCACCCACTAACCACACCGAGGAGACGGAACATGCCCGCAGCCACCCAGCCACTCACGGCACGGCCCGCGTGGAAGGCCCTCGAAGCCCACCATCAGAAGGTTCGCAGCGTCCATCTCCGCACGCTGTTCGCGGAGGACGCCACGCGCGGCGAGCGGCTGACGGTCGAGGCGGTCGGCCTGTTTCTCGATTACTCGAAGAACCGCGTCACCGACGAAACGGTGAAGCTCCTGGTGCAGCTCGCGGACGAATCGAGCCTGCGCGGCCGGATCGACGCGATGTTCCGCGGCGACAAGATCAACATCACCGAGAACCGGGCCGTGCTGCACACCGCGCTGCGGGCGCCGCGCGGCGCCGCCATCACGGTGGACGGCGCGAACATCGTCCCCAAGGTCCACGCGGTGCTCGATCGGATGGCGGACTTTGCCAATCGGGTCCGCGGCGGCGCCTGGGTCGGCCACACCGGCAAACGCATCCGCGCCATCGTCAACATCGGCATCGGCGGTTCCGATCTCGGCCCGGTGATGGCTTACGAGGCCCTGAAGGCCTACAGCGACCGGACCCTGAATTTCCGGTTCGTTTCCAATGTTGACAGCACCGACTTCGTGGAAGCCACCCGCGACCTCGATCCGGCCGAGACATTGTTCATCGTGTCCTCGAAGACCTTCACGACGCAGGAGACCATGACCAACGCCCAAAGCGCGCGCGACTGGTCGCTCCGGGGCCTGGGCGGCGATCCCCGGGCGGTGGCCAGGCACTTCGCCGCGGTCTCGACCAATGCCGCCAAGGTCGCCGAGTTCGGCATCGACACCGCCAACATGTTCGAGTTCTGGGACTGGGTCGGCGGGCGCTATTCCATGCTCTCGGCCATCGGGCTGTCGACGATGCTGGCCATCGGCCCCGATCACTTTCGCGCCATGCTCGACGGGGCCCACGAGCTCGACGAGCATTACCGCACGGCCCCGTTCGACAAGAACCTGCCGGCGCTCATGGGGCTCTTGACCCTGTGGTATGCCGACTTCTTCGGCGTGCAGACGGTCGCGGTCCTGCCCTACGAGCAGTACCTGAAGCGCTTCCCGGCCTACTTGCAGCAGATGATCATGGAGAGCAACGGCAAGTATGTCACGCTCGATGGGACCAGGGTCCCCTGCGACACCAGCCCCGTCTACTGGGGCGAGCCGGGGACCAACGGCCAGCACTCCTTCTATCAATTGATCCACCAGGGCACCCGGCTCATCCCGTGCGACTTCATCGCCTTCGTCGAGACGCTCAATCCGCTGGGCCGGCACCACGACCTGCTGCTCGCCAACGTCTTCGCCCAGGCCGAGGCGCTCGCCTTCGGCAAGACCGCCGACGAGGTCAAGGCCGATGGGACGCCGGACTGGCTCGTGCCGCACCGCGTTTTTGAAGGCAATCGGCCGTCGACCATGATCCTGGCCCAGAAGCTGACGCCGGCAACGCTCGGCAAGCTGGTCGCCCTCTACGAACACGCGGTGTTCACGCAGAGCTGCATCTGGAACATCGACGCGTTCGACCAGTGGGGCGTCGAGCTGGGCAAGGTGCTGGCCCAGCGCATCGTTCCGGAGCTGGAAGGCAAGGACGAGCCCAGGCTCGGCCATGACAGCTCCACGAACAACCTGATCCGGCGGTGCCGGAAGGCGAAGAGTCGTGGTTGAACCTCGGCACGGGAACAAGAAACATAAACGATTCCAGGGAAGCTGCCCGGGGGCCGCCGCCATGAGTTCTGCACCATCCGCCATCACGCCGGAACGCTTCGAAGCCGTCCTCTTCGACCTGGACGGGGTCCTCACGTCCACCGCCAGGATCCATTCGCGGTGCTGGAAAACGATGTTCGACGAATTCCTCGGCCGGCGCGCGGCGGAGCGGAACGAACCGTTCCGTGCGTTCGACATCGATACGGATTACAAGCTCTACGTGGACGGCAAGCCCCGCTACGCCGGCGTGCGGAGCTTCCTGGCCTCCCGGAACATCGCGCTTCCCGACGGGAACCCGGCCGACCCGCCGACCGCCGACACCGTGTGCGGCCTGGGCAACCGCAAGGACGAGCTGGTCAAGGCGGCCATCGACCTGGGCGAGGTCGAAGCGTATCCCGGGTCGGTCGCGCTGGTGCGTCGGCTCCGGCAGCAGGGCATCCGCACGGCGGTGGTGTCGTCGAGCAACAATTGCGAGCAGGTGCTGCGGGCCGCGGGCATTGTCGATCTGTTCGAGGTGCGGGTCGACGGCGTGGTCGCGAGTCAACTGCACCTTCCGGGCAAACCCGCGCCGGACACGTTCCTCAAGGCTGCCCAGATGCTCGGCGTCAGCCCGGCGCGCGCCGTGGTGGTCGAGGACGCCCTCGCCGGGGTGCAGGCGGGCCGGGCCGGCGGCTTCGGCTTGGTGGTCGGCGTGGATCGAGACGGCGCCGGCGCTGCCCTGCGCACTCATGGCGCCGATCTGGTCGTGACGGACCTGGGGGAGTTGCTGAGCTGAGAGTGTGTGAAAGAGCGGATGCTCTGGGAGTTTGCCTGCGATGATCAAGCACGACGCCGTCCTGCCGCCCGAGCTCTTTTACCCGATCGACGAGTGGCGGTGGGTGGAAAAATCGTTCGCGCCGCAATTCCTTGCCCAGGCGGAAACCATCTTCGCCGTGTCCAACGGGTACCTCGGCATGCGCGGGGCGTTCGGGGAAGGGGAGCCGGCCTACCGCCACGGCACGTTCGTCAACGGTTGCCACGAAACCTGGCCGATCCCCTATGGCGAATGGGCGTTCGGGTTCGCCACCACCGGCCAGACCATCGTGAACCTGCCCGATGCCAAGATCATCCGGCTGTACGTGGATGATGAACCGTTCGACCTGGGCAGCGCCCGCATCCTGCGTTTCGAGAGGGCGCTCGACATGCGGGCCGGCACGCTCGACCGCCAGGTGCTCTGGGAAACCCCCGCCGGCCGGCAAGTGCTGGTCGAATCGCGGCGGCTGGTGTCGTTTCACGAGAAACACGTCGCGGCCATCCAGTACCGCGTCACCGTGCTCAATGCCCCGGCTTCCCTGGTGCTGTCGTCGGAGATCGTCCATCATGGGCCGGCGCGCGGCGAGCTGGCGAACGACCCGCGCTTGGCCCGGAGCGTTTCCGAGCGTGTGCTTGCCTTTCAGGGCGGTCAAGGCGCCGACCGCCGCATCGTGCTGAGTTACGTGACCAAGAACAGCGGCATGGGGCTGGTCTGTGGGATCGACCACACGCTGGAGAGCGATTGCCCATCTTCCTTCAAGGCCGCCTGGAGCGAGGACGCAGCGCGGGTGACGTTCCTCGTGGATGCCCAGCCGAGCAAGCCGACGACGTTGACCAAGTACATCACCTACCACACGTCCCGTTTCGACAAGACCGACGAACTCCACGACCGCGCGGCGCGGACCCTGGACCGGGTCGTCGGCCATGGATTTGGGCAACTGCTTGCCGACCAGCGGACCTACCTGGACGATTTCTGGGAGCGGAGCGACATCCAGATCAGCGCCGAGCGTCCGCGCCTGCAGCAGTGCGGGCGCTGGAACAACTTCCAGCTGATCCAGGCGGCCGGCCGGGCTGATCATTCCGGCATCCCGGCCAAGGGGTTGACCAGCCAGACGTACGACGGCCACTACTTCTGGGACATGGAAATGTACGTGCTGCCGTTCTTGATCTACACGTCTCCGCGCCTGGCCCGCAATGTCCTGCGCTACCGGTACAGCATCCTGGACAAGGCGCGCAGCCGGGCCCGCGCCGTCAATCAGAAGGGGGCGTTGTTTCCCTGGCGCACGATCAACGGCGAAGAGGCGTCGGCGTACTACGCGGCCGGCACGGCCCAGTACCACATCAACGCGGCAATCGCGCACGCCATCGTGAAGTACGTGGACATCACGGGCGACCGGGATTTCCTGTACGAGTGCGGCGCGGAGATGCTCGTCGAGACCGCCCGGCTCTGGTACGACCTGGGCTTCTTCTCCGAGCGCAAGGACGGGCGCTTCTGCATCCACCGGGTCACCGGGCCGGATGAATACACCACGGTGGTCAACAACAACACGTACACGAACCTGATGGCTCGGCAGAACCTGCGCTGCGCTGCCGACGCGGTGGCCCAGGTGGAGCAGGGCAGTCCGGACCACTTCCGCGCCCTCGTGCTCCGCACCGGACTGGAGCCTGGCGAGGCGGCCGACTGGCGCCGGGCGGCCGAGCGCATGTTCGTTTCCTTCGACGAGCGCCTGGGGATCCACCCGCAAGACGACGATTTCCTCGATCTGAAAAAGTGGGACTTCGACAACATCCCGCCCGACAAGTACCCGCTCCTCCTGCACTTTCATCCGCTCGTCATCTACCGGCACCAGGTCATCAAGCAGGCGGATGTGGTCCTGGCCATGTTCCTGCTCGGAGACGAGTTCAGTCCGGAACAGAAGAAACGCAATTTCGACTACTACGATGAACTGACGACGGGGGATTCCTCGCTGTCGGCATGCATCCAGAGCATTGTCGCGTTCGAGATCGGCTATGAGGAACTTGCCCTGCGCTACCTGATGAACGCCCTGCTCATGGACCTGGGCGATGTCAGCGGCAACGTCAAGGACGGCTGCCACATCGCCTCGATGGGCGGCACCTGGATGGGTGTCGTCTACGGCGCGGCCGGCTTGCGCGACTACGGCGGGCGGCTGTCGTTTTATCCCAACCAGCAGGTGCGCGACCTGCGCTTCCGCTTGACCGTTCGCGGTCAACGGCTCGCCGTCCACATCAGGACCGGTGAAGCGACCTACCACCTGGAACAGGGCGAAGGCCTGACCGTGTACCATCGGGACGAACGGCTGGACCTGAAGCCGGGCGAACCGGTGCGGCGGCCGTGACGGGAGCCGTGACCGGAATCGACCACCACCACCCCACCGCGATGGAGTCCAGGGCAGCAACCATGCCCGCGACCTGGCCAATCCGGATGGAGCGCACATGAAAACCGCTGCGAGTGCCGGCCGCGCCGCGCCGCTGGGCGCCACCGTCCGCGACGGCGGCGTCAATTTCAGCCTCTATTCCCGCAACGCCAAACGGGTGGAGCTGCTGCTGTTCGATCGCGAGGATGACCAGCCGGCGCAGGTCATCCCCATCGATCCGGGAACCAACCGCAGCTACCACTACTGGCACGTGTTCGTCCCCGGAGTGAAGCCGGGCCAAATCTACGGCTATCGCGTGCAAGGGCCGCTCGACCCCGCCCGCGGCTTGCGGTTCGATTCCACCAAGGTGCTGCTCGACCCGTACGGGCGCGGCGTCGTCGTGCCCGACGGCTATGATCGCGCGGCGGCACGCAAGCAAGGGGACAACGCCCGGACAGCCATGAAGAGCGTGGTCGTCGATCCGGCCGCCTACGACTGGGAAGGCGACACGCCGCTCCATCTGCCGTCCGCGCGAACGATCATTTACGAGATGCACGTCCGCGGCTTCACCCGCCATCCGAGCTCCGGCGTCGGCGCGACGACGCGCGGCACGTACGCCGGCCTGATCGAGAAGATCCCGTATCTGCAGCAGCTCGGCATCACCGCGGTCGAGCTGCTGCCGGTCTTTCAATTCGACGCCCACGATTGTCCGCCGGGCAAGATCAACTACTGGGGCTATGCGCCCGTGTCGTTCTTCGCGCCGCACCAGGCGTACAGCTCGCGTCGCGATCCGCTCGGGCCGGTGCATGAATTCCGCGACATGGTCAAGGCGCTGCACCGGGCGGGGATCGAGGTCATCCTCGACGTGGTGTACAACCACACCGCCGAGGGCGACGAGCGCGGACCGACGCTCGGCTTTCGCGGCATCGACAACCCGACCTACTACATCCTGGAACGGGGCGGCGCCCGCTACGCCAACTACACCGGCTGCGGCAACACGCTCAACGCCAACCAGCCGATCGTCCGCCGCATGATCGCGGACAGCCTCCGCTACTGGGTGGAGGAAATGCACGTCGACGGCTTCCGCTTCGACCTGGCGTCGATCCTCACCCGCGACGAGCTCGGCCATCCCGAGCCGAACCCGCCGGTGCTCTGGGACATCGAATCGGACCCGGTGCTCGCGGGGACCAAGCTCATTGCCGAGGCGTGGGACGCGGCCGGGCTCTACCAGGTCGGCACGTTTGTCGGCGACGCCTGGAAGGAGTGGAACGGCCGTTTTCGCGACGACGTCCGCGACTTTTTTCGCACCGTCCCCGGTTCGCACAGGCGCCTGGCCGACCGGCTCATCGGCAGCCCCGAGGTGTTCGGCCACGAGGAACGCGAGCCGGAACAGAGCATCAACTTCGTGACCTGCCACGACGGCTTCACGCTCAACGACCTGGTGTCGTACAACCAGAAGCACAACGAGGCCAACGGCGAAGACAACCGCGACGGCGCCAGCGACAACAAGAGCTGGAACTGCGGCGTCGAGGGCCCCACCGATGACCCGGCGATCGAAGCGCTGCGCAACCGCCAGGTCAAGAACTTCTTGACGGTGACCACGCTGGCCCTGGGCGTCCCCATGATCCTGATGGGCGACGAGCTGCGGCAGTCGCAAGGCGGCAACAACAACGCCTACTGCCAGGACAACGAGACGAGCTGGCTCGACTGGACCTTGCTCGCCAAGCACGCCGACGTGCATCGGTTTGTCGCGCTCCTCAACGCCCGGCGCGTGCTGCGCGACGTGGAGCACGAACGGCGGCGCACCAGCTTGAATCAGCTGATCGCCCGGGCACAGAAGGCCTGGCATGGCGTCAAGCTCCATCAACCCGACTGGAGCGATCACTCCCACAGCATCGCGTTCGATGCGGTGCTGGGCCAGGAAGGACTGCGTTTCTACCTGATCCTGAACGCGTACTGGGAAGCGCTGGAGTTCGAACTGCCGAGGCTGGAGGACGGCAACCGGTGGCGGCGCTACATCGACACGGCCCTCGATTCGCCCGACGACATCGTTCCCTGGGAACAAGCGCCGGCGCTGTCGAGCAACAACTATCGGGCCGGGGCCCGTTCGGCGGTGATCTTGGTCACGGCCGGCAACGAGTGACCTCGATCGACGGGCCCCGAGTCGAGTTCAGCGCGGTACGCATCCACAGATACGCGCATCTGGCGTGCCGATCGACGCCGCAGTAGAATCGGTGCTGTTCGTTTGACAGGGACGTTCGCTGTTGCTGAGTGCCGTTCTTCGTTTGGGGGACCGCTGATGCGTGATGTCGCCGTGCCTGGTAGTTTCGTGGGCCGGCTGCTGGTTGCGCCTGGCTTCGGCGCCTTGGCCACACTGACAATCATCGGCTGCGGGCGCACCCCCCCGGCAAGCCCGACCCCACCCCCGGTCGTTGCGGGCGCCCCGATGACATCCCCGATGCCAGCGCCAACGACGGAGAAGGGCGAGACTCGATCGCGCTGGGTGTATGAACGCGGCTGGTTCGCCAGAGGGCAGGGCGATGCCTGGTTCGAGCACAACGACGAGGCCAGGCGGATTCGCGGCAGGCCATGGGAGTTCCGGCAGACGAAATCGTCGACCGAGCACATCGAACTCTATGACGCCAGCCGAGGCGTCGCGGTGCGCCTCTCGGAAACGGCCGCCGCGGCTCGCTGGGACAAGGACGGCAACGATGCCGAATGGACGCCGCTGTACACAGGGCGCTGGGAGGTCCGGAAGTAGGGATCCAATCCTCGAGGATATTCTCAAACGCAACGGCCAGGTTGTTAATCTGCGCGCGGCAAGCCCCGCCTACACCGCCGGCTGCTGCTGCGTCATGCAGTGCAGCGTTCCCAGGCCCCACACCAGATCGACGGCGTGAATGCCGACGACCTGCCGTTCCAGGAACAGATCGGCCAGGATCCCCAGGGCGATGCGGTCGTGCGGATCGTTGAACGTCGGCACGAGCACCTTGTCGTTGGCGATGTAGAAGTTGGCGTAGCTGGCCGGCAGGCGCTGGCCGCGAAATACCACCGGCGCCGGCATCGGCAGCTCGATCACTTCCAGGGCCCGGCCGCGCTCGTCGGTCATGCCGCGGAGCCGCTCGAGGTTTTCCTGAAGCGGCCGGTAGTTGGCGTCGTCCTCGTTGGCCTCGACGGCGACGACCACCGTGTGCGGGCCGACGAAGCGGGCCAGGTCGTCGATGTGGCCGTGGGTGTCGTCGCCGGCGACGCCGTTGCCCAGCCACAGCACCTTGCGAACGCCGAGGTAGCGCGCGAACGCCTGTTCGTATTCGGCCCGCGACATGCCCGGGTTGCGTTCCTGCACGCCGCTCAGCAGGCATTCCTCGGTCGTCAGCAGGCAGCCGCTGCCGTTGACGTCGATGCTGCCGCCTTCCAGGACGACGACCGGCGTATTGCGAAAGCCGTTGCGCGTCGGCGCCGGCGAATGACGAACGCCGAACTGCATGGCGGCGCGGGCGGCAACCTTGTCGTCGCGCCGCCAGTTGTCGTACTTGGCCCAGCCGTTGAAGCGCCAGTTGTTGATGCCCAGGCCGCCCTCGGCGGACACCACGAACATCGGCCCGTAGTCGCGCGTCCAGACGCGGTCGGTCGGGATGCGGAAGAAGCGAACGCGTTCGAGATCGACCCCCGCGACGCCGAGCTGCCGGCGCGCCCGCGCCTCGGCGACGCCATCGTTCACCAGGATGTGGACCAGCTCGCCGGTGTGCAGGTGCCGGACAATCTCGGTGTACACCCACGGGATCGTCGCGAACTTGCCGGGCCAATCGCCGCGCTCGTGCGGCCAGGCGATCCAGGTGGCGTCGTGCGGCGCCCATTCGGCCGGCATGCGCCAACCCGTATCGTGGGCCGGACCGTTGGCCGGGCGACGGGCCGCGCCGTGGACCGGGCGGCGGGCCGGAGTCTGGTCCGCGGCCGGTTTGGCTCGTTTCATCGGTCGCCTTTTGTTAGAATGTCGGCACGGACCAGAGAGCGTGCGCCGCGGCGCGGTACGCCGTGACCATTCTAGGAGTCGCCCGCTTCATGGCCCCGCTCAAGACCATCCTGCTGGTCGACGACGATCGCGACATCCTCCGCGGCCTGCAAACCTTGCTCGAGACCCGGGGGTATCGGGTGCTGATCGCCTACGACGGCCACACCGGCCTGGAGCTGGCCGAGTCGGCGCTCCCGGACCTGGTCGTGCTCGATATGATGATGCCGAAGAAGAGCGGCTTTCTGGTGCTGGACACGTTGAAGAACCGGGCCGCCAAGCCCAAAGTGATCATGATGACCGCCAACGACGGCAACCGCCACCGCGCCTACGCGGAGTTGCTGGGGGTCGACGACTACCTGCACAAGCCCTTTCCGCTCGATCAATTCCTGGCCACCGTCGAACGCCTGTGCCCCGCCACGGGACATTGACCGCACGCCCAGCGGACCGCATCGGAACGCAGCGCCGGCGTCACGGACTGAGACTCCGATAGCGCGCCACGACGACGGTGACATTGTCCCTGCCGCCATTGGCCAGGGCGGCGTCCACCAGGGCCTGGCTGGCGGCGCGGGCGGTGCCGCACGCCACCAGGATGCGGGCGATGCCGGCGTCGTCCACCATGTTGGTCAACCCGTCGGTGCACAACAGGAACTGATCCCCGTCGGCAAGCAGCATTTGCTCCACGTCCGGCGTCGAGGCGCCGCCCCGGCCTCCCAGACAGCGGTCGAGCGCGTGCTGCAACCGCTGATTGACCTGATCGACGCGCTCGAAGACCCCTCGGTCCACGAGGTGCTGGGCCATGGTGTGGTCCTTGGTCAGGCGCGTGAGGTCGGCCCCGCGCAGCAGATAGGCGCGGGAGTCGCCCACGTGCGCGATCACCAGGCGCGGCCCGAGGCTCGCGGCCAAGGTCATCGTGGTGCCCATGCCGGCCAGGGCCGAGTCTATCGCGCCGCGCTCGTGGAGGACCTGGTCGATGTGCTGGAAGCGCTCCGCCATCCGCTCGAGCACCCGCTCGGCCATCGGTTCCTCCGTGCTCAGGATCCAGTCCGGCGTATCGAGAACCAGGCTGACCAGCGTGAGCACGGCCAGCTCGGAGGCGAACTCCCCCGCGGAGGCGCCTCCCATGCCGTCCGCCACGAGCATCGCGTAGCCGATTTCATCAAGCCGCCGCGGCAGCCGCTGCTCCGGCAAGTTGGTCAGGAGCGTGTGCAGCGATCGGCCGAAGCGCGCGAACCAATACCGATCCTCGTTGTGGGTGCGCACCAGGCCCTGGTGCGCGACCGCGCCGTAGTCCACATGGAAGCGGCTGGACAAGGACTCGGCCACCGCGGGCAATGCCGAGGGCTGGATCGGGATTTCGTCGGTGCCGCCGGGGTCGGGTGCGTCGGCAGGGGGCATGGCGTGCCTCTCGTGTTGGATGGTCAACCAGCTGATGAGACATCCCCGCCCGGGAGATCGGCAGCGCCCGACGAGGAAAAAATGCTGCCTTCACTTTCGGTCCCGGGCGCGGATTCGTCAAGCGAAATCGTGAGCCATCGGGATCGTGCGGTCATAGGCTCGCGGATCTCGGGCGTTGCTTGTTCTTGGGAACGGCAGGGCGCTTACCGCCGCTCAAGTCGCGCCAGCGCCGCCCGTGCCGCCTGGGTCAGTTCGGCAAACCGCCGCCAAGCGGAAATACGGCAGCGAATCCCGCGCGTGGCCGGTGTCGCCGGACTCGTCGATGAAGGTGGGCATGAGGCGTTTCGCTGCGGGGCGCCAAAGCCGAATGCTATGCGTCTGTCTCATCGGATTGACGTATAGTGAACCGATGTACATAATAGCACTTGTCGCTTGCCAGAAGCAACCATTCCAGGAATAATCCGCGTCATGGCCAAGCGCAAGAAGAAACAATTGAAATTGGACGAAGTCGGCTATTGGTCCGAAGTCAAGCTCGACATTGTCCGCGATTACGCCAAGGCCTATTCGACGATTTTTTCCGCACCCGCCCAGCGGAAATTCCACCACGTGTACATCGACTCGTTCGCGGGCGCCGGCATTCACATTTCAAAAACGACCGGCGAGGTCATCGAAGGAAGTCCACTGATTGCCGTGTCCACTGACCCGCCGTTCAAGGAATATCACCTCATCGATTCGGACATTACCCGCGTAGACAGCTTGCAGCGAATGTTCGGAAATCGGCGCGACGTACGGATTCACCACGGCGATTGCAATGAGATCATGCTGAGCGATGTGCTGCCGCACGTGCGTTACAAGGACTTTCGGCGCGGGCTTTGCCTTCTGGATCCCTACGGACTTCATCTGCGATGGGACGTAATCCGTGCGATCGGCCAGGAGCCGACGATCGACATGTTTCTCAACTTTCCGATTGCGGACATGAACCGCAATGTGTTCTGGCGCAATCCAGAAGGAGTGGCACAGGATGACATCGAACGCATGACCGCGTTTTGGGGCGACGATTCCTGGCGCGAGGTGACCTACCAGACGGTGCCGACGCTTTTCGGCCCGGAAGACGAAAAGGCGGCCGACAATGACGCAATCGCCAACGCCTTTCAAGAGCGCTTGCGCAAGGTCGCGGGATTCAAGAACGTACCGGACCCAATGCCTATGCGAAACAGCAAAGGAGCAATCGTCTATTACCTGTTCTTCGCCTCGCCCAAGCCGGTGGCTCAGCACATTGTCTCGCATATTTTCGACAAGTACCGAAACCGTGGAGCGACCTAATGGCACAGAACTCCGCGATCGAGTGGACGGAAACGACCTGGAATCCGCTCACCGGCTGCACCAAGATCAGCCCTGGCTGCAAGCACTGCTATGCCGAGCGCATGTCGTTGCGCTTGCAGGCGATGGGCCAGGCGAACTACGCCAACGGCTTCAGGCTAACTCTGCAAGAACACATGCTGGAAACGCCGCTGACGTGGAAGAAGCCGCGCTTGGTCTTCGTCAACTCGATGAGCGATCTGTTCCACAAGGACGTGCCCGATGACTACGTGCTGCGGGTCTTCGACGTGATGCGGCGGGCGCACTGGCACGTTTTCCAGATTCTCACGAAGCGCTCGCAGCGGCTCTTGCACATGTCCCCGAAAATCGCCTGGCCCGACAACGTTTGGATGGGCGTCAGCGTCGAAAACTCTGATTACATGTTTCGAATCGATCATCTGCGACGAACCCGTGCCGTCACACGATTCCTTTCGCTGGAACCGCTTCTAGGTCCACTGCCGGACCTCGATCTTTCCGGAATCGACTGGGTAATCGTCGGCGGCGAATCCGGCCCTGGCGCCAGGCCGATGCACGAAGCCTGGGTCACCGACACTCGCGACCAATGCGTCGCTGCCGGCGTTCCTTTCTTCTTCAAACAATGGGGCGGCATGTTCAAGAAACGCCACGGACGGTCGCTGGAAGGGCGGACGTGGGATGAGATGCCGGCGACCGGCGCGGCCAACGACAATCGACTTTCGCTGGCGATGGTTTCTTGAGCGCCAAGCCGCTCGCCGACGGCCGCGAAAAGGAGAACTGCGAGTCACGTCAAGCGGGCGTCTTCGCGAAGGAATCGTCAAACGCTGCGGCCGACAGTAGGCCGCGCCAGTCGAGGTGCATGCGGGTGGAAACCAAGTCGGGCATGGAGACCTTTTCGCCGACAGAGTACGGCCGAAACAAGAACACCGCTCCGGAGGCGGGATGCTCAAAGCGCCAGCCGGCATTGTTTCGCGTTTCCGTGAATCCGAGGTCGAGAAGCAGCCGGCGCAGTTCGGCGAAGTCGATTGAACTTGTTTTCATGGCGTCAACCCTCGGCGGCGACAATCGGCATCACCTCGTGTTGCGTGCCGCACGTTGCAGCGCCCGGTCGATCTTCTCAATCGTGGCCACGTTGGGTTTGTTCTTGGCCTTTTCGATGCGGTTGAGCGTTTCGACGCGGATGCCGGCCAGACGAGCCAGCTTGGCCTGGCTCAAGCCGAGTTTCCGCCGTGCCCGGATGATGTCGCGGGCTTGGATGACGGCCATCGCTTCCCGGGCCGGATAGAGTCCCTGGCGATCCAGGGCCGGCATCGGCGGCTCCCATTCGTCGGCGCGCTGCACGAGGCGTTCGAATTCCCGCTCTTCCAGCACGACCACGCGCTTGCCGTTCATGATGGTGCGTCGAACGACACCGTTTGACCGAGCTTTAATCTTCATAGAAGTCTTTCCGGTGGCCGATCTTGTCGATAACGATCGTGTCTTTGTCAACGTAGAAGCGGACCCGATAGTCGCCAGTACGGAGGCGATACCAGCCTGCCAGTTTGCCGGATAGGGCCTTGGCGCCGCTGACGTCGGGCCACTTGTCCAGGCGCTCCACTAGCTTGCGGACGCGTTCGCGAATCGTCTTCGACAGCTCGGCGAACTCGACGGCCGCCTGCTTGGTCATCTTCACGGTGGCCATGGTGCAATATTCCTCCCGTTGGCAAAAATGTCAATACCCGAAGACTAACAGGAGGTCGTAGCGCGCCTGTGGGAGGCGTGTGGAACTTGCGTGGGACCTGATTTTCACGGCAAGGAAAGCCGCCATGCCAAGCGCCCGCTGCCGCGATCGACGTCTGGAAGAGGGTTCTCGCTCTGTAATCCAGCGATTCTTAGGACTTTCCGCAGAGCCTTTCGGGCATCACTCACGGCAGATCGCACCGTGTCTTCCGACACGACCACGTCGGCCCAAACTTGAGCCATCAGCTCAGTCGCCACGGGCGAGCCTTGTTAGATGGCCCTGGAGTTTTTCGATGCCGCGAGCAGTTACGGACGTTCCCTTGACGTCGAGCTCCTCAAGGCTAACCAGAAAGCGAAGGTGTTCGAGATCTTTGTCCTCGATGAAACCGATCGCTTGGTAGTCGTCCTTGTTAATGACGAGGACTTGAAGTTGCGTCAGGTCCTTGTGTGCGAGCCCGGTGTCGGTGATCTGGTCGCACCCAGTCAGATTCAATTCGGTCAGGTCGAGAGCGCTGATGATTTGCAAGCCCGCGTCGTCGAACTGGTTGCAAGCGCTGAGATCGACTCTTGCAGCATCCGTTAGCGGTTTACCTGTGAGTCGTTCAATGTAGGCAATCGCGGTCTCCTTCCGCAGTTCTTCGTTTAGCCGGCCTCGGAGCGCGTTCAGTTCCGCGTCCGCCGGTGCCCATGCGTCTCTTAGCTCTGGCGTGAATGTCCAATTGGCGCCGTTTGCCCGGAAGGATGCCAGCAACTTTTCGCGAAAGACGCGCAACGCGGCCCGATCTTCATCCGATCGCTTGCAGTCATGGATAGCGCCATCGAGAAATGCCGGCAGCATGTCCCACGTTGGCACGAAGCCAGGGGGACCGGCGTATTCGTCGCCGTAGACGCATCGCTTGACCGCCTCGATGGTCTTGAGCAGGTTGGCGTCGAGCACGTATCGTTTACCGGCGCTCATCCTTCATCCTTTGCGTGAGAAGGTTGGCATACCGGTCGAACGTCTCGCCCGTCAGGTCGGTCAATTGGTAAGCATCGCGGTACAGCAGACGACCTTCCCGGGCGGCGCAGACGACGGCGTAGGCGAACTTCCTTCCCAGCCGGACGTCCTGAACGTCGTAGAAATTGGGACCTCCTGACTTCGGTCGTTTCTTCTCCTCGGCTTTCCGGCGTTCCCACTCGTCCCGGTCCTGTTGGTAAAACGCGAAGAACTGGTCCTTGCTGATCAACTTCAAGTCGAGTGCTCGCCTTGCCGCGACAACGGGGCTGACTTTGTACCAGCGGCCGATGGTCTGGAACGGCTTGCCGCTTGCGTTGGCTTCCTGCCAGCGCTCCGTCAGTTTGTGACCTGGGATCAGAAACTCGGCGGCGACCTGGTTGCAAAAACGCTCCGTCTCGTCCTGATGCGGCATCATGTTGATCAGGTTGAACAGGCCGTCGCGGCCCACCCACAGGTGCGCCAGCTCATGCGCCAGGGTGAACATCCGCGCCGATTTCGAATCGGCGGCATTCACGAAGACCAGCGGCGCGTACTCATCGCACAGCACGAAGCCACGGAATTCTTGGGGATCGAGCGGCCGATGGTTGTTCAATCCGACGACGGCACTGGACGCGACGAGCACGCCGATGCGTTCGGCGGCGTTGCGAAATGTGCGAAGCGCTTCCTCCCAGGTGGTATGAACCTCGGCCCAGTCGGTGTTTAAGCCGAGCCTTTCCCGCATGCGGGCCGCCAGGGAAACGATGTTCCGTGCTTGTTTGTTGCTTGCGACAAAGTCGAGCGGCTCTTGGCCCTCCTCGATCAGGTAATCGCGCATCCACTCCTGACGGCGCTTCATTACCTGGATGGTTTCGAGTAGATTAGGGCTCGGCCGGTCGATCGGGGTGTCGCCGACGGTACGGAAATCGGGGATGGGCAACGTTTCGTCGGGCGGCGCGTCGAGAAACAGGTAGCCCAGCGGCGTCATCGTCTTGTGAGCGAACTGTTCGAGTTGACGGTGCGTCGGCTGTCGATCGCCAGCAAGCCACTGCTCGAGCTTGGGAAATGACGAGAGTAGCTCCTCCCACGGCAATCGGGAGCGGTCGATTGCCCAGCGCAAAAGCTCGGGTTTGACGAGGACGGTTTCGGTCATAGGCGGTCGGCGAATCGCGGTGGATTACGCGTGTTCTCCATCTTATCAGCCGGGACCTGGACAAGCCCGGCGTGAATAGGTAAAGCCGGGGGATAGCATTCCATCCAAGCTGAGGCAATCACAACTGCGATGTGGCCAGAATCCATCTCTCACACCTGCACCCGCTGCACGGTCCCCTTCCTCTCAAGCACCGCCCGCATTATCGTCTCCACCGCATCCTTTTTCTGCAGCTTCCGGCCAATGTCGATCCGCTTCGCCAACGCTTGCAGCGCCGCCACGGTCAGGTTCAGCCGGGCCAACTCACCGAACGCCGCCTCGATTTGCTCGCGCGTCGTCTCCGGTTCCTTCGCCCGGTGATAGAGGTCCACGATCTGATTGCACAGGCTTTCCACGACCAGGGGATCGACCGCAGTTTTGCCGCCACTTTTCCGCGCCTTCGCCGGCGGCGTGCCGGTGCGGACGATCTCTTCGGCCTTGTCGATGAGGTCGAGCAGCTCCTTCAGCTTCTTCGTGCGGTACGGTTGAAGCCGCTGGCAGAGCTCGTTCAGCTCGCCGGCGACTTTCTTGCCGCCGGCGTTTTCCAGCAGTTGCGCCAGGTTAGACAGGTGCAGTTGCAGCTCGTCGACATTCACGGGGCAACCTCTCTTCGAGTTCGAGGACCAATCTCTTGAAGTAGTCGTACAGCTCGCTGCCGGGGCCCGGCGCGAGGAATTGATGTTCGGCGTCGCGGACTTCCGTCGTTTGGCGGATGTGCGTGCGGCAAGCGTAGACGGGCGAGCCCCACACGTCCTGGCATTGATTCTGCAGTTGTTTCCAGAGGTCCTGCTCCATCGCGGTCAGGTTGTTGCCGTGGGTGCGGTTGAGGACCATGCCGAGCGGCTCGATGTTCGGGTTGATCCGCGTGCCGAGGTCGTGGAGCATCTTGAGGAGCTGGGGGACGCGCTCGGCCGACTTCTTGCTCGGCGTGATCGGGACCAGCACGTAATCGCTGGCAGCCAGGGCGTTGACGCAGCCGGTGTTGATCAGCGGCGGGCAATCGAGCAGGACGACGTCGTACTCGTTCGAGATGCGTTTCTGGTGCAAGGCCCTGCGGAGCAGGAAGCGCGTGTCGCGCTTGCCGAGGCGCAAGAGCCAGCGCATGGTCAGGTTCAGCTCGGCGTAGGCCATGGTGTCGGACGCGGCGATCAGGCCGGCGCGATCGTCGAGGATCGGGGCGATGAACTTCAGCAGATTCAAGCCGCGGTGATGTGCGGCCTCGCTCAGGAAGTGCTGCAGCAACCCGCTCTCCTTTGCACGTTCATAGATCTTGTCCGCCGGGATGAACATGCTGGAGAGCGAGCCTTGCAGATCGATGTCAATCAGCAGCGGGCGATAGCCGCGGTCGGCGAGCGCGGCGCCCAGGTGCGAGGCGACGGTGGTCTTGCCGACGCCGCCCTTGAGGTTGACGACGGAGATGATGGCCATCTTGCGATCGGACAGCGCGCGAAACCGGGGCGTGCCGGACTGCGGACGTTTCTGCCAGAGCCGGCCTTCCAGCTCCAGCATGTGCTTGACCAGCTTGGCCGCGCGCCGTTCGTTGGCTTCAAGCTGGGCGATGCGCTCAGCCGAGGTTTCCAGCTCGCCGGTCAATTGCCCCTGCTTCTCCTGGGCCTGCTGCTGCGCCGCGTTCAGTTCCTGCCGCACTTCTTGAGTTTGCTGCTGAGCTTTGGCGTGATCCTTTTCGAGATGTTCACGCGTCGCTTGCATCTGGCCGAGTTGGTGGTTCAGATCGTTGACCTGGTCCTGCAGCTCGTTGCGGTCTTTCTTGAGCCGAATCCACTTGATCCAGACGCCGACCACGGCCGCAATCGCGGAGACGACGGCGCCGGCAGCGATGAAGAGACTGGGATGTTGCTCGAAGTAGCGGAGCAGTTCGTCCATGGCGAGCGATCCTTGCAGAGGCGGGCATCTCGAACCGGACCCCGACCATACTGGACCGCGGCGCGGCAGGCAAGCGAATTCCCTAGGCGTTTGGGAGTGGCGGCGGTCGCTCCGCTACCCCGGCAAATGCCGATCCCGATCATACGGCGGGTCCTCGTGCGGCGGGATGACGTCATTCGGGAAGTCGTTGGCCCAGCGCTGGCGGGTATCCTCATCGGCGTAGTATTTGAGCCAGGCGTGGATGTCTGCCTCGCTGCCGCTGCTGACCAAATCGTAGGTGCAGTTGTAGCCGGCCTCGGGGGGCATGAGCACGGTCTCTTCGCGCAGCGTGTCTTCCCAGAGGTGCGTGTACAGCTCGCGGTCGCTGTAATGATCGGTGTTGATGAAGGAGGTGTTGACCTTGGCCAGAGCCTCGAATACCTCCCGAAGCTTGCCGGGCAGGTCGGCGTCGGCGATTTCGTCGGGCGGCGGCAGGGCAACGCCCATTTCTTCGAGCCGCAGGAAGTCGCACGAGCGCGGCGCTTTCTCGTAGGCCACGACGTTGTTCCAGAACTGCTCGGCGATCCCCGGTGGGCAATCTGGGCTTTCCCAGGCGTGCATGTCGCCGCCGGCCAGCTCGCGGGCCTCTTCCTTGAGCTCGTTGATGCGAATGTCTTGATCGACGCGGTCCAAATCGAGAGGGTCGTCGCGATGCATGGTGCAACCTCTGCGTGGTGATAGCGATCGGAATGTACCGCGCCCGTGGCAATGAGGGAACAGGGAAAACGCGAGCGGCCGCGGACTAAGTGAGCCGGAGTTGCTTGTTCCTTGGGAACGGCAGGGCGCTTACCGCCGCTCAAGTCGCGCCAGTGCCGCCCGTTCCGCCTGGGTCAGTTCGGCTTCGGGCGCTCCTTGGGCGAGAACGTCGAGCACTTGTCGCGCCCGAGGTCCGCCCCGGCTCGCTCCGCCCTGGCTCGCTCCGCCCTGGCTCGCCCCGCCCTGGCTCGCAAGAATCGCCACGGCGCGCAGGCCGCGCCGCCGCTCGGACAAGGCCGCGTCGCCGGCCAGGCGCTGGAGAAGCTGGCGGGCCCGATCGGCGGCTTCGGCGGACGCGTCGGCCGTGAAGGCCTTCTTCAGCGCCGGCGCCGTCGCCTGGCCCAGACCGGCCAACTGTTGGGTCGCGCGCTCGCGCACCGCGAAATCCGCCGCATCGAGGTCGGTGAGCAGCTTCTTGAGCCTTTCGGCTTCGATGCGCTCGACCGGCCGCAGCCGCTGGGCCAGGTAGTCAACCACGCCGTCGGCGGCGGCCAGCTTCCAGCGGGCGGCATGCGCCGCGACGGCGTCGGGGGACGCCAGCGCTTTCCAAAGTTGCTCCATCGCCTTGGCGTCAAGCCGCGCCGGCGGCAGTCGGCCATCCACCCAGCGGCCGGTCACATCCCAGAGCATCACGGCGCCGTCGCCGGCGCCCGAGGCCAGCACCTGGCCGTCGGGCGCCCAGCCGATGCACTTGACGGCCGCGAGATGGCCGGTGAACCGCGCGATTTCTTGTCGAGCGAGCACGTCCCAAACGACAACTCCTTGGTGGCCGCACGCCGCCAAGAGCTGACCATCGGGTGCAAAGGCGACGGCTTGAGCGCCGCCGGCGTGCGGCCAGCGGGCGAGACTGGCGCCGGTGGCGACGTCCCAAAGGTGGACCGGCTCCGTGGCACTGCCGGTGTTGCATGTCGCCAGCAACGCGCCGTCCGGTGAAAACGTCATGTGACAATCGGAGTGATGATGACTGCCCTTGAATCGCAGGAGTTCTTTGCCCGTGAGCGCGTCCCGGATGCGCGGACAAAGACTCCCGAAGTCGACGACTTCGGGAGTCTGATGGCGTTCTTCCGATTGCGCCCCGGTTTTGCGGTCCGGGGTAGACGGTTTACTCCGGCTGGGCGCGCTTGTCCTCCACGGTCAGCTCCACCGGCCGGCCCTGGGCGCGGTTGGCGGGCGTGTAGTACTCGTAGGCGACCGCGGCGGGGGCCTGGGCGCGCAGCGGGTACTTGGCCTTCAACGTGTAGTCGAAGGTCAGCACGTCGCCCGGCTTCACGTCGCCCAGGTACAGGGTCACCGTGCGGCTGGTGATCGTGAACCGCTGGATCTGTTTCTTGCCGACCATCTCGGCGAAGTCGCCCGGATCGACCACGAAGCCCGGCGCGATGCCGAGATCGATCATCACCATGTACGTCGGCAGCTTGCCCGTGTACTTGAGCGTCGCCTTGGCGCGGAGCAGGTCGTTGGTCGCCAGCTTCGTGCGATCGTAGGCAACGTCGATGTCGATCACCGGCTTCTCCTGGGCGACATCCTTCTTCCAGGGCATGAAGTGCCGGCCGACGATCTGGTACATCAGGTTCGACTCGCCGTTCACTTCGATGGCGATCTCGTGGGCGCCGGTTTGGGTGTGCGCCTTGAGATCGAACACCTGCATCACGTCGGCGTTGTCCTTGTCGACCTTGCTGCGGGCCGCTTCCTTGCCGCCCACGAAGATGGTGAAGTGGGCGGGGTCCTTCTGCTCCTGGCCGCCCATGCCGGCGACCATGGCCTTGAGCGCCAGGATCGTGGCCTGGGTGCTGCCCCAGGTGCCGTTGCCTTCCTTGGCCTTGACCAGGTAGTTCAACGCCTGGTTGACGCTGTTGGTGAACTGGCCGGTGCGGATCATGGCCAGGGCGGCCAGCGCCGTCGTCTCGACCGCGACCGAATCGCCGCGGGCGTAGGAGAGCGACGTGCCCTTGCCGGGGAAGTTGATCGCCTTCCACTCGGGAATCTCCTTGCGGAGCTTGTCGAGCCGCTGCAGGGCTTCCAGCGTGGAGTC
>JAKEET010000192.1 GCA_022616435.1 Gemmataceae bacterium
TGGCGCCGGGGCAGCAGTTGATCTATGTCGTCGAAGTCGAAGCGGTGCGGCCGACCAACGACGCCCGCTGCCGCCTCGAAGTCCGCAGCCCGGTGCTGCCCGGCGGTCCGCTGTTCGAGGAAGAGACGACGCGCATTTTCGATCCAAATCAGACGCCGCCCGAGCCGCCCCCGCCGCCGCAGTTGCCGTGATTGGTGGTTAGTGGTTAGTGGTTGTCTTGCCAAGTTCAGGACCCGCGCCGAACACCGGGACGGCCACATGTCCGAATGGTTCGTTCCCGCTTAGACAGGGCGACAGCTGGCAGTTCATCGTTTCACTTTAGAGCGGGGCTTCGTCGCCCAGCACGTAAGAATGGCGGAGCCATTCGTTGGCCTCGTTGACCAGTTCGGGAGCTTGCAGGCCGTGCAGGACCTGGACGCGAAGACTTCCTGCACTCCGCTGGTGAAGTGCAAGTAGGCCACAACTTGGCCGGTCTCGAGGTTGACGACGTAGACGCCGCACAGTCGTTCCTTGAGCCGTTCGCCCAGGGGGATGCCGCTGAAGACGGCGCTCTCGCGTACCTGTGAAAGACCGACGAAGGCCAGTGGGCCGACGAAGTCCAGGCCGCGCGTGAAACCTGGCAGCTCGCAGATCTTGCGGTACTTTTTCGCGTCCAGGTCCACCCAGCCCAGGCTGCCGTCGCCGCTCTCCTGGAGCCAGAGCTTGCCCTGATACATGCACGGCGAGTGAGGCATTGACAGACCTTCCAGGAGGACGCGATTCGTCGGTACATCGAAGAGCACGCCGCCGCGGACCTTGTGGGGACGCCAGCCCTCGACCGTGTCCGTTGTTGCCAGCGCGGTGGCGTAGCGGGGCCGGCCGTCCACCAGCGCCATGCCGTTCAAGTGGCAGCGATCCTCGGGGACGAGGCGCGAGATGAACGGCGGCCGCCAGCGCGGCACAAAGCTGCTGTGCAGGTCGAGCGTACACAGGCAGCAGAAGCGCGTGTTGACAAACCAGAGGGCGCCGTCGTCGGCGAAAGCCATCTCGTGAACGTCGATGTCGCCGGTGTAGTGCGTGCGTCGCGGCAGGAAACAGGCGTCATGCCGGCCCGCCGGCGGCACCTTGGGAGCGACGGCCGGGACGTTGAAGAATTCCCAGATTTGCATGCCGCAGCCGATGGCCATGTGACCGTTGCGGTAGGCCAGACCCATCGGCCGGTCGAACGAGCGGAAATGGGTGTTCAGCAAGCTGCCGCAACAACGAAAACCTGACGCTGCAGAACAGCACGTTGACCGGCAACTCCGCCAGCGACCGGGGCGGCGGCTTGTACAACCGCTCCTCCGGCACGGTGACGGTGCAGAACAGCACCCTGTCCGGAAACTCCGCCTACGCCGCCGGCGGCGGCATGCTTAACACCGGCACGGCGACGGTGCAGAACAGCATCGTGGCCAACAGCACCAATGGCGATCTCGCCGGCGGCGGCGCCTTCCACGTCGACTCCAGCCTGATCGAAGACAACAGCCAGACCGGCACCGGCGCCAACAACCTCAGCGCCGACCCCAACCTCGGCCCGCTGCAAAACAACGGCGGACCCACCTTCACCCACGCCCTGCTGTCCGGCACCACCGCCATCAATGCCGGCAATAACGCCTTGGCCGCCGGCCTGACCACCGACCAGCGCGGCGTCGGCTTTGCCCGCATTGCCGGCAGCCGGGTGGACATCGGCGCCTTCGAGGCGGCCGTGACGCCGCTCATTGCCGTCGGCACCGATGCCGGCGTGCCGCCGCGCCTGCGCGTTTTCAATGCCGATGGCACGCTGCGCTTCAACTTCCGCCCTTATCCGGTCTTTGTCACGGGCGGCGTGCGCGTCGCCACCGGCGACGTCAACGGCGACAGCTTCGACGACATCATCGTCAGCCCCGGCGCCGGCTACAAGGCGCGGATCAAGGTCTTCGACGGCCGGACCGGCGCGCTGCTCAGGGACTTCCAGGCCTTCGGCAGGACGATTGTCAACGGCGTTTACGTGGGCGCCGGCGACATCGATCGCGACGGCTTTGCCGACATCATCATCGGCGCCGGCGCAGGCATGGCGCCGCGCGTGCGAGTGTTCAGCGGCCAGAACAACGCCCTCTTGCGGGATTTTCGGGCCTACCCCCCGGCGTTCCGGGGCGGCGTCCGCGTGGCCGGCGGCGACCTCAACCGCGACGGCTTCGCCGACATCATCACCGGCACCGGCCCGGGAGTGCGGGCACAGTGCGGGCCTTCAGCGGCCAGAACGGCGCGCTCTTGCAGCAATTGTTCCCCTACGGCGGCTTCACGGGCGGCGTTTTTGTTGCTGCCGGCACCAACGCCGACGGCTTTGCCGACATCATCATCGGCGTTGATGCCCGCCGGCCGCCGGTTGTCAAGGTCTTCAGCGGTCAGAACGGCGCGTTCTTGCAAGCCTTCATGGCTTACAGCAGGAGTTTCACCGGCGGCGTCCGCGTGGCCGCCGCCGACCTCAACGGCGACGGCATCGCCGACATCATCTACGGCAGCGGGCCCGGACTCAAGTCGCGCCTGCGCGTCTTCGATGGGCTCTCCGACGCCGTGGTCCGAGACTTCTTTGCCTTCGGCCCCAACACCAGCGGCATTTTCGTCGGCTAGACTCGGCTAACCAATATGGTTGGTGGCTAGTGGTTGGTGGTTAGTGGTTGGTGGTTAGTCAATTAGCCACTAACCACCAACCACCCTCACCGTTCCTGCACGATCACCGCCCAGCCGGTGTCCTTGGTCTTTTCGGTGCGGCCCTGGATGATGACCGGCTCGAAGGCGGCCAGCCAGCGGCCGGCGTAGTCGCCGCCGGCGGGATCCTGGTAGTTCGTGTCCACATCGTTGCCGTTCGCCGGCGTTTCGGGGTGGAGCCGCGCTTTCCGCAGCTCTTCGAGCCGTTTTAGCTGCTGCGGGGCCAGGCGGAGCATCGGGAGCTTGCCGGACTGTTTTGACCGCAGTTCTTCGAACCACGGATGCTGCAGGATCAAGCCGCGCTGGGGTGATCCTTCGAGCTGGTCTTCCTTGGTGTCCAGCAGCACGGCGAAGCGGTCGTCCTTCTCCGCGTCGTGATCGCCGACGCGCAGGCCGGCGAATTGCCCCAGCTCCACCGTCATGCCGAGGACGCCCAGGACCGCCGACTCGCGCTGGGCGCCGCTCCAGATCGGCACGGAGAACGTCACCATGCGGTTGCCGGTGGCCTGGCTCACGAACACCACCGAGCGATGCACGTCGCGGATCGGGTCCTTCCGGACGCCTTCGGGAAGATCGCGGCCCAGGCCGTGGAAGTAGTCGCGAAACGCGAAGCTCTTGCCCACCAGGTCTTCATCCGACGGATGGCGGGCCAGGTGCCGGCCTTCGTGGTCGGTGACGAACCAGCTCGTGGCCCTGGCGCGGGCGCTATCGTCGAAGCGCTCCTTGGTCCAGCTCTGCAACGTTTGCCACGTCGGATCGGTGAGCGGCTTGTTCACCTTCGCCAACGTCCGCACGAGCTGGCGCAGCTCGGCGTCGTCGGCGGCGCCCTTCAGGATCCACCAGCGCAGATCGATCTCGTAGGCGATGGTCCGGGCCGCGAACTGGGCGGCGGTGCGGATGCCCTTCTTGCGGAGCTCTTCCGCGATCACGCGGGCCTCGCGCTCTTGCTCGGCGCGCTGGCGCATCCACAGAGAGATCAACGTCGCCGCCACCGCCGCGATCACCAGCGTCAACGCCGCCGCTTCGGCCCACATGCGGTGCCGCCGCGCCCAGCGCATCAGGCGCTGCGTCCACGGCTCGGGCCAGGCGCTGACCGGCTCATCGGCCATCCACGCCTCCACGTCTTCGGCCAGCAGCCGCGGCGACGCGTAGCGATCCTGAGGCCGCAGGGCCATGGCTTTCAGGCAGATGGCCTCCAGCGCCGGCGACACCTCGGGATTGACGCGGCGCGGCGGCAGGAAATCGCCGCGCTGCACGCGCTGGATGATCGTGCCGACGTCGGCGTCGTCGAACGGCGGGCGGCCCGTGAGCAGGCAGAACAGGGTGGCGCCCAGGCTGTACACGTCGCTGGCCGGGCCGAGCTGGTCGAGCCGCCCCGCCGCCTGTTCGGGGCTCATGTACTGCGGCGTGCCCATCGCAGAGCCGGGCAAGGTCTCGGCGCTGCCGCTGCCGGTCGACGGGCGCAGCGTCGGCTCGTCGGACGTGACGGCCGATTCCGGCTTGTCAACCTCCTTCGCCAGGCCCCAATCGACCACCAGCGTCTC
This sequence comes from Gemmataceae bacterium, assembly GCA_022616435.1. Classification (GTDB taxonomy): domain Bacteria; phylum Planctomycetota; class Planctomycetia; order Gemmatales; family Gemmataceae; genus JAKEET01. The sequence continues at coordinate 4,251 of JAKEET010000192.1, forward strand.
GCCGTACTTGCCGAGCATGATGTTGGCCGGCTTCAGGTCGCGATGCAGGATGCCGCGGTCGTGCGCGTACTGCATCGCCTGGCAGACGACGACGAACCGGCTGAGGAGACCGTGCAGCTCCAGGGCGTGATGGCCCGGGTCGCGCTTGGCCGGATCGGCGCCGTGGAATCGCCTGATGGCCTCCTTGAGGCTGTCGCCGCGGATGAGCCGCATCGCGTAGTACGGCCGCCCGTCCTGGTACTGGCCGAGGCTGTAGACCGGCACGACGCCCGGGTGTTCCAGTTGGCCGGTGACCCGGGCCTCGCGCACAAAGCGTTCCCGGCTGTCCAGGTTGTCCGCGTGGCGTTCCTGGATTTCCTTGAGGGCCACTTCGCGGTTCAATTCCCCGTCGCGCGCCACGTCGATCCGCCCCAAGCCTCCCTTGGCAAGCTCCCGGAGAAAGCGAAAGCGTGACCCGGACGACGCCGGCGGGCCCAACGTCGGCGGACACATGGTGGGCGCGACCGTGCGCACGTCGGCGGCGTGCGTGGCCTGGGCGACGCGCACCAGGCTGGCCTGCAGGGCCGGGTCCGCGATCTTCTGCAGGTCGGCGCGGACCGAGCCGAGCGGGCTGAGGGCGGCCAGGCTCTTGTCGGCGTCGCCGCCGTGCTTGTTGAGATGGGCCTCGACCAGCGCCGTCAGCAGGTCGTGGTGGTGCCGATCCAGGCCGCCCTGCGCCACCATGATCGCCCCCAGCGACTCTTCCTTCTTGACCATCCAGCCGGCAAACGCGGCGACCAGTGCATCCCGGCTGATGAAATCCATTTGCAGCGCCAGGAGGCCGAAGAGCAGATTCTGATCGGCGACGGCAACGGACATGGAGTGTTTCTCGGGTCGATGACCTGCCAACGCGGCGAGGGCAATGGATATCGTAACTACAATTCGTTGGGGGGAAAGCCGAATTGGGCGAATGGCGGGCCTCCTCTCTCCCTATCGAAAACAGGGGAGGGGGGACGCTCATCCGGGAGAAACTGTCATGTCACAGTCACCGAAGCTATCGGTCGTTCGTCGCTGGCATCGGGCCCTCGGCAAAGGAAACGTCATCCCCTCGTCGTCGCGTTCGCTGGCCGCGTTGGCGCTCGTGTTCCTCGTCGCGACAGCGGCGGCGGCACAGGACTACAACGCCGCCATCGTCAAGTACTGCCAGGCGCGTGTGGGCAAGCGGGTCGGCGCCGGGGAATGCGCCCACCTGGCCACCGAGGCCCTGCGCGCCGCCGGCGCGGAATTCACCCACACCGACGCCAACGGCCAGCGCATCGCCGACAGCCCCAAGCCGGGCGACTACGTCTGGGGACAACTGATCTACAAGAAGGAGATCACGGACGGCCGCGACACGGAAGACTGGCGCGCCGACAAGAAGGCCCGGCCGGGGGACATCATCCAGTATGGCGCGGCCAGGTTCGCCAGCGGGCCGACCATCGCTCGCCACACCGCCATCGTCGCCACCGTGGACAAGAAGAGAATGCCTGCGGAGGTTTATCAGCAGAACGTGCGCACGGCGACCCTGCGCCCGGCAAAGGACAGGACGGATGGCCGCGTGGTCAGCCGCGGCCCCGGCTTCGACATCCGCGGCCTGCGCGGCGGCCGGGTGATGATCTACCGCCCCATCGCCCCCGCCAACCCGGCCCCGGTGCAAGTGACGCTGACCAACAACTCCGACGCCGCGCCGCTCACGTACGAGTACTTCGGCAAGGCGACAACCCTCGGCGGCCGCAACACGCAGGGCGGCTTCCGCTACATCTGGGGCCGCGGCCCGGGCGCGACGACGCTCACCGTCGACGGCGACGCCTACACGATCCGCCACCGCAAGGGGTACGAGTTCTACACGAAGAGCGATGGGAAGATCGGGCTGCGCGAAGTGCCGTGAAGCATCATTACCGGTCTCCAAACCAGGCGAGAATGCCATTTTGCCAGTTCGCCACGAAACACACGTCGACGCACGCTATCCGCACGGCCGCGGTTGTTGGTGAACAGCGAATTGCTGCTGTTGCAAACAGGTCCAGGTAGAACGGCCGGGTCGGCCCGGCGGTTGCCCGCCGGGCCTCCCACAGATCCGTACGTGCCCAATTAAGGCATACGGCTCGTCGGGTCAA
>JAKEET010000193.1 GCA_022616435.1 Gemmataceae bacterium
CCGAAACATCCGGCAGCGCCGCCCAGGATGGTAAGCAATCCCACCGTCCGAGAAAACCCGAAATCCGCAGGGTCTTGCACCTATAAACGGAAGAGCCCATTCTACCCGGTCTCGAAAAAACCGTCCTGCGTTTGGTCGCTGACCATATCCCGCAAAACAGGACAACAATGTGACAGTTCTGGTTCTCTGCGGGCCGTTGCCTTCTTTCGCATGTAAACCCGCTTAACATGGGGACTTCCGTTCGTAAGTCCCTCTCCCGCAAGACAACAGGTTGCAACGCTCTTGCCGACTTAGGAAACCGATGCTCTATCCCCTGAGCTACGGGGGCAAGCCGGGGCAACGCCAAGTTGACAAGCCATCCGAGAAGGGTCGGCCTCCTCGGATAGCGTACGCCGCAGGCGGCGAAGGGGCAATCACAGCAGCTCGTGGATCGGCGTCGGGTCGTCCAGGACGTTGACGGGACGGCCGCTCGGATCGAGGAGTTGCAGGCGCGGATCGACGCCGAGGCACTCGTAAATGGTGGCGTGGATGTTGCACGGCGTCACGGGGCGCGTGTGCGGGCGCTCGCCGAGGCGATCGGTGGAGCCGACGACGATGCCGCCCTTGACGCCGCCGCCGCCCAGCAGGCAGAACATCGAATTGCCCCAGTGGTCGCGGCCCGGCGTCCCCATGCTGCGCGGGGCGCCGCCGTTGCCGCCGTCGTTCATGCGCGGCGTACGGCTGAACTCGCCGCACAGGATCACCAGCGTGGTGTCGAGCATGCCGCGATAGTCGAGGTCCTGGAACAGGGCCGACACGCCGGCATCGACTTGCGGCAGGTAGCGCTCCATGCCCGCCTGCAGGTCCCAGTGATGGTCCCAGCCGCTGTGCACGCAGGTGACCCACGTCGCCCCGGCCTCCACCAAGCGGCGGGCAAGCAGCACGCTCTGGCCCCAGCTATTGCGGCCGTATTGATCGCGGAGCCGCGGATCTTCGCTGTTGATGTTGAACGCCTGGCGGGCGGCGGGCCCGGTGACAAAATCATAGGCCTCTTGCGAAAAGCGATCCATCGCCTGCACCGTCCCATGCTGATCGAGATGGCGGCGATTGGCGTCGAAGCGCTGCTTCAGGGTGCGGCGGTCTTCGAGATGGCCAAGGGTGAGGCCGCGGGCGAGGTTGAGGTTCTGAACGCTAAAATTCAGGTTGTTCGGGTCGCCGCCAGTCTGGAAAGGATTGTGGTGGGCGCCGAGCATGTGGCCGCCGTGATAACCGGGGGTGAGGCCGATACTGTGCACCGAGGGGACGCCGAGGTAGGCGGGCATGCCGGCGCGGCGCGGGCCGACTTCGCGCGACACGATGGCGCCGATGCCGGGGAAGCGCGGGCTGTTGTTGACGCCGGAGACACCCATGTCCTTGGTGGTCAGCATGCGATGGCCGCCGGCGAAGTGGTCGCCGGTGTCGTGGTGCAGCGAGCGGACGATCGAGAACTTGTCGGCGACGCGGGCCTGCTTGGGAAACAGCGCGCTGATGTCCATGCCGGGGACGCGCGTGCGAATCGGCCGCCAGATGCCGCGGTGCAACTCGGGCGCGTCCGGCTTCATGTCGTACAGGTCCATGTGGCTGGGCCCGCCATCGAGCCATAGCAAGATGACCGACGTGGTGCGCGAATTGCCGGTCCGCGGCGCGCTGGCGCGAGCCTTCGCCAAGTCGGCCAGCCCGAGGGTCGCCATGCCGGCGACGCCGAGCTGCAAGAAATCGCGCCGGCTGACGCCGTCACAGTAACGCTTGCCGGAGCTCGAACCGAGACCGAGACGAAACATGAGAATCCCCCCTTGCGAAACGCAGAAACCGATCAGAAGTCGCGACGCCATGGGCGTCGTGCTGGAAGGTAGGCAAGTCCAGGCGGGCGATCAGGCGGGAGCGATGTACAATCTTATCACTTATTCCGGCCGAGGGAACAACTTTTTTCTGCCGCAGGTGCACAAATGAATCGTGCGTGGTTGGCCCTGCTCCTGCTTGGTTGTACTCCTTTCATCGTCCCGAGCCAAGCGCAGAATCCAGCCGGCAAGACCAAACTTCTCCTGGCATTCTCGTCCTACCGCGACAGGCCCAAGCAGCCTGGAATCTACCTGTACGAACACGACGGCGTCGCCTCGGGCAAGATCGTCGCCGCCATCGACACCGTCAATCTTCGCAGCGACTATCATCCGTCCATCAGCCTCGATGGCCGCTATTGCGTGTTCGCGTCGGAGCTGGAAAACCAGACGAGCCGGATCTTCGTCTGGGACTTCGCCGACAAGAAGCTGATCACCTTGCCGACGTTGAATGACTCGCCCAACGCCCAGCTCCACCCGACGCTGACCGGTGACGGCCGCTGGATCATCTACGCCTCGTTCAACAAGGCCGGGGCAAGTCAGCGCTGGGATTTGCAACTCTACGACGTCAAGAGCCAGAAGTTCGACGACCTGCCGGCGTTGAACTCGCCCAAGTTCGACGAACGCATGCCGGCCGTGAGCGCCGACGGCCGCTGGATTGCGTACGTCTCGAACGCCAGCGGCGGCGTCGGCGTGAGCGACGTCTATCTCTACGATCGCCACGAGGGGGCCGTGGTTCGCGTGCCGGAGCTGAACTCGCCGAGCATGGACATCACGCCGTCGTTGAACGCCGACGGCAACCTGGTGGCGTTCGCCTCGGCCCGGCTCGGCGGCATGGGCGGGCGCGACATCTATCTATTCGATCGCCGGCTCAAGAAGTTCGCGTCCCTGCCGGGCCTCAATTCGGCAGCCCACGAGCAGACGCCGAGCCTGAGCGCCGATGGCCGCTACCTCACGTTCGTCTCGGAGCGCATCGCCGGCGCGGGCGAGCGCGACGTGTTTCTGTACGACCGCCAGATGGGCAAGCTGCTGCCGACGCCGGGGCTGAACTCGAAGCGCGAGGACATGGACCCGGTGGTGGCGGCGCTGAAGTGAGTCCGAAGCGCCAACGAGAGATTCGGATACGATGATCCACCTCGGACGTGTCGAGTTCTCAACTTGACTGGCCTCCGACTCAGCGATTGCGAGGACGCTTCCTGCCACATTGGAAAGACGCCGCCGGCTTTCTTGCCGTCTTGATTGCCATGCCAATGGGCCAGGCCGAAGAGGGTGCGATGGCTACCGTCGAACTCATCGTCATCGTTTCCATGATTGCGTTCAACGGCGTCTTCGCGGCGTATGAAATCGCACTCGCGGCATCATCGATGGCACGACTCCACATGCTGGCCAACGAGAATCGAAGTGGGGCCAAGGCCGCGCTGTACATGAAAGAGAACGTTGAGGGGAGCCTGGCCGCGATCCAGATTGGCATCACGCTGTGCGGAGCGGTGGCCGCCGCCACCGGCGGCGCCGGCGCGGGCGCCCGCATCGAGCCCTGGTTGAGCGAACGGTACGGCTTCTCGCCGGGCATGGCCGAGTTCTTGGCGGTCCTGGCGATCGTCCTCCCGCTGACCGCGTTCACGATCATGTTCGGCGAGCTGGTTCCGAAAGTCTTTGCACTCCGCAACAAGGAATGGATCTGCCTGGCGCTGTCGCCGTGGCTGCGGTGGTTCACGTTCAGCGTCTGGCCTGCCGTCTGGTTCTTCGAAACAGTGGTCACGGCGATCACGGACTGGGGCCAACGGAAGCTGCACCGCGCCGGCAAGGGGGCACGATCCGAGCCGTCGGAACTGCAAGAGATGTACGCCGTCACGGCGCTGGCGCGCACGGCGCGCTTGATTGGTCAACGTGAAGAGCGAATCATCCTCGGCGCCGCCCGGCTGACCAGTCGGCCGATCAGTGAGATCATGCTGCCGGCGTCGGCCATCAGCATGCTTGACGCCAACGGAACACTTACCGATGGCCTGGTCGCCGCTCACCTCGACATGCACACGCGCTTTCCGGTGACCGGCAAGACCGGCGATCCCCAAGCCATCGTCGGCTACGTGAATGTCAAGGACATCGTCGCCGTCATGCGACTCTTTCCGGAAAAGCCATCGTTACGCTCGATCATCCGGCCTTTGCCCGATCTGCGCGAGAATGACAGCATTTCCGCCGGCCTGGAACGACTGCTCAGAGACAGCAACCACATCGCCCTGGTGCGCGATGAGGCGGGCAGCGTCGTGGGACTGGTTACTTTGGAGGATATCGTCGAAGAACTGCTCGGCGACATTCGCGATGAGTATGATCGCCTGCCGGCGTATGTGCAAGCCTCCGGCCCGGGCTGGGTCGTCGCCGGCGGCATCAGCTTGGCGAGGCTGCGTGAGCAGACCGGCGTGGATTTGTCTCTCGACCTGCCGGCAGCGAAGTCCGACACGTTGAACGACTGGTTCACAGGCCACCTCGGACGCGCTGTGCGCGGCGGCGACGCGATCACGCGGTCCGGCGTTCGTGTCACGGTCCGCAAGGTGCGGCGTCAACAGTTGCTTGAAGCTCAGGTGGTCGGGCTTCCCGGCATGGGTGGAACGCATCCTGCCCAACCATGATGCCGCCTAGCCGCCGGCCGGCGGCGAGCCGGCGCCGTTGCCGTCGCTGGCGTCCATGTGAAAGTGCGACCAGATCATCGGCCGTGCCAGCGGCGGGATGTTCAGCACGATGGTGCCGTTCTGGAAGATGCGAACGATTCCGGACGATTGACTGACGACCACGGCGATGGCCTTGGTTTTCTTGGTGATGGCCGCCGCCGCCCAGTGCCGCGTGCCCAGGCCTTTGCTCAGCGTGATCCCTTCGGCGGGCGCGTCGATGTACATGCAGGCAGCCTCGGCGACGCCGTCGCGCTGGATGATGAGAGCCCCTTCCAGCTGGGCGATGTCCTTGATCTGCTCGCGAACACGGGGATCGCGGATATCGCGCTCCTTGGCGGCATAGCCGCGGAACGGATTGAAATTCAAGGGCCGGCACATGGTCAGCACGCGCTTGGTGTCGCCGACCACGAACATGGTGCCGACCGGCTTGCCTTCGCGGCCCTCGCGGCCGATTTCGGTGGCGACGTCGACCACCGCCCGCAGCGATTCCAGCGGGACCTGGGTGTCGAGCTTGCGCAAATCCTGGGCGCTGAGCCGCTCCAAATGTTCGCCCAGATGGATGACGCTGATGCTGTCGATGGGTTCGGGGCGGTCGGCGCCGCCGATGCCGTTGTACAGGGCAATGACGTGGGCGCCGGGCCGGATCTTCTCGATGGCGATCGCTTCGAGAAGCGCGAGACTCATGCGTTCCTGGGTCGGCGACGGACCGGGATTGATGTCGAGCAAGGTCAGATGGGCATGAGCTCGAATCTTGGCGGCTACGTCGCGGTTGCGTGCGGCAATCAACAGCTTGTCGCCGGGGAGCAGCTCGAGCACTTCGTCCCAATCGAGATCGGTTTCGGTGAGCATCAAGACAGCGTCCGCGGACAGCTCATCAGCGAGTTGCCGCGCCGCTTTGAGCAGGATGGCGGTTTGCGCGAGGAGAGCCATGGTTCGCAGCGTGTCGCTCGTCATTCTGGATGCGAAAATTGCCGGCGCGCCCAACACCGGAAGAGTGATGTTCTATACGATGCGAGAAGTGTGGCATAGAGCAAATGAGGCCGGCCGGCGATTTTTGCCAAGATTCTTCGGGGTCCAGTCATGCAAGAAACCATCCTGCAATCGATCGGAAAGACGCCGTTGGTGCGGCTGCGACGCGTGACCGAGGGGCTGGCGGCGAGCGTGTGGGCGAAAGTCGAGTCGCAGAACCCAGGCGGCAGCGTGAAGGACCGGGTGGCCCTCGCCATGGTGACCGAGGCCGAACGGCGCGGCTGGCTGCGCGCCGGCGGCACCATCATCGAGGCGACCGCGGGCAACACCGGCGTCGGCCTGGCCATGCTTGCCGCCGTCAAGGGCTACCGCTGCATCTTCGTGATGCCCGACAAGATGTCGCAGGACAAGGTCCGGCTGTTGAAAGCCTACGGGGCCGAGGTGATCATCACGCCGACCAGCGTGCCTCCCGATTCGCCGGACAGCTACAACGGCGTCGCCGACCGCCTGACCCGCGAGATCCCCGGCGCCTGGCGGCCCAACCAGTTCGCCAACCTCGCCAACCCGGAGGTCCACTACCGCACCACCGGCTATGAGATCTGGGAACAGACTGAAGGCCGCATCACGGCGTTCGTGGCCGGCGCGGGCACCGGGGGCACGATCTCCGGCGTGGGCCGCTACCTCAAGGAGCAGAACCCGGACGTCAGGATCCTCGGCGCCGATCCGGAGGGCTCGGTGCTGTCCGGCGACGCGCCGAAGCCGTGGAAGGTCGAGGGGATCGGCGAAGACTTCGTCCCCAAGACGCTGAACAGCCAGCTCGTGGACGAGTGGATCCGCGTCAGCGATGCCGAATCATTCCAGACGGCCCGCGCCCTGGCCCGGCGCGAAGGGCTGCTCCTGGGCGGCTCCAGCGGCACGGCCGTTGCCGCCGCGCTGCGTTACGCTCGACGCCTGACGGGCGAACATCTGGTGGTGGCCCTGTGCGCCGACACCGGCCGCAACTATCTCAGCAAGGTCTTCGATGACGAGTGGCTGGCGGCGAACAACCTGCTGACCGCCATCGAGCCGGCCCAGTCGGTCGGCGATCTGCTGCGCACGCGCGGCCCGCGGCAACTGGTGACGCTCAGTCCGCGGGCCAGCGCCGCGGAAGCGATTCGCATTTTCGAATCGGCCGGGTTCTCGCAGATCCCGGTGCTGCACGACGGCAAGCCGGTCGGCAGCATCCAGGAAGTGACGCTGGCCCGCGTGCTGCACGATCGCGGCGATCCGGAGAAGTTCACCGTCGCCGAGATCATGGTCCGGCCGCTGCCGCAGGTGGAAACGACCGTCCACCTCGACGAGGCGTACCGGCTGCTGCTGTCGGGCAACACCGGCGTGCTCGCCGTCCAGGACGGCAAGGTCGTGGACATCATCACGCGCATCGACCTGATACACTATTGGAATCAAACAAGACAACGTTAGCGGTGAACTTCCGAGGAGTCGCTTCCATGAACTTCCGCTCAAGGCATGTTGTCGCGGTGCTGGCGGTGGTGGCCCTGGCCGCTGGCCGCGCCACGGCCCAACCGAATCAGGCCCAGCCGAATCCCAACCTCAAGCCGACCTACGGCTCGGTCCGGCTGAAAGCGGGCTTCCTGCCCGATCCGTTCACCAAGGACCTGCAGGCCGGCGGCCAGCTCAGGACGAACCTGGGCGGCGTCAAGGCCTACGTCGCCAAGGCCCCGGACGTCAGTCTCCATTACACGAAGGGCCAATACCCGCTGACGTTCACGGTGAAGTCGGTCGGCGACACGACGCTGTTGATCAACCTGCCCGACGGCACCTGGGTCGCCGATGACGACAGCGGCGGCGGCCTCGATCCGTTGATCCGGATCGCGCAACCGCAGTCCGGACGGTACGACATTTTCGTGGGGACATACCGCAAGGGCCTGCTCCCCGCGACGCTGTACATCACGGAACTGGATGCCGCCAAGCAACCGCCGCCGCCGGTGGTGGTCAAGGGCAAGCTGCCGGATTGCTACGTGTTGTCGGCCGGCGTCGATGATTACCGCAACGCCAACAAGCTGAACGGCTGCCTGAACGACGCCCGCAACACGGCGGCGGCGTTCAGGGCCCAGACCGGATCCATGTTTCGCAAAGTCGAAGTGCAAACGCTGCTGGACGCGTCGGCGACCCGCGGCAGCATTCAGCAGCGGCTGCAAGGCTTCACCAAGCAAGGCGCCAGCCGCGACTACATGGTGTTGTTCCTGAGCGGCCACGGCGGACGCACCAACGGCGACAAGACCTGGTACTTCCTGCCGTTCGATTTCCATCCCAGCCGATTCGCCGACACCGTCCTGACCGATCGGCAGATCCTCGACGCCGGCGACGCCGTGGTGAAGCAGAAGAAGCACTTCGTGGTGATCGTGGACGCCTGCTTCAGCGGCCAGCTCCATACGACGGCCCAGCCGTACTTGGGCCGCTACAAGGGCAGCAACGACGCCGGCATGATCCTGATGCTCTCCAGCGCCCCACACCAGACGAGCGCCGCCCTCGGCAATTTCAGCGCCTTCGCCAAGGCGCTGGCGGACGCGATGGCCGGCGGCGGCGACCTCAACAAGGACAGCAAGGTCACCCTGGACGAGATTCAGAGCTACTCCGCGCGGCGCACCGCGCAGCTCCTGGCGCGGGCCCGCATCAAGGACAAGCAGGACTGCATCGTGGCCTGGTCGCCGTCGATTTCCAAGGATGCACCGCTGGCCTATGCCGGCAAGGTCGTGGCGTCCGAAACGCCCAAGACGCCCGCCGAAACTCCCTCGCGCTGGTCGGGTGATGAAACCCTTCCCGGCTACGGCAAGCTGTCGTTCGCGATGTACCCCAGCGGCCGAGTCGTGATGGTGGACGCCAGGGATACGATGGAAGGCATCTGGCGAAAGCAGGACAACGTGTTCACGCTTGCGTTTGCCAACGGCTCGGTCGTCTACACCGGCACGCTCGACGGCGCGGTCCTTTCCGGCACCGCGACCAGCCCCTCGCCGCGCCAGCAGGCCATGAGGACGTGGAACTGGACGGTACGACAGCAGTCGGACCAATGAGAAGGAGCCGCAGCATGAACACCGACGCAACCGTTCGTGCGGATTTCGCGGCCCGCCTGTACGACAAGCTGTCCGCGGCGGAGGCGGGCAAGAACCTGTTCGCGTCCCCATTCAGCATCCAGGCGGCGCTGGCCATGTGCGCCGCAGGCGCCAAAGGGAACACGCGCCAGGTGTTGGCCGGCTTCATCGGGGCCCCGGTCAATGTCGCGGACCAGAACCGCCAGTACGCCGATTGGATCGAGTCGATCAACGCGGTGGGCGGACGAGATTTCCAATTGACCACGGCCAACGCACTTTGGGGACAGCAAGGATTTCGCTTCCACGCCGATTTCAGGAAGGCGATCGCCGACTGCTATGACGGCGCGTTCCACGAGGTTAGCTTCCAAGCCATGCCGGACCAGGCCGTCCAGTCGATCAATGCCTGGGTGGAGAGCAAAACGGGCGGGAAGATCCGCGATTTGATCGCGCGCGATCTCATCACGTCGGACACGCGCTTGATCTTGACGAACGCCATCTACTTCAAAGGCCGTTGGGAATGCGAGTTCGACAAGGGTGAGACCTGGGACGAAGCCTGGCACGGCCCGAGCGGCGAGCGCCACGTGCCGATGATGCAGCAGCGGCGCGGCTGCCTCTATCACGAATGCGACGAGTTCCAGGCGCTCGATCTTCCCTACCGCGGCGAGCGGCTGTCGATGCTGGTCGTGCTTCCCCGGAAGGTCGACGGCCTGGCGGAGCTGGAACGCACCTGGTCCGCGGCGAACACCTATGAGCAGACGACCGAATCGTTGGCTTACGAGGAAATGGTCATCGTCTCGCTTCCTCGTTTCAAGATGGCGACGGAGTTCAGGCTGAAGTCTGTGCTGTGCGCCATGGGCGCCGCCCAGGCTTTCAGCGACAAGGCGGATTTCAGCGGCATCGCGTCCGAGCCGGTGACGATTTCTGAAGTCGTGCACAAGGCGTTCGTCGAGGTCAACGAGGAGGGGACCGAGGCGGCGGCCGCCACCGGCGTGGCCATGGCGAAATGTGCAAGCGCGCCGAGTCAACCGAAGTGCTTTCTCGCGGACCATCCGTTCCTGTTCGTAGTCCGCGACCGGAGCACGAATGCGGTGTTATTTTTCGGTCGGGTGCTTGAGCCTTGGTTAGTGGTTGGTGGTTAGTGGTTGGTGGCTAGAGGCTCGCCAACCACCAGGCACCAACCACTAACCACCAACGGATTTTCCCATGACGGACGACTTCGGATTCTCAACTCGCGCCATCCACGCCGGCCAGGACGCCGATCCGGCCACGGGCGCCACGGTGGTGCCGATCTACGCCACGTCCACCTATACCCAAGCCGCGCCGGGGCAGCACAAGGGCTACGAATACTCGCGCACCGGCAACCCCACTCGCGCCGCCCTGGAAACCTGCCTGGCGTCCCTCGAAGGCGGCGAACGCGGCCTGGCGTTCGCTTCCGGTTCGGCGGCGACGGCGGCGGTGTTGTCCATCCTCAAACCCGGCGACGAAGTCGCCGCGGCCGCGGACCTCTACGGCGGCACCTTTCGTTTGTTCGAGCGTGTCTTCAAGCCCTGGGGCCTGGTCGCCCGCTACACCGACCCCCCTGACGCCCCCCCTTCGCAAGGGGGGGATGGGGGGGTGGCGGGCTTCGCCAGGATCATCACTCCCGCCACCAAGATGGTGTGGATCGAGACGCCGACCAATCCGCTCCTGCAAATCATCGACATCGCGGCGATCGCCGAATTGGCGCACAAGGCCGGGGCGCTGCTCGCCGTGGACAACACGTTCGCCTCGCCGTATCTGCAATTGCCGCTGAAGCTGGGCGCCGACCTGATCGTCCACAGCACAACGAAGTACCTCGGCGGCCATTCCGACGTGGTCGGCGGCGCGGTGATCGGCCGCAAGGACTTGCTGCAGCCGATCGCGTTCTATCAAAACGCGGCCGGCGGCGTGCCGGGGCCGTTCGACTGCTGGCTGGTGCTGCGCGGCCTCAAGACGCTGGCGGTGCGCATGGACCGGCATTGCGCCAATGCCCGGCAACTGGCGACGTGGCTGACCCGGCAGCCGCAGGTGCGCCGCGTCTATTATCCGGGTTTGCCCGATCATCCCGGCCATGACGTAGCCAAGAAACAGATGACCGACTTCGGCGGCATGATCAGCGTCAGTCTCCACGGCGGGAAAGACGCGGCCTTGAAACTGCTGACCCGCACGAAGCTGTTCAGCCTGGCGGAAAGCCTGGGCGGCGTCGAGTCGCTGATCGGCCATCCGGCCACGATGACGCACGCCAGCATCCCAGCCGAGATTCGCCAGGCCCGCGGCATCGACGACGGCCTGGTGCGGCTGAGCGTCGGCATCGAGGACGTTGGAGATTTGCAAGAGGACTTGCGGCGGGCCCTCGCTGGGGAGTAGTGTTTGGGGGTGGTGGTTGGTGCTTGGTGTTTGGGGCTTGGTGCTTGGTGTTTGGGTGGTGTTCCCCCTACCAACCACCAATTCCGCAAATCCGTGCTGGCGTCGTTCTCGTCTTCTTGGTGGAATAGATAGGCCGTTTCCCATGTGACTGGAGGGATGTGCCCATGACTCGGTATCTTCGCTGGACTTTGCCGGCGCTTATTGCGCTGGGCCTGAGCATCCCTGCCCAGGCGGACAAGAAAGCGCCGGAGGCGAACACCTGCGGCGACTACGGCACGAACGTTCACTTCGAGAAAACGCCTTCGGATGCCGCCCGCAAGGCCCTGAAAGAAGAAAAACTGGTCTGTGTCTTGCACGTCTCCGGGGATTTCGAAGACCCGGACTTCACGTGAAACAACGCTGAGGCGCTCCGTGTGAACGCCCTGGCGGATGAAAAAGTCGGCAACTACCTCGAGAAGTACTTCGTGTCATCCTTCCAACGCGTCGGCACCTTCCGCATCGTCGGCAAGGCGAAGCAGGGGGGCAACGTCGCCACCTATTTCTGCGCTCCGGACGGCCGGGTGCTGCACGCCATCGCCGGCCCGGTCAATGCGGCGACCATGCTGCGTGAAGCGCAATGGGTCGTGGAGCAGGCGAAGAAAGGCATCGAGGTCGCCAAGAACGACGGCGGCAGCTTCAAGGCCCACATGCGCAAGGCGCACGCCGACAAGCTGCGGGCCGAGCACGGCCTGGTGGTCGAACCGGTGACCTTCGACCCGGTGGACCCGAAGGACAACGACGGCGCCCTGACCTATCGCGATCCGACGGGCCGCGCACTGGCGCCGATCCTGCCGCCGCCGCCGATCGACGGTCCGGACGTGAAGCTGCGCCTGCAACTGGAGAACGCCGCCCGTGCTCTGCCGGCGAGCGCCCTGGTTCGCGATCGCGGCGGCCGCGGCTGGGCCTTGAACAATCAAGGCCGCGTCCATCACCTGCTCGCGGGCCACTCCATGGGACAGATTGAAAAGCTCTATGGGGCGGTCTTCGAAGGGATTCTTGGCGAACGCATCACGACCCGCCCGGTCGAAGTGGTCGACCCGTTCCCGGGGCGCGGCCGCGCGGTGAGGAACTGACAGTGTGTTGGCGAGCGTCGAGGCGTAAGCCCGACGTGTCAAGATCACACGACGCGCCCACGATGAAAACCCCAGTGATCGCACTGGGGTTTTTGTTGCGCTGCTGGTCTGTGCGCATCAGCCGATTGACGAGCCGCCGCCGCGCGGGATAATGACGATTCGCCGTCGTCCAAGAAGTGGGGTTGTCATGTTCATCCCATTGGTGCTGGCGGGCAACTTCCTTCTGGGAGAGGGCGACGGTCCCGCGCCGGCGGCCGAGACGGTGTTCGATCTGAAGGCAATCCTCGCCCCGCCGCTGCGCGCGCGGACCGTCAAGATGAGCGCCAAGGGTGACATCGTCACGGAGGAAGTCAGGTTCCACTCCGAAAGCGACGGCGGCAAGGACGTCGAGATCTTCGCGTTCTTCTCCTACCCCAGGAACGCCAAATCGCTGCCGGCCTTCATCTGGAACCAGGGAGGGCTGGGGCAGGCGTCGACCTACTGGAACCGCGCTTGAAAGCGGCGTCGTGCATGTTTGGCTGCGGCCGGCTGGACCTCGGCAACGTTTGGTGGGACGGCCGGGGGTGGGACGGAGCGCGCGACAAGGCCTATCGCGAGCGCTGGCGGACGACGCTCGATCCGGCCCGGGGTCTGGGCGACACCAAGACGCCGATCGCCTGGTTCACGGGGACGTGCGACCAGTTCTACTGGCTGCCGAGCGTGATGGCGAGCTACGACCGCGCCGCGGGACTGAAGCATTTAAGCTTGCTGCCCAATCACAAGCATGCGCTGACGCCGGAGATCGACGAGCAGGTGTTCGCGTGGCTGGATGTGCATCTGAAAGGGGCGACTCCATTCGTGGAAGTGTCGGAGATTCGCGAGGTGCAAACCGGGAACACGTCGCGGGCAACCTGGCAATTCAAAGGGCCGCGCCCCATTGTGCGCGCAGAACTTCTGTTAAGTCACGGCGAGGCGGGCAACTGGTCCGCTCGCTACTGGCGTACGATCCCCGCGGCCATCGACGCCGACACGTGTGTGGCGACATTGCCGCGCGGCGGCTTCCCCTACTTCGTCACCGGGACCGCGATCGACAAGGACGGCTTCCGATACTCCACACCCGCCAAGCGCATCGCTCATCCGTTCACCGACGACGCGCCCGATTACGACGGCTGCAGCAACTGGGGAGGCTTCGAGGACGAAGGCGCTGACCGGCGTCATCAACCTCGACGTGACGCCGCCGCGCGGCGGCGAGGCGCTGGTGGATGCAGTTCAATTCCGCCCCCGGTGAATGACGCGACCTACTTGCCAACCTCCTTGAACCGGATGTTCTTGAAGGTCACTTCCATCGGTCCGCCGGAATGGAGCTGGAAGGCGATGACGCCCGTGTCCGGCGCCTTGGGGAATTCGCCGTCCACGGTGGTCTTGCCGTTCAGCTTGATCGTGATGTGCTTGCCGACGGCCCGGATGCTGTAGTCGTTCCAGTCGCCTTCCTTGACGATCTCGCGGACCAGCTTGGGATCGGCCGCCTTCATCATGCCGCCGAAGTGTTCGCCGTAGAGGCTCCCCCAGTATTGCTGGCCCATGTCGCACTGCGGGCCCTTGCACTGGTAGGTCTTGGTGTTCTCGATTTCGCTGCGGATCTGCACGCCGCTGTTGGCGCCCTTGGTCATCTTGACCTGGAAGCCCAATTCGAAGTCGCCATATTTGCGCTTGCTGCACAGGAACGTGTTGAACTTCAGCCCCGACGGCGCCGAGCCGACGATCGCCTTCTGGCCGGCGTCCCATTTCCAGTAGTCGCTGACCAGGCCTTCCCAACCCGACAGGTCCTTGCCGCTGAGGAACGGGCTGTCCGCATCTCCGCCGGTCGCCGCCGGCGCCCCCAGCATCGCCCAGGACAGACCCAAGACGCTCAGGCACAAGCAACGTCGCATGGCAATCCTCCCCACAAGGTGCAAGGCAAGAGATTCAGGATGGCCACACTTTATGCGACGGGGCGTGCGATGTCAAAGATTCTCCCGTTACGGCATGTCCGCCAGCGGGTTGGCGCGCGGCGCCGCGGTGCTGATGCTCACGACCCGGCCGCGCGGACGCGAGGCGTCATCCAGGAGGACCGCCTGCGGCGTGTCGGCGAAGGCGACATTGTTGGCCTGGTCGCGCACCGTCAGGCGCAGGAAGACCTGGGCGCCGGCTTCGGCCGGCGGCAGCCAGCGGTAGACCCCTTCGTTCTTCAGCCCCTTGGCGACCTGCTGCCAGGGGCCTTCGCGCGACGCGGCGTATTGCAGCTCGATCGAGTCGTTGCCAAGATTCTTGTCGCGCGCGTTCCAGGTGATGTGCAGCGCGCCGCTGTCCTCGCCCATGCCGGCCCGAACCTGAACGATCTCGCCGACGGGCTTGGTGGTGTCCACCTCGAGCCATGAATCCGGGGCGTCGCCCGGCGACGGCGGCACGCCGCCAAAGCCGCGGCCGTTGCAAATGACCAGGCTGATGCCGTAGATGCCGTCGCCGGGAAGATTGATTTCCGCCGGGCTCTGGCGGTCGGTGTCCTCGCACAGCTTTTGCCAGCTCTGGCCCAGGTCGCGTGTGTACCACACGTCCACCTTGCCGACGCCGCTGGCGCCCATCGCCTCGATCCGGTAGTCCAGAACCACCCGGTTGGTGTTGCTGAACGTGCGGTGCATCGTCATGGGGTCGCGGCCGCGAAACGATGCCTGCCTCAGGTCGTGAGAGGGGGCCAGGGGCGTCGACTTGCCGGCCACCGCTGGATCGAACAACTGCGGCGCGACCGGCGCGATCCTCGGATTGGTTATTTCGCTGGACACGAGCGGTTGCGGCGTCACCCGCGGCGGCACGGACGTCGCGACCGGGGGCGGTGGGTTTGCCAGGACCGGTGGGTTTGCCGGCGCCGTGTTGTCCTTGGCCGGCGGCATGATCGGCAGCGGCGGTTCCTGTGTTGCGGTGATCCGGGTCGCAGGCTGGATCGCGGTCGGGCTGGGCGGCGTGCCGGGCGCTCCGGCGTTGAGCAACACATTGGTATTGGGCAGCACCGTATTGGGCACGACGACATAGGATGAGGGAATGATCGGGGCGGCGGGAGCGGCGGGCGCCTGGGCAATGGGTCCGGCGACGCTTGGCGCCGACGTGTTTTGTCCCGGCAAGCCCTGCGGCGCCGGCGCGGCGGCGGCGAGCATCAGGTTCCGTTCGCGCGTCGTGGTGTTCCCGGCCAGGTCCATGCCGACCGCCCGCACATTGCCCGTCCAGTTGGCTTGTGCCGGAATGCAGAAGGTGTTGGCCCTGGTCGCATGGGCGTCCAGCTGCCGCCACGCCATGTCGCCGGTCTGGTAGTACAGTCGCGATTTGAAGGCGTCGAGATGCACGTCGTGCCAATCGCAGCGGACGAACTGCCCGTCGCCGGTTTTTTCCAACGGCTGCACGTCGACCCGCGGGGCCTGGGTGTCGAGCACGACGATCAGGGCCGGCGCTTCCCTGGTCACGTCGGGCGGCGTCATGCGCCCGGCGTGGTCCACCGACACGATGTTGAACCAGTATTCGCCTTCGCCCGGCGCGCGGTACGTGAACATCGTCTGGGTCGGCGGGGCCTTGTCGCACATCCTCCAGGGCTGCGTGGGGCCCTCCTTGACGAACAACACGACCTGTTGCAGCTGGGCGCGGTGACGCTCGTCAACGACGATCGGCAGGTTGATGGTAGTCTTGTTAAAGTAGCTTCGCATCGTGTTGGCCGCGAAGCCCGAATCCTGGGCGTTCACGGGCCAGCCAGTCCATCCCAGCCACGCCGCCAGGCCGATGCCCGGCATGACGTCGCCGAATCTTCGCACCCAGGAACGTTGGACAGTCATGTGCAACCCCTTCCCCAAAATCGCCGCGGCGACCCGGCGCCGACCCGCCATCGTCCGAGGCTAGACGAAATCCGAGAATTCTCTAAGGGGCGGGACCATAACGGGTGGGAAATCGACGGTCAAGTCCAGGTGCTGGACGGGCGCGCCCTCCCCTGAGTTCAGCAATGCTCGTGGATGAGTTGGATTGCGCTGCAACCAAATCGTTTCCACAACCCCTTACGGAGAAGGGACTTGATAGATTGCATTGTGCCACAGCCACACACACACACAGCCAGTGTTGCCTTCAGGCGTTCGACTTTGAACTGCGGCGTGAGCCGCACTGACAGTGACGCGTGTGTGTGCAAAACTCGCAGGTGCAATGCAATCCAAGAATCTCATTTAGATAGCAACATCGACCGACGGCGACTATTTTGGGCAGCAGCATCTTTTTCGCGCGTTTGCCCTTGAATACCACCCCCCTCGATCTGGTAAGATAGCGTTCCTGCACGACGCACCCCTGCATTCCCTCCCCCCGGAAACCTGAACGTTTGGTTTCCATTTTGTGACTTGTGCGCATTCGTGACTTATACTCTAGGTGATTCCTCCTGGATGGAACCAGGCAGGCGCTAACTTTGCTTTCCGTCCCCTCCGACTCGTGGTCAGGCGTTGCCTGACGCGACTCAAGCAAAGCCGCCCCACGGAACGGAGAAACTCCCTCCGAAAAGCCACGGCGCTTTTCGCTTTCTCCGCCGGCCCGTTGCGACTCCCTTCCCCTCGCGGCCCCGGCAGATGCGGTCTGCTCACCGCATCCTCACCACGGATGTGTTGCGCTGGAACTGCGGCGCGTCCCCCGCGCGCTGCCGTGCTGTATACACGCCCCATGTCGGGCGTGGCCCCCTCCACCTTGCGCGGCGCCCCGCCAAGGACGATGAACGGCGCTTATGTTGGCCCCGTCCACACCCCTGGCAACGTCCCCCACCCTGTACACCGCGGCAGCGCCGCGATCGGCACAAGGCGAGGCCGTTCTCGGTGCGCGCCACATATCCTGGCTGACTATCGCCATCCTCGGCGCCGCCTTCACCTGGTGCTTCTGGCCGACTTTCCAAGGATTGGTTTACCGCTGGATCCATCAACCGCGCTACTCGCACGGCTTCCTGGTGCCGCTGTTCGCCGCCGGCGTGCTATGGGCGCGACGGCCCAAGGAACTGCCCCGATGGGAACCGTCGGCATGGGGGCTGCCGATGATGGTCGCCGCCACGCTGTTGCGTTTTCTCGCCGTGCGGATGGATAATCAACCGCTTGACGGCGTCTCACTGCTTGCGATGTTGGCCGGCCTGGTGCTGCTGGTCGGCGGCCGCCGCGTGCTGGGCTGGACCTGGCCGGCGATCGCCTTCATCGCCTTCATGATCCCGCTGCCATTCTTCATCGAAATGGCCCTCACGTATCCCTTGCAAACGCTGGTCACCAGCATCAGCACCTTTGCCCTGCAAACCATCGGCCTGCCGGCGTTGGCCGACGGCAACATCATCACCATCGGGCAGACCCGGCTGGCGATCGTCGAGTCGTGCAGCGGCCTGGGCATGCTCATGACGTTCTTCGCCCTTGCGGTCGCCGTCGCCTTGATCGTCAAGGCGCCGCGCGGCGACCGCTGGGTGATCGTGGCCAGCGCCGTTCCCATCGGCATCTTCGCCAATGCGATCCGCGTCACGATCACCGCCTGGGCCTACCACGTGTTCGGCGCCGAAGGCGAGTCGGTCCGCGCCTGGATCCACGACCTGGCCGGCTGGCTGATGATGCCGCTGGCGCTGGCGCTGATGTGGCTGGAACTCAAGTATCTTGGTTGGTTGTTCGTTCCAGTGAACCGGCACGATCCCGTGCTCGGCCTGCGCAACGTCGCCCTGCCCAATGTCCTGTCGAACGCACAGGCGGCACGGCTGGTCAAAACGCCGTGAGGCGTCGAGGAGTGATTGATCATGGACAACGGCAATAAGAACTCGGAGATTCCGTCGGCCCTGGAAACCACGATGGTTCGGCCGTCGGCGCTGTACGCGTCCCCGGCGGCGACGACGACGGTTGGACCGTTGGCGCCGGTTCCGGTTCAGGCTGTTCCGGCTCAGGCAGCCTCGACGCCCGCGGAACCGCCCGGCCTGGCCACGGCGCCCACGATGACCGCGCTCATGCAGGCGTTGCGGCGCCGCTGGTTGACGGCCGTCGCCGCGGCTGTCGCCGCCGCGATCCTGGCCGTCGCCGCCGTGTTCTTCGTCATGCCCCCCAGATACCTGGTCGAGGCGCGGCTCCTGGTCAAGCAGCGCACCCCGGGCGGCCTCACGCTCGATCACCGCGAGGACACCGAGTTCAACGTCTACAAAGGCAATCTGCAGTCGATGATCAAGGCCCCGTTGAATCTATCGAGCGCTTTCAACCAGAAGACCTCGGACGGCAAGCTCGTGCGCGACCTGGGCGTCGTCCGCGGCATGGGCGGCGGCGTCGAATGGCTCGACAAGGCCATCAAGACCGATTACAACCTCGGCCCCGAAATCCTCAAGGTGACCCTCAGCGCCGACCGCGCCGACGAGGCGGCCGAACTGCTCAACGCGGTGGTCACGGCCTTCCTGTACGATCTGGAGCAGAAAGAGAAGGTCCGGGCCGAAGACCTGGTCGAGCAACTGCTCCGCAAGCGGCGTGACCTGGAGAAGGAGCTGGGACAGCTTCGCGCCCAGCTGGTCATCAAGGAGCAAGTGCACAAGGTGCCGAACCTCGCCGAGCAAGGGAAGAAGCTCGAGATCGGCATGGCCGAGCTGGCCGCGCTGCGGCGCGAGCTCACCAAGAACCTGCTCGACAAGATCGATTCGAAGCAGCAACTGGACAACCTGGTCGATCGCCAGAAGAACCTCGGCGCCGTCCCCGTGCCGGACGATGAATTGACCGTCTACTTGCGGAACGATCCACGGGCCCAACAGTTGTATCTCGACTGGGCCAAGGCGGACAAGGACTTCCAGGAGGCGGTCCGCAACAGCACCAACCCGGTTTCGGCCGAGCCGTACCGCGACAAGCGCGACCGCCTCAAGCGGCTGCTCGACGAGCAGCGCGAGGAGCTGCGGCCGGACCTGGAGAAACAATGGCGCCTCAAGTTCAGTCAGGACCTGAGGACCGCAGAGCTCGCCCTCGGCGACCGGATCAAGGGGCTGAACAAGCAAGAAGGGCTGCTGCACGAGCTGGAGCGCAAGGCCCGTGACGAGGTGGAGCGGCTGATGCCGGGACCGCAGAACGTGCCGTCCGACGTCCTCAGCTTGCGCGACAACATCAGCAGCATGGAACGCGCCATCGGCAAGATCGGCGAGGACATCACCGTCCTGCGGGCCAATCCCGCCAAGACCCGGGTGGAGCTGCTGCAACGGGCGACGCCGCCCCAGGACCGAGACATGTCCCGCCAGGCCAAGTTCGCCGGCGCCGGCGGCATCGGCGTCTTCGGCCTGGCTCTTTTGGGCGTGGCGTTTCTCGAGTTCCGCCGCCGCAAGGTCGGCGGCGCCGAGGACGTGGTCCGCGGCCTGGGGATCGCCGTGGTCGGCACGGTGCCGACCATGCCCGGGCCGGCGCGCAAGCCGCTGTCTGGCGGCGCCTCGCAGCTCGACGTCTACTGGCAAAACCGGCTGATGGAGTCGATCGACGGCATTCGCACCATGCTGTTGCATACCTCGCGCAACGACTCGCTCCGCGTGATCATGGTGACCAGCGCCGTCGGCGGCGAGGGCAAGACGTCGGTGGCCAGCCAGCTGGCTGCCAGCCTGGCCCGCGCCTGGAAGCGCACCTTGCTCATCGACGGCGACCTGCGCAATCCCGCCGCGCACCGCTTGTTCAACGTCAGCCAGGACCCGGGCTTCAGCGAAGTGCTGCGAGCCGAGGCCGAACCCGCCCAGGCCATCCGGGCGACGCCGATCAGCCGGCTCTGGGTGTTGCCGGCCGGCAACTGGGACGCTCATGCTGTGCAGGCGCTGGCCCAGGACCAGGTCCGCTCGTTGTTTCAGGCGCTCAAGGCCCAGTACGACTTCATCATCGTCGATTCGTGCCCGGTGCTCCCGGTCGCCGATTCGCTGCTCTTGAGCCAGCACACCGACGGCGTGCTGTTCTCGGTGATGCGCGACGTGAGCCGCCTGCCGGCCGTCTGGGCCGCCCAGCAGCGCCTGCAAAACCTGGGCGTTCGCACGCTCGGGGCCGTCGTGATCGGCGACCGGGGCGACGATCTGGGCGCCGCCGATTACCGGTACGCCGTCGCCAAGGCGGGCAAGTAGCGGGACCAGTTGGAAACTTGTCCCCGCGAGAGTTGAGAAAGGACCGAACCATGCCGCGCCGCGTCGCGGTCATCGCTGCGGTGGCCATCCTCTTCGTCTGCGGGCTCGTGCACGGCCTGTGGGCGGAGCGCTGGCACACATCGCGCGCCCTCACCAGCGCCCTGGAGCGCGTCGCGCTGGTCCCGCTGGAGATCGGCGACTGGCGCGGCGAGGCCCTGGAGGGCGATCACGAAGCCTTCGAGACCGCCGGCGCGCAGCGGTACTGGATCCGGTCGTACACGAACGCCCGGACCCGGCAAACGGTGCTGGCGATCTTGATGTGCGGCCGCGCCGGCCGCATGGCGATCCACACGCCACAGCTTTGTTATCCGGGCGCTGTTTACGAGATGGACGATGCGCCGGTTTCGACGCCCATGACCTCGGCTTCGGGCGAGGCGCTAGGAACGTTGAATACAGCCCGGTTGTCGAAGACCAGGGGCGTCGGCAGCAAGGCCGTGCGCCTCTACTGGGGCTGGAACCCGGGCGACGGCTGGCACGCGCCGTCGAACCCGCGCTGGACCTACAGCGGCAGGCCGTTCCTGTACAAGCTGTACGTGTCCGAAAGTCAAATGCCCGGCAACGAGAACGCAGCCGCCGCACTGCTTCAGGAGCTGTTGCCGGAGTTGCGCAAGACGCTGTCTTCCGGAGAGCACGAGGCCGCGGACCGGAACAACGGCGACGGCACGCCGTGACCACGACGTCCGAAGCTTTTCGGAGTCGGGAAGAGGACTATCGCAATATGGCAACCGTAAGCGAACCGCGCTCGGACGCGCCCTGGCAGCCCGCCGGGAGCGACGAGTTTCCGATTCAGGCCGCGGTCCACGCGGACCACGCGGCTGACGCCCACGCCGCCGCGCACGCCAAGGTTGTGCTGCCGGCCGTCAACGGCGTCCGCAAACACCTCAGCGTGCCGGCAGCGGTCGGCTCAGAGCCAGACGTCTTGCTGCCCCACGGCAGCTGGTATCGTTTCGTGAAGGACGGGCTGGATCGCGTCGTCGCCTTCCTGATGCTGCTCGTCACGTCGCCGTTGATTCTGGCGGCGATGGCCCTGGTGAAACTGACGTCGCGCGGCCCGGCGCTGTATTCGCAGGCGCGCGTCGGCCGGCACGGCCGGCTGTTCACCATCTACAAGATTCGCAGCATGGTCGTGGAATCGGAAAGCCTCACCGGCGCCTGCTGGTCGCTGCCCGGCGACAAGCGCATCACGCGCGTCGGCCGCTGGCTGCGCCGCGCGCACATCGACGAATTGCCGCAGCTCTGGAACGTGCTGCTGGGCGACATGAGCCTCGTGGGACCGCGGCCCGAGCGCCCGGAGTTCGTGCCGGCCCTGGAACAGGCAATCCCCAACTATCGCGACCGGCTGCTGGTGCGCCCCGGCATCACGGGGTTCGCGCAAGTGCAGCTCCCGCCGGACACCGGCATCGACAGCGTCCGAACCAAGCTGGCCTACGACCTGCACTACGTGCAGGCCGTCAGCTTCTGGTTCGATGTTCGCATCTGCTGGGCCACGGCGTTCAAGATGGCCGGCGCGTCGTTTCGGTTCCTGGCGCGGCTGTTCCGCTTCCCCGGGCGAGCCGCGATCGAAGGCCGCTATCACGGCTTGGCCGCGCACGCCCAGCGGACCAAGGCGCACACGAACGGCACTCGCCTGGTCAATCCCCTTCCCGTCACGCCGTGACCCGGTTCCCGCCATGGACTATGCCCTCTACCTCCTGGTGAATGCCAACCTCTTTCTGCGGCCGGCCGAGCTGGCGCCGGACCTGGAGAAGTTGCCGCTTTACCACTGGTTCATCCTCGCCTGCCTGCTGGTGAGCATTCCGAAGTTGATCGGCCTGCTGACGCCCGGCACACCCTTGCGGCATCCGGTCTCGCTGTGCGTGTTCGGCGTGTTCGGCTTCGTGGCGCTGTCGCACCTGGCGCATTCGGACCTCGACCGGGGCGCCGCGGAGGTCTTCGAATTCGCCAAGGTCGTCGTGTACTTCGTGCTGTTCTTGGCCCTGGTCAGCACGCCCGGCAAGCTGCGGCTGCTGCTGGCGGGCGTGATTGTCTTTGGCGTCATCACCACCAGCGTCGCCGTGCTGGAGTATCACCAGGTCATCGATCTGCCGAACCTCAAGACGGTGCAGGACGCCTACCGCGATCGCCAGGGCGAGGAAGTCACGCTGCGGCGTCTCATGCTCACCGGCGTGCTCCACGATCCCAACGAGTTCTGCGTGTTCCTGGGGGTCCTGTGCATCCTGACCGTGCATCGGCTCACCAGGCCGGGGGCGGGCGTGAGCCGCCTGATGTGGCTGTTGCCGCTGGGCCTGTTCTTGTACGCCATCAACCTGACGAAGTCGCGCGGCGGCTTGCTGGCGCTCCTGGTGGGCCTGGCGACGATGTCGGTGTGCAAGTGGGGCGTTCGCCGGACTGCCGTGATCGGTCTGTTCTTGCTGCCGCTGGTCGGTGTCGGACTTGCGGGACGGCAGACGGAGATTTCGGTCTCGGAAGGCACCGGCCAGACGCGCTTGGCGCTGTGGAGCGATTGGCTGATGAGGTTCCGCGGCAGCCCGATCCTGGGGGAAAGCCCGGCGATCACGCCGTTGACCGCGGAGCCGAAAGAGCTGCGCTGGAATTATCAGCAGCTGGCCCACAACTCGTACTTGCAGGCCTTCGCCGACGTGGGACTGATCGGCGGCATGCTGTTCCTGGGCGCGTTCGTGTTCGCGTTCCGCACGATGGCCCGCCACCACGGCCCGCACGTGAACATCGCCGATCCGGAGCAACGCCACCTGCATCCGTTCGTGTTCGGCGCCCTGGCGGCGTACATGACGGGGATGATGTCGCTGTCGCTCTGTTACGTGCTGCCGACCTACTTCATCGTGGCGCTCCCCGTGGCGTTCGCGCGCATGACGGTCACCGAGCCGCGTCTGGAAACGATTTCCTTCGACTCCGGGGCCTGGCGTCAACTGGCCCTGGCGAGCGTAGGCATGCTGGGATTCATCTACGTGTTCATGAAGGTGTTTCGGGCTTGAGGGGATGCACATGGCGAAGCGCGGGCGACGGCCCTGGCGCGTGGCCCACGTGACGTTGGGCCTCGACGTGGGCGGGCAGGAAAAGCTGCTCGTGGAATTCGCCCGCCGCGCCGACCGTGCGCGCTTCGAGCTGCATGTCATCGTCATGGGCGGCCGCGGCAAGCTGGCCGCGGCGATTGAAGCATGCGGCTGGCCGGTGACGGCCCTGAACGAACCGCCCGGGCTGCGGCCGCGGCTGGTGTGGCGCCTGGCGGATCATTTTCGCCGGCTCGATTGCGACGTGGTCCACACGCACGACGACAAGCCGCTGATGTACAGCGTGCCCGCCGCCCGGCTGGTGGGCGTGCGGCGGATCATCCACACGCAGCATCACGGCAAGCTCGACATCCTCAGCCGCCGGCAAGAGCGCGTCGTCGCCTGGACGGCCCACGGCGTGGACCGGTTCGTGTGCGTGTCGCACGACAGCGCTCGCCAGATGATCGCGCAGGGCGTGCCCGCGCGCCGTGTGCGGGTGCTGTGCAACGGCATCGACCTGGCGCGCTTTCGCGGGCACGGACCGAAGCCGGGCGGGCCGATCGTGACCGTGGCCCGGTTGAGCCCTGAGAAAGACATCGCCAACCTGCTGCGCGCCATGGCGCTCGTGTCCCGCGATGACACTGATGCCCGACTGGAAATCGCCGGCGACGGTCCGGTGCGCGAGGATTTGCTGAGCCTGGCCGCCGAGCTCGGCCTCGGCCCACGCGTGAAGTTCCTCGGCGAGACCAACGACGTGCCGGCCTTGCTGGCGCGGGCCAGCCTGTTTGTGCTCCCCTCGCAGGCCGAGGGCATCTCGCTGACATTGCTCGAAGCGATGGCGAGCGGGTTGCCGGTGGTGGCGACGCGCGTCGGCGGCAATCCCGAAGTCGTGAATGACGGGCGCACGGGGTGGCTCGTCCCGCCGCGCGACCCGGAAGCGCTGGCCGATGCGATCGGGCGACTGCGCGGCGATCCGGCAGGCGCGGCCAGCATGGGATCGGCCGGCCGGTCGCGGGCGGAGGCCTGCTTCGACGTGCGGCACATGGTGGCGCGCTACGAAGCCTTGTATGAGCGCCGCGCGGACGCGGACTTGCCGCAGGCCACGCAGCCGCTCCATCGCCGGGAGGTGCAGCCATGCGCGTCGTGATCGTCGATAGCGACGTGTCGTACCCCGCCACGTCCGGCAAACGGCTGCGAACGCTGAACCTGATGCTGCGGCTCGCGGACCGCCATCAGATCATCTACGTCGGCCGCTGTGCTCCGGGCAGTGTCGAAGACCGGCAAGCGCCGGCGTTTCTTCGAGATCATGGGATCGAGCCGATCCTCGTCCACGACCCGGTCGCCCGGAAATCGGGCCCGCGGTTCTACGTCCGTCTGGCGTACAACCTGCTGTCGGCCATGCCATACTCGGTGGCGTCGCATCGCAGCGCCGCCATGACCCGCGTGCTCAGCGAGCTTGCCGGCCGGCGCCAGGTTGATCTGTGGCAATTCGAATGGATGTCGTACCTGAGGATGCTCGCGCCCGATGTCGCCGGGCCGCGCCTGGTCGTCGCCCACAACGTGGAGACCCTGATCTGGGAGCGGTTCTGCCGCAACGAGCGCAACCCGCTCAAACGCTGGTTCCTGCGCGGCCAGTGGCGCAAGTTCGAGCGGTGCGAGCGGCAGGTGTTCCAGGATGCGGACCGCGTCGTCGCCGTCAGCCCCGAAGACGCCTTGTTGATCCGCCATCGCTTCGGCCAGCCGCGGGTGGACGTGGTCGACAACGGCATCGACCGCGCTTTCTTCGACGCCGTCCAGGCGCGCCGCGATCCGGCGCGCCGCGATCCGCGCCGCATCCTGTTCCTGGGAGCGCTCGATTGGCGGCCGAACCTGGACGCCGTCGACTTGCTGCTCGAGCGCATCTTTCCGCAGGTTCGCGCGCAGGCGCCGGAGGCGATCTTGCAGATCGTCGGCCGCAATCCGCCGGGGCGCCTGAGGGAACGCGTTACCCGGCTGGCGGGCGTGGAGCTGCGCGCCGATGTCGCCGACGTGCGTCCGTATCTGGCCCAGGCGAGCGTGATGACGGTGCCGCTGCGCATCGGCGGCGGTTCGCGATTGAAGATTCTCGAAGCGCTGGCCTGCGGACTGCCGGTCGTTTCCACGAAGGTGGGCGCCGAGGGCCTGGTGTTGACGCCCGACGAACATTACACGCAGGCCGAGGAATCGGACACGGCGGCGGCGCTGGTGCGCGCGCTGCGCGAGCCGGAGCGCTTGCGGGCCCAGGCCGAGCGCGGCCGGGCGCTGGTTCTCGAACGCTACGACTGGGGCGTGCTGGCCAAGAAGCTGGAGGAAACCTGGGAGCGCTGCCTGGCACTGCCGCATCGCGCGGCGGAACCGCGCGAACCGGCGCTGGCCGCGACTCGATAGGCTTTGGATCAACCATGCGCATCGTTCACCTCATGGCGTCGCCGTTCTACGGCGGTCCGGAGCGGCAAATGCTCGGGCTGGCGCGGCATCTGCCGGGCCGGTACGAGAGCGTGTTCGTCTCATTCGCCGAGGGGGGCCGCTGCGCTCCGTTTTTGGACCAGGTGCGCCGCGGCGGTTTCGAGGCCTACGAGCTGGAGCACAACGCCCCGCGGATGCGGCAGGCGGCGAATGAAGTGGCCCGCCTGCTCCGCAAGCTCGACGCCGACGTGCTCAGTTGCAGCGGCTACAAGCCGGACATCATCGGCTGGTGGGCGGCGCGGCAGGCCGGCATCCCGGCCGTGTCCATCTCGCACGGCTGGACGGCGGCGACCTGGAAGGTGCGCGTCAACGAAACCTGCGATCGCCTGGTGATCCGCTGGATGGACGCGGTGGTCTGCGTTTCGAAAGCCCAGGCGGCGAAGGTGCGCCGCGCCGGCGTGCCGGACGCTCAGATCGCGATCATCCACAACGCCGTCGCGGACGAAGCGTTCGCGCCGGCCGAGCCGCAGTTCGCCGACCGGCTGGCGGGCCTGTTTCCGCGGCGCCCGCGCTGGCTTGTCGGCGCCGCCGGCCGGCTCAGCCCGGAGAAAGGCTTCGCCGACCTGGTCGAGGCGGCCGCCCTGGCGCTTCGCCGGCAGCCCGAGTTCGGCTTTGTCGTGTTCGGCGACGGGCCGTTGCGACCGGCGCTGACCGAGCGCATTGCGACGCTGAAGATGGCCGATCGATGCATCCTGGCCGGCTTCCGTGACGACGCGGCGAAGTACCTGCCGCACCTCGACCTGGCGGTGTTGCCGTCGTTGACCGAGGGACTCCCGGTGATCCTGCTCGAAGCGTTCGCGGCCGGCCTTCCCGTGGTGGCCACGGCCGTCGGCGGGATTCCTGAAGTGGTGGAGCCCGGTGTGAGCGGGCTGCTGGCGCCGGCCGGCAATCCCACGGCCCTGGCCGAGCGGATCGTCGCGATGTTTGGAAACGCCGTGGATCGCCGCGCCTGGGGGCAGGCGGGACAGGCCCGCGTCCGTCGCGAGTTCACCTTCGCGACACAGAGCGTGAAGTACCAGCAGCTTTTCGACCGCCTGGCGCGAACGAAGACGCCGCGGCAGCGGCGGCCGGCTGCGGCGGTTGTGAGCTAGACTTGAGCGCGAGGGGTTGGTCCGGAGAGGGTTGCGTCGTGGTTGCATCGTTGAAACGCTACGCGCGCGAGACCGAGGATTGGCTGCGCTATCATCCGCGCGTGCGTGACTTCCTGAGCCTGTACCAACGCTGGGGCGACCGCCTGCGCTCCGCCCGCGACCCGCAGGAGGTCGCGCGCTCCATCGTCCGCCTCTGCGCGGCCGCCCGGCTGGCGCGCGATGCGGACACCGTCCGCTGCTTGCAGCGGCAGATTCACGAGCGGCTCGTCGAGCTCGATGGCCGCGAGCTCGACTGGAGCGAGTTTGTCGCCGGCATCGACGACCGCAGCATCGTGAAGGCGGCGATTCTGAAACCGCACGTGGGCCCCAACGAAAAGGGTCTGGTGTTCGTTTCCTTCGAGAACCAGTGGATCAAGCTGCTTCGGCTCGCCGATCTGCCCGATTTCGCCGAGCGCTACGACCTGGTCCTGGCCCCCAGCGGCAGCCCGCACAACCTGATCAACTACGCCTTCGCGGCGGCGTATCCCGGGGCGTTGTTCACGCTGATCAGCAACGGGAGCGATCTGGAGGCGTTGCCGGGCGTCAGCGACAAGGTCGTGACGGCGCCCCTGTATGCATCGAGCTGGGTCAACCCGGATCGGTTCACGCCCAGGCCAAAGGCGGAGCGAGCCTTCGACCTGATCATGGTCGCGAACTTCGCGAAGTTCAAACGGCACTACGTGCTGTTCCGGGCGCTGCAATCGATGCCGCGCGACATTCGCGTGCTCTTGATTGGACAGCATCAGGACCAGCGGACGTCGGCGTCGGTCGAGGAGGAAGCGCGCTGGTACGGCGTCCGCGAGCGCTTCACGCTGCGCGTGAATCAGAGTTATGCGGACGTGACCAGCGCCTTCTGCGCTAGCCGGGCCAGCGTGATCCTGTCGCGGCGGGAAGGTTCGTGCGTGGTGGTGGCGGAATCGATGTTCGCCGACGCGCCCGTCGCGGTGCTGGACAACGCCGAGCTGGGCTCGAGGGCGTTCATCAACGACCGCACCGGGATGTTCGTGCGTGAGGACGACCTGGCCGAGCAGCTCGCGGACCTGGTGGCGCACGCCGACTGTTTCGCGCCCCGCGCGTGGGCGGAAGCCAACATCTCGTGCTGGCGCAGCAGCGCGAAGCTCAATGGCATCGTCAAGGAACATGCCGTGAAGCACGGCCGGTCATGGACGCAGGACCTGGCCCCGTTGCAATGGTGTCCCGATCCGCAACTGGTGCGCGGCGAAGATCGGGCCTGGGCCGCGGCAGAGCGGCGGAGCATTGCGGAGCGTTTTGGCGTGACGATCGGACCGGAGACGGCCTGATGTTGTGGGTTGAGATCGTGTTCTGGGTCTGCCTGGCGTTCGTGGGCTACACGTTCGCCGGTTATCCGCTGTGCCTGGCGGTCGTGGCCAGGCTGCGTCCCAAGCCGATCCGGCGCGGCGAGTTTCACGGCTGCATTTCGGTGATCGTGGCGGCCCGCAACGAAGAAACCGCCATCGGCGCCCGCATCGAAGAGCTGTGCCGGCAGGTGCGCCGCGCCGGCGTCCACGGTGAAATCATCGTGGTCTCCGACGGCTCGACCGATCGGACGGCCGACATCGCCCGCCGCCACGAATGCAACGGCCCGGTGCGCGTGCTGGAGCTGGCCGACAATGTCGGCAAGGCGGCGGCGTTGTCGCGCGCGTGCCGGATGGCCGCCGGCGACGTGCTGGTGTTCGCCGACACCCGGCAGCGCTGGGCCGACGACGCCCTGCCGAATCTGCTGGCGAATTTCGCCGACCCCACGGTCGGCGCCGTCAGCGGCGACCTGGTCCTGGAAGACGCGCCGGGCGTGCTCACCGGCGTGGGTCTGTACTGGCGCCTGGAAAAGTGGCTGCGCAAAACCGAGAGCCTGGTTCACGCCCAGATCGGCGTCACCGGCGCCATCAGCGCCGTGCGCCGCGTGCTGTTCCGGCCGATCCCGGCCGGCACCATCCTCGACGATGTCTACTGGCCGCTCGACGTGGCGCTGCAGGGCTATCGGGTGGTTCATGATGAGCGAGCGCAGGCCTTCGACCGGCTCCCCGACAACGCCGGCGACGAATTCCGTCGCAAGGTCCGCACCCTGGCAGGCAACTACCAGCTCGTCGCCCGGCTGCCGCAGGCGTTGTTGCCGTGGCGAAACCCGGTGTGGTGGTCGTGGCTTTCACACAAACTCATGCGACTGGCGGCGCCGTGGGCCCTGCTGGCGGTGCTCGCTTGCAACATCGTGTTGACCGGGCCGGTGTACCGGCCGATCCTCGCCGCCCAGCTGTACCTCTACGGCCTGGCGCTGTTCGGTCTGATGTTGCGGTGCGGGCCGTCGGCCCGTCTCATTGGCGTGGCCAGCTCGTTCGTGGTGCTCAATGCCGCCGCCTGGCTGGCGTTCTGGGTGTGGGTCACGGGGCGCGCCGGCCGAAGCTGGACCAAGGCCCGCTACCAACTGAAGCCGATGAACGTTGAATTGACCACGACGCTCCAAACCGCTGCCCGCGAGCCCAGGACGGCGACCGCGGCGACTTCCCGCTGAGCCGGAGGCTCAGGAGACGCTCATGACTTCCTGGTGGATACTGTTGCTGGTCATCCTGGCGGCGATCGTGATGTTCGCCGCGTGGGAGATCCACCGCCGGCACCTGACGCGCTGGCTCATACCCTACGTGCGCGAACGCCGTCGGCGGCGGCTCCCCGGGCCGGATGAAGAAATCCATGTGCTGCTGTGCATCGCCGATCATTTCGAGCCAAAGGGGGACGGCGCCGACGCCGCGCGGGGCGCCGCCCGCGTCCGGCACTGGCGGCGCGAGTATCCGCGCCGCCTCGGGAGCTTCCGCGACAGCGACGGCCGGCCGCCGCGCTACACGTTCTTCTTTCCGGTGGAGGAGTACGAAAGCGAGTATCTCGAACAGCTTGGCGAGCTCTGCCGCGACGGCTTCGCCGAAGTGGAAATCCACCTGCACCATCAGCATGACACTGCCGAAGGTCTGCGCCGCAAGCTCGAGACGTTCCGCGACCTGCTCGTCGAGCGGCACGGCTTGCTGTCGCGCCATCGGGCCACCGGCGCCGCGGCCTACGCGTTTGTCCACGGCAACTGGGCGCTGTGCAACTCGCGGCCCGACGGCAGCTGGTGCGGCGTCAACAACGAGCTGGCCATCTTGCACGAGACGGGCTGTTACGCCGACATGACGTATCCGTCGGCGCCCGATCCGACCCAGCCGCCGGTCATCAACCGCATTTACCATGCCCGCGACATTCCCGGCCGGCCGCGCTCGCACGAGGTCGGCTGCTTCCCCGGCAACGGCCCGCCGCCCGAGGACGCCGTGATGATGATCCAGGGACCGCTGGTGCTCGATTGGGGCAGGCGCAAATGGGGCGTGCTGCCGCGCCTGGAGAACGGCTGCTTGCAGGCGTCGCAGCCGCCGGCGATCGAACGGCTCGACGCGTGGCTGCGGGCCCGCGTGCAGATGCCGGGGCGGCCGGACTGGTTTTTCGTCAAGCTGCACGCCCACGGCGCGAGCGAGGAATTCCACGAGTGCCTGCTCGGCGAACCGATGGTGCGATTTCATCAAGAGCTGGCGCGTCGCGCTCGCGAGGACCGGAGATTCCATTACCACTATGTGACCGCCCGCGAGATGTACAACCTGGCCCGCGCCGCCGAGGCTGGCTACCGGGGCCCCGTCGCGGACGCATTGGATTTTGAGCTGGTGTCCAACATCGCCGACCCGGCCGGTGGAACCGGGGACAGGCACGTTGTTCGAGCTCAGACCGCCTGAAGCGTCCGCGCCAGGCCGTCGCGAAAGCGGACCTGCGGCTCATAGCCGAGGTCGCGCCGGGCCAGCGTGATGTCGGCGAGTGAGTGACGGACATCGCCGGCGCGCGGCGGCGCATGAACCGGCTGCACGGACGTGCCCAGGAGGTCGTTGAGGTGCTTGACCAGCTCGATAATCGTGACGCTGCGGCCGGCGCCGATGTTGTACACCTGGCCCACCGCCCGCGGCGCCTGCGCCGCCTTGATCAGGGCCTGGACCACGTCGGCGACGTGGACGAAATCGCGGGTCTGCAGGCCGTCGCCGAAGATCGTCGGCGCTTGGCCCCGCGCCATGGCGGCGCTGAACAACGAGATGACGCCGGAATATGGACTCGAAGCGTCTTGACGGGGGCCATAGACGTTGAAGAACCGCAAACGCACGGTTTCGAGCCCGTACACCGCCGTGCAGCACTGGCAGTAGTGCTCGCCGGCCAGCTTGGCGGCGGCGTACGGCGACATCGGCAACAATGCGTCGGTCTCGCGGCGCACGTCGCCGGGCTGGTCGCCATAGGCGCTGCTGCTGGCGGCGTAGACGACGCGGCGCACCCCGGCTTGCCGTGCGGCATCCAGCACCATGAGCGTGCCGGTGGCGCAGGCGTCATGCGAGGCGAGCGGGTTCTCGACGCTCTTGGTCACCGACGGCAAGGCCGCCAGGTGAAAGACGAGGTCGCAGCCGGCGACCGCGTGCCGGACGGCGTCGGCGGCGGTGATGCCGGCCTCGACAACCTGCACGGCGTCCTTGATGGGCGCCAGGTTGTCGGCCTTGCCCGAGCTGAAATCGTCCAGCACGCGGACGGTATGGCCCTGACCCACGAGGGCCTCGGCCAGGTGCGACCCGATGAAACCAGCGCCGCCGGTAACCAGACACGTGCTCACCAGATGACTCCTGATGCATGATGAAGCGACTCGCGAAATCGACCCTCTGTGCCTTGTGGAAGTATAGCGGCGTCATGGCCGCGCAGGAAACCATGGCGCGCTGGTCGGGCCGTTCGTCGATGGCCATTCTGCTGTTCCACCGAGTCACCGACGAGATCCCGCGCGACGGTCTCACCGTGCCCACAGCATGGTTCCGGGAGCTGTGCGAATTGCTGGAGCGGCGCTTCCACGTCGTCTCGATGAATGAGTTTGAGCGCATCCGCCGCGCCCGCGAGAACCCGCCCCAGCGCACCGTGGCGATCCATTTCGATGACTGCTACCGCGACAACCTGTCCGCGGCCCGGGCCCTCGCCGAGCACAATCTGCCGGCGACGTTCTTCATCCCCACCCAGTTCGTCGGCACGGATCACGTGTTCGATTGGGACCGCGACTTGAAGCGCATGCCCAACCTGACCTGGGACGACGTCCGCGACATGGTCGCGCTCGGCCACGACATCGGCTCGCACAGCGTGTCCCACGCCGATTTCGGCGCGATCGACGAAACCCAGGCCCGCCGCGAGTTGATCGACTCGAAACGAACGCTTGAAGAGCAAATCGGACGGCCGGTGCGCTGGTTTGCCTATCCGTTTGGCCTGTGCGACAACTTCCGCCCCGAATACTTGCCGCTGGTGCGCGACGCGGGGTACGAGGCGTGCTTTTCGGGATACGGCGGCTTCGTCGATGCGCGGCGGCAGCAGCCGATCTCGCCGCGCGTGCCGGCGCCGTCGTTTGATACGGTCTTGAATCTCGAGCTGCACCTGACGGGCTGTCTCGATTGGTTCTACGCGTTGAAGCGTCAGGCAGGCGTGATCTCGTAACTCTAGGTCGGGAAACCGGTCCACGATGGAATTCGTCTCCACCACGTCCTTGCGGCCCCAATCGGTCAAAGCCCGCGCGACCGACAGCGCAACCGCCTCGCGGACCGGGCCGAGGTTCACGGTAGATCGGCTGGGGTACGACGATCTCGCAGGTCATCGCGAATCCTGGGAATCCCTGGCCGCCCAGGCCCTGGAACCGAATTGCTTCTACGAGCCGTGGATGCTGCTGCCGGCCGTGCGGCGCCTTGCCGGCGACGTGAAGCTCGAGTTCATCCTCGTCTACCGCGAAGACCGCGGCGGCCGCGAGCTGTGCGGGTTCTTTCCATTCGAGCGCCGCCGATGCTTCAGGCGAATCCCCGTGCGCGTGCTGTCCCTGTGGAAGCATCGTCACGCCGTGCTGTGCCTGCCGCTCCTGCATCGTGAACATGCCGCCGATGCGCTGCAGGCCTGCCTGCGCTGGACCGGCACGGATCGGCACGGCGGCAGCCTGGTGGACATGCCGTACGTGCCGGGCGAAGGACGGTTTGCCCAGGTGCTGGTCGATGTCATCAATCAGCTCGGCTGCATGACCTTCCCCGTGGAGAGCTTCACGCGGGCCCTGCTCCGGCCTGCGGCCAACGCCGAATCCTACATCCAGGCCGCGCTGGCCCCGAAGCATCGCCGCGAGCTGCAGCGCCTCCGGCGCCGGCTCGGCGACCTGGGCAAGCTCGAAGTCCGTTCCCTCGAACCGGGCGATGATCCGCGGCCGTGGATCGAGCAGTTCCTGCAACTGGAGGCGCGCGGCTGGAAGGGCGCCGAGCAGACCGCGCTGGCCTGCACGGACAACGAACGCGGCTACTTTGCCGACATCGTGACGGCGGCCCACGCGCGCGGCCAGCTCATGATGCTCGGCTTGTTCGTGAACGGCGCGGCGGTGGCCCTCAAGTGCAACTTTCGCGCGGGCGACGGCGCCTTCGCCCTCAAGATCGCCTTCGACGAGCGCTACGACAAGTTCTCGCCCGGCGTGCAACTGGAGCTGGACAACATCGCCCTCGCCCACCGGCTCTCCGGCCTGGCCTGGATGGACTCGTGCGCGATCGCGAATCACTCGATGATCAATCGCCTGTGGACCGAGCGGCGCACGATCCAGCACATCCTGCTGTCGACGGGACGTTGGCCAGGCGAGTTGCTGCTCGGACTGCTGCCGCTGGCGCGGGCGCTCAAACGATGCGGGCAACGCTGGCTGCACCAACCCGAAGCGTAAGCGAGGATTTCGCTTGCGCCCCTCGCTCACGCTTCGGGTTGGTGCAGCAGCACGCACGAAGCATGGGCAGAAGGAGGTTCCGATGCGTCTGGTGAACGTGGATCACGACAACGCCGCCGTCAATCCGGCCGCGCGCGGGGTCGAGCAGCTATTGGAGATCGACCCCGCCGCGTTTCGCGACAACTTCGCGCGCCGGCCGTTCCTGATCGGGCACCGCCTGGCCGATCATCCATTGTTTCAGTTGCCGCGGCTGCTGGAGCTGGCACGGTCGCTGCCCGAGGCCAACGTCGAGTACAACGCCGGCGATATCCCGATCAGCGTCGCGCCGGAATTGACGCCGCGCACCGGCTTGTCCCCCGAGGAAACGGTGCGGCGCATCGAGGAATGCCGGTCGTGGATGGCGCTCAAGTACGTCGAGCACGATCCGGATTACCGCGACCTGCTCGAGCGCTGCCTGGCCGAGGTGAGGCCGCACTCGGCGCCCATCGCGCCCGGGATGATGCAGGCCCAGGCGTTCATCTTCTTGACGTCGCCGCATTCGGTGACGCCGTACCACATGGACCCGGAGCACAACTTCCTCTTGCAGATTCGCGGGAGCAAACGCATCCACCAGTTCGATCCCTGCGATCGGTCGATCGTCACCGAGCAAGACCTGGAGCGCTTCTACGGCGGGGCCCACCGCAACATGACTTTCCGCGAAGAATTCCGGTCCAAGGCCTGGGTCTTCGACCTGCAGCCGGGCCAGGGGCTGCACTTCCCGGTGACGGCGCCGCACTTCGTCGAGAACGGCCCGAGCGTGTCGGTGTCGTTCAGCATCACCTTCCGGACGCCCGACCTGGAGCGGCGCAGCATCGTCCACAACGTCAACGCCTACCTGCGCGGCCGGGGCTGGCGGCCCAGCCCGTTCGGCCAGCGCCCCTGGCGCGATCGCCTCAAGGCCGCGGGGTATCGAATGTGGCGCAAGGCCCGCGCCTGGCTTGGGAGACCGGTGTCGTGAAAACCGCAACCGCCGAAGCATCGATCCTGGCCGCGCCGGCCTTGTCGTTGCGGATCGTCTCGTCCAGCGACGATCTGCGGCGCCTGGCCCCGGCCTGGCAGGACCTGGTCGACGCCAGCGGCGATCCGCAGCCGATGTGCGCGCCGAGCTGGCTGCTCACCTGGTGGCAGATCTACGGCCGCGACCGCCAGTTGCGCGTCGGCCTGTTCCTCGACGGCGACAACCTTGTCGGCGTGGCCCCGCTGTGCCGGCGCACGTACTGGTATCGGCCCGGCATCCCGTTTCGCCGCCTTGAGTTTTTGGGCAGCGACGTGGACGAGAACGACGGCGTCTGCTCCGAGTACCTCAACCTCACCATCCGCCGGCACTACGAACACGAGGTGACCCGGGCGTTCGCGGCGGCGCTGGACCGAGGCGCGTTCGGCGCCTGGGATGAATGCGTGTTTTCGGCCATGGATCGGGACGCGGAGGCGACCGCCATGCTGAGCCGGGCGCTGCATTCGCTCGACGCGCGGGTGGAGACGACGCCGACGGGCGTGGCGCCGTTCGCGCGGCTGTCCGAGACCTGGGACGAGTACCTGTATCGCTTCAACAAGAAGAAGCGGCAATCGCTCACCTATGCGCTGCGTGATTTTCAAGCGTGGGCCGGTCCTGACTGGGGCGTCCACGTGGTCCACACCGCGGACCAGGTCGCCGAGGGCTTGCGCATCCTGGTCGCCTTGCACCGCGAGCGCTGGCAGGCCGACGGCAAGGCCGGCGCGTTCGACGCGCCGCGCTTTCACCGGTTTCACGAACACTACACCCAGCTGGCATTTGCCGAGCGTCAACTGCTGCTGCTCTGGGTCAGCGTGCGCGGGGCGCCGGTCGCTGCCCTGTACGGCTTTGTCGCCCATGACCGCGCCTACTTCTACCAGTGCGGCCGAACGCTGGCGCGGCCCAGCAAAGTGCGGCTCGGCATCGTCATGGTGATCCTGGCGATGCAAGAAGCCATGCGCCGGGGGCTGAGCGAGTTCGATTTTCTCGGCGGCGAAGCCCAGTACAAGTCGCTGTTCACCTCGGAAGAGCGGCCGCTGTGCCAGATCCGGGCCGCGCGGCGCGGGCTGCCGGAATTTTCAAGAACGCTGGCGCGCAAATTGCTTGGTTTTGGGCGGGCGCTCCGCCGCGGCCGCGCTTCGTTGTTCGCGCGCGCTCCGGAACCGAACTCCCTTTCGACGAAAACCGAAGCGTCCACTTGACAACCGATTGCATCGGTCGAACATAATGAAGCAGCTACCTGGCCAGACGATCCTCATACGGAGTTGCAGACCCATGTTGTCGATCCGCTTATCTCTGGCTTGCGCGGCCATGCTCGGACTGGGCGTCGAATCCGCCCGCGCTCAGCTTCCCTTCGGGGCGCCGCCGATCGGCATGCCCTACAGCGCGCCGTACTCGTGGTGGAATGTGCCCAACTACGGGAGTATGCCGAGCTACGGCTATCCCAACATGCGCTGGCAATACCCGGGCGGGCTGTGGACCGCCACCGTCAATCCCTGGGCCGCCGCGACGATGTTCCCGCAGCAGCCGACGTGGATCACGGCGACCGGGGTTTACAAGCCTTACGGCTTCGACCAGTGGATCATCCGGCCTGCGCGGGCGCGGGAAACGCAGCACCCGGCCGTGTCGTACCGCGAGATGATGGCCTACGAGATGCGCAACGCCGCGCTGGACGACGGCACGGCAACCTTCACGGTGCGCTTGCCGGCCAACGCGACGTTGATCATCAACGACAAGCAAATGACGCAGCGCGGCACGGAGCGGATCTTCGTGACGCCGAAGCTGCCCAGCAAGACGCAGTTTTATTCGTTTGTGATCCGCGCCAGCTGGCGCGACGACCTCGGCGCCCGAACGCAGGAAACGACGCTGCGAGCTCGCTCCGGGCGATCGTACACGGTTAACTTCCCTCTGCCTCGTGAAGACTAGGCCAAGAAGGTCATTGACGGCATGACCACGGGCGAGGCGACTCGCCCGTTTTTCTTGGCCACATCCGAGCCGCAGGCATTTTCCCGGATGTAAACGTTGATTAGCGCCGGCGCTAACTTGGAGTCGGAAGCTTCACACCCGTGTGCTTCTGGCCCGCTTCGCAGGCCCCTGAACACGCAGCCAACCCGATGCGGCTGCCTACGCAGGTGATTTCGTGAAATGTGGGCGGAATGCGACTTCCGGCATGCGGATTGCTAAGATGATTACTGCGATATCTCGTGGTTCTCCCCGAACAGAGAGGCGTTCATGACCAGGTTCTCGGCCAAGCTCGCTGCCTGTGGTGTTCTTGTCGTGTTTGCGGCAGCGCTATTCGGGACACTGCCTGCAACTGCGCAGCCAAAGGACAAGGACGACGGCAAGGGAGCGGATCAGAAGATCCCGGTCGTCGACTACAAACGGCCCCTGAATCTTGTCCGAATCGGCTACGTCACGCCCGGCTCGCCGTTGCCTGAGAATATCGAGGCCGGCGCCCCCCACATCCTGGGCGGGACGATCTACTTCGCCGTTTTCCAGAACATCGGCAAGGTCGGCGACAATTTCGGCATTCGCGAGAATTTCAACTCGGTGTTCGTCGAAGGGGAGAACATCCGCAAGGAAGTGTCGCCCAGCTTCGATACGGAAGCCGAGTTCCTGTACCTCTACCAGATCGTCAATGACCGCGCGATCCACGACGCCAAGCTCAACAAGGCAGGCCCGAAAGGCGTCCGCTGGGCGGTCGATCCCAACAACGACGACATCAATCTGACCGAGGATATCGTCAACTTCTCCTTGGGACTGACCTGCGATCCGCGCTACATCACCTCGTGGGGCTATTTCGCCAACACGGGGTTCTCCATTC
The DNA here is from genome assembly GCA_022616435.1 of Gemmataceae bacterium. Taxonomy (GTDB): domain Bacteria; phylum Planctomycetota; class Planctomycetia; order Gemmatales; family Gemmataceae; genus JAKEET01. The sequence continues at coordinate 37,484 of JAKEET010000193.1, forward strand.
GCGTCCTGGCCAAGGAAGGCGAAAAGAAGGAGGTCGAGGGCGTGCGCATGGCCGTGTCGAGCCACCCGCTGATTGAAGATCGTTTTCCCAACAAGGAATACCGGCCCTGGATCGAGAAGCGCGAGATCGATGTGGCGCGGCTGGGGTTCACCATCGCCGACGACCGCGTCGGCCTGGAATTCGACTTGCCGCTGGTGCGCAAACGGATGGGCGGCGTCCGCTTCGCCAACTACCAGGAGACGGCCAAGAAGGGGGGCCTGAAGCCGGACTTCGTGCAGCTCATCTTGATGGACGGCCCGTTTCAGTTGCCCGACGCGCCCGTCGCCACGAACAAGGCCATCTTCCGCGTGGATTGGCGCGAGAAGGGCATTCCCGAGGCCGAGCATAGCGTGGTCTTCGGCTACACGAGCGATCTGCCGCCGGTCAGGTCCGTGGGATTGATCAAGGATCGTGAGGCCGCGGCGCGAATCACTGCCGATCCGGGCGCGGAGTTCATCATGCCCAAGGACAATTCCAAGCCCGTCGAGGGTCGAAAGCCCGCAGTGCAACCGGCCAACCCAGTGCAGCTCGCCGCCGACTTGAACGCGCAGGACGCCTTGATGCTGATCGCGGCCCAGCAGCCTGCTCCGGCGCCGGCGCCTGCACCGGCCCCGGCGCCTGCACCGGC
>JAKEET010000194.1 GCA_022616435.1 Gemmataceae bacterium
AGGACAACGCCTACGTGATCGTCGTCAGCAATCCGGTCGATGTGCTCACGCATCTTGCCGTCAAGCGCTGCGGGCTCGCCTGGCAGCGCGTCATCGGCCTCGGCACCGTGCTCGACACGACGCGTTTCCGCAGCAACGTCGCCAAGCGATTGAAAGCCGCCCCGACCCAGGTCAACGCCCTCATCCTTGGCGAGCACGGCGACAGCATGGTGCCGATCTGGTCGAGCGCCACGATCAACGGCTTGCCGCTGGAACAATGGCCCGGCTTCGACGGCAAGACGGCGCGCGAAATCTTCGAGGAAACCAAGGGCGCCGGCGCCCAGGTGATCAAGCTCAAAGGCGGCGCCGGCTACGCCGTCGGCCTGTCGATCCGCGAAGTGGTGCATGCGATCATTTTGGACCAACGGCGGGTGCTGCCGGTGAGTTCGCTGATCAATGGGCCGTACAGCGTGCGCGATGTGTGTTTGTCGGTGCCGACCGAAATCGGCTGCGGCGGCGTTCGAAAACAAATCGAGTTGGCGCTGTCGCCGAAGGAACGGCTTGGCGTGCAGAACTCGGCGCGCGTGCTGGGCGAGACGATCGAGCAAGTTCAAGCGCGTTTGGCGAGCGGTGCATCGAAGGCGACCACGCCGGCGCCGGTGAATGTGGTGATCAATCAGCCGGCGCTCCGCGCGATTCCACGCGCCGCCTGGCAGAAGTAGCTCGCTTGCGGCTTCGCGCTCGCGGCGCGCGTGCAGCGCGAGGATTCTGTGGAAGAACCTGCGAGCGCGAAACAGTAAACAAGGCTGTCATGGCTCAGAAGTCTCTCGACCAGAAACTGTCCCGCATCCACGCCGATCCGCAGGGCGCCAAGGATTTCATCCTAGCCGACGCCAAGGACGCGGATATGGCCCTCGGCATCGGCGCTCCCGGCAAGTCGCCGGAGATGCACGCCGGCGAGGCGCGCTTTCGCACCCTGCAAGAATTCCGCGACATCATCACGCAAATCGTCCACCAGGGCCTCGTGGACATCATGCTGATGTCGGCCCACACGAATGAAGTTCTCAACATCCAAGGCCGGCTGTTCGATAACAGCGCCGTCACGCCGGCCGCGCGCGCCAACGACACGACCGACATTCACGTGCTCCGCGGCGGGCGTTCGCCCGTGCAGCCTTCGCTCGCCTTTCGCACGGCGACGCTCGATCACATCCAGTGCGGGCATCTGGACTGCAAGCCAGAGGAACGCACGCTCGGCGCCGACCTGGGGCTCTACAGCATCACGTACCAGAACGACAGCGTCATCGACCGCGCGGCGCTGGAAGAGTACAAAGCCTTTCGCCTCGCAGCGGAACGCAAGGGGTTCCGCCACTTCCTGGAAGTGTTCGATCCCAACCGTCCCGAATCGGTCGAAGCGAGCAAGCTGCCCGGCTTCATCAACGACGCCATCGTCCGCACATTGAGCGGCGTCACGTCCAAAGGCCGGCCGCTCTTCTTGAAGATGGTCTACCACGGACCGCAGGCGATGGAGGAACTGGTCCGCTATGATCCGCACCTGGTCGTCGGCATCCTTGGCGGCTCGGCGGGGACAACGTACGACGCCTTCAAGCTCTTGAGTGAAGCGAAGAAGTACGGCGCCCGCGTGGCGCTCTTTGGCCGCAAGATCAACAACGCCGAGAACCAGCTCGCGTTCGTTCGTTTTCTGCGCTGGATCGCCGACGGCGCCATCACGGCCGAAGAGGCGGTGAAGGCGTACCACGGCGTGCTCGCGCAGCTCGGCATCAAGCCGCACCGGACGCTGGATGAGGACATGACGCTGCAAACCGCCGTGATGAGCTACGCCGGCAACGGCAAGACGATCAGCGCACCGCCCCGTTTAGCCCCGGTTCGCAGAACCGGGGCGGACGCCGCGCCTCGCAAAGCGCAGTGCAATCATCAAGAGCCCGACTTCACCAAGATGACGGCGGCCGAGAAGATCGCATATCACAAGGCGCGCTGGGATCGCATCCTGGGTTCCAACTAACGATCCGGGAGCCGCATGACTGCGCTGGCGGGCATCGTGAGTCTTGACGGGCGCGAAACGCCGCCGGCCGGCGCGCTGGCCCGGATGACGCAGGCGCTCGCCCATCGCGGTCCGGGCGGCGGCATCCATGAAGAGCCGGGAATCGGCCTGGCGTGGCGCCATCGGCGCGTCGCTTCGTCGCCGGAAATCGTCGCCGCCAATGAAGACAACCACATCATTGCCGCCTGTGCGGGCTTCCTTGTCAATCACGCTGAATTGCGGAACGCCCTGTTGGGTCGCGGCCATCAGCTTCGCTCGGACAATCCCGCCGAATCCTTGACGCATCTCTGGGAAGAGTCGCGCGAGCTCTCGTGGGAAACGCTGCGAGGCCAGTTCGCGTGTGCGGTTTGGGATCGCCGGCTGCGTCTGGCGATGCTGGCGCGCGATCGCTTCGGCATGGCGCCTTTGTACTGGTCGCGGCACGACTCGTGGCTGTTGTTCGCTTCCGAAATCAAGGCCCTGTTCGCCTCCGGTTTGGTTCGGGCCGAAGTGGATCGCCGCGGCGTGGATCACATTTTTACCTTCATGGGCTTGCCGGCGGCGCGCACCTGCTTTCAAAATGTGCAAGCGCTGCCGCCGGGCCATTACCTGGTCGCCCGGGCCGGCACGGTGCAAGTGGCCCGCTACTGGGACCTCGACTTCCCGGACCGCGGTCAGGAGGAAGCCCCCGGACCCGAGCACCATGCGGCCGACCGATTGGAAGAATTGCTGCAACAGGCCGTGGCGCGGCGGCTGCCGGCGGACGACTCGGCGGCGTCGTACATCAGCGGCGGCATCGATTGCAGCACGCTGGCGGCGCTGGCCGGCAAGGTGCGCCAGCGGCCGTTGCCGACCTACACCGTGCGCATCGCCGACGTGCGACTGGACGAATCGGAGCGGGCGCTGCGCGTGGGACAGGCTTGTGGGATCGCGCCGATCGTGGAGTCGTTCGACGCGGCCCGTGTGATCGCGTCGTTTCCGCGGTTGATCCGCGCCATCGAAAGCCCGACGCCCGACGCGTCCTGCGTCACGCTCATGCTGCTGGCCGAGCGCGTCCGGGCCGACGGGAGGCCCATCGTGCTGACCGGCGACGGCGCGGACGATCTGTTTGCCGGCTATCCCTGGTTCAAGACGGACCGGCTGCTGCGCATGCTGGACGTCATCCCGGGGTTGCCGTTCGGCCAGGCGCTGCGGCGGCTGGTGGTGCGGCTGACGGCGCCGCACATTCGCGCCGGGCAGATCCTGCGCACGCAGCGCTTGATCGGCGGGCACAACGCCTGGCTCGATCTGTACGGCCTCATCAGCATGAACCGCTCGCGCTTCTACAGCCAAGGGATGCGCGACAGCCTCGCCGGACACCTCGCCTATGAAGATCTATCGCTCAACCTGGAGCGTCTAGGGCGCTGGCACCCGCTCAATCGGGCGCTGTACTTCGGCCTCAAGACGCACGTGCCTGGATTGCTCCTGCAAGGCAAGGGGGAACGGATCGGCATGCATTCCGGCGTCGAGCTGCGGTTTCCGTATCTCGACGAGGACGTGGTCGAGTTCAGCACGCGCCTGCCGCCCTCATGGAAGCTGCGGCGCTGGCGCGACAAGTTTCTGCTGCGCCGCGTTGCCGAACGCTACTTGCCGGCCGACATTGCCTGGCGTCCGAAGCGCGACTTCACCGCGGCCTTGGACAGCCTGTACCGGCAGCCAACCGTGCGCTGGGTCGAGGAGCTGTTGAGTGAAGAGTCGCTGCGGCGTGCCGGGTACTTCGATCCCGCCGCGGTGCAGTTGTGGCGGCAACAGTACGGCAAACTGCCGCGCATCGGCAGCCGGCGGTTCTCGGTCGAGCTGGGACTGTCGGCGGTCGTGGCCACGCAATTGTGGCATCACCTGCACATCGACGCCGGTCTCGCCGACGTGCCAACGTGACGCGAACAAGCTCGGAGGAATCAGAAACGGATAGCGCGCTGCGGACGCTAAACGGCAAGCCACTGATTCGACCGGCGGCTGATTCCGATTCACGGCGCCAGCGGCGGGTACACCGCGTATCCCGACACGTTCACCGGAAACCGGTACACCGTCTTGCCGGCGGTCACGTACAAAGTCTTCCGCTCTGGGCCGCCGAAGGCGACGTTGGTGATCAGGTTCTCCGGAATCGGAATTCGCCCCAGCAACACACCCTTCGGCGAAATCACATAGACGCCCGGCGGAACGTCGAGGGATTCTCCCTGACTGCGCTTGACGGAGATGCCGGCCGCGACCCAGAGATTGCCTTCCATGTCCACGCGCGTGCCGTCGCCGCCGCGGCCCTTGCCGAAATCGAAGATCAGCCGCTGGTTGCCGAGATTGCCCTTTGGCTCGATATCGAAGGCCCAGATCTTGCGGTTGCCGCCCACCTTCGGATGACTGTCCACGACGTACAGCGTGCGTGCGTCAGCAGTGACGGCAATGCCGTTGGGCCGGTGAATCTGCTGTTGCGTCAACACCCGGGCAACAGCGCCATCCGGATCGATTCGGTACACACCTTCGACGTCCATCTCCAGATCGCTGCGATCGAGACCGTAGCGCGGATCGGTGAACCAGATGCGGCCTTCCATGTCCACGCAGGCGTCGTTGGGGCTGTTGTAGCGCTTGCCCAGGTACTTGTCGGTGAGCACGGTCACCGCCCCGGTCTTCATGTCGGTGCGGACGAGGCGGCGGCGCCCCGGTCCCTGCTCGCCGCCTTCGCAACTGATGAGCCGGCCCTCGGCGTCGAAGGTGTTGCCGTTGGTCCGGCCGCTGTCGGCGCGGAACACGCTGACGGCGCCCTTGGCGTCGAGCTTCAGGATGCGATTGCCGGCGATGTCGCTGAAGAAGACGTTGCCGGCGGCATCCACGGCCGGACCTTCGAGGAACGCCACCGTGGCGCCCGCGACGGCGACGGTGTCCGGCGCGACCAGGCCCTTGGGCAGGCCGATCGCGGCGAGGTTCGGCGCCGCGCCGCCGCTGGCCGCCGCGCCGATGATCAGCAGCACGGAGATCGAGACAACGTCGCGCATCAGACGACCCTCCACAAACGAAATGCGATCCAAGACAAGATTCAGTCGCATCGCCATTAGCTAACGGCGCGCCGCCTGGGTGTCAAGCGCGTTGACGGCGGACGCGCATCCTGAGCTCTCGCGACTTCGGACAGGCACTTTCATCCGCCCTCGTCGGAGCATATCCTGAAACCAATAGCAAATCTCCAGAGTCGAACCACGGCTACGCTTCCCGCGAAGGAGGTCGCCATGTCCGGCCACGAAACCCCAAGTGCCACTCAACCGGCCCAGCACAATCGCCGGCGCGTCCTGACATGGCTTGTCGGCGCCGCCGCGGTGGCGTTGGCGGCCGTCTGGGTCGCGCAGCGCGGCCTCAACGACATGGACTGGGCCGCGCGCCGCCGCCAGATGGTCGACGAGCAGATCAAGGACCGCGGCATCAAGGACGAGCGCGTTCTGAAGGCCATGCACAAAGTGCCGCGGCACGAATTCGTCCCCGAGGATTACCGGTCGGCCGCCTACCAGGACCGGCCGTTGCCGATTGGCCTGGGTCAAACGATCTCGCAACCGTACATTGTCGCGCTCATGACCGAGGCGGTGACGCCGAAGGCCGGGCAGCGGGTTCTCGAAGTCGGCGCCGGCAGCGGCTACCAGGCCGCCGTCCTCGCCGAACTGGGCACGGAGGTCTACACCATCGAGCTGCTTGCCAAGCTCGCCGAGCAAGCCCAGGAGAACCTCAAACGCGTTGGCTACAAGAAGGTCAAGGTGAAGGCCGGCGACGGATATCTGGGCTGGCCGGACGCGGCGCCGTTCGACGCGATCGTGGTCACTTGCGGCGCGGAGCACGTGCCCGCGCCGCTCTTCGAGCAACTGAAACCGGGAGGCAAGATGGTGATCCCGGTCGGCAAGACGCCGGATCAAGTCCTGTACCTGATCACCAAGGGGCCGAACGGCGAGCGGCAGGAGCGCGAGCTGGCGCCGGTGCGCTTTGTGCCGTTGCGGCGGGCGGCCGACGTGAAGGACAAGTAGGCATCGTGTCGGCTTTCGCTCCGCGAAAGGCCGTTCTTTCGCGGAGCGAAAGGCGACCCATCCATAGGATAAGCGAGATATTGCAACCAGGAGCGACTGTGGCGAACACCCCGACCCTTAATGAACGCGCGCAACGGCTTGCCGACTACATCGCCTCGCAAGCCGCGGCATTGCGCGTGCAGGTCCACACGACCGCGGGCGGAGCGCGGCTCATCGATTGCGGCATCAGGACGCCGGGCGGCATTCAAGCCGGCCTCGCCCTGGCGCGGGTGTGCATGGCGGGACAGGCGGAAATCGCGCTCGCGCCCGGCGAGGTCGCCGGCATCGCGGCGCCGCAAGTGACGGTGGCCACCGATCATCCCGTGGCCGCGTGCATGGCGTCGCAGTATGCCGGCTGGCAGATCAGCGTCGGCAAGTATTTCGCCATGGGCTCCGGGCCCATGCGGGCTGCCTACGGCAAGGAAGAGCTGTTCGATCACATCCCCGGCCGCGAACAGGCCCCGGTGGCGGTCGGCGCCCTCGAGACGCGCAAGCTCCCCGACGACGCGGTCATCGACTACCTGAGCAAGGCATTGAAACTGCCGGCGAGCAAGATCACGCTGCTGGCCGCGCCGGCGGCGAGCCTGGCGGGGAACCTGCAAGTGGTGGCCCGGTCGCTGGAAACGGCGCTGCACAAGCTGCACGAGCTGAAGTTCGATCTCAACCAGGTGGTGTCCGGCTTCGGCTCGGCGCCGTTGCCGCCGGTCGCCAAGGACGAGCTGGGCGCCATCGGCCGGACCAACGACGCGATCCTGTACGGCGGGCGAGTGGTGATCTGGGTCAACGCGGAGGATGATCAATTGACGGACATTGGCGCCAAGGTGCCGGCCAGCGCGTCGTCCGATTGGGGAGCGCCGTTTCAATCGATCTTCGAGCGCTACGAGCACGATTTCTACAAGATCGACCCGATGCTGTTCAGCCCGGCCGAGGTGGTGTTTCACAATCTGAAAACGGGGCGCAGCTTCGTCTTTGGGCGGGTGAAGGCGGAGGTGCTGGACCAGTCGTTCTTCGGCACGATCAGTTAGCCGGCGCGCTGGCGCGCCGTGGACTGGGGGTCCAGGTTTAACCGCATCGTTTCGCCTGGGATTCTGTCCGCGGCGAGCAAGCTCGCCGGCTAAGTGAATTGGGAGATGGCGATGCGATGCATCATCGTATTCTGTTTGATTTGCGTGTCGGCGACGGCAGCCGCCCAAACCGCGGCCGAGCTGCGCGAGCGCGGCCAGGCGAATGACAAGGCCGGCAAGTACGCCGAGGCGGTCGCCGACTACACCAAGGCCCTGGAGCTGGATCCGAAGGACGTCGGGCTCCATCACCTGCGCGGCTGCGCGGAGTTCAAGCGCGGCAAGATCGCCGAGTCGATCGCCGACTTCGACAAGTACATCGCGCTGGTTCCCAAGGCCAAGGTCAGCCACTGGCAGCGCGGCATCTCGTACTATTACGCGGGCCGCTGGGACGACGGCATCGCCCAGTTCGAGGGCTACCAGACCTACGACAGCAACGACGTCGAAAACGCGGTGTGGCGGTTCATGTGCATGGCCCGCAAGGACGGCATTCCGAAGGCGCGCAAGGAAATCCTCAAGATTGGCGAGGACAAGCGCGTGCCGATGCGACAGGTGTACGATCTGTACGCGGGGAAGCTGAAGGTGGACGACGTCCTGGCCGCGGCCAAGGCGGGCGCCCCGGCGAAGGATCGGTTGAACGGGCAGCTCTTCTACGCGCATCTGTACGTCGGCATCTACCTGGAGCTGGAAGGCAACAAGAAGCTGGCGCTGGAACACCTGCGAAAGGCGGCCGACGAGCATCGCATCGGACATTACATGTGGGACGTGGCCCGCGTGCACCGGGACATCTTGCGCAAGGAATTGGACAAGCAGTGACGCCGCTTGCGGCACGACACGGCCGCTTGCGGCTTGGCGTTCGCGTCGCCGGCGTTGCGCTGCGAGCGCGAAACCGTGAACAATCAAGGATGAACGTCATGCCCAAGCAAGGGGAGATCGACTACGTCAGCAAGTTAGCGCCGACCGAGATCGCGCACATCCTGAACAAGCCCTTCTCCGACGCCAAGTGCGGTCAGTACCTGATGGACGTGGGGTTGATCCTGTCGCTCATCCCGCCGCCGCCGGGACGATTGCTCGACCTCGGTGTTGGCCCCGGCTGGACGAGTCTGCTGTTCGCCCAGCGCGGCTACGACGTGGTCGGCGTGGACCTGGCGCCGGCGATGATCGAGCTGGCCCGCGAGAATCAAGTCCGCGCCGGCGTGACGAACCTGCAGTTCCAGGCCGGCGACTACGAAACGCTCGCCGATCCACGATCCTTCGACATCGCCGTGTTCTACGACGCGCTGCACCACGCGGAAGACGAAGAGCGGGCCCTGGCCGCGGTCTGGCTGGCCCTCAAGGCGGGCGGCGTGTGCGTGACGGCCGAGCCGGGCGCGGAGCACGGCGACGACGCGGGCGCTCGGGCCGCGGTGGCCCGCTTCGGCGTCACCGAAAAGAGCATGCCGCCGCGGCGAATCATCGAGGTTGGCCGCCGCGCGGGGTTCACATCGTTTGCGGTCTACGAACGGCCGACGTCGAGATTGCTGGCTCGCGAACCAGATCGCTGGCGATGGAAGGCGTTGCGACGCGCGATCGGGGCGATCGTCAAAGATCCTTGGCGTGCGTTCGTTGCCCGACGTCAGGCGCTCGCGGGAAGTCATCTCGTGGTGCTGAGGAAGTGACGAGTCACCAGCGCAATGCACTCATTCGCAGATTATTTAGCCGGCGAGCTCGCTCGCCGCGGACTTGCGCCATCCGGAACGACTACACATCGCGCCGCGCGAAGCCGATCATCCCCGCCAGCGCGACCAGCAGCGACACCGACAAGGCCCCGCTGATCAGCCGGCTCACCATCTCCAGGTCGAACAGGCCCTTGAGGACGTTGGGCAGGTTGTGCAGCGCGCGGTCCGGGGACGGGTAATGGGCCGGCAAGAGCGACATCAGGAAGCCCGTGCCGTACAGGAGCAGCCACACCAGCGTGATGCTGACCATGGTGCTGGTGGACAGAGCGCTGATGCTGACGCCGGCGGTGACGACCAGGACCAGCAGCGACGCGACCAGGGCCACGGCCACGAGGCTGCCGAGGATCGTCAGGTGCTCGCTGTGCAACAGCACGTAGGCCCCGCCCAGCGACACCGTGGCCATCACGAAGAACGTGGACAGGATCACGAACAGCCGCGCGTGCCACTTGCCGAGGAAGTATTGATAGCGGCTGATGCCGCGGCTGAGGACCGAGTCGGCGATGATGCCGCGCTCGCCGCTGATCGTGCCGGCAGTCAGGACGATGATCAGCGTGACGCTCCCCCAGATCACCCAGGTGAGCAGGTCGCCGAGCATCTCCGGAGCGGATTGCACCATGCCGGCCACCTGGCGGGCGCCGAAGCGGAACAGCAAGTAACCGACGGCCGCCGCCAGCGTCATCAGCACCCACAGGCGATAGATCCAGCTCCGCAGCGTTTGCCGCATGTCGGACTGGAGCACGGCCCAGTACGGCAGGAACCGGTTGATCTTGACGGCGGGGATGGTGGTCGGCGCGTCCATGGTCGAGTTCCGTCACTGGTCAGGCGGCGTCGTTGACCTGGTAGGCCCGCGCGAAGCCGCGCGATTCTTCCTTTTCCACCAGGTCCAGGAACGCCTGTTCGGTCGCCTGACCCATGCTGCGGACGCTGATGAGCGTCACTTTGTTGTCGGCGATGGTCATGAACACGTTGGCCAAGGCCGAGGCGATGTTCACGTCGTCGTTGAGCCGCAATTCCAGCCGGCGCTGCCGCAGGCTCACGCTCTTGAAGTCGTTCATGCCCTTGACGATGTTCAAGGTTCGCGTGATCGCTTTCTGATCGCCGTCGAGATCGAGCTCGTACTGGTTCTTGCGCATCCGGCCCTTGAGGTCTTGCAGCGAGCCGAAGTAGATCAGGTGGCCGCGGCTCAGGACGGCGGCGTGGTTGCAGACTTCGTCGATGTCGCTCAGGTTGTGGCTCGACACGATCAACGTCTTCTGGCGGGCCAGGGTCTTGATCAGGTCGAGCATGCTGCGGCGGCCTTCCGGGTCGAGGCCGTGCGTCGGCTCGTCCCAGATCAGCAGGTCGGGCTCGTTGATCAGGCTGCAGGCGACCGCGAGGCGGGCGGTCATGCCATTGGAAAAGCCGTCGATCGGGTCGCCCGACACGCTCAACAGGTTCACGGCCCGGATCAGCGAAGCCAGCCGCGGCTTGCGGACCTCGGCGGGAAGGCCGAACAGCCGGGCGATGTAGTCAAGGTACGTGATCGGCGTCATGCCGCGCGGGAACTGCGGGTTGGTCGGGATGTAGCCGATGCGGCGGCGCAGGCCGGCGGCGTTGGGGCCCATGGTCTGGCCGAAGATCTTGACCCAGCCGGCGGTCGGCCGGTGCAGCCCGAGGCACAGGCGCAGCAGCGTCGTCTTGCCGGCGCCGTTGTGGCCCAACAGGCCCAACACGCAGCCGGGTTCAAGGCGCAGGGTGACGTCGTTCAGCGCGATCTGGCGGTTCTGATAGATCTTGGTCAGCTTGTACGATTCGACCACCAGGTCGCTGGAGTTTTCCGCCACGAGGCACTCCCTCGGCTCTCCTCGACCGGATCGCCTGGCCCCCGCTCCGGCGGGGAAGCCCCGGCGGGGAGGGAGCGGACGGCGACCGAGACCGTTCGGACCGTGATTATCATTTCGGCGTTTGTTCCTTCACATCCGCAGTCTTTTCCCGAAAAGTCGCTGCCCCTGTTACCAACGCTGCCGGTTCCCTAGTTTGACAACGGACACGTTCGTCCGGAGCGCCCGTTTTGCCCCAACACCGTTCGTCAACGAACGGTAGTGCGTTTAGCCCCGGTTCGCAGAACCGGGGCGGGCAGGATCCCGGATGGGACCGAGTCCATACGCCAGGGATTCAGTCCGCCTCGGTTCTCCGAACCGGGGCTAACTAAACGCAACCCCGACACACCTTCATGGAAGCCAACCGCTCTCGCGCCGTTGCCTATCTTCGCGATCTGCAAGACCGGATTTGCCGCGGTCTGGAGGAAGTCGACGCGCTGGTTCGTTTCCGCGAGGACGTCTGGGAACGTCCGGGCGGCGGCGGCGGCCGGTCGCGGGTGTTGACCGACGGCGGCGTCTTCGAAAAGGCCGGAGTCAACTTTTCCGAGGTGTTCGGCCAGATGTCGCCCGAGTTCGCCGCCCAGATCCCGGGCGAAGGGCTCGACTTCGCCGCCGCCGGCGTCTCGCTGGTGCTGCACCCGCGCAACCCATTCGTCCCCACGGTGCACGCCAACTTTCGCTTTCTCACCAAGGGTTCGAAGCAATGGTTCGGCGGCGGGGCCGATCTCACGCCGTATTACCCGTATCGGGAGGACGCGATCCACTTCCATCGCACGTGGAAAGCCGTCTGCACCCGTCACGGGCCGCCCGTCGACTATCCGCGCTTCAAGCAGTGGTGCGACGAGTACTTCTTCCTGACGCATCGCCAGGAGGCCCGCGGCGTCGGCGGCATCTTCTTCGATTACCTCGAAGGCGACTTCGACCAGCTCTTCGCGTTCGTGCAAGACTGCGGCGACCATTTCCTGGACGCCTACTTGCCGATCGTCCGCCGCCGCCGGGACGAGCCTTACGCCGAGGAGCAGCGGCGCTTCCAGGAGTTTCGCCGCGGCCGCTACGTCGAGTTCAACCTGATCTACGATCGCGGCACAATCTTCGGCCTGAAGACGGGAGGCCGGACGGAATCGATCCTGATGTCGCTGCCGCCGGTGGTGCGCTGGCTGTACGACTATCATCCGCAGCCGGGATCGCGCGAGGCGGAGCTGTACGAGTTCCTGAAGCCGCGCGACTGGGCGGAACTGGATGCGTGACATGCCGGGATCATCATTCGAAGTCGCCGCCGACCAAGCCGGCCAGACGCTCGCGGCTTTGTTGCGGAAGTGGCTGCCGGGGCAAACCTGGTCGCAGGTCCGCAAGCTGATCGCGGGGCGGCGGGTGCAGCTCAACGGCGAAATCTGGCTGGACGATGTGCGGCGATTGAAGGCCGGTGATGTGGTTGAGATTCTCGTCAAGCCCGCGCCGGCGCCGACGTTGATCGATCAGATCGTCATCCGCCATATCGATGAGCACATCGTCGTGGTGGAAAAACCGGCCGGCGTCAGCACGGTCCGCCATCCCCTCGAGCGCGAATGGCTCGAGGAACGGCGGCTGTTGACGCCGACGCTCGATGACCTGGTGATGCGGCAAATCGGGCTGACGCTGCCGAAGAAAAAGCACGATCCGCGGCCTCGACTGCGCATCGTCCATCGCCTCGACAAGGAGACGAGCGGGCTGGTCGTATTCGCGCGGACGGTCGAAGCGGAACGCGGCTTGGGAATTCAGTTCAAGCGCCACACCGTCCAGCGTCGTTATCTCGCGCTGGTTCCGGGCCGTGTCGCGAAGCAGACGGTCCGCACCAACCTCGTTCGCGACCGGGGCGACGGCCGCCGCGGCAGCACGACTGGCGGCGCGGGCAAGGAGGCGATCACGCACATCGACCTCGAAGAACAATTGCCGGGCTACACGCTGCTGTCATGCCGACTGGAGACTGGTCGCACCCACCAAATCCGCATCCATCTCGCCGAGTTGGGCCATCCGGTATGCGGCGAAAAGGTCTACAATCGCAAGCCGGGCGGCGAGCCGATGGCTGATGCCAGTGCAACAACCCGGCTATTCTTGCACGCCGTCGAGCTGGGTTTCACGCACCCGGTGACTGGTGAGAAAATGCACTGGGACATGCCGCCGCCGCCGGAGCTGCGCGATCAACTGGCGAAGCTGCGCGGCGGCAAGTAAGATGACCAGCGAAATCAGTGTGAGGAGGGGCCGTATGACTGTTGGCACTGCGACTCGCATAAAGCGGGTCATCTATCCCGAAACGGATCACAAGCCGATGGCCGAGACCGATCTGCACTGGGAATGGATGGTGCGGCTCAAGCAGATCCTGCGGCGCTGGTTCGCGAAGGACTCGATGACGTATGTGTCTGGCAACCTGCTCATGTATTATGAGCCTGGCAACAAACGCAAGCATATCACTCCGGACGTATTTGTCGTCTTCGGTGTGCCCAAGAAAAACCGCAATTATTATCTCTGCTGGGAAGAGAAGAAGTATCCATCCGTCATCATCGAGGTGACGTCAACGTCAACGCGCAGCGAGGACACGAAGAAGAAGTTCGCGCTGTACCGCGACGTGATGGGCGTCAAGGAGTACTTCCTCTTCGATCCGCGCGCTGAATACCTTTCACCGCGCTTGCGGGGCTTCCAATTGGTGCGAGGACAATACGTTCCCATGTCGCTCATTCACGGGCGCTACCGCAGCAAGCAACTGAGGCTCGATCTCCAAGAAGTCGGCTCGGAGCTGCACCTGATCGACCCGGCGACCAATCGCCGGCTGCTGTCGCCTGAGGAACAACTGGCGGAGACGGAACATACGATGCAGCAAGAAATCGACAGGTTGCGTCGCGAACTCGAAAAGCGCCGTCGTACCAACAATCACAAGGACTGACATGAAAATCCACGAATACCAAGCCAAAGAACTCCTCGCGGCAGCCGGCGCGGCGATCCCGCTCGGCATGGTCGCGACGACGCCCCAAGCCGCGGTCGCGGCCTTCGAGCATCAGGGCCACAAGCCGGTCGTGCTCAAGGCGCAGGTCCACGCCGGCGGCCGCGGCAAGGGCCGCTTCAAGGACTCCGGCAAGGACTTCGGCGGCGTCAAGTACCTCACCAAGCGTGAGGATGTCGCCGCCGTCGCCGAGGTCATGTTCAAGTATCCCCTGGTCACGAAACAGACCGGTCCTGAGGGGCAGAAGGTGTCGAAGGTGCTGGTCCAGGAGGCGGCCGACATCGACCGCGAGATCTACGTCGGCATCGTGCTCGATCGCGGCCTGGGCGTGCCCGTCCTGATGGCGTGCGCCGAGGGGGGCGTCGAGATCGAGGAAGTGGCGGCCCGGAGCCCGGAGAAGATCCTCAAGGCGATGATCAACCCGGACACCGGGCTGCAACCGTTCCAGGCGCGGCGGCTGGCGTTCGAGCTGGGCTTCACCGGCGACCAGATCGGCCAGGCCGAGAAGATCATGACCGCCCTGGGGCGCGTCTTTTTGGACAAGGACTGTACCCTTGCGGAGATCAACCCGCTCATCGTTTCCAAGTCCCAGGGCGACAAGCCGGGCGCCGTCCTCGCGCTCGACGCCAAGATGACCTTCGACGACAATGCCCTGTTCCGCCACCCGGACATCGAGGCGCTCCGCGACCTGTCCGAGGAGAATCCCGCCGAGGTCCGCGCCGGCAAGGCCGGGCTCAGCTTCATCCAGCTCAGCGGCAACATCGGCTGCCTGGTCAACGGCGCCGGCCTGGCCATGAGCACCATGGACATCATCAAGTACCACGGCGGCGAGCCGGCCAACTTCCTCGACGTCGGCGGCGGCGCCAACAAGGACCAGGTCACCGAAGCCCTGCGCATCCTGCTCGCCGACCCGCGCGTCAAGGCGGTGCTGATCAACATCTTCGGCGGCATCATGAAGTGCGACACCATCGCCGCCGCCGTCATCGCCGCGTTCAAGGAAGTGCAGCCGAAGGTGCCGTTCGTCGTGCGGCTCGAAGGGACCAACGTCGAGCAGGGCCGCGCGATGCTCAAGGAGAGCGGCTTGAACCTGACGCCGGCGACCGACCTGACCGACGCGGCGAAGAAGGTGGTTGCGGCGGCCGGATGATGGAGTGTGTCGTAGACGATTCGCGTCACCGAAGTCGCCGGGTTGCTGGACTTGGCGAACAGCCTGGATCATCTATCGATTTTGAAGAAGTTTCGTGCCTGGGCTCGGACGTTCCCAGGCTGGCGTGCCGTTATCTCGGCACGTGCCGAAACATCGGCACTTGGTTCCCGTCGGCACGAAACGCCAGCCAGCCGGCCATTGCCAGCGCCATCCCCCAACTCCTTCTAAGCGCAGCTCTTAGGACCGAATCCGAAACATTCGCATCTTTGGCATCGGCCTCGCTTTGTCAGCATGCCACTGACGAGGAGGCCGACGATGTCCTGGATCGCACTGAGAATGCTGACCGGCGATCGGAGCAAGTACCTGGGCCTGATCTTCGGCGTCACGTTCGCGACGCTGCTGATGACGCAGCAGGTGTCGATCTTCATGGGCATCCTGGCGCGCACGGGGAATCAGATCCTCGACGTCCGCGACGCCGACATCTGGGTCATGGACAACCGCGTCCGCTACCTCGACGAGGCGCCGGGCCTGCAAGACATCGACCTGATGCGCGTCCGCGGCGTGCCGGGCGTCGCCTGGGCGGTGCGGACGTACCGCGGGGTCGTCCGTGCTCGCCTCGAAGACGGCAACACCCGCAACGTCCGGCTCAGCGGCCTGGACGACGAGTCGCTGGTTGGGGCGCCGCAGGAGATGATCGCCGGCAGCATGGACGACCTCAACAGGCCCGACGCCGTGATCATCGACAGGGCCGGCTACGAGTACATGTGGGGGCCGCCCGCCGCCTCCTCTTCGCAGGGTGGGGACAACGGTGGCTACCAACTCGGCCGCACGTTCCAACTCAATGACAAGCGCGCGGTCCTGGTCGGCGTGTGCAAGGTGGCGCAGCCGTTCTTCTCGGATCCGATCATCTACACGCGCTACAGCCAGGCCGCGTTTTACGTGCCGCGCGAACGGAACCTGATGAATTACATCCTGGTCAAGGCCCAGGACGGCGTGGACCAAAAAGAACTTTGCGGCCGGATCGAGGAGCGGACGGGGCGCGTGGCCCTGACCGGGCGCCAGTTCTTCTGGAAGACCGTGAGCTATTTCCTCAGCTCGACGGGCATTCCGGTGAACTTCGGCATCACCATCGCGCTGGGGTTCATCGTGGGGGCGGCGGTGACGGGGCAGACGCTGTACCTGTTCATCGTCGAGAGCCTCAAGCAGTTCGGGGCGCTCAAGGCGATGGGCATCCCCAACCGCGGCATCCTGTGGATGATCGTGTTGCAAGCGGTGCTCGTGGGAGGGATCGGCTACGGGATGGGCGTCGGGCTGACCGCGGTTTTCTTCATCACCACGGGCAACATCACCCACCTGGCCGGTTTGCACATGACCTGGGTGGCCCTGCTCGGGACCGGGGCGGCGGTGGTCGTCATCGTGATCGCCACCAGCGTCATCAGCGCACGCCGCGTGCTGACGCTGGAGCCGGCGGTGGTGTTCCGGGGGTAGGTGGTGGTTAGTGGTTGGTGGTTAGTGGTTGGTGGCTAGTGAGTGGTGAGTGGTGATTAAAGGAGATGGGGTCATGGCGCCTTCGATGTTGGCAATCCGCGAAACCTTCGCTTCACTGGTGGCCGATGGTGTGCCACACAACCCACGCCACGAGTCTTCGCAGGCCGCTGACGACTCACCTCTCACTGCTCACCACTCACAACTCGCTAACACGGCCGTATCGTGCAAAGGGGTGACGAAGGAGTTCGGCGCCAATGGCACCAAGACGCTCGCCCTTCGCGGCGTGGATGTGGACGTGTCCGACGGCCAACTGACGCTGCTCGTGGGGCCCTCCGGCTGCGGGAAGACGACGCTGATCTCGATCGTCGCCGGACTGCTCAACCCGACCGAAGGGAGCGTCGAGGTCCTGGGCGCGGACCTGGCGAAACTGTCGGGCCGCGGACTGGTGGAGTTCCGGGCGAAGAACATCGGCTTTGTGTTTCAGCAGTACAACCTGCTGCCGGCCCTGTCGGCCGCCGAGAATGCGGCGGTGCCGCTGATCATCAACGGTTGGCCGCGGAAGAAGGCGTTCGCCAAGGCCCGCGCGATGCTGGCCACGGTCGGCTTGTCGCACCGGGCCGACAACTTTCCGTCGCAACTGTCGGGCGGCGAACAGCAGCGGGTGGCGATCGCCCGAGCCTTGATCAACGAGCCGCGACTCTTGGTGTGCGATGAGCCCACGTCGGCCCTGGACGCCAAATCCGGGCACACCGTCATGGAGCTCATCAAGCAAGTGGCGGTCCAGCCGGGGCGGGCGGTGATCGTGGTGACCCACGACAGCCGCGTCTTCGAGTTCGGCGACCGCATCGTCGAGATGAGCGACGGCCGAATCTCAAGCGACCAGGCGAACGTCGCGGCGTGAGCGCGACGTGGGAATAGGCGAGCGTCGCGGCGTCAGCCCGACGTGTTTTTTCGGGAGACAAACGATGAATCGTTCGATCAGTCGAATCGGCCTGCCAATGCTGGCGCTGGCGATGGGCGGCCTGGGCTTCTACCACGTGAACCGGGAGTCGCAAGCGCTCCCGCCGACCGCGCCTCCCGAGTATCCGGCCCGGTCGCCGTTCGTCAATTCCGTCGCGGCGTCCGGGTTGGTCGAGGCGCGGACCGAGAACATCGCCATCGGCGCGGCGCTGTCGGGATTGGTGCTTGAAGTGTACGTCCCCAGCGACCGCGTCGGCACGCACGTCGTGGCGGGCCAGCCCTTGTTCCGCGTGGACGACCGCCATTTGAAAGCGCAGCTCAGGGTGGCCGAGGCCCAGCTGGCCATGGCCGAGTCACGCCTGGCCAAGCTGCAGCAGCAGCCGCGGCCCGAAGAATTGCCGCCGAGCCTGGCCAAGGTCAAGGCGGCCGCCGCCAACGTGGCCAGCACCGAGGACCAGTACGATCGCGCGAAACGGTTGGTCGAGAGAGAGACGCTGGCCCGCGAGGAGTACGTGACGCGCAAGTGGGCGTATGACGCCGCGGTTCACGAGCTGGCGCGGGCCCA
This sequence comes from Gemmataceae bacterium, assembly GCA_022616435.1. GTDB lineage: Bacteria > Planctomycetota > Planctomycetia > Gemmatales > Gemmataceae > JAKEET01. Next base: position 17,863 of record JAKEET010000194.1, read on the forward strand.
GGCCGACTACGACCTGCTCAAGGCCGGCGCCTGGAAGCCGGACATCGATGTCGCCAAGGCGGCCGTCGCCGAGGCGCGCTCCCAGATCGAGCAGGCGCGGACCGAGATCGCCCGGGCCACCGTGGTCGCGCCGGTGGACGGCGTCGTGCTTCAGGTGAATGTCCGCGCCGGCGAGCGCGTCAGCGACCGGGACACCAAGGCCCTGATGGTGCTGGGCGACATCGGCACCTACCACGTCCGCGTGGACATCGACGAGCGCGACATCGCGCGGTTCCGGCCCGGAGCGCCGGCCAAGGCCTTCCCGCGGGGCGCGACCGACCACGACGTCACCATGCAGTTTGTCCGGGTCGAACCCTACGTCGTGCCCAAGAAATCCCTCACGGGGGACAACACCGAACGGGTCGACACCCGCGTGCTTCAGGTGTTGTACGCAGTCGATCGGGCCGACCGCCCCGTGTACGTCGGCCAGCAGCTCGACGTGTTCATCGACGTGTCCGCAATGGGAACGGATTCCGTTTCGGACAGCAACGCAGCAATGCAGAGGAAGTAATGTTCCGGGTCACCATCCACGATACTCCTGAAGCGCTGACCTATCAGCTCGAAGGCAAGCTGGCCGGCGCCTGGGTCCACGAGGCGGAAGCGTGCTGGCGGCAGACGCTGGCCGCACAGCCGCGGCCGCTGCAGCGCTTCGACCTCACGGGTCTGACCATGATCGACCCGGCCGGCAAGGCGTTCCTGTCCACGGCCCACGCTCAGGGGGTGCAGATGGTCGCGTGCGGCTGCCTGATGCGGGCCATCGTGGCGGAGATCACCAAATCTGGTCTTTCCGATGGACCGTGTCGAAAACGCGATCGCGAAAACGACATACTGCTGAGGTCCCCAACAAGCTGTGACCAGAAAGGAAGATCGCCATGAACCCGCAACCCTATGTCGATGTCCACACGAATCGCCGCACGCGGCGCCTGCAGCCGAGGACGGCCGCCCGACGCGGGCCCGAGGTGCGAGCCCCGCCCGAACAAGCTGCCGACTGACTTCGAACTGAGAAACCCTTGGGAGATCCACCATGCCTGACAGGACGCCTGACAGCCCGATGCGCGATAGCTCGACCGGCCCGGCCCTGGACGACTTCGCGGCCGAGCTCACCACCGAGGCCGCTTACCCCGTCATGCTGCGCCACGGCACGGTGGACAACTGGCTCGACCTCGAGTTGGAGTTGTGGAGGACGCTCCGCAGGGCCGTCCGGAAATGGGGAAAGGCAGGGCGCCCGAGCGAGGCGCGCCGGCCGACGGGCGGCAGGAACGTGAAGCGCCCCGTACGGTTCCTTGGACTCGTGCTGGGTATCGTCCTCCTCGGTCTGTCCGGCTGTGCGCAGGCGCCCGCGGAAGGCCTGGCGCCGGCGCCGGTCCGAGTCTCCGTCAGCTATCCCGTCGAGCGCGAAGTCACCGACTACGCGAACTTCACCGGGCGGACGGCGGCGGTCGATTCGGTGGATGTGCGGGCCCGCGTCTGGGGTTATCTGGACAAGGTCAACTTCAAGGAAGGCACGCTCGTCCACAAGGGCGACGTGCTGTTCGAGATCGACCCGCGCACCTATCGCGCGACGCTGGCCAACGCCGAAGGCAACCTGGCGGCGGTCCAGGCGAAGCTGCGGCGCCTCGACGCCGACCTGGCGCGGGCGCGGCAACTGATCGGCAGCCGCTCGATCAGCCGCGAAGAGTACGACAAGTACGTGGGCGACCGGGCCGAAGCGGCGGCGTCGCTCGACGCGCTGGAAGCGGCGGTGGAGCAGGCCAAGCTGGACCTCGGCTTCACCACGGTGAGCGCCCCGATCAGCGGGCGCATCAGCCGAACGCTGATCACGGAGGGCAACCTGATCTCGTCCGGTCCGACGGGAAGCACGGTGTTGACCAACATCGTGTCGGTCGATCCGATCTACGCCTACTTCGACGTGGATGAGCGCACGGTGCTGCGCATCCGGAAGTTGATCCGCGCGGGAAAAACGACATCAGCCCGCGACAGCGAGTGGACGGTGTCGCTGGGGTTGGCCGACGAGGAAGGCTTTCCTCACCACGGGACGATCGACTTCGTGGACAACCAGGTCAACCCCAAGACTGGAACGTTGCGGGTCCGCGGCGTCTTCCCGAACAAGAACGAGGCCCTGTCCCCCGGCTTGTTCGTCCGCGTCCGCGTGCCCATCGGCGAGCCCTACGAGGCCCTGCTGGTCAGCGACCGGGCCATCGACAACGATCAGGGCCGGAAGATCCTGTACATCGTCGGCGCGAACAACGAGGTTGTTGCACGACCGATCCGCGTGGGCGCCCTGCATCACGGTCTGCGCGTTGTCGAAGACGGTTTGAAGTCGGGCGAGCGCGTGGTCGTCAACGGCCTGCAACTGGTCCAGCCGGGCGTTGCCGTGGCGCCGCAGGTGGTGGACATGCCCAACGGGCATCGGCGATGAATCCGGCGGCTGTCGACGCTTGAGCCCGACGTGAGTTGTTGCGAGCGTCGCGGCGTGAGCGCGACGTGGGCTTCGCGTGGCTGATGCGTCCCACGTCGGGCTTACGCCGCGACGCTCGCTGGGGAGTTGCAGTCCTTCTTTTCAAGGAGCATGTGATGTCTGAACGTCTCAAGGGCAAAGTCGCCGTCGTCACCGGCGCTTCCAAGGGGATCGGCGCTTCGATCGCGAAGCACTTGGCCGACGAGGGGGCGGCCGTGGTCGTGAACTACGCGTCGAGCAAGGCCGGCGCCGACCGCGTCGTCGCCGAGATCACGGGCAAGGGGGGCACGGCGATTGCCGTGCAGGCCGACCTGGCGCAGGAGGCCCAGATTCGCCGGCTGTTCGCCGTGGCCAGAGAAGTGTTCGGCCGGCTCGATATCCTCGTCAATAACGCGGGGGTCTACGAATTCACGCGGCTCGAAGACGTGACGGCCGAGCACTTTCACCGGCAGTTCAATCTCAACGTGCTCGGCCTGATCCTGGCGTCGCGGGAGGCGGTCAAGCACTTCGGCACGGCCGGCGGCAGCATCATCAATATCAGCTCCGTGGCAGCGACGGCGCCCGTGGCCACGGCATCGGTCTACAGCGCGACCAAGGCGGCCGTGGACGCCGTGACCAAGGCGCTGGCCAAGGAGTTGGGACCGCGCCAGATCCGCGTCAACTCGATCAACCCCGGCATGGTCGAAACCGAAGGCCTCCACGCGGCCGGGATTCCCGGCAGCGACTTCCGCAAACAGGTTGAAGCGCAAACGCCGCTCGGCCGGATCGGTCAACCGCAGGACATCGCCCCCGCGGCCGCGTTCCTGGCGTCCGACGACGCCCGCTGGATCACCGGCGAGACGCTGCACATCGCGGGCGGGTATCGGTAGTCGACGAAACAGGGGCGAGCGGCGCGGCGTCAGCCCGCCGTGGCGCGTGAATGGCGAGCGGCGCGGCGTCAGTCCGCCGTGAACAGCTGGCGAACTCAGTGCGATGAGCGTGCTGACGCCGCGCCGCTCGCTGATGTTCGCCCCAGGAGAACAGCAATGCTGGCACGTTTCTTCATCGACCGGCCGGTTCTGGCGTGGGTCATCTCCCTCGTCATCGTGCTGCTCGGCGGCATCGCCGCCGCCCTGCTGCCGATCGCCGAGTACCCGGAGATTTCGCCGCCGACCGTGCAGGTGGTGGCCCGGTATCCCGGGGCCAACGCCCGGGTCGTGGCCGATACGGTGGCCGGGCCGGTCGAGCAGCAAGTCGTCGGCGTGGAGAACATGCTGTACATGTCGTCGCAGAGCAACAACGACGGCTCGTACACGCTGGACGTGACCTTCAAGCTGGGCACCAACGTCGACCTGGCCCAGGTGCTCGTGCAGAACCGCGTCGCGATCGCCGAGCCGCAGCTACCCGCCGAGGTCCGGGCCATCGGCGTGACCGTGCGCAAGAGTTCGCCGGACATCCTCCTCGTCGTCGCCCTGTACTCCGAAGACAACCCCGAGACGGGAGAGCCGTATTACGATCTACTCTACATGAACAACTACGCCACGATCCACCTCCGCGACGCGCTGGCCCGCGTGGAGGGCGTCGGCGAGGCAGTGGTGTTCGGCGCTCAAGACTACAGCATGCGCGTGTGGCTCGACCCGGACAAGCTGGCCTCGCGGAACCTGACCGCCGGCGACGTGCTCCGGGTGCTGCGCGAGCAGAACGTCCAGGTGGCGGCCGGGCAGATCGGCCGGCCGCCGGTCGCCAAGGGCCAGGACTTCCAGTACACGCTGAGCACGCTGGGGCGGCTGGTGCACGCCGAGCAATTCGCCGACATCGTCCTCAAGACCGGCAGCGACGGCGAAGTCACCTACCTGAAGGATGTCAGCCGGACCGAGCTGGGGGCCCGCGGCGAGGACATCATCACGCGGCGGGACGGCAAGCCGGCGGCCTTCATCGGCATCTTTCAACTGCCCGGCTCGAACGCCCTGGCCACCGCCGACGGCGTCAAGGCCAAGATGCGCGAGCTGGAGGCGCGCTTTCCCAAGGGGCTCAAGTACGCGGAGGTCTACGACACCACGCCATTCATCCGCCAGTCGGTGAGCGAGGTGATCCACACGCTGCGCGACGCGGTGATCCTGGTCGCGCTGGTGGTCCTCTTGTTCCTGCAGGACTGGAAAGCGTTGCTCCTGCCGCTGATCGACGTGGTCGTGTCCCTGGTCGGCACGTTCGCCGTCATCAGCCTCTTTGGCTTTAGCCTCAACAACTTGACGCTGTTCGGCCTGGTCCTGGCCATCGGCATCGTCGTGGACGATGCCATCGTCGTGCTCGAGAACATCGAGCGCTGGCTGGACAAGGGACTGCCGGTGCGCGAGGCCACCATCCAGGCGATGAACGAGATCACCGGGCCCATCGTGGCGATCACGCTCGTGCTCAGCTCGGTGCTCATCCCCAGCGCCTTCCTCGGCGGCATCACCGGCCAGTTCTTCCGCCAGTTCGCCCTGACGATCTCGGTGGCGATGATCATCTCGGCCATCAACGCCATGACCATGACCCCGGCCCGGGCCGCGTGGATCTTCGCCAACCGCAAGGCGGCCCAGCCCGGCTCGCACGGCCTGCATGCCGACCATGGCAAGGAAGCGCTGCCCTGGTGGAGCTTCGCCGTGCTTGGCGGGATCGTGAGCGCGTGGCTGCTCGGGTCGACGGTGGGCGCTTCCCTGTTGCCAGCCCTAGCGGCCGGCAGCCTGAGTGCGACCTTGCTGACCTGGGCGATCTATGGCCTCGCGGGGATGGACGTCAACATCTTCGTGCAGGTCGGCTTCGTGGTGCTGGTCGGCCTGGCCGCCAAGAACGCCATCCTGATCGTCGAGTTCGCCCGCGACCGGCAGCTCGACGGCGCGTCCGTGTTCGACGCCGCCGTGGAAGCGGCGCGCGTGCGGCTGCGGCCGATCCTCATGACGTCGTTCGCGTTCGTCCTGGGCGTGCTCCCCTTGGTGATCGCGCACGGAGCGGGGGCCGAGATGCGCCGCACGCTGGGCACGGCGGTGTTCGCCGGCATGCTCGGCGTGACGCTGTTCGGGATCTTCCTGACGCCGGTGTTCTTCTATGTGGTGCGGCGGCTGAGCGGGCCAGCGAAGCGGGACTGAGCGGTGGTTGGTTGGTGAATGGTGCTTGGTGAGTGGTGGTTGTGAGCGGTGGCTGGTGATTGGTGCTTGCTGAGTAGGGAGTGCTCAGTACCCAAGATCCTGAAGCGCCACTCACCAAACACCAAGCACCAACCACCAACCACCAACCACCGAATTGGCGGCTCATGACGAGCCTGTAACTGGGTAGGAGCGCTCCATGGTTCGACTTTGGCTGCAGGCCCTGACACGGAAAGTCATGTCGGGCCGAATGTTGCGGAGGACCTCCCGCCCGGCGTGGCGGCCGCGCGTCTGTCCGCGCTTTGACACGCTGGAGAGCCGCACCCTCATGTCCGCCGTGAACATCGAGCCGCCGGAGTTCTTCCCGCTGCCGAAACCCAGCATCGGCGACAAACCGCCTGCCGCCGCGCCGGCGGACCCGGGCCTTGGCTCTGGCTTCAAACACGGTTTCAAGGTGCCCGACAGCGGCAACCCCGGCTGGGACAAGCTGCTCCAGGACGTGCTGGCGGGACCGAGACCGCTGCCGGGTTCTTCAGGTTCTGGCCTCGCGGGAGACGCCGGCGGCAACCCCTCCGGCGCAAATACCTTCGGGGCGCCCAGTGGCCGTGTGCCATCTGAGAACCTTGGCGGCAACGGCGGCAGTCGCAATGATTTGCGCGCCGCCGACCCGCTCCGCCCGCGCGGCGCACAGGCCGGTCCCGGCCTGGCGCCCATGACGCCTGACGTGCAGCGCCCGCGCGGCGCGTCGAGCCAGGCGGCGGCGTTGCTCGCCCGTGTCGCCGAACTCGATCAGGCCGCCGGCGACCAGGTGTCCCAGTCGCGTGGCCCGGACGCTGCCGTCGCTCGAGCCGGCGCGGTCGTGCTCACGCCGGCCAATCCCCGGACCAGCGAGACTGCTCCGCAGCCGGGGCAAGCCAGTGCAACCGAGGCCCCGACCGCCCGCGGCCAGTCGCTGCCGTCGCCCGCGGAGGTGCCGGATGGTTCGCTGCTGCAGCGTTACGTCGCTCACCGAGAGGAAACGGCGTTCGCGGCGCTGGTCCAGCGGCACGAGCGGCTGGTCTTCGGCGTCTGCCGCCGCGTGCTGGGCGATTCGCATGCGGCGCTGGATGCGTTTCAGGCCACGTTCCTGGTGCTGGCGCGCCGGGCGAACGTGCTGGACAAGGACAGCCCTCTGGCCGGCTGGCTTTACAAGGTCGCCTATCATCTGGCCCTGCGGTTGCGGGCCGTCGCGGCCCGGCAGCGCGACCGCGAGAGGGAGGCCGCCCACGGCCGCCCTGTTGAAGCGGCGAGCGAAGCGAGCGCTGAGCTTGAAAAGCAGGAGATGCGCGCGGCGCTGCGCGAAGAGCTGCAGCGCCTGCCGGAGAAGCACCGGACGCCGTTGCTCCTGTGCTATTTCGACGGCCACACCCACGACGCGGCGGCCCGCGCCATTGGCTTGCCGCGCGGCTCGATGGCCAAGAGGATCGGCGAAGGCCTGGAGTTGCTGCGGGAGCGCCTGACCGATCGCGGCTTCATGCTGTGAGTGTCGACGACCTGAGTTTCTTCGGAGGATGCCATGCTGCAAGTGACCTTGCACGAGACGCCGGGCTCGTTGACGTTTCAGCTCGACGGCAGGTTGGCCGGTCCGTGGGTGCGGCAGCTGGAAGGTTTCCTGCACCGCACCCTGACGAGCCGCAGCAAGCCCGTCATTCGCTTTGACCTGAGCGGCGTGACCATGATCGACGAGCAGGGCAAGGTTTTCCTGGCCATCATGCGTATGGAGGGAGCGGAGTTGCTGGCCGGCAGCTCGATGATGACCAACCTTGTGGCCACGCTGAGCGACGCCCCGGTTCCAGCCCACGGCGACCCGGCCCACGGCGACCCGGCCCACGGCAGCGGGGACGCGGCCTTCGAATTCTCCCACACCTGAGGCAAACACCCATGACGACTACCCAGATCGATCGACATCATTCGGCGTTTTGGACGATTGCCCTCGCGTTCGGCGGAGTCACGTTGCTGACTGCGGGGCTGATCGGCGCGGTGGAGTTCGCGCTGGCCGGCAGCTCCGCCTGGAATGCGGCGCCGCTCGCGGTGTTCGTTGCCGTGAGCGCGGGCGCCGGCTTCGCGTGGCGGCGGCTTCGGACGAGCGCCAGAAAACGAGAAGCCGCGCTGGATGCCTACGCCGAGCTCGAAATCGCCCGGAACGCCGCACATTCGCGCCAGCGACGCGATGACGGTCGGGCAAAGGCCACCTTACAATTGAATAGAGCGGCAGCATTGCGCGGAACGCGCGCACCCAGGCCAGCTCCGACGCGCCGCCCGCCGAACCATCCTCGGGCAGCCGTCCTTCGCGGAACAGTTCGACAACGAGAGGAGGCAAGCCATGCAACATCCGTTTGACGGCGTGATGGGACCCACCCCCGCTCAGGAGCCGCGAACCACGCGGCGCGCATTGCTGGGAAAAATGTTCGCCGGGGTCGCCGGGTTGCTGGGCGTGGCCGGCGCCGCCACCGCGGCGCCGCACCGTCGTCGCGTCACGACCCTGGCCTTCGGCGAGGAAGGCGGACGCGTCACCACCTTCGCCTTTGGCGAGGAAGGCGGACGCGTCACCACCTACGCCCTGGGCGAAGAAGGCGGCATCACCACGCAGGCGCTGGGCGAGGAAGGGGGTTGGCGGCCGCGGCGCCGGGAAACGACCTACGCGGTCGACGAGGAAGGCGGTCGGACGGCCCCGGAGTTGCCGCCGCTGCCGCCGCTGCCTCGGGTGCCCCGCGTCCCGCCGGTTCCGGGCGGCCGCTACCCGACGACGCTTGCGCTGGGTGAAGAAGGCGGCTTCTACCCCTGACGGTCGCGATCGAGGACGACCTCCATGACGGTCCTCATCCTGGGCGGCGCCGACGACGAGCATGCCGTGCACATGCTTCAGCAGCTGCGGCGCCGCGGGCACGACGCTGAGCTGCTCGACAGCCGGGAGTTCCCTTCCCGGTTGGCGATCGCGTACGATCCGGCCGCGCGCGCGGGCACGCTGCGGTTTCCCGGCGGCCGGCGGCTGCACCTGGCCGAAGTTCGTTCGGTGTACTGGCGCGCCTATGCGGGCGTGGGAGCGCCGCAGCTGCCGCACCCCGGCCAGGCGGCCCTCGCCGCCAACGACGCCCGCAGCCTGTTGGAGGCGTTGCTGATCGGTCTGCCGGCGCGGTGGGTCAACGGCTGGAACGCGTACCAGCTGCATCAGGCCAAGCCGGTTCAGCTCGCCAGGGTCGCGGCGCTGGGCGTGCCGGTTCCCGCCACGCTGCTGGGCAACGACTCCGAAGCGGCGCGGAATTTCGCCGCCCGGCACGCGCGCTGCATCTTCAAGCCGGTGCAGGGTGGGGCGCACACGCGCCGCCTGGAGGCTCGCCACCTGACCGACGAGCATCTCGCCCACCTCGCTGCCGCCCCGGTCACGATCCAGGAGGAAGTGCCGGGGACGGACGTGCGCGTGTTTGTGGCCGGCGAGCGTGTGCTCGCCTGTGACATCCACACGGAGCACGTGGATTTCCGCGACGACCCGGACCCGCGCGTCACGCGCAGCGCCTTGCCCGCGGACGTGGCGGCTTGGTGCCTGCGGGCAGCGCGTGCTCTGGAGCTCTTGTGGGCAGGCATCGACCTGCGGCGGACGCCCGACGGCCGGCATGTGTTCCTGGAGGCCAACCCTAGCCCGATGTTCCTGGGCTTCGAGGAACGCTGCGGGTTGCCGCTGACCGACGCCCTCGCGGCGCTGCTACATCCTACATCCAAAGGAGATTGGACATGAGGACATCGATCGCGTTCGTGGCGGTGGGGTTGTTCGCGGTCCTCGGGCATGCGGGCGAGGGGCATGCGGGCGAACCGCTCGCGTGGCCGCAGTTCCGTGGGCCGGGCGGTTCGGGCGTCGCCGACGGGCAGAAGCCGCCCGTCGAGCTCGGCCCGGGCAAGAACGTGAAATGGAAGGTCCCGGTTCCCAATGGGTTGTCGTCGCCGATCGTCGCCGGCGACAAGCTGGTCATCACCGCGTTCGACAACGGCAAGCTGTACACGATCGCGTACCACCGCGCCAGCGGCAAGGAGGCCTGGCGCCAGGAAGCGCCGGCGAAGAAGATCGAGCCGTACTTCAAGAAAGGCGGCAGCCCGGCCCAGCCAACGCCCGCGACGGACGGCGAGCGCATCGTCTCGTACTTCGGGTCGTGCGGCGTGTTCTGCTACGACCTGTCCGGCAAGGAGCTGTGGAAGCACGAGATGCCGGCGGCGACGGGGGGCTTCGGCACCGGCACCTCGCCGATCCTGGCCGACGGCGTCGTGGTCGTCGTGCAGGATGAGATGAAGGGCTCGAAGATCTTCGCCCTGAACGCGGCAACGGGGAAGGTGAAGTGGGAGAAGAAACGGCAGTCGCCGCTGTCGTACGGCACCCCGGTGGTGTGGGACACGCCGGCGGGCAAGCAAGCCGTGGCGTCCGGTCATGGGAAGCTGATCGGCTACGACCTCAAGACAGGCGACGAACGCTGGTCGGTGACCGGCATGCCCGCGGGAGTATGCTCCTCGCCGGTCGCCGCCGGCGGCATCCTGCTGTTCGCCGGCTGGTCGCCCGGCGGTCCGGACGAAAAGGAATTTCAGATGCCCAAGTTCGAATTCCTGCTGAAAGACGCCGACGCCAACAAGGACGGCGTGCTCACCAAGGAAGAGGCCGCGAAGACGTTCCTGGCCGACTTCTTCGACGGCAATGATCTCAACAGCGACGGCAAGCTGACCCGCGACGAGTGGGACACGACGCTCAAGTTCATGGCCGAGGGCAAGAACAGCGCGTTCGCCCTCAAGCCCGGCGGCAGGGGCGACGTGACGACGTCGCACGTGCTGTGGAAGAAAACCAAAGGCTTGCCCTACATCGCCTCGGCGATCGCCTACCGCGGCCAGTACGTCATGGTGAGGGACGGCGGACTGGTCACCGCCTACGATCCGAAAACGGGCAAGGCGATCTATCTCCAGCAGCGCGTGCTCGCGGAAGGCTCCTACTACGCGTCGCCGGTCGCGGCCAACGGGCACATCTACTTCGCCTCCTTGGATGATGGCGCCATCACGGTCCTGAAAGCCGGTTCGGAGAAGGCGGAGGTGGCGGCCGTCAACTCCGCGCTCGGCGAGAGGGTGGCGGCGACTCCGGCCATCGCCGATAACACGCTGTACGTCCGGACGGACAAGCACCTGTACGCGTTCGCCGAGAGATGATTGCATTCTGCAACAAGCAACCAAGGAGGATACTCCGATGAGTGCTCCCACGAAATCGCCGCCGGATCGGACCGCCTTCGCGGCCATGTACGCCGGCAAGGCGCCTTGGGACATTCCCGGGCCGCAGCAGCCGTTCGTGGCGGTCGCCGACCGGGTTGTCGGCCCGGTGCTCGACGCCGGCTGCGGCACCGGCGAAAACGCCCTGTTCTTCGCGGCGCGGGGCCAGCGCGTGACCGGCATCGATTTTGTCGAAGAAGCGATCACCCGGGCCCGCCGCAAGGCGGCCGAGCGCGGCCTGTCGGCGCAATTTCACGTGAAGGACGCGCTGACCCTGGGCGACGAGCAGGAACGCTTCGCCAGCGTGATCGACTGCGGCTTGTTCCACGTCCTCTCCGACGACCACCGCCGCCGCTATGTCCAGGCGCTGGCGCGGGTGGTCGAACCGGGTGGGCGGCTGTTCCTGATGTGTTTCAGCGACGCGGAACCAGGCACGGACGGCCCGCGCCGCGTGTCGCGCCAGGAGTTGCACGACGCCTTCGCCGGCGGCTGGGAAGTCGAATCGGTCGAGCCGGCGCGAATCGAGACGAACCCGGAGTTCACCGACATCAAGTTTTCGGAAGGCGGGCCCAAAGCGTGGTTTGCGGTCATCCGGCGGACCGGGTGAGCCTCTCTCTCCACCGCCGCGGGGGAGAGGGGTCGGGGGGTGAGGGGGTTCAAGGAAAGGGGTGTGTCATGCGCGAGCATCTGAAGCCGGGGGCGGAGTTCCCGGATATCGAGCTGCCCAACCAGGACGACGAACCGACCAGGCTTTCCAGCCAGATGCGCGGCTTTCCCACGGCCGTGGTGTTTTCGCGAGGCTTCTACTGACCGAAGGACACTCGCCAGTTGGCGAACTACGCGGCGCATCTGCAACCGGAGCTGGCGGTCAATTATTGTCAGCTCGTCGTCGTGTGGACCGACCCACCCGAGTCCACGCGCGCGGCCCGGCGGGAATTGGCCGCGACGTTTCCGTTTCTCTGCGATCACGGGCGGAAGGTGATCGCCGAGCTGGATATCGTGGATACGACCGACGCCCATCACCCGCGGATCGCGACTCCGTACACATTCGTGCTCGATGCGGAGCGCGTCATCTTCAAGATCTACAACGGCTGGTGGTACGTGGGCCGCCCGACCGTGGAGGAGCTGCGGCTGGACCTGCGGGCGCTGATGTCGCGGCGGCGCGATTGGTGGTACGGCGACACGCCGGCGCCCTATGCAACGTTCAAAGAATAACTCCCCGAACCTTGGCATTCGCTGCCCAATCTTGAGCTGAAGGAGGTGGAACATGTCCGCACCGAAACGAGTGAGCGTCCAGGAAGTCCGCGGCAAGCTGCCGTCGGGACACGCCCTGCTCGTCTGCGCGTATGAGAGCGACGTGAAGTTTCGGCAGGCCGCCCTCGACGGAGCGATCTCGTTTAGCGAGTTCGAGAGGCGAAAGCCGTCGCTGCCGCGCGACCTCGACATCGTTTTCTACTGAGGCTGACCCGCCGACGCATCGGCCGTCGGTCAGGCGGCCCGCGCTCAGACTGAGGGATTCACGAACGCCGCGGTGCTGAACGGCGGGATCCAGGCCTGGCAAGACGCCGGGTTTCCGATGGCACTGGCGGCAGCGGAATCAAGATGATCCAGTCGCCGTCCACGTTGGCACACCCTCATCCAAACATCCAAAGGAGAGCATGCCATGCAATACATGCTGATGTGCTGTATCGAGGAAGCTCTTTGGACCCAGCTTCCCGGCGCCGAGCGGGACCGGATCATGGCCGAATACGGCAAGTGGGCCCATGAACTCAAGCAGAGCGGCCGCCTGCTGGCCGGCGCCCAGCTCGAGCAGCGCGCCAGCGCCGTCACGGTTCGCCGGAAAAACGGCCACCCGGTCGTCACGGACGGGCCGTTCGCGGAAACCAAGGAACAATTCGGCGGCTACCACCTGCTGGAGTGCCGGGACCGGGACGAGGCGATCGCGCTGGCCCTGCGCATTCCGACGCTGGCTGTGGGCGGCTCGATCGAGGTGCGCCCCGTCCTGCGGACGGAATGACGAACAACGCTCTTGAGATGACGCGAGCATTGCCAGGAGGAGGAACCAACCATGGCCAAATTCATGCTGATCCTGCACACCACGCCTGGCGGGTTGCGGAAGTTGTCGCCTGAAGAGATGGAGCGCGCCTTGGAGAAGGTCACGGCTTGGACCGAACAGATGCGTGCCGGCGGCCGGATCGTGAGCAGCGAGAAGCTGATGGATGAGGGCGGCAAGATCGTCGAGCTCTGGCGGGACCGGTTGAGCATCGTCGATGGCCCCTACGCCGAGACCAAGGAAGTCATCGGCGGCTACTTCGTGCTGCGGGCGGCCAGTTACGACGAGGCCCTGCAGCTCACGCGCGCTTGTCCGTTCCTTGAGTTCGGACGGATCGCCATCCGGCAAACGGATCCCATGGGCTGCGGGGGCGAATGACCATGCGCGATGCGGCGGTCGAGCCCTTCCCAGAATCGTTCGCCTGCGTGAACGAGGACACATCGACCACGGCGGTCAGGCCCTATCGCGTCTCCACGGTCACCGCCATCACCACCGGCGCCGTCGCGTCGGGGCCTTTCACCAGCTCGATGCGCTCGATCACATCCGGCCGCTCGGGGATTACCGACAGATAGCGAATCTGCTGGCCGCGCAGCGCGAACGCGAACTTCGAGCCCGGCACATCGACGCGGCGGATGTAGTCCGCGAAGTGCTCGCCGTTCTTGAGCGCATGGTCTTCGGTCTTGCCATCCGCGTAGTGCAGCCGCACGATCAGCGTGACCGTCCCCTTGTCGCTGTACGGGTAGCCCCAGCCGCTGACGCCGGAGAGGAAGTGAAGCGCCTTCGCCGGCGCGTTGCACGGCAGTGTCACCGACTTGGGCATCTTCGGCGGAATTTTCCCCTGCGGCCCGTAGAAGAGGATCACGTTCGGCACGCGCTCGCCTTCCGGATCGACGAGGTGGAACGGGATGCCGTCGACCGTCTTCGGACTCCAGTCCTTGAAGATGAGACGCTCGACGGGGGCGTCCTCGCTGTAGAACATGCCGCGCGTGCTGACGGCGCTGGCGACTTTGCCCAAAGGCAACGGCAGGTACTTGCCGCGCTCGGTGAGGAATTCGAGCAGGTCGAGCAGCTCATTCTCCTTGAGCAGTTTCTCGAAGCCGTCCGGCATGAGCGACTTGGGCGTGGCGATGAGCTGGCTGACGTTGTCGCGCTGGACAATGTGCTTCTTCCCTTCGGCGTCATAGATCTCCAGGGCCGTTTTCGATTCGGAGGCGAGCAGGCCGTTCATCAGCTTGCCGTCCTCGGTCACGACTTGATAGAGGCGATAGTTCCCCTCGACGCTGCGGCTGGGGTCCATGATCTGCACGAGCAGCTCGTGCTTGGGATGGACCGCCATGCCGGTGAGGTCGGGGCCGACCTTCTGGCCTTCGCCGGAATGGGTGTGGCAGACGGCGCAGTGCTTCTTGAAGATCAGCTTGCCGAGTTTGGCGTCGCCGGACTTGGCGATGACGGGCGTGAATTGCTCGATGACCTTCTGCCGGTCGGCGCTGGGGAGCCCGCCGCCGCGTTCGAGCAGCCTACGGGCGCGGAAGGCAATGAACTTGCTGGGATGCTGGGCGAGAGATTGCTTCTGATCGAGAGACAGCTCGCTGAGCTGGATCAGTCCCTTGTCGAGGCCGTCGAGCAGGGCGCGGGTCGATTCGGGACGGCTCAAGAGCACACGGACCGCCGCCGTCCGCGCCGACGGCGCCAGGCCGCGCATGTTCTTGACGAGGGCGGCGCCCACGGTCGGCGCCTGGCTGGCGGCGAGGGCGTCGATGACGCCGACGGAGAGCTGCGGCGACGAGCGCGGGGAAATGGACTCGAGCATCCCCGCACGCCCACCGAATCCCGCGCTCCAAGAGCGCGTGAAATCCTTCATTCCCCCACGTCCGCCCATCATGGCCCCAAGCCGTGTAGAACACCCGCCCCTTGCCGTGCGTCCGCACCCACGTCCACGGCTCGCGTTTACCCTTGTCCTCGCGGTACTCCAGAACGATGCGGTCCTTCTCGTTGTGCTTGGTGTGCACATAAGTCTCATCCCAGCTTTCGAACGGCCGATAGCCCTTGAGAATCGGATGGTCGACCTCGGCCGGCTTCGTGGTAAACACCCCCGTGCCATGCCGCTGGAACTGGGCGCCCACCAGCTCGATGTACTTCGACGAATTGAGGAAACAGTACGACGCGCAATGAATCGGCACGAAGCCCTTGCCGGAGGCGACATAGTCCAGCAGCGCCTGCTCCTGCTCGGCGGTGATCTTCTCGTTATTGGCGTAGACGATCAGGCCGTCGTACTTGGCCAGTGTCTGCGCATTGAGCGCCGATGCCGTGTCAGTGTAGACGACCTCGATGCCGCGCGACGAGAGGACCGGCTGGATTTGCCGGAAGCGCTCGGCCGGCCGGTGATGGCCGTTGTCGCCGAGGAAGAGGAGTTTGATTCCGCTCTTCTGGCCATACGTCGCGGCCAGCGGCACGAGAAGCAATATCATCACGGGCAAGAGACGCGCGATGGAAGTCTCCGGCAACTGGGGCCTTGGTATTATCTCGGGAAGCACTTGTCTCGATAGATGCCTTGGTGCTGACGATTGTATCCGAAGCGATTGCGCCTGAGGACGAGAAATTTGAATGATTTGCCGATCGAAACCGCGCCGATGCCGCGAGTCGAGGTCGTTTGCGAAGGGAACGCCTTTGCCATGGGCGTCGCGCAAGGGCAAGCGCTGCGCACGAAGATCCGCACTGCCCGCGAGGAGCTAACCCGGCTCGAAGCGTTTCGCCTGCGCCAGCCCTGGTGGCTCCCCTTCCCCGCCTACTGCTGGATCGTGGAACGCAAGGCGCGCCGCCTGATTGCCGGCTGGAACAACGCCGCGCCGGAGATGCTCGAGCGGCTGCGCGGCATCGCCACCGGCGCCGGCCTGGGCGAGTCCGCCCTGGCGCTGTTCAACGTCCTCGAAGCCGTACTCGGCAACGTCACGCGCAGCACCGCGTGCCCGGCCGCCTGCTCGGCGGTGGCCGTCCGCGGCCGCCGCTCCGCCACCGGCAGGCCCATCATCGCCCACAACTTCGACTACTTGCCCGTCGTGCAGCCGTTCTACATCTTGCGCGACAGCCGGCCCACCGGCCGGGCGCGGTCGCTGGATTTCACGTTCGCGCCGCTCGCCGGCGCCGTCGACGGCGTCAACGAACACGGCCTCGCGATCGCCTACAACTACGCGTTCACGACCGATGCCCCCGCCGGCCCGGTCCCGCCGATCTCGGCCGCGATCACGGACGCCCTGGAGCGTTGCCGAACGGTCGAGGAAGCGGTGACGCGCGTCGCCGCGAGGCCGCGCTGGGGCGCCGGACTCTTGATGCTCGCGGATGCAACGGGCGACATCGCCTCGCTGGAACTGTCGAGCACGGGGAGCGCCGTCCGCCGTCCGGCTGCGGGAGAGGATGCAATCTATCACACGAACTGCTTTTCGACGGACGCCATGCTGGCCATCCAGATTCCGTGGGACGCCGTGTACACCGACCGGGCGCCGAAGCCGTTGCGCGGCCGGCGGCTGCACCTGTCATCCGAGCGCCGCAACGAGCGCTTTGACGCCAACCTGGCCGGGGACGCGGCGCTGGGGCCCGACGACCTGGCCCGCATCATGGCGGACCACGGGCCGACGGGAGTGGCCGACGACTTCACGCCCTGCGTTCACGGCACGTACTGGCACACGACCGCGTGCCTGCAACTGCTGCCGGCGATGCGCAGCCTGCGCGTGGCGTACGCGACCGCGTGCCAGGCACGGTATGAGACGTTCCAGCTGTCCTGAGACACGGAGAGGAAGTGCAATTATGAAAATCGCATCCGTTGCGAAGATCAAGTCCCGGTTCAGGCCGAAAAACGAAAAGTCCCGCCGTGGCCCTCAGTATCGCCCAGTTACCGAAGACCTGCCGACGGGACTGTCCTGAACATAGCCTGATGGACGGCCGATGGCAACAAAAATCCATTTTCATTCCACGGCCGCGCGGTTCGCCGGAGTTGTTGTGGTATCGTTGTGGTGTCGCCGCAGCAGCGCTTGCGACCCGCCACGTCCGCCGTTAGAATCATGGCCACGTTGCGGGATCGACCCGGGGAGTGGCCATGTCCGGTTCCAAATCAACATGCGTCTTGGCAGTGTGTGCGGCGCTGTACCTGGCTGGGGGCGCCGCGGCGGTGTGCGCCCAGGAGGCGGAGCTCAAAGCGCTCGCCGAGCGGGCCGCCCAGGGCAAGGAGGTGGACAAGCTGCGCCAGGACTTGTTCGCGTTTCGGACCCGCTATCCGGGCACGGCGCACGCCGTGCAAGCCGCGGGCTTGCTCCGCGACCTGCCGTCGCCGCTCGACAAGCTCGACGCCAAGGCGATCCCGGCCATCGAGAAGTTCGATTGGCACCCCAAGGAGACGGTGGCCATCCTGGGCGAGCATCGCGGCCGGCAGGGGGGCGCCGCCACCGCGGTCGCCTGGAGCAGGAACGGCAAGTGGTTGGCCAGCACCAGCACCAACGGCTACGTCCGCATCTGGGACCCGGCGACGATGCGCCTGTTGCACACGCTCGGCCATTCGCGCGGCGCCTACTCGGTCGTGTTCAGCAAGGACAATACGCTGCTGGCCCACGGCGGCGGCGACGGCGAGGTGCGCATCTGGGACATGACCGCGGCCAAGCCGAAGGAAAAGGGGACGTACAAGGTCACCTCCGGACCGATCACCGGCCTGGCCCTGGCGACCAACAACAAATGGTTCGTCGCCGGCAGCAACGATTCGCGCATCTACTACTGGGACCTATCCAGCGATCCGCCGCGTGAGCTCACCGGCGCCAACGCCCACACCGCCGCGGTCCACGCCATGGCCGCGGCGTCCGACGGCAAGCTCATGGCCTCCGCGAGCGCCGACAAGACCATCCGCATCTGGTACGTCAACACGCAGAACCAGATGAAGGAGCGCTCCTTGATCGACACCCAGGCGGCGGTCCTGTCCCTGTGCTGGCATCCCGTCGACGACAGGATCCTGGTCTCGGGCGGCGCCGACGGCGTCATCCGCGTCTGGAACCTGGTCGACGGCAAGTTGCGGCCGCGATTCGCCGTCAAGGGCAAGGGGGGCGCCGTCAACGGCATCGCCTATTCCTCGAGCGGCCGGACGCTGGCGACGGCCTGCGGCGACGGCACGGTGCGCACCTACGCCGTGGCTGCCGGCAGTGTCTTGTCGGAAAAGGGGATTCTGGAAGGGCACGGCATGGCGGCGACCGGCGTCTGCTTCGCGCCCGACGGCAAGACGATCGCCAGCAGCAGCTCGGACTGGACGGTGCGGCAATGGCCGGTCGTTGCCGGCCCGCGTCCCAAGGACACGACGATCAAGACGGGCCACCTGAGCCACGTGTACAACGTGCGTTTTTCGCCCGACGAGAAGGGCCTCGCCTCGGGGAGCTACGACAAGACGGCACGGTACTGGGAATTGGGCGGCGCCGCGGCGAAGGAACGCGCGCCGCCGATGAAGAGCGACGGTTTCGTGTACACGGTCGCCTTCGCCCCGGACGGCAAATCGCTGGCGGCCGGCGGACAGTCGACCAAGTTTCGCACCTACGACGTCAACTCAGGCCGCTACCTGTTCCAGTTCCAGGGGCACACGGGCTACGTGAACCGACTCGCCTTCTGTCCGGACGGCAGCGCCATCGCCTCGTGCTCCACCGACAAGACCGTCCGGCTATGGCGCGCCAAGACCGGCGAGGCCGTCAATTCAATCACCGCGTTCGAAACCTATGTCAACGGCGTGGCCTATTCGCCCGACGGCAAGCACTTGCTCGTGTGCAGCGGCTACTACCTGTACGACAAGAACAGGCAGATCGTCGTCAAGGACGGCAAGTACTGTTACCTCGACAGCACGGTCCGCCTGTACGACAGTGCGAATGCCAAGGAACTCTACCGCTGGAAGCACGACACCGTGCTGACCTCGGCGCTGGCGTTCACGCCCGACGGCAAGTTCTTCCTCTCCGGCGCCTCCGACCACGTGCTGCGGCGCTGGGACGCCGCCACGCCGCCCAAGGAACCGGACATCATCTACAAGGGCGGCCAATCCGGCGTGCGCGTCGTCGCCTGCTCGCCGGACGGCCGCTACCTCGCCTCGTGGGGGCCGGACTATCGCATCAACCTGTACGAGGCGGGCAGCGGCAAGAAGATCCGCGACTGGACCACCGGCGAGCAGTTCGGCAATCTCGCCTTCGCCCAGGACAGCCGCCACCTGGCGGTGTCGCTGGGGACGGGGGTGGTGATGATCTGGCGGCTGGAAGACTTCAAGAAATAGTGTCGGCGCGGTCCGTGCGGTCACGGCGCCGGCGCTTCGTCGGCCAGCATCTTTTCGAGCTGCCGAGCCAGTTCCGCGTGCCGCGCGCCATCTAGCGGCGGCCCGTCGCCGGAATCGCCGGTGTCCAGGTGGAGCACGATCTGGGACGCGAGCTTGGTCCGCAACGTTTCGCCCGGCGCGACGATGCCCACGTGCTCCAGGTACGACGGGTGGCGCTCGGCGGCCAGTTGCTCAAGCCGGCGGCTGGCATCGCGCAGCGACTGCCGGCCCGCGGCGACTTCGGCGACCAGCGCCCGGAACCGCGGTTGAAAACGTTCGCGCTCCTGGAGTTGCTGGTCGAGGCGATTCATGCGGTCGCGGCTGCCTGGAAGCAAGTCGGCAATGCACGCGACGGAAAGTTCCATCACCCAGCACGTCAACACCGCCAGCGTGCAGCCGGTGATGCCGAGTGTCGCAATGCGGCGCATGGCATTTCCTCCATTCCGTAGTCAAGCAAGGGTTCCGAGCGAGGATCAACCGGCGACCGGTTCCAGGTCCCAATCGGGCGGCGGCACGATGGCTTCGGGCTGGTCCGGCGGGACGCCATTTCTTCGGAGGGGTTGATCGGCGAGCGACGCGCCAGGTCGAAGCTCGAGCGGAGGGGAAACACAGAGGTAGGACATTCCCGGCCGATCCATGGGGGCTCTCCTCATAGGGGCTCTCCTGGGGGCGCGGATTGCGCGCGGGCAACGATCAGCAACCAGGACACCAAGGGAGAAACCAAGCCGGAAGAGAAACTTGGCGGGTCGATGGTGACGAGAGAGCAAGTCTCGTGCCGAGTGGAAAACGCGATTGCAGGCGCCGCTCCCAATTCGCTGAACCGCAAAGACTTGGAATGGAGGGGTTGAACCGAACTGCGCGAGGACTTGAACGCGACGTGCTAGCAAACTCAGCATACATTGACCGACAGCGCGGCATGTGTTCGAGCAATCCGCGGGAGTGCCGCGCGTATATCATGAACCGCAAACAATCGCGGCAACGGAGCTTGACCATGTCAGCAGCCGGACCCGCCCTCGAGCGTCGCACCTTCTTGAAAGCCGCCGGCGGCGGGTTCACGCTCGGCGGCCTGCTCGGACTCGGCCTCGATCTCCGCGCCGCCCAGGAAGAAGCCCGGCACCTGAAGATCGCCGGCGTTCGCGAAGTGCCGAGCGTCTGCCCCTACTGCGCTGTCGGTTGCGGGCAGCTCGTTCACGTCCGCGACCAGCGCATCATCAACATCGAAGGCAATCCGGAAAGTCCGATCAACCAGGGTACGCTCTGTCCGAAAGGGGCGGCGACGTACCAGCTCGCGGTCAATCCCAATCGGGTGACGCGCGTGTGGCATCGCGCGCCGGGCGCATCCGAATGGGACAAGACCAAGACCCTCGACTGGGCCATGCGCCGCATTGCCCAGCTGGTGAAGGAAACTCGCGACGCCACGTTCCAGGAAACGTGGACCACGCGCGATTCGCAAGGCCGGGAGGTCAGCAAGACCGTCAACCACACGCTGGCCATCGCGTCGCTCGGCGGGGCGACGATGGACAACGAATGGAACTACGTCCAGGCGAAGCTGATGCGGGCGCTGGGGGTCGTCTTCATCGAAAACCAGGCGCGGATATGACACAGCGCCACGGTGCCCGGTCTGGGCGCCTCGATGGGCCGCGGCGGGGCCACCACGTTTGCCGCCGACTTGCAGCACGCCGACGCCATCCTGATCATGGGCTCGAACATGGCGGAGTGCCATCCGGTGGCGTTCCGCTGGGTGATGCAGGCCAAGACGCGCCGCGACCACCCGTGCACCGTGATCCACGCCGACCCGCGCTTCACGCGCACGTCGGCCATGGCCAACATTTACGCGCCCTTGCGCGCCGGCAGCGACATCGTCTTCCTCGGCGCCTTGATCCACCGCATCCTCAACGAGCACGAACGCATCTTGCTGAAGCCGGCCGATGAGCGCACCGCCCGCGCCCGCTTCTTCCACGACTATCTGACGCGCTACACGAATGCAGCGACGCTGATCAGCGAAGAATTTCGCGACGCCGAGGACGCCGACGGCGTCTTCTCCGGCTTCGATCCCGCGACCCGCCGCTACGATCCGCGCACCTGGCGTTACGAGGCCGACGCCGCCGCGCGCCCGCCCGGCGCGGGCGAGCCGCGGAGTTTCGCCGAGCTGGTTGGCCAGATGGTCGGCCCCGCGGCCCGGCAAGATCCGGGCCTGCGCCACGAACGCTGCGTGTATCAGATCCTGCGGCGGCACTACGCGCGCTACACGCCGGAGCTGGTCGAGGAAGTGTGCGGCACGCCGCGCGACGTGTTCAACAGGGTGGCCGATGCCCTCGTCAACAATTCCGGGCCGGACCGAACGAGCGCGATCTGCTATGCCGTCGGCTGGACGCAGCACACCACCGGCGTGCAGATGATCCGGGCGTCGGCAATCCTGCAATTGCTCCTGGGGAACATCGGCCGGCCCGGCGGCGGCATCCTCGCGCTCCGCGGCCACGCCACCATCCAGGGCTCGACCGACATCGCCACGTTGTACAACCTGCTCCCCGGCTATCTGACCACGCCGAGCGCGCTCAGGCTGCACGACACGCTGCGCGATTACCTCCGCGCCGAGACCCAGCCGACGTCGTACTGGTCGAACATGCCCAGGTTCGTCGTCAGCCTGCTGAAGGCCTGGTTCGGCCCGGCCGCCACCGCCGCCAATGACTACGGTTACAGCTTTCTGCCGAAGATCACTGGCGATCATTCGCACATGCCGATGTTCGTGGCCATGAACGAGGGCAGCATCCAGGGCTTGCTCGCGATGGGCCAGAACCCCGCGGTCGGCGGGCAGAACGCGTCGTTCCAGCGGCAGGCGCTGGCGAAGTTGAAATGGCTCGTCGTCCGCGATCTTTACGAAACCGAAACGGCCAGCTTCTGGAAGGACGCGCCCGAGGTCGAGCGCGGCCTGCTCAACCCGCGCGATATCCAGACCGAAGTCTTCTTTCTGCCCGCCGCCGCCGTCCCCGAGATGGACGGCAGCTTCACGAACACCCAGCGTCTGGTGCAATGGCACGACAAAGCCGTCGATCCGCCCGACGACGCCCGCTCCGACGTCTGGTTCACTTATCATCTTGGCAGGCTGCTCAAGGACATGTATCGCGACAGCCGGCTGGAGCGCGACCGGCCGATCCAGGCGCTGACCTGGGACTACGTGGACGAAGCCGCCAACCGCGACTGGCGCATCAAGGACGAACCGTCGGCCGAGCGGATCGTGCGCGAGATCAACGGCTACGACGTGACTACCGGCCGGCCGCTAACCTCGTTCGCCGATTTGAAGGACGACGGCGGCACGGCGTGCGGCGCGTGGATTTACACCGGCATCTACGCCGGCGGCCGCAACCACGCCGCCAACCGGCAGGGGGACGGCTGGGTGTCGCCCGGCTGGGGCTTCGCGTGGCCGGCCAATCGCCGCATCATGTACAACCGCGCTTCGGCGGACCCGGCCGGCAATCCGTGGCCGAAGGAAGCGCGGCTGGCGCGTGGCCGCGGCCGGCCCGGTTACGTGTGGTGGGACGCCGCCGCGCGGCGCTGGCAAGGACTCGACGTTCCCGACTTCCCCGCGACCAAGCCGCCCGATGCTCCGGCGCGTCCTGACACCGCCGGCCTCGATGCTCACGACGGGGCCTCGCCCTTCATCATGAAGGCCGACGGCAAGGGCTGGCTGTTCGCGCCGTCGGGCCTCGTCGATGGTCCACTGCCCACGCACTACGAGCCGTACGAATCGCCGGTGCAGAATCTCGTCTATCGCACGCAAAGCAATCCCGCGGCCCTCGTCTATCCCATCGCGGGCAACGAATACGCACCGGTCGGTTCGGCGGATTATCCGCACGTGCTGTCCACGTATCGTTTGACGGAACATCACCTGTCGGGCACGATGAGCCGGTGGCTGCCGTGGCTGGCTGAGTTGCAGCCGGAGCTGTTCTGCGAGATCTCGCCCGAGCACGCGGCCGAGATCGGCGTGCAAAACACCGAAGTGGTCGTCATCAGCACGCCGCGCGGCTCGATCCGGGCCAAGGCGCTGGTGACGCGGCGGATTCGGCCGTTTCGGTTGCGCGACCAGACGGTTCACCACGTCGGCTTGCCGTGGCACTGGGGCTACAAAGGGCTGACCACCGGCGACGTGGTGAATGACCTGACCGCGCTGGTCGGCGACCCGAACGTGACGATCCACGAGGCCAAGGTTTTTGTGTGCCAGGTGCGGAAGGGATAGAATGAGGGCGAGGTGAATGACCATGCAAATTGAAGACTATTTCGAGTTTCTTGGTCCGAATGAGATCAAGATCAAGGGACATCGCATCTGGATCGAGCATGTGCTCGAGGAGTATTTGTTGCGCGACATGACTTTCGAAGAGCTGGTCAAACGCTTCGATACGCTGACGAAAGAGGATATCCTCGCCGTGTTGCTGTACTATCATCGGAACAAAGAGGCGCTGGACAAATACATGACGGAGCATGTCGAGTATTGTCGGCGGTCCCGTGCGGAGGACGAACTCAAGAATGCTGCCTGGCACGAAAAGATGAGGGCGCTTCTTAGCGACAGGTTGGCGCGCAAGGAACAGCAGGCGTCATGAATCCGATCTTTCTCTTGGATGAACAGCTGCCGCGTTGGTGGCGCGGCGCGATCATCCGTCTCGAGCCGCAGTTGCGAGTGCTGAGCGTAGGCGATCCAGGCGCACCGCGCTCTGGATCGGCTGATCCGGAAATCCTCGTGTGGTGTGAAGAGAATCAGTGCTTCCTGATCACCAACAATCGACATTCGATGCCCGTGCATCTCGCCGATCACATCGCAGGCGGGCGGCATGTTCCCGGCATTTTCGTCGAGAATCCCAAACGGAGTATCCGCGAAGTGGCCGGCATGCTGGCGTTGATCGATGGTGCTGCCTTCGCCCGGGAATTCGAAGACCAGATTCGGCATCTTACTCGTCTCTAGCGATATACTCCCAAGAAACGTGTCCAACGGCCTAGGGACAACGCCATGCCCGAACCCGTCGGCTTCTTCACCGACACGACCGTGTGCATCGGCTGCAAGGCCTGCCAGGTGGCTTGCCATCAGTGGAACGACCTGCCGGCCGGCCGCGGCGAGCGCACCAGCTTGCCGGTGCTGTCGGGCGACAGTTACGACAACACCGGCAGCTTTTCCGACGTCAACTGGCGGCACGTCAAGTTCATCGAGAAGTTCAGCCCCGACCCCAATCGCCGCGAGGCCGCCTGGCTGATGATGTCGGACGTGTGCAAGCATTGCGTCAACGCGCCGTGCCTGGAGGTGTGCCCGACCGGCGCCATCCTGCGCACCGAGTTCGACACGGTCTACATCCACGAGCCGGCCTGCAACGGCTGCCGCGATTGCATCTCAGCATGCCCCTTCGGCGTCATCCACATGAGCGAGACGCAACACGTCGCCCAGAAGTGCACGTTCTGCTACGACCGGCTCCAGCACAACCTCGCCCCGGCGTGCGCTCAGGCCTGTCCGACGCAATCGATCGTCTTCGGAACACAGGACCAGCTTCAGCGCCGCGCCCGTGAGCGCCTCGATCAACTCCACCGCGACGGCGTATCCGAGGCGTATCTCTACGGCGCCGACGAATCCGTATTGGGCGGCTTGAACGCCTTCTACCTGCTCGTCGATCGCCCGGAGACCTACGGCCTGCCGTCGAATCCGCAGCTCCCCAGCCGGCGCGTGCCGGCGTCATCCCTGTGGAGCATACTGACCGCCCTGCTCGCGGCCCTGGGAATGCTGTTCGCGTTTCGAGATCGGACGAAACGATCCGGTCAAGCCGCGCCGAATCCGCCGTCCAGTGAGACATCCACGCCACATCCCACGGAGGGCCGCGCATGAACCTCTTCGTGGCCGACCCGGATTGGGGTTGGTGGATCGTCGGCTATTTCTTCCTGGGCGGCATCGCCGCGGGCTGCTATTTCATCGCGTCGTTGCTCGAACTGTTCGGCCAAGCCGAGGACCAGGCGCTCGCCCGTTTGGGTTACTGCATCGCCTTTCCGCTCGTGCTGGTGTGCGGCCTATTCCTGGTCCTCGACCTGAACCGCCCCGAGCGCTTCTGGCACATGCTGTTGCAATCGGAAGTGGTGCACGAAGCCTTCGAGCAAGGCTGGCCGTGGTCGGCCGCCGGCTGGGAGTGGATGGTCTACGCGCCGATGCTGAAGGAATGGTCGCCGATGTCGATTGGCGCCTGGGCGGTGTTCTTGTTCGGCGGGTTCAGCTTCGCGTCGTGCTGGGCCGGCGTGTGGCCGGCGGGACGCATCGCGAGGCTGTTGAACTGGCGTGTGCTGCGCTGGCCGTGGCGCCTGGCGGGCAGCGGCGTCGGCTTCTTCGTGGCTTCCTACACCGGGGTGTTGCTCGCCGCGACCAATCAGCCGATCTGGAGCCAGACCGATTGGCTGGGCGCGCTGTTTCTGTGCTCGGCGACGTCCACGGCGCTGGCCGCGCTGGTGTTGCTGGGCCGGCGCCCGCACGTGCGTGACCGGCTGTGGCGGCTCGATCGCGCCGAGATCGGCGCCGTTGGGCTGGAATTGGTTGTGTTCTTGGTTTTCCTCGTCTCGCTGTGGTCGTGGCTGCCGGCGCTGCTGTCGTTCCCGATGGGCTGGTTGCTTGTTGGCGCCCCGCTGACGGTCGGCATGGCAATCCCGCTCGCGCTGCGGCTGGGCTGGCTCGGCACTCGCTTGGCTCGTCCGCTCGTGCATGCCACGCTGGTGCTGGCCGGCGGCTTCTTGCTGCGCTACGCGGTCGTCATGACACCGCCGGCCCTTCTGGAACATCGCCGCGCGATCACCGTGGAAGCAGCGGGCGAGTCGCGAACGCCGGCCGGCTGGTTCGTTGTCTCACCGGAGGACAGCCGTCCGCGCGACGGCGGCGAAGGCGCCAGCGCCCTGAATCGGCCGCCGGCCCTAGAGCCGCGCAGCAAGGTGTTCGTGGCCGATGAGGGTGACAAGGTGACAAGGTGACCCGTCACCTCACGACCGCCATCGTCTGATGTGCGTCCGGCAGAAACAGGCAGCGGCCGCGCAGCAGCTTCTGGGCCTGACCGACGCTTTCCAGCGGCGTCGTGAACAATTCCTCGGCGACGTCGATGTTCAGCCGGCTGAGTAGATAGAGCTTGGCAGTCGCGGCGGCGCTGGCCCATTGATAGCCCGGTTCCAGGTCCGACGGCGGTTCCTTCTTGAGATGTTTCAACGCCTCGCCGGGGTGTTCGTGGGCACGCATCATCTCGGCGCTGACGCCCAGTACGGGCGCCGCATCCGACAGCAGCACGATGACGCCGTCCGGCTTGACGACGCGCGCCGCGGCCGCCCAGGCGCTGCCGAACTCCGCGAACCCATGCCGGGCAGGATCACCGCTCAGGGTGGCGACCACGGCATCGGCCGGCTCGTCCACCTCGATCCGCCAGCGCTCGTCGAGCAGCCGCTCGCCTTCCGTGCTGGTTTCGACCGGGCCGCCGAGCACGTGCACGACGGCGCCGCCGCTCCCCTCGATCACCTGCACCAGGAAGGGCACGCCCAGGAGCCAGGCGACTTCGGCAGCCTCGCGCTTGAGTTTCCAGGGCTCGGCGCCGGGGGCGGCCAGCGATAGGTGGCTGTGAGTTTCGCGGAGGGTCGCGGCATCGCAGAGCGCGGGATAGAGCGTGCCGGCGCCGCCGCTGTAACCGAGCAACGAGTCGTAGCCGCGCCGCGTCAGGACGACGGTCTGGTCGGCATCGACGACGGTGCGGTTGAGATAGATGCGCCGGCCTTGCCGGGTCGTGGCCAGGTAGGCCAGCTTCTTGCGGTCCTCGGGCTGGTGCACCTCGATGCGGACATCGTGGAACTCATCCGGCAGTTCCTCGAGCCACGGCTGGCCGGTCGATGGCGGAGCGCACACCAGGGTGACGGCATCCAGCTGCACGCCGGCTTCCTGAAGATGCCGCAGCGCCGGCGGCAACAGCCGGGGCAACGCAGCGATGGACTCATCAACAACGATGGCGACGTGATCGTCCGGCGTGAGGGCGCGGCGCAGCGGCGGGAAGCCGAGCGGCTGTTCCAGGGCCGCGGCCACCGCGGCCGCGGGATCGGCCAGCGGGGGCGCGGCCGACGCCCGATGCACCGCGACGACGTTCTCCGCCGGCACGTGCAGTTCCGCCTCGTGTTGTCCAAACTTGACGCGCACCTCGCCGAACCTCCTTCCATGCCCTCTCCATAGCGAATTGTAGGTCGGATCGGCAAGCCGTCCCCCCAGCCGAACGACCGGTTGCAAACTGCGTATGGATGGCCCAGCGATGATAAGTGCTGCTGCGTCGAACCGGCCCTTCGCGTTATAATGAGGCGGATTCATCGCCAGTTCGAGATGCCGGGGGCGCACTTTCCGAGCAGGAGGCTGTCATGAGCTCGCGATCTTCGCCGGTCGCCGGTCGCCACTTCATCGCCGGCCAGTGGCTGGAACCTTCGGGCACAACGTTTGCCAGCGCCAGTCCGGCGCGGCTCGACGAGGTCATCGGCCAGTTCCCGCAGGGGGGCAAGGCCGAGGCGGATCGCGCCGTCGCGGCGGCGCGGGGGGCGCAGCCCGGCTGGCGGCGCACCAGCCGCATCCACCGGGCCGAGCTGTTCGACAACCTGGCCCAGGTCGTCAAGCGCGAAACCGACGCGCTGGCGTCCTTGATGGCCCGCGAATGCGGCAAGGTCGTCACCGAGTGCCGGGCCGAGGTCGTCGAAGGCCTGCACATGATCCAGTACGTGTTTGGCACGGGCCGGATGCCGATCGGCGACGTGCTGGCATCCGAAATCACCGAGAAGGACGCCTTCATGCGCCGCAAGCCGTGGGGCGTGGCCGCAGTGATCACGCCGTGGAACTTCCCGTTCGCCGTTCCCTTGTGGATGCTCGGCCCGAGCCTGCTCGAAGGCAACACCGCGGTGTACAAGCCGTCGGAAGACACGCCGGCGATCGGCCAGCGGCTGGTCGAGCTGTTCGTGGAAGCCGGATTTCCGCCGGGCGTGGTCAACCTGGTGCACGGCGACGCCGAGGCGGGCGAGGCGCTGGTTCGCAATCCCGATGTGAATGTCGTGCTGTTCACCGGCAGCTATGACGTGGGCAAGCGCATCCAGGAAATCTCCGCGTCGCTGCCGGATCGCATCGTCGCGGCCGAGATGGGAAGCAAGAGCGCGGTCATCGTTTGCGAGGACGCCAGGCTCGATCTGGCGGTGACCTGCGCGCTTATCAGCGCCTTCAAGACCAGCGGCCAGCGCTGCGTCTCTGCCGGCCGGGTGATCGTCCATGAGAAGCTGTTCGACCGGTTCGCCGAGAAGCTGGTGAGCATGGCGAAGCGACTGCGGATCGGCAACCCGCTCGATGCGAGCAACTTCACGGGCCCGGTGATCAATGAGACTGCGGTGCAGAAGGTGCTAAGTTACCACGCCCTTGCGAAGGAGGAAGGGGGCGAAGTCCTCCTCGACGGCAGCCGCATGACCAGCGGCGAATCGGGCAAAGGTTGTTTCCTGCAGCCGTTCGTGTACCGGATGGAAGCGAAGCCCGGCCGACGCTCGATCCGGGAAGAAGTTTTCGGTCCGCACCTGGCGCTGATTCCCTTCAAGACAGACGACGAGGCGGTCGCCATCTACAACGACACCGATTACGGCCTGTCGCTGGCGGTGATCACGGAAAGTTATCGCACGATGCGTCACTTCCGCGAGGAATGCCATTACGGCATGGGCTACGTGAACCTGCCGTGCATCGGCGCCGAGGTGCACCTGCCGTTCGGCGGGGTGAAGAAGAGCGGCAACGGCCGCCCGAGCGCCGCCGGCCTGATCGAGGCGGTGACGCACAAGACGGCGTGGACCGTCAACCACGCCGAGGAAGTGAAGATGGCGCAGGGATTGACGACGGAGGTGTGAGCGGAGAGAGTAACGGCGGAGAGAACACAACAGCGCATCGGGCGGGAGGTGATTGTCCATGAGTCCAGCAATGCTCCACGGCATCATTCATGGCCGTACGATCGAACTGCAACAAGACTCGGGGTTGCCCGATGGCCAAAAGGTCGTCGTGACCGTGCAGGCCCTCCCCGACGCAAGCAGACTTTCTCCGGGCGAAGGGTTGCGCCGCGCTTTCGGCGGATGGGCAGAGGACGGCGACGAGCTGGATCGATACCTCGAATGGAATCGGCAGCAACGCAAGATGAACCGACGGGAGATTGATCCGTGAGTTTTTTGCTGGATACCGATACCTGTTCGGCCTACTTGCGGGGGACTCATCTCGTTGCCAACAAGATGACGCAATACAGCGGCCGCCTGTTTCTGTCGGCGATTGCCGCCGGTGAATTGTTTACGTGGGCATTCCGCGCCAACGCATCCCCGAAGCGCTTGCAGTCGTTGCTGGACCTTCTCGTCGATGTCAGTTTTCTGCCGGTCGACATGGATATTGCTCGGAAGTTTGGCGAGATCCGTGCCCAACAGTTCGATCAAGGAATAACGACCGGGGAAATGGATCTCTTCCTGGCGGCAACGGCCCTGGTCCACGATCTGACCCTCGTCACTCACAACACCGCCGATTTTGTCAATGTCCCAGGCCTGCGCTTGGTGGATTGGCTGATACCGTAACTACACACGTGAGGTCCCGTCAAGGAGAGACGTCCCATGTGGCAATTTGATTCTGCGAGAGTCCCAAATCTGAACACCCCCCTCCCCGGCCCGCGCGCTCAGGCCCTCCTCGAGCGCGACCAGCGTTACATGTCGCCGTCGTACACGCGCATCTATCCCCTCGTCTGCGCCCGCGGCTCGGGCGCCGTCATCGAAGATGTCGACGGCAACCTGTTCCTCGATTTCACCGCCGGCATTGCCGTGACCTCGACCGGCCATTGCCATCCGCACGTGGTCGCCGCCATTCAGGACCAGGCGGGCAAGCTGCTGCACATGTCCGGGACCGATTTTTACTACGAGCCGCAGATCGACCTGGCTCAGCGGCTCGCCGAGCTGGCCCCCGGCGGCTCGACCAAGCGGGTGTTCTTCACCAACAGCGGCGCCGAGGCGCTCGAAGCCGCGCTCAAGCTGGCCCGCTGGCACACCGGCCGGTCGCGGGCCCTGGCCTTCTTCGGCGCCTTTCATGGGCGGACGTATGGCGCCATGTCGCTGTCCGGCTCCAAGCTCGTGCATCGCCGCGGGTTCTCGCCGCTGGTGCCGGACATCCACCACGTGCCGTTTCCGCGCGGCTGCCAGGGCTGCGTGAATCCCGGCGACGTGTGCGCCTGCGTGCAACAGATCGAAGAAACTGTGCTGCGCCGCATCGCCCCTCCGGACGAGATTGCCGCGCTCTTCGTGGAGCCGATCCAGGGCGAAGGCGGCTATCACGTGCCGCCGGCCGGGTTCCTGCCGGCGCTGCGGGGCCTGTGCGATCGGCATGGCATCCTGCTGGTGGCCGACGAGGTGCAGACCGGCTTCGGGCGGACGGGAAAGCTGTTTGCCGTGGAACACTGGGGCGTGGAGCCGGACATCCTGTGTCTGGCCAAGGGGATTGCCAGCGGCATGCCGCTGGGGGCCATCGTCGCCAAGGGCAATGTCATGGACTGGCCGCCGGGGAGCCACGCCAGCACGTACGGGGGCAACCCGGTCAGTTGCCGCGCCGCGCTCGCAACGCTGACGTTGCTTGAACAGGAGTACATCGCCAACGCGGCCGCGCGCGGCCAGCAATTGCGAGCCGGCTTGCTTGAGCTGCAAAGCAAGTACGCATTCGCGGGCGACGTTCGCGGCCTGGGGCTGATGCAGGCCATGGACATGATCCAACCGGGCCCTGGTCGAGCCGCCGACGCGGCCTTGCGCGACAACGTCGTTCAGGCGGCGTTCCGGCGTGGGCTGCTTCTCTTGGGCTGCGGCGAAAGCGCCCTGCGTTTCTGCCCCCCGCTCTGCATCACGGCACGGCAAGTGCAAGCGGCCCTGTCGATTCTCGACACCATTTTCTCGGTCGAATTTGCCGCACGTGCCTGAAATGCGAGCTATGCTGGAGTGTACCTAGCCACGGCTCCTTGGCCAAGGGCCTTCCTCGCCCACGGCTTTGTCGCCAAGAGCTCCGGAATCGTGACGTTTCGGCGGCTCCGTCCAGAATTTCCCATCGGAAGAGGCCGGGAGATTCCTGGAAAGGCGGGTTCCTGCCAGTCATACGTCTTACGGAGACAGAGATGACCAGCACCCTCCGCGAACGCGGCACGGTTGGGGAGCATGCGCACACCCCCGATCCGTCCGACCCCCACCTTGACCTTCTGGCCGAGTTCCGCTCCGAGCTTCAAGAGATTTCGGCCACGCAACGCGCCCTGATCGACGAGCTGGGCTCCGACGGGGTGATCAACCTCGATGCCGAGGACGAGCTGCGCCGCCTTCGCCAGGAGAACAACGAATTACGGACGCGGGTCGCGCACCTCGAGCGCGTCGCGCGGGCCGGGGCGTCGGGGGACGATCTGTGGGCGGAGCGGCAGAGCGAGTACGAGAAGCTCCTGGATGAGAAGTCGGAAGTCATTCGCACGCTGCATCTGCAGGTGCAGGAGCTGCGCGCCGCGGGCCCGGCGGCGAGCGCTCCAACCCCGGAAGTGCGCGACGCCTCGATCGAGCGGCAGCGGCTCGAGCTGGAGGAGCAGCGCCGCCAGTTGCAGGGAGACGAAGCCAGCATGATGGAGCAGATGCGCGGGATGGAACTGGCCCTGGCCAAGGACCGCGCCGAGCTGGCGCGGCAGCGAACGGAGCTGCAGCGTCATCAGACCGATTTCGCTCGGGAAATCGAGATGGCCGGCCGCGACCCGCAGCTGCGTGAGCGCCTCGCCGGCCTCCAGCGCCGTCAGCTCGACAACACGGTCCGCAAACCCATCGAAGCCGCCGCCCCGCAACCAGCGCCACCCGCCGCCCCCGCAACCAAAGGCACCGGCAGCGGGATCATTCGCCGGCTGTTTGGTTAGCCGGCTCTTCGGCTAGCTTGCAGACGGCTACCGCGTGCCGCATACAATGGCGCCATGGACGCCGCGTCCTCCACCAACGGCCACTTGACGCCGGAGAAAGTCTTTCGCGACTATGCTCCGCGCGTCTACAGCCTGGCGCGGCGCATGCTCGGCAACGACGCCGACGCCGAGGACGTCACCCAGGACGTGCTCTTGCAAGTGGTCCGCAAGCTCGACACCTTTCGCGGCGACGCCAACATCGCCACCTGGCTGCACCGGGTCACCGTCAACGCCGCACTGGCCCATCGCAAGAAACGCGCCCGCCGCGCCGACCGCGAGCAGCACGACGGCGATTTCTTCCAGAGCGACGGCCATCACGCCCAGCCGGTCCGCCCGTGGGCGATCAACCCGGCGACCCAGGCGGAGCAGCACGAAACCAGCCGGCTCATCGAGCAAGCCATCGCCGACCTGCCGGAAGCGTACCGCGACGTCTACGTGCTCGCCGAGGTGGAAGGCCTGCCCAATTCCGAGATCGGCGAGTTCCTCAACCTGAGCGTTCCCGCGGTCAAGAGCCGATTGCACCGAGGCCGACTGCACATGCGCCACGCCTTGGCCAAGCACTTCGAGGGGGTGGCGTCATGACCTGCCGCGAGCTGGCCGAGATCCTGGACGACTTCGTCGCCGGCGCCCTGACGGAGGAGTTCTGCGTTTCCATCCGCAGTCATCTGGAGATCTGCCCGGAGTGCCTGCACTTCGTGGAGACCTACCAGCTCACGATTCAGATCGGCCGCCGCCTGCCGCCGGCCGCCTGTCCCGAGCATGTGATCGAACGGGTCAGGAGGCTGCTCGACGACCAAGCCGAACCCTAGTCACCGTTCCAGGGCCGCGACGATGTATCAACAACCCGCTCTCGACTTGCTGACCAGCTCGCACACCTTTCCCGGACCGTACACGTTCAAGGTGATCGGCAAATCGGAAGGGGGTTTCCTGGCCCGCGCCGTCGCCGCCGTGCGCGAAGAGCTCGCCCAGGACACCGATCCGCCCTTCAAGGTCCGTGAAGCCCGCGGCGGCCGCCACATCGCCGTCACCCTGGAGCCGCGCATCGAACACGCCGGCCAGGTGCTGGCCGTCTACCGCCGCCTGCGCGCCATGGTGGGTTTGGTGATGTTGTGGTGAGCCTCCCCGTCAGCAGAATGCCAGAACGCCAGTAACGCCAGTGTTGCCAACATGCCACGCTTGCCACTCATTTCCTTTTCAGACGAGCGCAACCAAAACGGGGTCAGTCCCTCGCCAGCCGCTTCGTGCAGTCGATGAACAGCCACGTGACCGACGCCACCAAGCACATCGCCACGACCCCCCAGAACAGGCCTTCCCAGCCGTAGTACAGCTTCAGGTAGCCCAGGCACGGACCGGCGGCGAACCCGCCCAGAGCGCCCACCGTGTTCACCAGGCCGAACAGCGTGGCCGAGGCGCGGCCGCCCATGTCGGTGATCGCGCCCCATTGCGTCGGCAGGCTCCAGTCGCCGAAGAACCGCGCCGCCATGAGCACGACCATCGCCAGCCGGCCGTCGGGAACCTGGAACGTGACGTACACCAGCACGGCGGCGACGAGCTTGCCGGTGCAGCCGACGAGGCTGCGGGACCAGCGGCGATTGCCCCAGACCCGGATCAAGGCGTCGTTGAGGATGCCGCCGATGACGCCGCCGATCGCGCCGCCGATGAGCGGCAAGGGCGCGAACAGTCCCATCGTCACCGGATCGAGACCGCGCGCCTCGGCCAGGAACAACGGGATCCAGAAGACATAGAGCTGGTCCTGGAAGGTGCTGGCGAACGCGTACACCAGCAGCATTCCCAGACTGAGCCCCGCGCCGGCGTCGTAGCGCAGCCGGACCTTCGTGGCCGCGTCGCCAGCGCCGGTGTAAGGCTTGGGCTCGGCATCCAGCAGTTGCCGCTCGGCCGCGTTGGCCCAGGGATGTTCGCCGGGGTTGTCGCGGACGCACCACCACCAGGCGATGGCGAGCAACACGCCGGGCGCCATGATCGCGATGAGGGCGTGTTGCCACGATAGCCCGAGCAGGCCGATCAACAGGGTAGCAATGACGAGCGACGAGCACGCCCCGCCGATCCGTCCCAGCGACGCCACCACGCCCTGGACCGACGTGCGGACGTCGAGCGGGAACCAGATGCGCGTCATCTTGCTGATCACCGGATAGGCCCCCGCCTGGGCAAGGCCGAAGCCGGCGCGGACCGCGCCGACCCGCCAGAAGCCGCTGGTCCAGGCCACGCCGGCCACCGCCGCGGACCACAGCAGGATGATGACGGCCAGCACCGCCCGCGGCCCCAGCCAATCACCCGCCAAGCCGCCGGGCACCTGGCCGAGGGCGTACGACGCCAGAAACGCGGAGTCGAGCCAGCCGATGTCGGCGTCGGTGAGCTCTGGAAAATCCCTGCGGAACTGGGGCTTGATGACGCCCCACGAGTAGCGGTGCAAATAGAGCAGCGAGCTCGCGGCGCAGGCCAGCGCGAACATGATCCAGCGAACTCGGGTGGGCCGTTCGAGCGCGATGGGCTCGTGACTTCCATCTTGCATACGAGCTCCTTGCGGAACCCAGGCGCAACCCACGCCACGTTCCGAGTTGCTTCCACAAACATTACGAAAGGCCGACGGTCGCCGCCGCGTCGATTCCACGCCCGAAATCCGTCCCACGGGGTTGGCTGCAGTATTCGCTTTCCGTACATTACGAAATAGTAATGACTTAAGACAAATTAGAAAAGAATGAGGATTTCCTTTGACAAGCACGCCAGGCCGTTTATACTACCAAGCACGCTGCATTTCACGCTGCCCGTACGCTGCCCCATCGAAACTTGGCCGTAACCAGTTTATCCATCATAAATTGCGTCGGCGTCCGTAATGCGCGTCCCTCGGCAGCCCGTGTCGAGAAGCCGTCCATGCGGGTCCGTCGTGTTTCCTTGTCTCTCATTTTTTAAGGAGTTCTCATGAACGCGAAACACGCTGTCCGAGCCGGCTTCACCCTGATCGAGTTGCTCGTGGTCATCGCCATCATTGCCATCCTCATCGCCTTGCTTGTCCCCGCCGTGCAAAAGGTCCGCGAGGCCGCGGCGCGCACGCAGTCGACCAACAATCTCAAGCAGATCGGCCTGGGGTCCCACAACTACAACGACGTGCACAAGAGCCTGCCCTACAATGGCTTTCGCGGCAACGGCGGCATCCTCACCTGGGGCAATCCCGCCGTGAAGGATTCAGGCTCGTGCTTGTACCAGATCCTGCCCTACGTCGAGCAAGATGCTCTTTACAAGCGGGGCAACGGAACGCAGCAGGGAAATCCCGCCTGGTCGCACCTCGTCCCCGTGTCCGTCTACCTTTGTCCCGGGCGGAACCGGGGCCTCGGCGTGGCCACCAACCTCAACACGACAGCCCCCGGGCCGTTCAACGATTATGCGATCAATGCCCGGATCAACAACCCCGGCAACAATGACGGCAATCGGGTCAATAACCGCGTCGCCGTCCAGCACATTCGCGACGGCTCGATGAATACGATCATGTTCGGGCATGCCTACCTGCGGACCACCGTCTACGCCAGCAAGAACGGCAACGGCTGGAAGGAGTCGATCTGGGGCGGCGGCTGGGGCGGCACCGGCCGCTCGTCGCGGAGGGCCAGCGATGCAAGCACCAGCGGCGTCCCTACGGCTCTTTTGCCCACGCGGCACTTTCTGCAAGACCACCCCACCGTGGTGCAAAGCAACCGCTGGGGAAGCCCGTGGGCGCAAGGCGCGCTGTTCGTGCTCGGCGACGGCCACGTGCAGATGATCAGCTACAGCGTCAGTCCAACCACGTTCGAGCGGTTGATCCTGCCGGCCGATGGTCAGCCGGTGGAGTTGCCGTAGAGACTCTACCGCACAAGGTGGCGGCTGAAACGCCGCCACCCCTTAAGAGTGACCGGGCACTCAAGTCTCAATCCCGGTCACCTGATCCATAGAGGGGTCTCACGCCAGCGACTGAGACAAAGACCCCTTTGATGCTTGTGCAGCCTGTTCGCCAGGCCACGGGCGAGGAACGCTGAGGTCCATACTTTGATCTCCGCGAGCGCTGATTTCCTGTCTAAAGATGAAAAATACCTAATTATTTGCCTCGTCACACGAATCTGTGGGTGAGTTCGGATTCAGGCAAGGCACCCAGCTTGTGAAATAACGCGGTTTCTGCAGCGCGGAAGGTTCGAAAACCG